>CCSC01000001.1:1312277-1968416 GCA_000756735.1 Candidatus Rubidus massiliensis | reverse complement strand
CTATTGTCTGATAAATGTCCAATTCAAAGGATCGCTATTTTTGTAAGGCATATATCCGTGAAAAGTACGAGGATCGCCATCAAATACCAGTGGCAAAAAATAGCGGTCACCTTTCCACATAGGCAATTCCTCCATTATTTCCAAAGGCACCCATTCCAAAACCCCCTCATTGTTTTGCTTATAAGGTGTACCCGTAAAGCTTTCAATGAGAAAGATAAAGCCAAACCAATCTTCACCAGCTGGACCAAAGCCCGTCCAATTAATCGTGCCGCGCAATTTCATTTGAGTGCATTCAATACCAGCTTCTTCTCTTATCTCGCGCTGCATACATGTCACCACATCTTCGTTAGACTCCATTTTGCCACCAAGGCCATTGTACTTGCCATGGTGATAGTCACCTTTGCGTGCATTGCGATGCACGAGTAAAACGCTCTTATGGTCAGGTGACAATACATATCCTAGCGTTCCCAAAATAGGCTTATAAGGCATAATAACTCCATCGATTAGATTCAAAAGAGCAATAGCATATTCAAACCTTGTGAAACCCTCAATGTTTTCCTAACCCACTTTATGCAAAACGAGTTACATATGGAAGAGATTAGCAAACCTTCGAAAGGAATAAGATCGAATTCAATAGAGGCTAAGCCAATGTATGAGGACAAATTGGTATGATTGACAAAAAAAATGTCTCGAAAGTTTAAGGCTATAAATAACGAGTAAAATTAAATAGATGAGAGAAAGAAAAACAAAAGACTTTAGGAGTGATTGAAGTGTTCAGAATTTTTGATTGTCTGGAATGAACTAAAGTCTTCGCACTTTAGCGTGCTTAGCGACTATTTAATTGCTAATCTTATAGATAAATTATAAATCGACGCAAAAATGTACTTGGCTATAAGATCTAAAATTGACACGACTTATCATCCCATAAAATTACTCGTTAAGTATTTTTAAGTTGATATGGTTCATGCTCGAGTCAATACTAGCAGTTCCTCCTATAGGGAATGTGCATAATGGAAGTGTGTGTCCAAAGTCTACATTAGCAATAATTGGAAGTGTTGATAATGTTGCTTTTGAAGCAATTACAGCTTTAATCTGATCAAATAATATTTTGGATTCCACTTGAAACCGTCCAAAAACTATTCCTTTCACTTGCTTAAAGCCTTTTTGAAGGATCAATGAGCATAATTGCCTATCCAACTCTCCTATAGTCATAGGGTAATTATCTTCTAAAAATAAAATTGTATCTTTAAAAGATGGCTGGTATTCAGTTCCTTGCAATAAGGCAAAAGAACCAATATTGCCTCCTATAATAGTTCCTCTTGCAAATCCTTTTTGAATGAAAATATGACCTTCATTTTTCATAAATTTACGATTATTTTGATCTAAATACCATTCATCATCACTCCAAACTAAAGATGGCTTGATATCTATTTCAGAATTATCAAATAGACACTTCTTAAAATATTCCATTACGTAATCTAGGCCTTCTAAACAGCCAAATGTAGAAAAATGAGGGCCAGAATAAGTAACAATACCTGTTTTAGCAAAGATTGCATTTTGAAGTGTCGTAATATCGGAATAACCACATAATATTTTTGGATTGTCTTTTATTAGCTCGTATTTAATTCCTTCTAGAAGCTGAATTGAATTGTATCCACCAATAGTTGTTAAAATAGCTTTTACATTCTTATCTAAAAACGCCTCATGTAGATCGAATAATCGAGATTGTACTGAAGATGAATCAAACATATCACGTTCTTCACAATATTTAGAAAATGTGACTTTTAAACCAATTTTCTCTAATTTGTCTTTTGCAATTTTCCTTAACGATGAATCTATTATACCAAGACTTCTTGCAGGAGATAGGATTCGTATTTCATCACCTGGAAACAATTTATTAGGAAATATTTTTTTCATGGTATCTATAATTTAAGATTTATAAATGGCATAAATGTATCGATCCTTGAGAGTACCTTTTTGTAGAACATAATTTTTTAAAAGCCCTTCTTGGGTAAAATTATTTTTTTCCAAGACTTTTTGAGAACCTACGTTAATAGGATCAACGAATGCTTCAATGCGATCTACATCAAGATCTTTAAAACCTTGATCAATTGCTAATTTAACTGCAAGAGTTCCAAAACCACATCCCCAATATTTTCTAGAAAGAACATAACCAAGTTCTGCCTTACAGATATGGATTCCTTTACCTTTTTCTAAAGTGACAGAACCTATAACTTTATCTCCTGAACAAATGGCTTTATACCAACCATGATTTGAAATAACTTTATGAAAAAAATCTTCTGCTTGACTATATTCTGTATAACAATTCCACATCATATATTTGGTAACTTCATCATCTGTAGCCCATTCCATAAAATACTCAAGATCATTTATCGAAAATGATCTAAGAACTATATTTTCCATGTTTTTAACCCAATGAGAAGAGTATCGACTTACAAATTCAACTGGTGGATTCCAATGCATATTTTCTTCCAACTTTTTTAGAAATAATTAGATAAAGCATTCCTGATAAGAATACAACTATTGATAGTACTGAGTAGGTTTTATAAATTTCTAACGTGCTAAAGTTAAAAGAAAACAAATAATGAACCATAACTAAAGAAATTATCATTCCAATCCGCGCAAAAAATGAAACGTATTTAACAACTATCATTCTATATTCTTGATTCAATTGATTTTGTACTAAAATTCCTGTTGCGACTTGAATGATATTGAAAATTCCAAATGTCATGGATATAAAGAATGATGACAAGTAAATGTTATTTCCCTCAGCTATTCTATTGAACATGAATCCAGCTAAAACTGCAGCTATCAACACGAAAAGTAAAGATCGTAAACTCGATTGATGAGTAACCTTTGAATATCCTAAAGACATAATACTCATACTAATGGAGTATGTAACGAAAACAACCGATAAATCTTTAGACTCGATATTAAACATTTCCTGAAACAATGGTTGCCAATAGTGAAATAACGGCTGCATAAAAAATTGAATGAAAAATAGGATAATAGCAAAAGGAAATATTTGTTTTACTAGATCAAGATTAATAGGTTTAAAAATATTTTGTTCATTTTCTATTTCCTTATTAAGATCCTTCAGTAAAAAGAGTGTAAATAATATAGAGAAAACATAAAAAATTACAAAAAATGAATATGGTAAAAATTTATTGTATGAATAGAAAAAACCACCTAATGCTCCACACAATAATATGAAAATGTTTGAAATGGAATCTCCTAAATGAAAAAATTTCTCTGTCAGACCTTCTTTTTTGTACTTTTCCAAAAGTTGCATTGAGTAAGCTGACAATGCAACTGGCCATATAGAAATTGATAAAGCTAAAAATAATTCAGCAATAATAAATTCTAAGAAAGATCTTGCTATAAGATACCCCACAGCTCCTATAGCACCTAAAACAAGAGCACAAACAAGTGACTTGTATTCTCCCATCCGATTTAAAAAATATCCTAAGGGGATATCCAATCCTACGAACACAAAGGCTTGAACTGTTTTTATCCATGCATAATCTTCTATTTGTAATCCAAAAGAAAGAAAATACAAAGCGCAAATCGCCCCAACAAATAATCTACCCCCTTGAAACAAAGCATTAAGCAATATTATTTTTTTACATTCATAAGGTATTTTTATTGAGTTTTTATCTGCATTGTTCCGCATACTTTACATTCTTTGTTAAGGCTATAATCTTGCTTTTCGATATGTAAATTATGAGTCCAGATCCCTATCCTTTTATTTAAAGATTGAATCTCCCCAAACTCACCTAAGTGCTTAAGAATGTCTAATGCTGCAAAAGAAGATGCCATCATATTTATAGGTCCTGTTGAAGGAGCCTGATAATTTTGATTAATTTGTTTGCATTTGGAAATCTGATCCTGGGTTAGACTTTCAAAATTAACTATATGTTGTTTGCAATCATAGCACCCAGATTTTCCAGGAATAACAAGAGGACCCCATACCGCTATATCTTCAATATAACCAACATTCATGAAAGGTATATTATTTTCAATTGCAAAAGCGTTAATCAAATCTAAAACATTTTCTTGATCACCCGAGATAAGGATAAAATCTGCATCTTTTAAACAATTTATATTTTTTTCATCAATGAATTCTCGTATTTCAGTAATATTTGTTTTTGAAAATCTTTCTCCAAGTGATTGAGCTAATATTTTCGTTTTAAATTCACCACAATCATCTTCTCTAAACATAATTTGTCTGCTTAAATTTGATATCTCTATTGTATCACTATCTACCAATAAGAAGTTTTCTACACCTGCTGTTGCCAATAAAACCCCAACAACGTTTCCAATACCACCGCATCCAACTATAGCAACTTTCTTATTAGAAATTTTCTCTTGGATGCAAGACATTGCTGCTCCGGACATTGAATAAAACAAAAATGATCTACTGTGTCTATCGTCTCTATCATATGTATTGGCTTTAATAAGAAAATTTTTCTGCAGGATTTCCAAAGTTTCATTTACTACTTCAGAAATATGACCCTTTTCCTTTAATAACATAATAACTTCCTCTAAACTATGAGGCTCTTTTAGTAAAACAGCCGCATCGAGAATGCTATCTTGAATTTCCTTTATAGCAATAATTTGTCTTAAAGAACCGAAACCGAAGTGTAATTCTCCATTTAAAAATCCCATTCTAACATAAGGAGCTAACGTAAATTTTTCCATTTAATACCTATAAGTTATCTCAGGGATACTAATATCCCTGAGAAAGACCAATTAATTTTTTGTAATTGTATTCATTTAACAGTCTCCTGTTTAGGGTTAGTTAACGTCAAAAAAACTAATGTTTTTTTAGTTAATAAGTCAATATAAAATATTTCAACTTAACTAATTCTAGTTATAACTTTAGCAAATTGATGTAGATTTATAAGCATTAAGAAAAAAGGAATATTTTTTCATTCTCTCTCTTCTACCATGATTAATGCAAACTGGACATTCTAAAAATAGAATCTTCTGCTAAAAAAAGAAAAATAACTAGTTTTTATAAAAAGAAGATAAATTTATTTGGATGCCGAAATCAGTTAGCATAAGGAAAATGCTAACATGCCTCAATACACAGCGTTACAGCATGTTTAGATGTAAAGTTATTTTTTCTTAAGAATTTAGAATTTTGAGATTAAATCGTAAGGTTGACACCCCTGTGTTTTAGCAAACATATAAATGTTTTCTAAGAAAAAATTCCCTTTTCCTCTTTCAACGCTACCATCATAGGTTCAGTTTAAGAATTCCTAAAAGCTAAATCATCTAGATAATCCTAGTACTTATCATTTAAAAAGATGGCATTTTGCCAAAACTAATTCAAATCACTTCTCGCTCTGAGCAATTAAAATTATTCTATATTTTTCTCTTAATTTTTCAGCATAGTGAACTGATTTATTTAATTTGAAATTAAAAGAATATTTACTAAATATAGACTTTTAATTGCGTTTAAAATTTGTTATCTTAAAAGAAACAATACTATATTGAATTTCCCGATAAAAACAATTGTGAAAAAAGTTTTATCTTTAAAGGCCTAGAAAGTAAAAAATATTTATAGTTTTTCGTATTGGTAAATGCAGCTTCCATTGTTAATTTGATAAAACCTCACGTTAATAATTGATAGGTAGTTTTGTCATCTTCTATCCTGTGTTTGAGGTTCACTATAGTCGTTTAGATTTTTTATGACCTATGGTCGTTTTACCAGAGGTAAGGAATTACTCATAAAACTACCCATTGGCTATACAAGTTTTATCTTCTTTTATCTTTTTTACTAAAGGTTTAGCAAACTTGTTAAAAAAATAAACATTGTCAAGACTGGTAATGATCTTTTTTCAAATAATGTCACGAAATGTTTAATCTTGGAAATAGCTCTTTTACTCTTGCTGTGACCACTTGCCATTGATCGTCAATATTTCGAATGGATAGAAAAGGAATAAGTTTAGGCTTAAGTAGTAACCAACTAACTTTTCCACGTTCAAGTTGCGACAGTAATTTTCTTGTTGTACACCACAAGGCGAAATTAATATTATGTTTTTGTAAAAGATCTTTGACTTTTAAAGATCTTCTATATCCACCTCCTGTCCCCTGGAAAGCAAATTCACCACTACCTATAACATACCATTCGTTTGTTAAACGAGACTCAATAACAGCTGCAACAGAAAAGTAAGCGCAAGGAGTATCATCAATTATAAAATGAAAAACCGGTTGTTCTACAAAAGATAAAATATTTTCGATGTCATTTAAACTAAATATTTTTGTATTAAACTTAATTGATTTAACTTCATATTTAGGCTTTAAGCTTATTTTAGAATTTGACTGCGAATATATTTCGGATTGTATTTTTTCATATTTAAATTTAAACTCTTTAAATTTGTCATAAATATGGTTAAAAAATATAGATTTACAAATTTCCACTATCATAACTAACCACTATCACTTCTTTTATTAAAAAAGTTAAAAAGCCTCTTTACTGATATCATTAGCAATGCTTTTTTTTGTACACTATTAACTTTTCTCTGGATTACACTTTGCCATCTTTATCTTTCACTTTTTGATCAATGCCATTATTAGTGAATTTGAAAAAATAATCAAATTTGATGTTATAGACTAACTTGTATTGAAGGATAAATGTTAACTATAAAATAATAATAAATGAATACTAAATTATACCAACACAATCTTTCTAAAAGAAAATTTATTTATCGAAACTTATTTAAAAGATTTAATACATTTTCAGAAGAATAGATTGAATTTTGAAAAAATTAGTCTAATTTATGAGGACAAATATTGACAAAATTATACTAAGATATATCCTATACTATTTTATGAGAACTTAAAATTATATTAAGATTTTTTTAGTTTATTTAATTTTTATAGAAAAACTGCTAAGTGTCAAAAGAATTGGAGACGATTGGACGCATTCAGAACTTTCGATTGGTCAGGAATGAAGGAAAGGCTTCACACTCTAACCTTCTCGACTAATGGCTTATTGCAAGTATTGACGAAATTTTTATCAAATGGGATTATCAAGAAAATTGAATAAATCTAAGAATTGACGACTCGACGTATATAAATCTGAGTTGCTATTATCCCATGTCTTGCTTTTGAAGGTATAACCAATCACAGCGAGAGCCCTGCCTAATTGGAGTAAAGGCATGATCAATTGGTAGTTTGGGACAGGGCGAATGCTAGAATAACCTTCTAACAAAATCTTCTTATATTTTGAGTGAGGAGCACACTTGAAATGCTCTATTGCACAAAAATCCTGCTCGCGCTGCATACATGTCACCACATCTTCGTTAGACTCCATTTTGCCACCAAGGCCATTGTACTTGCCATGGTGATAGTCACCTTTGCGTGCATTGCGATGCACGAGTAAAACGCTCTTATGATCAGGTGACAATACATATCCTAGTGTTCCCAAAATAGGCTTATAAGGCATAATAACTCCATCAATTAGATTCAAAAGAGCAATAGCATATTCAAACCTTGTGAAACTCACAATCTTTTCGTAACTCACCTTATACAAAAAGAATTACATTTGATTGAGGCAAGTTTATAAAGAAACCAAATCTCAAAATACCACCATAATTTCTTAAAGAGAATTTAAAAAGTTCTTAAATTTTGTCAGTGTAAATGGACTACGATAGGTTATAGGTAATGATATTATAGCCATTTTCAAAAAAAAGACTTGAATCTAAAAGCTTATTCAAAAGTATAGTATAACAGTCTACAGAAAAGTAAGTTCGCAGACTAACCTAAATGGATGGATGGGAATAAACTCGACGATTTTACTGACAAAAAGATTAACTCGAAAATTTTATGACTATAAAAAAGACTTGGAAAATTACAAATTGAGAACTAAAAAAAGAATTGGGGGCAGTTGGACTCGAACCAACGCAGACCGAAGTCGAGAGATTTACAGTCTCTTGCCATTGCCGCTAGGCGATACCCCCAAGCGATGCTGACAGTAGGACTTGAACCCACAACCGTCCGATTACAAGTCGGGCGCTCTACCAATTGAGCTATGCCAGCGTTAACTTCAAAGCGCAATTTATAGCAAAAAGCGCCTTTTTTACACAACTATTTTGTTAAAAAAAATAGAGATTTAAGAAATTAATCTTTTAAGTTATTGACTATCAGTAACTTTTGTTGTTTTAAAAGTTTTGACAGGTTTGAATTCTTTTGTCTCTTCTTCTTTAATAACTTCGCCAAAAGTTCTTTCTAAAAGATTTGGCATTTGCTGACTTGGTGCATTGATCCACTTAGCTGTGATTTTTTTCTTAGCAGGCTTAAGCTGCAAACAGCAGTTTTTATATTTTTTTCCAGATCCACAAGAGCATGGGTCGTTACGGCCAATTTTCTGATTCATAGGTCTAACCTTAAAAAAAGTGATTAGTAATAATAACTAAAATAATTCTTATAATTTGATTACATTTTAATTTTATGTTATTTTACTATTTTTTTAAATAAAACGATATGCTTAACACTACTCTATCTTCCCCTTTTAAATTAACTACTTTAGCTAAAAAACTAGAAAGTACTTTTAGAAAGGCTTTATTTGATTATAAGTTATTAGAAAGTAGTTCAAAAATTTCTGTCGCTTTAAGTGGTGGAAAAGACAGCCTAACCCTTCTTTATCTTCTTAAAGCCGTTTCAGGAAAAGGATTTCCAACCCTTGACATTCATGCGATACACGTTTCCGGAGAATTTTCTTGTGGAGCTGGAGTGAACACATCCTTCTTACAAAAGATTTGTAATCAATTAAACGTACCTTTACATGTCAAAGAATCCGCTCAGAAATTAGAAACATTAGAATGTTATAGCTGTTCAAGAGAAAGAAGATCATTGCTTTTTAACGCTGCTAAAGAAATTGGCACACCAATTGTCGCTTTTGGTCATCATAGAGACGACCACATCCAAACTCTACTCATGAATTTACTCCATAAAGGAGAATTTGCGGGTAATTTACCAAAAGTTTTTATGGAAGTGTACGGAATCACTATCATACGACCTTTAATTTATATTAAAGAAGCCGATATTAAGACTTTTGCTGAACAAAATGAGTTTATAAGAATTATGTGTCGATGCCCAGTTGGACAAAATTCCTTACGAAAAAAAACAGATCAGTTAATAGCGGAAATAGAAAACTTATTCCCTAATGCGCGGGAAAACCTAGCCAGCGCTGGGTTAATTTATGGTTCTGATAAAGCGAGTAGAAGATAATATGAACGAACATGAAAGCATTATACAAATTCAAGGGGTCGAAATCGCCTTAGGATTTCCAGATGAATTCTCATTTAATTGGATAGGTCAACAAGATGTTTTAGATCAATTATTAGCTGCATGGATGGTGATTGATAAAGACGATATTCCTTTAAATCCAAGGCTTATTGGCAAGCCAGGTGTTGGTAAAACAACTTTAGCCTATGCTGCTGCTAAAATGATTAAAAGAGATGTATATATTTATCAATGCACTATGGATACAAGACCGGAAGATTTATTGATAACTCCAGTTGTTGATAAAAATGGTGGTATCCGCTATGTCGCTTCAGCACTCGTTACTGCTATGGTTAAAGGTGGCGTTTGTATTTTAGACGAAGCCAACCGCATGAGTGAAAAATCTTGGGCGTCTTTAGCTCCCCTTTTAGATACTAGAAGATATATTGAATCAATTGTTGCCGGTTTAAAAATTTCTGCTCATCCAGATTTTAGAATCTGCGTTACAATGAATGATGATGCTTCTACTTTTGAAATCCCAGAATATATCCATAGCCGCCTTCAGCCACAAATTTATTTAGACTTTCCAGAAGCTAGTGAAGAAAAAAGAATTTTAAGAGAAAATCTTCCCTTTCTAGACGAAGAAATAGTAAATTATGTTGTGAATTTTTTACAAAAAGCTCACGCTCGCAATGAAAATTACACTATTAGGGATGGTATAAATATTGCAAGGTATGCTGCCAAGCGCTTAAAATCGCTAGAAGCTAAAAAAGCTGACTTTGAATCGATACTTCGCCAAGCCATCGTTATGACACTTGGCGATGAAGCCATCGTTCACTTGTTTTAAATTTTTAATTAGTGCGGTCATGCCGCACTAAAATCCCTTATAAGTCTATACTTACAGGTATGCTTTTTAAACCTGAGCTATTGAAGGAATAAATGGTATAATCATACCTTTGATTTTTTCTAACTCCTCTATCTAAATAGTTATTTGTCGTTTTTGACAAAGTCGCTATAAGCTCTCCATTACGATACAGAGTATATCCTTCCACCGTTGGATCTTCGCTGATTCGCCAATTTAATTCATTACCAAATTCAACTCTATCAGCAAACCGATTTACCCTAACTCTCATTGCCTTAAAATGACTTGGGGGCAAAGGTTGAATAACTGGGGGTGGAGGCGGTGGTTCTGCTACAGCATCGAGAAAATATCCATAGTCCCCTATTAAAGTATTGCCATTTTGAACCCAAACTGTGTTTGATGTTCCAAGGTTTATATCTGTTAATGATGTTTTAATTAAAGTTCCTTGTGTATTGATAGGGAATGGTGGATAAAAACCAGAGCTAATAGGTGTTTTATAAGCATAACTTATGACATTTGAGGAAAAATAATTATTTAAATATACGATTGCTCTATTTCCAGGTGTCCCTCTAGTAGAAAAACTTTCCGGAAGGGTCACTGTGACTGTATTTACGTTATTCCAACCGGTCCCACTATTCACCGAATATTGCATTATTCCAACAGCTTCGGCCCAAATAGCATACCAATTGGATCCAACTGTAACTCCCTGTACGCTACTGATAAGGTTTGCCGGCAGAGCATTTTGGATAACAGAACCACCATTTGTCGGCTCAAGTGCCCATAAAAAATTAGTATCATCTAAAGCTAAATAAGATGGTGATAAGGAAAAAGGTATTGATAATGGATAAGTCGTGGTACCAGTCGTTCCACTTCTTTGACTGATTATTCTTCCAAAATCAAAAGTTGTTTCAACAAAGCTTGCATAACGCAAAGGAACTATTGTACTTTCATAGGTAAGCGATGCCGTAATACTATTTTGATCCCCGATATCTATACCTACTGAACTAATAGCAAAATCAAAGCTTTGAACATAACCAGGATACGGAATTACATCCCAAAAACTTCCAAAAGAGTGAGATCCGATACCCACTTCCCCATTCGAAAAATTAGTAGCATAAATTAAAGCTATATTGCCATTATATTTATCAATTGCAACTTCATAGTTTTTTAATAGAGGTGCAGTGACTATAAATTGATCGAAAGACCAAGGTTGCCCAAAAGGTTTTTCTTTTGAAAGGATTCCATTTCCATCATACCAAAAAACCGTTGCATTTCCATTATTATCCACTAAAACTTTTGGATTTGGATTAACGAGTCCATCATTTATATCTGCTAAAATCGTTTCAGGAGACCAAGCTTGGTTAGCCAAAGCATCGGAAGCTTTAATTATCTTATAATTAGTACCGACAACATTCTCCGCCCATACAACAACCCCATTTCCTAATGCATCTTCGTCAACAGCGTCAGCCACAATTGTATTTCCCCCAAGAGCTGTTGAAATCACTTTTACAGTTTGAAAGCCAGGATTTGAAGGCACCGGAGGTGGAGCTGGCGGATTGCCAAAAACGTTAGTTACTATCGAAGTTTGTAACCCCCCCGCTGTATTTAACCAGCTGACACTTGCAGTACCTTGGCCAAAGTCTTTTAAAGAAACTTGAGGAGAAGATACATTCGTAGCAGTTGGCACAAGTGCTGGAATTGAAAAACTCGTAGCATAAGGCGATAGATAAGAATAATAGAGATTATTGCTATCTATCCAAACAACGAATATTCCCCCTCCTGATCCTGAAGCAAACACCTGTCCAACACTTGGAATAGTGGCAGTTGATGTATAAAGGGTTATAGGCCCTGTAGTAACAGCACCATCATTCACATAAAAACTGACTGAATTTGCTGTTGTATAAAAAATATAGTTTCTTAAAAGTGTTGCCGCTCCAAAAGCAGATGTTACATTTGATGATACTAGCGTTGTTGCATTTTGAAGAATGGTATTGGAAAATCGAAATAAAGCTTGATTTGTTCCATCAAACCCAATAGAAAAATGATTATCGAAGCCAGTTATAGCTTGCGAAAAACTTAAACCCACATTTAAATTTCCATTATAACGCTCTTGACGGATTTGCGACGAATCAATTACTGTACCAAAATTATTTACTAATTGATTAATAAAATAATTATTTGTCGAAGTATTTACAATTGGATAATTTGCTATAAAAGTATTTCTGTTATCCATCCCCATACTTAAGCTACCGATTGGATTTGGGTATTCCCAATTAAATACATATTGCGTTGACCAACTTCCCCCAGTCGGATAATAAGATAACATTGCCGTTTTATCAACATTTGGCGGAAAAGAAGTTCCTTCAAAATCTACCCACCAGTTTGCTGTTACATTTCCATTACTTTTGTTTATAGCCATAGCAAATCCTTCAATCGTATTTGGAGGAATAACTGGTGCTGAAAGATTGTATGGAATTTGCGTTTGCGCAGTCCAAGAACCTAAAGGACTAGTAGATATATTATTAATAGAGGAATAAAGAAAATTACCATCAATCCAAATTACAACAGTATAGCCATTGTCAGCTGTTGCAACTTTTGCATTTGTGGTGGCAGTTGATAATTGAACGGGAGTTGTCCAAACACCAGTACTAATGGGAAGTACAGATACAAAAACACCTGTACTTTGAAGCCAAACAGCCGCCATATTCCCTTGTGCATCTGTATCCACTTGATATTGTGTTGCAATGGATGCGCTTGGAGAAACTGGAGGTGTAAAGCTTATAGAAAAAACTGCAGTCGAATAACTAGCTAAAACAAAAAGGCTCAGCCAGATTTTCGTTAAAAAATGAGAGAAAATTATTGAATTTTTCATAGTTCTTTTAAGATTAAGTAAAAAATATTTTTTGAATTTGTCAAAAATACAATTTACATTCTCAAAAGATGGGTATTGAGATCAAGTCTTTAAAAAAATAATTAATCATTTAGAAAGAGCGCAAAGGGCGTTTGCGCTCTTTTGTTGTCTATAGAGTGAGCGGTACTGGAACGCTTAAAACACCCGAGCTATTAATAGAATATAATGTGTAATTATAGATTCTATTTCTTCTAACACCTCTATCTAGATAGCTATTTGCTGTACTTGGCAAATTAGCTATTAGCTGTCCGTTACGATAAAGCACATAACCTGTAACTGTAGGATCAGTACTTTGAGTCCAACGCAACGCATTTCCAAACTCTACCTTATCCGCGAAACGATTTACTCTAACCCTTGCCCCTGTAAAATTTGTAGGTGGCAATGGTTGAATAACAGGCGGTGGTGGAGGTGGTGCTGCAATTATGTCTAGGAAGTAGCCAAAATCTCCAATCAATGTCGTTCCATTTTGGACCCAAATCGCATTTGAAGTTCCAAGGTTTGTATCAACTAGTGAACCACTAATTAGACTTGCCGTGCCAGAACCTATCGTTACAGGCGTTACAAAAGTTGTACCAGTTGCTAGTTTATAACTATATTTAACATTACTGCCAGATGAAGGATCATTCCAAAAAATAATGGCTCTTCCTCCAGATGTTCCACTTGCAGAAATGCTTGTAGGTACAATAGAAGTTACATTATTAACTCCCCCCCAAGCTGTAGAACTTGTATTGGCCACAAAATTAATCCCTGAACTATCCGTCCAAACGCCATAAAATCGTTGGCCTACCGTTAATCCAATTAAATTTGAAACTACATTAGAGGTTATGTTAATAACATTAACCGCAAATCCAGCAGATGGAGTCAAGTAATAAAGGCCACCATTATTAGCTACAGCTAATGCTGTCGTACTACCGGGAAAAGCTCTAATTTGAGTGAAACCAGGTGTGGTATTATTAACCCCTAAATAAGAGCTAACATCTCTTAATGACAAAAAATTGATTTCGCGAAGGTTGACTCTGTTATCTAAAGGTGGAGAAAAAGTACCATCCACATAGGATACAGCAAGACTTACCACATTTTGCGTACTAATATTTATGTCTATTGAATTAATGGTAGAACTTGACCCCAATTCAGTTATGGTCCTTGTAGACCAAGTACCTCCAGTGGATCTACCTGCCACAGTTACCGTACCACTTGCGCCTGAAGTTTGATAAGCTACAACAACATTCCCATTGAGTTTATCCATATCAACTCTAAAATTTGATATCGTAGCAGAAGTTGCTATAGTTTGTATGGGAGAGCTAGCCCAAGTTTGTCCTACTAACTTCTCTCGAGAAACTAAAGTTGCACCAGTATACCAAACAGCCAAAGCATTACCTGCATTTGAAACAAAAACCTGAACCGAGGTTAACGGGTTGCTTGAAACAAAAGACGTTAAGGTTTCTGGTGCAGACCAAGGTTGGTTTGCTAAAGCCGTTACCCCCCTTATCGTTCTCACATTTCCAGCTCCTCCTTCCATCCAAACGGCAACTGCATTCCCATCTATACTCTCATCCACTGATGTAGAAAGATAGGTACTACCCCCTGGAATGGTATAAATCGATTGTTGCCCTTGAAACCCAGGAGTTGGAGGAATTGGAGGTGGCGCTGGAGGTGCTCCATATACACTACTTCCAAAAACAGCGTTCACGCTTGTGATATTGTCTACCCAGGTAATTGCAACAGTACCTTGGTTTGCATCTACTAAACTTATACTTAAATTAAACGCTTGGGTTGTAACTGAAAGATTAGTAGCCGCTGTAAAACTCGTAGAATAGGGAGTTAGATAAGAGTAAAATATATTGCCATTATCTATCCATGTAAGAAACACCCCACCTCCAGTTGTTGCAGAGGCTGTTAAATCGCTAATTAATGGTGACCCAAAGGCTGAGTTGTAAAGAAAGATTGGCAAACTAAGTGTTGTCCCATTATCAACATAATAAAAAATTTGCCCAGCACTTGTAGCATAAAACAAATAATTGTTTGTTGAAGTGGCAGCTCCGGTTATGGAAGTTACATTATTGTTTAAAGCCGTTCCAGCAGTTGAATCTCCTGCAAAATTATTAAATAAAGTAAATGTTCCTGCTGACAAACCTACTGTATATTGATTATCAAAACCAATTACAGGCTGTAAATAATTCATTTGGTTTGAGCCACCATACGAATATTTAGAGTAACTAATCGTTCCACCAGGATAAGATGCCCCAAATTGATCTCTTTTAACTTGAATTTGATTGGGGAAGCTTTGTGCCGAGTTTGAAACAGCCGTAAAATTGTTATACTGATCTATTCCTATGCTTAAGGGACGTCCCAGAAAACTCGTAACCGTTTGACCAGAAATATATTCTGTGGTCGTTCCAGAAGTTGCATTGGGAAGATAGGAAATCAAGCAGTTAGATACTGATCCTCCAATACTATCCCAAATAATCACAACGTTTGCATTAGTTTTGTTCATGGCAGCGCTAAAGGAATCAACACTTGCCGGTGTGACTGAACCACCATATGGTATCTGAATTGGAGCTCCCCAAGCGCTTGTTATTCCAATATTTGCATAACGACTAAAATAAAGGAAATTACCACTCTTCCATATAACGATAGCAACTCCGTTATTTGAAACCAAAGTTTGAGGTAAAGTCGCTGGTGTGTTACCAGCCGTGTTTAATTGAACGGGTGCTCCCCAAATACCAGTACCCGCTGGTGCTATAGAGGCATAAACATTTGTGCCATCTGTCCAAGCTAAAGCTGAATTTCCAGCAGCATCTCGATCTACAGAATTACTACCCACAACAATCGCACCAGTCCCTACAGTTACTGGAGATGAAAATGTAATTGCCGTAAGATCTGAAAATTGCATAGCTATCATGAAAACAAAAGCTAGCCATTTCCAATTATTTAATGATGTTAATTTACTCATAACTCCTTCAAAGTTATTTTTTTTGTCAAAGCTTTTATCAAATATTTTTTTTATTAGATCAAGCAAGAAATAGCAAAAGAGCGCAGTTAAAGCTGCGCTCTTTTTGTCATTAAAGACTTAAAAGAACAGGGACACTTTGAATCCCTTGAGAATTAACAGAGACTATAGCGTAACTATAGATTCTATTTCTTCTAATGCCACTATCTGTATAGGTATTTGTAACACCCGATAGCGTAGCAATTTGCTGTCCGTTTCTATAAAGCACATATCCCACAACACTTGGATCTGTACTTAATTGGTGGAGGCGGAGGAGGTGCTCCAAAAACTTGAGTTAAAGGAACGGCATTAATCGTATTGGTAGTAGAAAGCCTCCAACCTATAACACCTAAACCTTGAGAAGCGTCACATAAAGCTGTATTTGGAATTTGCACATTCGCAGTGGCTGTACCAATCTGAGTTCCAGGACTAGAAAACGCACTGGTATAGGGTGTCTTATAGGAAAAATACAAAGCCCCTGCATTATTCCAAACGACTAACACTCCCCCTGAAGGCGTTGCCGCAGCATTTAAATTAGCAAACGACGCTCCATTATCTATTAAGGTAGGTGAGCCAAAGCCCGAACCTGTGTCAATATAATAAGACAGTTGAGAGGTATTATTGTTTAAGGTAAAAACATAATTAGCCGTACTTGTAGCAACTCCTGCCGCATCAATCGTCCCCGTTTCTAAAGTTACGGGAGTACCAGAAGGCGGTTGTGTATTACTTATAACAAAAACCGCTCCTAGAGAGTCTCTACAAAGCGTATACTGGTTATTAAAACCCATCAAGGCTTTTAATGTGGAGTAAGTGATTGAAGCACCAGCTGGTGCTGCCATCGTTCGAATAGTAAAGGGGCCAGTATTCCATGTTCCAACCACTTGGCTTACATTGGCTGTACTATTCGTTTTCCAATTAACTACAAAATTACCTGATCGATCCATATTAGAAGATAGACGATCGTAAGTTGTGCCACTTCCAAGTCCAGATTGAAGAGCATAACTATTTGCTTGAAGCCAAGATCCAGCACTTGTTCCAAATGACAAAAATACAGAAACTTGATTAAAACCAAAAGACTCCTGGTCAGCCCATATAACAGTTAGATTTCCAGAGGTTTTATCGATAGAAATATCATAAGCTAAAACAGTACCAGTCGGTGAGCCTGATGGATATGGCACCTGTACAATACTTGACCATACATTGCCACTCGAGTTCGTCACGATATTGCTTCTAATCGTGTTTATATTATTCCCAATCACATAGGAAATGGTAGCATTCCCGTTATCATCAATTAAAATTTTTGCTGCGTTTGCCTGAACGGATGATCCATTAGTGGTATAAATAAAAGGCGTACTCCATGTTCCAAGATTTGGATTAAAAACGGAAACATAATGATTTGATCCGTTACGCCAAATAATTCCTGCATAACCATTGGCCGAAATGTCTAAAGAAAAACCCGCTGATGAGTTCGGACTAAAGGTTTGTGTCGTCCCAGGAATTGGAGCTCCCGTGAGACTTGTAAAATGCAATAGAATTCCAAGTAGGAAAAAAATTTGCATTTTGCAAAGTTTTAGATATTTATAAAAAATTATCATAACTCCTTCAAAGTTTTTTTTGTCAAAGTTTTTATTAAATATTTTTTTTATTAGTTCAACAAGGAAATAGCAAAAGAGCGCAGTTAAAGCTGCGCTCTTTTTGTCATTAAAGACTTAAAAGAACAGGGACGCTTTGAACACCTTGAGAATTGATAGAGACTATAGTGTAAGTATAGATTCTATTTCTTCTAATGCCACTATCAGTATATGTATTTGTCACTCCTGATAGCGTAGCAATTTGCTGTCCATTTCTATATAGCACATACCCTACAACACTTGGATCTGTGCTTAAAGTCTGGTGGAGGCGGAGGAGGTGCTCCAAAAACTTGAGTTAAAGGAACGGCATTAATCGTGTTGTTTGTAGAAAGCCTCCAACCTATAATACCTAAACCTTGAGAAGCGTCACATAAAGCAGTATTTGGAATTTGCACATTCGCTGTGGCTGTTCCAATCTGAGTTCCAGGACTAGAAAACGCACTGGTATAGGGTGTCTTATAGGAAAAATACAAAGCCCCTGCATTATTCCAAACCACTAAAACTCCTCCCGAAGGCGTTGCGGCAGCATTCACGTTAGCAAAAGCCCCTCCAACGTCTATTGTGGTAGGTGAGCCAAAGCCTGAACCTGTGTCTACGTAATAAGCCAATCGAGAGTTACTATTGCTTAAGGTAAAAACATAATTAGCTGTGCTTGTAGCAACCCCTGCCGCATCAATCGACCCCGTTTCTAAAGTTACAGGAGTACCAGGAGGTGTTTGGGTATTACTTATAACAAAAACTGAACCAAGAGAGTCTCTACAAAGCGTATACTGGTTATTAAAACCCATTAAGGCTTCTAATGTGGAGTAAGTAATTGAAGCACCAGCTGGCGCTGCCATCGTTCTAATAGTGAAGGGGCCAGTATTCCAGGTTCCAACCACTTGGTTTACATTAGCTGTACTAATCGTTTTCCAATTAACTACAAAGTTACCTGATCGATCCATATTTGAGGAAAATAAATCAAAGGAAGTGCCACTTGATAGTCCAGACTGTAATGCATAGGTATTTGCTGGAAGCCAAGATCCAGCACTTGTTCCAAACGATAAAAACACATAAACTTGATTAAAACCAAAAGACTCCCGCTCAGTCCAGATAACTGTTAGATTTCCACTCGTTTTATCGATAGAAATATCATAACCTAACACACTACCAGTATTTGTAAAACCAGTAGGATAAGGAACTTGCACAACGCTTGACCATACATTGCCACTTGGGTTTGTTACAATATTGCTTCTAATCGTGTTTATATTGATTCCAATCACGTAGGAAATGGTTGCATTCCCGTTATCATCAACTAAAATTTTTGCTGCATTTGCCTGATCTGATGATCCGTTAGTAGTGTAAATAAAAGGTGTACTCCATGTTTCCGTGATTGGATTAAAAACGGAAACATAATGATTACCCCCGTTGCGCCAAATAATACCTGCGTAACCATTAGCTGAAATGTCTAAAGAAAAGCCCGATGATGAATTGGGGCTAAAGGTTTGTGTCGTCCCAACACTTGGGGCTCCTGTTAAGCTTGTAAAATGCAATAATATTCCTAAAAGGAAAAACATTTGCATTTTCCATAGCTTTAGATATTTAGAAAAAACTATCATATCTCCTACTATAGTTTATTTTTAAAGAATAATATTATCAAAACATTTATTGAAAAAAACGAGTAGAGTTTTTTGAGGTTTTTGTGTACGAAAAAGAAAATTTTGCCATCAAGAAAGAAAATATTTTTGCTATTCCCATTATCCACTATCAATTGGAAACAGCAGTGATCGTTCATGAGCTTTTACGAGATTTAAAGCCAGACTGCATCGCTGTTGAACTGCCCGAAAATATGCAAGACCAATTGCTTACAGCCGCCGAGCGATTACCTGATATAACAGTGGTTGAAGCTAAAAAAAACAATCATTCTATTTATTATCTAGTGGAACCAGTAGATGGCATTTTTGAAGCACTTCGTTTCGGATTAGAAAATGGTATCCCCACCTTTTGCGTTGATCTTGATATACTGGATTATCCCGATCATATAGATCTTCTACCCGATCCTTATGCCATCAAAAGAATTGGTTTAGAAAAATACTATCTTTTATGCAAAGACACATTCTCAAAAAAGCAAGAGGACTACAAGAGAGAAATTTTTCAAGCGCATAAATTAAAAGAGTTATCTTTAAAGTATGACAAAGTCGTTTATATAGGAGGTATGGCTCATATTGAAAACGTTTTAAAATGGGTTGATAAAGATTTTTTTGGAACGCAAAACCATTGTTTAAGAGATGAAATTCAATTATTTACCATCTCTGATAAAACATGTCGCGAAATTTTAGCCAACCCAGGTTGGTTTTCTCAATCGTTTGAAAAATATCGTGCAAATCCGATTGTTCCTCCTGATCGTCAACAATTGCTGTATGATTTATATAAAGAATCGTCTGAAATTTATAAGAAAAATACTGGCAATTCTTTCCCGTCTTACAATTTTAAGAATATTATGAAATATGTGAGAAACTATTCTTTACTGCATAATCAATTGCTTCCTGATTTATATCAAATGATCATTGCAGCAAAAGGTTGCGTCGATCAAAACTATGCTTACGAAACTTGGGCGTTAGCAACATATTTTCCATACTTAAAAAATATTGATAATTTGCCAGAAATAGAATTAACACCTGAACAAATATGGGGAAATAGCAAAAAAATTCGATTTGAATTGAAACAAAAAAGTGAAAAAGCTAATAAGTTTCAATTAAGAAAAAAAGACTCTAATGGGGCAACTTTATATAAGCCCCCTTCCCCTTTTTCAATGTGTTCTTACCCTCCAGAGGATCTGATCGTAGAAAATTTTGGCAATTTTTTAAGAAAAAAAGGGCAACAAATACTCATCGAAGAAAACACCCGTTCCATCCCCTTTTCTACAAGCCTTGAAGAAGGAATTGATTCTAGAGAAACCATTCGCCATTGGTATGAAAAAAAAATATTTGTAAAAGTTAAAGGCAAACCGCCTGGAAATGCAGGCTCTGTTGTCATCATTTTTGATGAAGACAAAGATTTGAACCAAGAAAAGTATCCTTGGTGCATGACTTGGATTGGTGAACACAATCAAGAATCTGATATGGCTTTTTACGGAACTTCCTATCGTGATAAAATTGTAGGACCAGGCATTAGTAGATGTGAATATGGAGGATTTATGATGACTTATCCTCCTAGACGTTTATTAGATGTTTGGCATGATCCAAACTATGAGGGTTGTAAAACTAAGGCAGAAGTCCTCCTAATAGCTGCGATCGATTATGCCATTGATCCAATCATTGTATATGTGGCAAGCAACCCTCCAAGACAAATCTTTAAATCTATTGCTAGAAGATACGGAAAAAAAATTGTGTATTTTCCAATCGGTCAACTTTCACCGTTATTATTAAATAAGTTGCGCGTTTTTCATGTTTTGGATAGTCATGATAAGCGAAATATTGCAGATGAATATATTTTCTAAACAATTTTTAAGTTTCTACAATTTTAGTTTGCAATCCAACGTATCGAATAACGGATAAAAACTCTTCAAACATCTGACTTTCCTCTGTCGACATTTCTTTAGGTTTATTGATCACATAGATAACCTCAGTTTGCCATTTGTTTAATTTTGCTTTTTCGGCAGTTAATTCAACAATCTGTGACACTAACAACCTTGGAAATCCTTCAATAAATCCCAAACGTTCAACAATGACAGTCACATCATTTTTGCCAAAATTAATTTGTAGCGACCGAGATTGGCTCTCTTCCCATTCTCTTGCAGCATTAATTCTTAAGAATTTACCGAATAATTCATTATAAGCCGCATAAATAATTGTTATAGGATGTTTTACAAATCCTTGATTGAATACGTTAAAAAAATAAATAATATTGCGCTCTTCTTGTGTAAAATCATTTGTGAAAGTATTTTTTTCTGGTTTTTCTAACTCTTTATATTCATCATCACGATTATTCTTTTTGGATATAACTCTTTTTAGCGCTTTAGGAAATCCGATACCTTTACTCTTTTTCTCTTGTACTTGAAAGTTCTCATTTTTTTTTACCAAATCTTTTTGTAAGTGATTCAAATCCTCAATCACATTATCTTTATCATCAATAAAACTAATGTCGTGTTTTTTCACATCTAAATAGGAAAGAATTTTCTTTTGGCTATCTATATGTAGATTGAGCTCTTCACAGATCTTTTGTAAAAACAGTTTAATATAGTCTCTTAAGTCTTCTCCATATTCTTCTGAGTCAATCCTAGCTTGGCTTTTAAATGGATAATGAATAATTCGGACTAAATTATCTCTATGAGTTATGGTAGATAAGCATTCAGCAGGTGTTGTAGAACTAAAATAATTAGTTTGTATTTTCACTAATGAGTTTTCAAGCGAAACATAATGAATAAATGAACGAGGAGTTAATTCCTCTTCTTCAGAGCGGGTAACTTTCAAATAGGAGCCAATAAAGGGACGTTCTAGTTCATGGGAATAGTTTTTTGCTTGTTCCGCTATTTGAATTGTATCATTCATTATAGCATTTAGTTTTTCTTCAATCGCCTCAGAGGTAAGATTTCTTTTTTCAAGTTCTTTATCTATCTCTTTGTTGATATAAGGGACTAATTCTTTTTCGATTGTATTTTGAAGGAAAGTTTCAGTTTGCTTTAATAAATCATCATAACGCTTCATCCGAATTTCTTCATTCTTAGCTTCAAGACAAAAGGTGGAATTATATAAAGAGTCTTGTAGAACCTTAACTTTTGTCTTTAAAACAATATCTGGATCATTCTCCTTTAAAATAACTTCACGAAAATCAAATTGTAAATAGGCAACCAGTTTTTTTAACTGATTTAAATATGGGAACGCAAATTTTAAATTAGTAAACCCATTTTTATCTTTGGTATCCATAAATAAGTTTATAATCCCTAAATTCTCATCAAGTGACCGATCAACATTTGGAAAGAGGAGCTTTTTAAAAGTGTAAAGAATATTATAGATTTGTAAGTGGTCTCCTGAAATATGTGCTTTAAACTCTTGATTTTGACTCTCCGATACTTTTGTTACAGAAAGCCTTGGAGATGATAAACTACGCGCTTCAAATGACATTTTTTTTATCAATTCTTTTCTTTGAGGCGAAATTTTCCCTTTTTTCATTTCATTTTCAGAAAGCTTAACAAATTTTTTCACAGCTTTTAAATCTTCTTCTGAAGAATCTTCTTTAGCCAATTCTATTTTTACCGTTTTTGTCGAGCTCTCAGAACTTTTGGATTGCTTAATTTTGACTTTTCTTCTTTTCTTAGCCCCCTCTACTGCTTTAGAAGTTAGAGCATTCTCTTGCAATGGCAATTTAGGTACGATAGTTTTTTCAGTTCGATTAGTCGTTGCTATTTGATTGTCTGTTGAATTTATAGCAGCTTTGCCATTTAAAGAATTGCTTGCCACTCCATTAACTTTTTTAGTTAATTCTTTGCTCCTAAGGGGTACTGGAGGCGGACTTGATGCTATAGGTGGAGAAAAAAAGTTTTCAGTAGGAAGTTTTTCGGAAAAATCCATAATCACCTCTTACTAATATCTATATCTATTGTAATGATTTTATATAAGGACTTCAATTTAAAAGATTTAAGAAAGTTTTATACACTATTCAATTATTTTTTCTTTTACTTTTTCAACCAGATGCAATAAAGCTTGCACACGGTCTGATAATTCTTCTGTTATTAAAATATTTGCATTAAGTGCATGAAGCTCTTCTTCTAAGAATAAAATTTTAGATTGCAGTAACTGAACTTGAAGATGGTCTGATAAATCGGTGTGATTAATGTCTGCTTGAAAAAAAACTAACTCCTCTTCTAAAAAAACTAATTGAGACAAAACATCAATCATTTCTTCAGCCGTTTGCTCTTCTATGCTCTGGAAATTTTGTAAGGTTTTATCGATTAAATGCAAAGCTCCATCAAAATAAGCTTCCCTTCTTTTACCAATTCTTTCTTTCCACTCATTGATTTTTGAAAAAGTTATATCTTCTGGGATTTCTTTTAATTGACTTAGGCTTAAAAGATGAGATTGCAATTTCTCGCTAATTTGCAAGGCAATTTCTCCTTTTTCTTTATCACCTATAATTAAGCTGTCGATTTTATGATCCAGATAATCCTGAATCACCTGCATGTCTCTTTCAACCAGTTGAAATGTTTGTTGCGTAACATATTTTTTTACAGCTTTTGCTATTACTTCTCGTTCGTTAGCAAGAGCGCAGATTTGTACCCAATTTTTTGCCTTTTCGATCCATTCGGAGTATCTTTTATAAATTTGAGCATGTTTAGCAACTGTTGAGCCATCTTTAGCATTTGTACTTAATTTATTTATTTCTAATAAAAGTGGATCTATGATTTCCAAAACGTAAGAATATAATTCTTCATCTAAACCTTTCTTGAAATCTTCTTTTGCTATTTTTAGTTGCTCAACGACTTCTTGACTCGTTTTTTGTAAATCGTAAATTCTTCCGAGAAGCTGCTTTTGCGATTCTAAATCTCTAGATTGAAAAAACAAAAATCCAAGCCTTACTTTTTCCACGAAACGATCGAGGAGATTTCTTTGTGTTTTTTTTACAACTTTGAGTGTTGTTTTTCTACCTGGCTTTTTTTCCATACCTTCACTCATAACTTGAAAGCTTTATTTTATCGCTATTTAGCTTTAATAGTCATTACTCGAATTTAATTATATCTATGCTATAATAATTTTTTATTTACTTCACAGATCTTACTTTTATGAAAAATAAACCTAACATATTAATAATTAACGATGACGGCATTAATGCACCTGGTATTCATTATTTATGGCAATCCCTAAAAAATATTGCCAACACCACAATTATTGCACCAGCGGCTGAGCAATCAGCTACAAGTGTTTCCATAACATTGCGCACGCCGTTACAAGTAAAAGAAATGAAGTGGGAAAATTCTTTAGCTTGGAGTGTTTCCGGAACCCCGGTAGATTGTGTGAAATTAGCCTTATCCGTGCTTTTACCAAATCCACCAGATCTTATCGTTTCTGGAATTAACAGAGGTACAAATGCTGGTAGAAACATTTTATACAGCGGGACTATCGGAGCTACCATTGAAGCTGCCTTAAGAGGATTTCCAGCTATTGCATTTTCTTGCTTTGACAGCGTTGGAACAGATTATGAGGGAGCTTCTTTATACATTCCTTCCATCACTCAGTACGTTTTAGACAATCCTCTTCCTAAAGGGACTTTATTAAATGTCAATTTTCCGTCTAATTCTCATGTAATTCAGGGGGTAAAATTTACTAAACATGGAAAGGAATATTGGGTAGAAAATCCTGATAAAAGATTTCATCCAGCCGAAGGAAGCGAGTATTATTGGTTAGGGGCTAGACTTGCTGAATTTCAAGAAGAGGAAGATTGCGATATAACTTGGTTAAAAAAAGGGTTTTTAACAGCCGTTCCTATAAATGTTGAAGAACTCACTCATTTAAATTTGCTAAATGAAAGGCGCGAAATGTTCGAAAATCTATTTTCTAATCAGAAAGCATTTGCAAAAGTTCAATAATTTCTTTTTTTAGAAAAAGACTTTTTATAATGTCTCCTTAAGAACTCTTGGAGACATTAAAAGTTATCTTATTTAACTATGCATTTAGATTTTAACACTATTACAAAATTTTGAAGACTTGTATTTGATTAAGGTTAGAAAAATGCATACTAACTTTAATGTTATATTTTAAAATTTTAATTAAAGATTATAAAGATAAAGCAATTAGTATGATAAACAATTAACGCTTTACTCTAATTACTTCTTAAGCTTATTGTGGGGAGATTGATAAAAGTGCGCGGGAGACGGGGCTCGAACCCGCAACTTCCGGCGTGACAAGCCGGTGCTCTAGCCGATTGAACTACTCCCGCACATTTTATTTCAAGACTTTGGGCGCAACAGGACTCGAACCTATGACCACCTGTGTGTAAGACAGGAGCTCTACCAACTGAGCTATACGCCCGTGAAATAAGCTATAAATTTATACGAGAATGTTTTTTTTTGCAAGCTCATTTATTTTATAAAATCAAAATAAATTCTTAAGCATTAATTTTAAGTTACTTAAAAACAAAAATAAATTACATTCCGAATCCTTAATTTTTATTTTTTCCCTGTACAAATGCACTTTTTTTCTGTAAAATCAGGGAAAAACTCAAGAAAATCCATGCATATTTCCCAACCACATAGTAAGTCTTATAGCACATTAATCTTCGAATACCTTTTTTTAGCATTAGGTGCCTTTTTAGCGGCATTTGCTATCGAGGTTTTTTTGATACCAAATCGCTTAATTGACGGCGGTATTGTCGGTGTTGCTATGATTATGGCAAATCTTACAGGTCCAAAACTACTCCCTTATTATGTCATTCTTTTAAATATTCCCTTTGTCTATTTAGCCTATCGTTTTATTGGACGTTCTTTTGTCTTTCATATGATTGCTGCCTTATTAGTTTTTTCAGGCTCGATGGTTTTTATTCATAAATTTTTGCCTACAGCAATATTTAAGGGTGATCCTTTAGAAGTGGTAGTTATTGGAGGAGCTATTTTAGGGATAGGAATCGGACTTTTAATTCGTTTTGGTTCTTGCTTAGATGGCACAGAAATTTTGGCAATCATTTTTAATCAAAAATATGGTTTTACGGTTGGACAAGTTGTATTAGGCTTTAACATTTTTATTTTTACGGCCGCGGGAGTTGCCTTTCAGGATTGGCACCCCCCCATTTTGTCATTGATAACCTACATGGTAGCGAGTAGATTAATGGATTCTGTGATTGTCGGTTTTGATGAAACTAAATCTGTCCTAATTATTTCTGCCAAGTCAAAAGCTATTGCTGATGCGATCATTAATGAACTAGGCCTTGGATTAACGATTATGTACGGTCGCGGCGGATACTCTGGGGATGAAAGAGAGATCATTTATGTAATCGCAGAAAGACTTCAATTGGCTGATTTAAAAGAGTTAATTCATAGAGAAGATCCAAATGCTTTCATAGCTATTGAAAATTTACACGAAGTTTCAACTGGGAAAAATGTAAAGAAAAAAACGAGAATCCAAGAGCTAATTTCAAAAATCGTAATGAATCCAAATGCAGAACAACCCAAAAAATGAAGTTGACGTTCGAGGATATAAAAAAAAAATCACTAGAACTTGGCTTTGACGATGTGGGGATAACGGATGCAGAGATTTCTGAAGATGATATTAATTCTTACAATGAGTGGATTCAAAACAAGTATCAAGGCTCTTTAAAATATATGGAAAACAACCTACGTTGTTTTCCAAAAGATCTATTTCCGGGAGCTAAAACTGTTCTTATTTTTATTACCTTTTACAAACAACCCCCTGTCGAAAAGAAGGAGTATTTAATTGCTTCTTATGCCAGAGGAAAAGATTATCATCATTTACATCGTAAACGATTAAAAAGGTTTATTCATTGGTTAGAATCGATTACCCAACAAAAAAACATTGCTAAAGGTTTTAGTGATTCAACCCCCATCTTAGAAAAAGCTCTAGCTGTGAAAGCCGGCCTTGGATGGTTTGGCAAAAATACATTACTGATTCATCGTCGATTCGGGACATATACCTTGCTCTCAGGAATAGTAACAAGTTTAGACATTCCCTTTGAAAAGACCCCAAATTTAAGATTGCCAAAATGTGGAGTTTGTCAAAAATGCCTAGATGCTTGTCCTACAAAAGCTTTTATAAGCCCCTATCTTTTGGATGCAACTAAGTGTCTATCTTATCATACCATAGAATCTAAGGAAGAGATTCCAGATTTTGTAAAACAGGCTAATCCAGGATACATATTTGGTTGTGATATTTGTCAAGAAGTCTGCCCTCACAATGTGCGTCCACCGCTTTCTTTACAAGAGCACTTCAAAGAAGAAAATGGTGTTGGTAAAACCATTACTTTAGAAAAGCTTATTGAATTAGAAGCAAATCCAACTAAACTTTTTGGAACCCCTTTGCAAAGAAGAGGAGTAACTGGTCTTCGGAAAACGTATCAATCATTGAAATCTGAAAAATCTTTTAGTAACTCACCTTAAATAGAATAAGATAAACCTATAGTTAAGGAAGGTGAGTTAAAATTACTATATTTAGATTAAAACAAATCTCAATTAAAACATCCGCTCTGCTCTTACATACTTCATGGTATTGACTTGGATTAAAATGTTCGGATTGTATGAACGCCACCAACCATCATTAACTCCAATAACGATTACATCAAATACTTTTAAATGTTTAAATTCTCCCTTATCTAAGCGTGATACACTCCATTTACTCCCATCATTTAACACAAGAGTGCGAGAATCGTAATCAATTCTTTCAATCCATCTTGTATTTAATGAATCAAGAAAAGGGAAAAGCAAAAGATTTGTAGGAACAATATCCAAAGAATTAAAGTTTACAAGTTTATATAAATAGCTAGAAAACCACGTTCTGTTAGCAACTATGGCTATTTTATCACCAGCTTGCCAATTTGAAACTTTTTTTCTATCAGATGCTTTTACTTCCCAAACTGAACCATCTTCTATTTCTACAGCAGAACCATTCGCTGCTATGTCTTGGATCACATGGTAGGCACCACTATGAGAAGAAGGATAAGAGAGATAATTCACACTCAATTCTTTAACTAATTCATTTGAGACTTGAGCTTCTATAGCAAGAGGTTGATTCTCTGCTGCAATCTCATTTACTCTTTCCCGATTTTCAAGATCTTCTTGAGCAAGTTTTTCTTTCCACTCATTTAGATCTGATAAATTTATGTGGGGAATACGCAGATTATTTTCAGTACTTTGTAATATAGAAAAACAAAGAGTGGTTACAATTGTAGTTATTATATAGTGCTTTTTCATGTCAACCTCACCGATACTGGTTTTAAGTAATAACAAAAGTTTTTGGCTAATCGATTCAAGATATTAAACCTAGATACTAAACCTAGATATTACACTAGGTTTGTAAATAAATTTATAAACCTAGTTTGAGATTCTAAACTATAAAAAAAACTTTATTAAAGCTATGAAAGTTTTTCAATTACCATTGGGATTAACATAAACACCTTGAGAGCTTCCATATCCACCCAATCTTTGATTAGCAAAAGCCCCTCTTCTAGAAGAATGCCTAGCTCCGCGATTATTTGGTTGAACATAAACGGTATTTGTGTGAGAAGGGCGGGATGATGATCTTAGATTAAAACCAAAATTTCCGTTCAAATGTTGGTTATCCCTCGGTACTAGTGTTGCAGTTCGATTGCTATTCCAATGTCGACTATTGCTAGCTCCACAAAATAACAAACCTATCGCTTTAAAAATACCTTTTATTGCTTTCCAAATTAAGCAAATAGGAAAGCAATACCACTCACTACTCTGTTTTGGGGGTGCAACATATACTGATTGACGAACGTTCATAAAACACTCCTTTTAGATTGCACTACCACGTACGTATTGAGCTGTTCTAAAATGCACTAAAATATTGGGATTAGAGCTTTGATCCCAGTTATCATTCATACCGATAAAAACAACATCACCTACATTAAAATAAGAAAAAATTGTGTCATCACTAAAGCTAATAGACCAAAATGAGCCATCGTTTAGTGTTAAAGTATTAGAATAATAATCAATGCTTGTAATCCATCGTCTTAAACCAAAAAAGGAAGGGTCATAGGATAAAACTTCCATCTCGGCTAAATTTACTTCTACATAATCACCAGTTCTTTGGTTAACTAATTGATATTCGAAACTTTTGAAAATCCCATGATTTGGCAAAAGCAAAATTAAGTCAGTTGAATACCAAGAACGAATTTTCCACTGATCAGAAGAAGATACATACCAAATACTTCCATCATCGAGTTCAATTTTAGAAAAATAATCGATAAATTTGTAAGCCGTATGAAAAGCTCTTTGATGTGTCGTTTGGTAAAAAGGCATTGCCTTTACTTCTTCATCAGATTCATCAGTTATTTTTTCTCGCTTCTCATTAACAGTAGCAAGATCGTTCTCTTGAATTGCATAAGTTCCAGCAGGTTCTGTGGTTAATATTTGTTCGTTCGTTAAAGAAATTGGTATTTCTTGCGATTCAATGGTTGATGACAAAACCATGAGGCAACATATATAAGGAAGCAATTTTTTCATACTATTCTCCATTATGTGGAAAAGTGTTTTTTCCAATTTGTTTCAATGGCAATAGATATGAGTCTATCAGATTAAGAATTAATTAAGAAAAAATTAATTTTTGATAAGTTTTGCTATAAATATTCATTCACAAGCCATTATGAAATAGATAGAATAGCACTTATCCTTCATAACAAAGTAAAGAAGCTTAAGGTTATAAACCTTAAAAATAGCCTACATAAACAGTATAGTTAATATCAAATTCTAAGCTTTCTTTTTTTATCCTTTAGTGTCCTCGAAAAACATTTTTTTTATATTTTTAAAATCGTTTTAAAAAGACACAAAAGAAACATCTATAAAAGATTGTTCAGAAAAATTGAAAATACTTATATATAGCTCAATTAGCTAAGCTGAAATTGGCAACCTTCAGCTATCAAGTTATCGATATAGTTTAGGTCGTAATCCATCCCTTCAACAAAAGCTTTGTCTTCTAACATATATTGATGAAAGGGTATAGTTGAATAAACTCCGCCAATGTGAAATTCTCTTAGCGCTCTTTTTCCAATAGCTATAGCATCCTCTCTTGTTTTGCCTTTAACAATCAATTTAGCAATCATAGAATCGTAATTAGGTGGTATGTGATACCCAGAATAGCAAGCACTATCAATCCTAACGTGAGGGCCACCAGGAGGTAAATAATATTCTAATCTTCCAGGAGATGGGGCAAAATTCTGGGCTGGATTTTCAGCGTTTATTCTAAATTGAATACAATGACCCGTAAGTTCAATATCTTTTTGTCGAAAACTTAAAGGTTTTCCTTGCGCAATCAGTATTTGCTCTTTTACCAAATCAATCCCGGTAAGCTCTTCGGTTACAGTATGTTCTACTTGTATACGCGTATTTACTTCCATGAAATAAAAATTAAAATCTTTATCTAATAGAAACTCAACTGTACCAACAGATGAGTAGTTTGCTTCACGAACAACATTTACAGCCGCTTGTCCAATGCGCTGCCTAAGTGGAGGACTTAATACTGGGCTTGGCGCTTCTTCTATTAACTTTTGACGTCTTCTTTGAATTGTACAATCTCTTTCTCCAAGATATGCGTAATTGCCATATTTATCACCAATTACTTGTACTTCAATATGACGAGGATTCACAATCATTTTTTCTAAATATACATCCGGATTTCCAAAGCTACTTTCAGCTTCTGATCTGGCTGCCGTAAAAAATTTAATAAATTCTTCTTCATCGTGAGCTATACGAATACCTTTTCCGCCACCACCTGCAACGGCTTTAATGAAAATTGGATATCCGATTTTTTTAGCTTCGTCTAAAGCACTTTTTAAATCTGGTACAACACCTTCAGATCCTGGAATGACTGGGCATCCAGCTTTTTTAGCTGTGGCTTTAGCTTTTGCTTTATCGCCAAGTAAGGCAATAGCTGTAGGACTTGGGCCTATAAAGTTTAAGCCGCAACTTTCGCAAATAGAGGCAAAATTTGCATTTTCACTTAAAAAACCATACCCTGGATGTATAGCATCGGCGTTTGTAATTTCACAGGCAGATAAAATATTAGGAATTCTTAGGTAAGATTTTTGCGAAGGGGGCTCACCAATGCAAATCGCTTCATCAGCATGTAGTACATGCAAAGCCTCAGCATCAGCTTGGGAGTAAACAGCCACGGTTTGTAAACCTAAATCTTGGCAAGCTCTAATTACCCTAACTGCTATTTCTCCACGATTAGCAATTAAAACCTTTTCCATTACTTATCCTGTGTTACCCTAAATAATTTAGTACCAAATTCGACCGGATGACCGCTTTCAACAAGTATTTCAACAATAGTCCCGGAAACTCCAGCCTTAACTTCATTCATCACTTTCATAGCTTCTACAATACAAACTAAAGTATTTTTTTCTATTTTATCACCTATTTTTACAAAAGATGGGTCATCTGGTGATGGTGTGGCATAAAAAGTTCCAACCATTGGAGAAGTAATATAAATCCCTGTATCTTCAGTAGAACTGACTCCTTGAGGAGCTGCAAGCGATGTTGGAATATCTCCCCCTTTCGCAAGTTGAATGTTTTTCTTAAAGGCTGCCTCTTCTCGGATCGAATTTTCATCAAAATACTCCATCATAGAAGGGTGAAATTTGCCACCTTGGGAATCATCTCTTTCAAGTTCTAATTCGAAACCTTCTCGTTTTAGGGATAATTTTTTTGTCCCTGTGCGACTCATGGCCGCCATTAATTCTTTTATATGCTTTAATTCCATCTCAACCCTCTTTATTAAACCCGTTGAATAAATTCGTTTGTCGAAGGATGAACCTTTATAATATCACCAACTTCAATAAATGGAGGCACTTCGATTTTAGCGCCAGTCTCTAAAATAGCAACTTTCGTTGAAGAGGTATTAGAAAGATTTGTTTCCACGTGATCGGCTTTTGCCACCATCAACTCTAAAAACTGAGGGAGCTCAACCGAAAAAACAGTATCGCCATAAAAAGATGCTTTTACATCAACCCCTTCTTTCAAATAATTAACATGCGTACCAATGATCGACGAAGGAATTAAAACTTGCTCTAGATTTCCTATATCTAAAAATAGATAATCATTTCCTTCTGGATATAAAAATTCTAATTGTCTTTCTATTAAAGAGACATCTTTTAACGTTTGATTTAACTTAAAACTTTTTTCGATTAATTCATTCGTTGCTAAATCGCGCAAAGTTGTCTTGATGAAAGGAGTGCCTTTAGCAACATTAACTTTCATGCTAGAATCAACTCTATACAATTTGCCATTTACAGAAAGAGTCATTCCAGGAACAATTTGATTACTTATTACCATAACGTTAAAAACCTATATTACCTTCAATCTATTATTATTTTATCTGTTTAAGTTCTTCTATTGCCTGCTTCATATTATCTGCTTTAAATAAAAAAGTACCAGCTACAATAATATTGGCTCCAGCTTCTACACATAATTTTGCAGTTTCAAGATTAATCCCGCCATCTACTTGAATATCAAAAGGTGGCAATTCTACCCCTTTTGCTGGCACAATCCCTCTTTCGCGAATATTCAACTGATTACATAAATCTCGTGTGAATTTTATTTTTTCTAAGACCTCGGGAATGAAATCTTGCCCTCCAAAACCTGGGTGAACTGTCATTAACAGTATTTGATCACATTTATCTAAATATTTAGGAATCATTGAAAGAGAAGTGTCAGGGGAAAATGCGAGACCAGCTCGGATATTGCACTTTCTAATATAATTTAAGGTCTCTTCTACATCTTCTGTAGCTTCAAAATGAAAAGTGATTTGATCAGCACCCGCTTCTACAAATCTTTCTACATATTCAAATGGATTATAAATCATTAAATGTACATCAAGAAACAAAGAAGTTGCTCGATTAATAGCCGCAACGGCTGCGGGTCCCATTGTCAAATTTGGGACAAAATGCCCATCCATGATATCGATATGTAAGGAGTCAGCACCGGCATCTTCAACTCTTTTTGCTTCTTCTGCCAAATAGCCAAAATCCCCTGCTAAAATCGAAGGAGCTATTTTGATTTTCGTTTTATTCATGCGATTCTTATTAACTACAAGTTCTAGTTAGATTAGTTTTTTTAGTATTAATGATTTTAGTGCTTGGTATAATTTATTTATAGACAAATGTCAAAGAAATAGCCGAGTCTTGTAAGACTTAAAATTTCTTTATTTTAAAACAGTTTGGGATGAAAGAAGATTTTTTATAACTAATTGCAGTTTATCGGGTGCTCTGGTTAATAAGATAAAACCACATAGATGATTTTCTTCTTGTTCTAAATAACACTGCGCTATTTCTACAGCATCACTTTGTAACTCAATTAACAAATGTTCTATGCTTTCTTTCTTAGCCATGTTCCCAGTCTTAAAGGCAAGATAAACAGCCGCATCATCAAATTCAATAGTTACTTCCTCCTCATTACCTTCTAAAGAAACCAATAACACAAACATTTTTTTCAGTATTTTAGGATCTAAAATCGTTCTTAATCGAACAGGCGTTAAAGAAAAAAAGAAATTTTCCAGTTGTAAACTTGTATATCTTAAACTATCATCCATACACTCTTTTAAATTTTCGAGTGTTTGATTTTGCTTTGATAATAGTCCCCCATTATAATCTCTAAACTTTCCAATCACTAATTCAAGTTGGCTTACAACTTCTTGTCGCGCTTTACCAAGATCAATAGATTGATTACTTCTTAAAAATTTCGATTTATCAATAAAAACAGAAAAAACAGTTGCTTCCTTTGTATATTTTTTTGCAAGCAGTCCTAAAGATTTACACCTGTCATGTATATATTGTAAGGAAGTTGGTTTTGATTTAAACATTTCTTGCAAACTTTGGACTCCGGGTTGTAAAACCCTAACAACTAAAATTGTAAAATATAAATGATATTCAGTTTGCTTTTCGAATGTTATAAACGCTTGCGGATGATCCGTAATGTACTTTAGTTGAGAACTTAAACTTAAAACATTTCTCATAATTTCTTCTTCATTTTTTGGCATAAAAACCGGAGGAAGATATTGTGAGATTCTTTCTCTTAATTCGTTTGGAAGCTCTTCTTTTAAAAGTTTTATTTCAGCAATGGTAAAAGGTTGTTGATTACTTTTTTCCATTTCTAAGTAAAACGTACTTACAGATTCACTCCCTTTTTTATTGAGGAAAAAAGAACTAGATACGGCTTGTGCCTCAGGCACATATTTTTTTATAGCATCGACTAAATGACTTTTATCTAAGAACTCTTTCTCTTTTAAAAAATTGACCCCAACTAAAACTGCTAAAACTGTTTTTTTTCCTTTTTCCGTTTGAATTTTTGTTAAAAACAACTTTCTGGTTATAAATCTCTTTCCTGGATTACTCTGTATAACTTCTTTTAAATGTTGTCGAAAAAGAAAATTTAAGACGACTATTCGAGTCAAATGGCGATATTCTCTCGCTGCTTTAAATTCATCCCTTGTAATAACTAAAAGATGTTGCATCTCAGTTAATAATTCATAGGTAAATTTGGTAGGATATTTTTTTAATATATAGGCGATATCTTCTTGGATTGAAGCTGTTTTACTATCAGCTTTCATCCCCTTTACTTCTAAAATCCTCCTTGCGTAGTATTGAGATTCAATTCCTAATAAAATTTCCGTCTCAATAGTCGGAAGATTTTTTTTTATTGAGAGTAATTCCTCATTTGACTCTACCTGAATAATTACTTCGCAAATAGTGTAAATGCCTTGACTGTATGTTGGCATTTTAAAATCTGCAGCATAAATTAAAACAACATTTAAGCGTTTACCAGGAATTAACCAACTGCTTATTAGCTCAAAAAAAAATTTAAAGGCATTTTGCCTATACCTAGATAAAACAAAAAAAGAAATATTGCCCGGGGCTTTTTCACATAATTCAGCTTTTACTAAAGGAACGATTTGATGAAATTTCTCACTATTGAGCTCAAATGAAAAATTTTTTGGTAGAATCTTTTTTAAAATTTTTTTTATGGTAGCAAAATAAATATGATGAATAGAGCTGTCGTCTATCGTCTGAAAGGCAGTGCTTATCTCTGGAAAAACATCTTCCATTATTAGTCACCTTAAGTCTTTATCTTATGATCTTAAATTTTAAAGAGAAGCTACTCTAAATTAATGGGGTATTATCTCTCATTTAAAGAACATTGGCAAGTTCTTTCTTTTGATCCTCATAAGCCGTTTCTTTTTTTTCACTAGCAGCTCCTGTGATCCAGGTGCCCTTTATTTGTTGACTCTCTTTTAAAAAGGAGCATACATATAAAGGTAAAGCATATTTTTTAGCTAATAAAACGCTCCTTTGTTGCAATATCTTAGCTTTTTCAGTTATCTCTAAAGCTTCATCGTATGTTAAATTGGAAAACAAATGTGCATTTTTATCCGTTTTAGGATCGCAGTTATAGACCCCTTTGACATCTTTGTAAAATTCCACATGTTTAGCTTTTATAGATATGGCAATAGCTACAGCTGACGTATCAGAGCCCCCTCTACCAAGTGTTGTTATTTCATTACTTAGACTCACCCCTTGAAATCCAGCTACTATTACAACTTTTTCATTTGCTAAAGATTGCAAGATTCGATATGGCTTTACATCTAAGATTCTAGCATCGGCATGTTCATTGCATGTAATTATGCCCGATTGACTGCCTGTATAGCTAACTGCATCACAAGATCTTTTCGATAAGCACATAGCTAAAAGAGCCATGCTGATTCTTTCTCCTGTACTTATCAACATGTCATATTCTCTTTTGGGAGGATTTTTGTTTACTTGGTGAGCTAAAGCAATTAACTGATTTGTCATATCGCCCATAGCACTAACTACAACTACAACTTTATAAGATTTAGCGCGTTCGATAATTATATCAGCTACACGTTCAATATTTTTTGGAGTGGCAACAGACGCTCCTCCAAATTTTAGTACTATTGTATCCATAAAAATTACTTTTCAGCTGAGTTTAACAAGGAAAACCCAAACTACTATAATACAATCTCAATTTTATTTTCCCTAAAATTGTTTTCAAGCATAGTCACACAATATACTTGACATTGGTTGAGTATTTTTGAAATCTCACCTCTTTTTAAAGTTTCAAATAATGAGGGTTTGTTTTTACGAGAAACGTTTTTTTCGATTGTGACAGTTATTTTGTCTAAGCAAAAACTATAAAGGTAAAAATAGATAATTCCTTTTTTTGGAATAAGTTGAGGATATTTTACAAATAATGTTTCCCAATAATTTTCTAACTTTAAAAACAATTCTGCGCAATTTAGGGAGTAAATGCTTTTATTTAGCCTTAAGAGAATAGTATGTAATAAATCTTCTTCAAAAAAATCACCTTTAATGAGTTCTTCTTTAATACCCATTTTTTCTAATTCATCTGATGCTACAAACGGATAATCTTTATAATTAATATCATAGATATTTGAAAAATGATTTACGAGGCTTAATTTTTGAGAAAAATCACTTAAAAGCATTTTCTTTAATATATATATATCCCATTTATAGTCTAAAGCAGTAAAAAATGTTATTGCATCTTCTAGGGTTAGCTCAAAAGGATGTACGTGGGAATTAAACAGCTTTGCATAAAGATTGTATTTTTTTTCATTTTCATAACAAATGAAATATTTCAGTTTTAAAAGGTGAAGACTTAAGTTTTTTGTTGGAGAATAATAGTTAATTAGATGATTAAAAATCGTTTGAAAGTCTTCGAAACTTTGGTTGTAATAGAATAGATAATCCAAAAATATATAAAAAGGTAAGTTAACAGCTTGCTTTGGTAGGTTCAAACATTTTACAAATTTAACACCATTGCCTACACTAATTGAGAAATGTCTATTAGCAGATACCTTTAAATAATAATCTAGGTTGTATTCATAATTAACTTTTTGAAAAAAAATAGCCCATTTATTTTTGCTATCTTCGCGAAATTTACCTATATGAGCGATTATCTCTTGCAAACCATCCGTATCAACGGTAAAGGTATTTTCAGTATCTGGATTTACACAATAAAATAATTTAAAAGTGGAGGAAATAAATTCGTAAGACCATCTTTTATTTAAAGTAAATAATTGTAAAACTTCATCTCTTTCGATAAGGTCTTTTTCTTCAAATAGATTAAGAATATTTTGAATAGGCTTTTCTACTTCACCTTCCCAATCGTTGGAAATAAGGTAGTTTATTAAAGCTTTAGTAATTAATAAATTTGGTTCTTTTGCTAGCTCATAGATAAGTTTTAGAGTATTTACTTCATCATGAAAAAAAATTTTATCTATAAAAGTTTTAAAAGTTTTATTAATTATCTCTTGTTGTTCAACCTCTGGCAAATTGGATTGCTGACTAATAATCAATACTACACTTTCAGCAAGACAAGTAAAAGATTCCTCAGAATCTAAAACTACTTTAAAAAATTCACTATTATGCATTTTTTCTAAATCTGTCGAAGAAGATCTACATCTTTCAATGAAAAGAAAAAGAAACGCTCGAAACTGATCGATTTGTTGTCTAAACTCTGGAAAAGTTTGAAAAATATAGATAAAAAGATAAGGAATATTTAATGAAATCTTTAAATCATCAACTTCTCGAATCTCTTTATATAAACAAGAGTATAAATGGTTAAAATTTTTAGTATATAGATAATAAGCAAGATTTTCACAAAAGGTTAAATTTAAATGATTAAGCTCAAGATCTGTTTCTAATAATTTTCTTAAATTTTCTCGAATTCCGTTTATTTCAACTTGATTCACTTGTTGTCTATAATCAGGTGGTGTGGTACCATTGCCGTATGAGAAAATATTCATATTCTTGCCTATAGCTCAAATTCACTTTAAATCATTAATATTATATTGGTTTTAAGGCAATAATATTTGCTTTATTTCCTCTAAAATTATTTGTTCTTATGTGTTTTAAATGACACAAAATAAGCCAAATTAACAGACTTAAGATGAAGCGGTAGAGAACTTACAAATCTCAAAGCGTAAACCTTGCAATTTTTCTTTAGCATCTGTTAATCTTAGCGCTTTAGAGTTTAGAAAATTAGGAGTAACCTTTAAATGCCAAACCAACAACAATATACCTGGAATGAAAGCAAAATCGTTGATGATGTCGATTTTCAGGAAAAAGATGCAGAACTTTTTAAAAGCTTATTAGAAGGGAAAGATACCAGTACATCGGAATCTGAGCAATTTACTTCCCCAGGAACTATTTTAAAAGGTCGCATTGTAGAAATTACAAAAGACCACGTCGTGATTGACGTTGGATTAAAATCAGAAGGACTTGTGCCAATCGAAGAATTTTCCGATCCTTCTCAAGTAGCTTTAGATGCAGATGTAGAAGTGCTTTTAGATCAAGCTGAAGATGATAATGGACAAATTGTACTCTCACGTGAAAAAGCAGAAAAAATGCGTCAGTGGGAATATATCCTTGAGCACTGTGAAGAAGGTTCTATTGTTAAAGGTCAAGTATTGCGCAAAGTTAAAGGCGGCTTGATGGTCGATATCGGCATGGAAGCATTCTTGCCAGGTTCTCAAATCGATAACAAGAGAATTAAAAATCTTGATGAATACATTGGTAAAACATATGAATTCAAGATTTTAAAAATAAATATCGAACGCAAAAACGTTGTTGTATCTAGAAGAGAATTACTAGAAGCTGAAAGAATTTCTAAAAAAGCAGAATTACTTGAACATATTCAAGTTGGCGATGTTCGCGAAGGTATCGTAAAAAATATTACAGATTTCGGCGTATTCTTAGATTTAGATGGAATTGATGGTCTCTTACACATTACAGATATGACATGGAAGAGAATTAAACACCCATCTGAAATGGTACAACTAGGTCAAAAGCTTGAAGTAATGATTTTAAGCGTTGACAAAGATAAAGGTAGAGTCGCTTTAGGTTTAAAACAAAAAGAAAATAATCCATGGGATCAGATTGAACAAAGATACCCACCAGGTACTAGAGTTCAAGGCAAGATTGTTAACTTGTTACCATATGGCGCTTTCATTGAAATAGAGCCAGGTATCGAAGGTTTAATCCACGTTTCTGAAATGTCTTGGGTTAAAAACATAACAGATCCGAGCGAAGTTGTGAAAAAAGGTGACGAAGTTGAAGCTATCGTTCTTTCAGTCCAAAAAGAAGAAGGTAAAATTTCTTTAGGTCTAAAACAAGCTGAACACAATCCATGGGATGAAGTTGAAAAGAAATACCCAGTTGGAACAAATGTAAAAGCTGAAATTAAAAGCTTAACTAACTATGGCGCGTTTGTTGAATTGGAGCCAGGGGTTGAGGGATTAATTCATATTTCAGACTTAAGCTGGATTAAAAAAGTTTCCCATCCATCAGAACTTTTGAAAAAAGGTGATGTTGTCGATGCAGCTATTTTATCAGTTGATAAAGAAAGCAAAAAAATCACTTTAGGCTTAAAACAATTAAGCAATAATCCTTGGGAATCTATTGAAAAAACAATGCCAGTCGGTTCTTTAGTTACAGGAAAGGTAACAAAAATAACAGCTTTTGGTGCTTTTGTTGAACTAGACAGTGGAATCGAGGGTTTAATTCACGTAACTGAGCTTTCCGATCAAGCGTTTGGAAAAGTAGAAGATGTGGTTTCTAAAGGCGATGAAGTAACTGCGAAAGTGATTAAATTAGATCCTGAGCATAAAAAAATAGCCTTATCAATTAAAGAATATTTGATTGATGAGAACCAAGAAAACCGCGATGATATCGTCATGACTAGAAAACGTAAGAAAAAAGACGATCAAGACAGCGACGAGCAAGAAGAACAGCATCAAGGTCATCAGGAAGAAGAATCTTTCGAAGAAACTGAAGCATAAGTTTTTTTCAAGCAATGGGATTAAACAGTCCCATTGCTTACTCTTTCGAGATTAATCCCGAAAAAATTGTTTATAGCTAAATACAAATTTTTATAAACGAATAAAAATTTGTATTTAGGTATAAATATTGTTTAATTGTAATTATGGTAAGATTACTATTTTAGAATTTACCATGCTTCATTTAAAGATTTAAGAGTTATCGATTATAAACATTTTTGAGGCTAGACAGAATGAATAAAGACCTCGTAGCAATTTTTGAATACTTAGAGCGTGAAAAAGGAATAAAAAGAGATGTTGTCATAAACGCTATTGAAGAATCTCTCCGAGCTGCTGCACGAAAAAGCATAAGTGGTGCCTCGAATGTAACAGTTAAAATTCACCCTAAAACCGGAAATATCGAAGTTTATTGTGAAAAAGAAATTGTAGACGAAGTAGAAGTACCCGCACAAGAAATTTCCTTAGAAGAAGCAAGAGAAATTGACCCAGATTGTGAAATCGGCCAATTTATTGATATCGAAGCCACTCCTAGAGATTTTGGAAGAATAGCAGCTCAAAAAGCAAGGCAAATCATAACTCAAAAATTGAGAAGTGCAGAAAGAGATGTTATTTACGAAGAATATCGTCATCGTGTAGATGAATTAATTTCAGGAACAGTTAAGCGCTTTGTAAGAGGCTCGAACGTAATTGTCGATTTAGGGAAAGTGGAAGCCATAATGCCAACCAAATACTACCCTAAAACTGAAAAATTAAATATTGGAGATAAGGTTTTAGCCTTGTTGTTTGCCGTAAACGATACAGAAAATGGTGGAGCTGAAGTAGTTTTATCAAGGAGTCATCCAGAATTTGTAAAACAATTGCTCATTCAGGAAGTTCCAGAAATTAAAGATGGAATAGTTATTATTGATAAAATAGTTCGCGAAGCGGGATATAGAACTAAACTTACAGTACGCTCTGTTGATTCAAAAGTTGATCCAGTGGGTGCTTGTGTTGGAATGCGCGGAAATAGAGTAAAAAATGTAGTCCGAGAACTTCATAATGAAAAAATAGATATCATTCCTTTTTCAAATGATTCACTAGAATTATTGCAAAACGCATTAAATCCTATTGAAATTCGCAAATTCAATGTTAATGAAGATGAAAAAATGATTTCTATAGTGGTAGAAGATGATGATTTTCCAACTGTAATCGGGAAAAAAGGATTGAATGCCAAGTTGAATGGACAATTAATTGGCTATTCTTTAGAAGTGCAAAAAATGACAGATTATCAAAAAACCATAAGTCTTCAAAGAGCGGAACTTGCAGAATCTGAAGACCCAAGTTTAGATGAACCATTAAAGCAAGTGAAAGGCTTAAATAGCTTTTTTTATGATCACTTGTTAGATCTATTAACTAACGCTGGTTATGATACACCAAGAAAACTACTCGTGGCAACTCAAGACAAACTTGCTGCAATTCCAGGCATAAGTCTTGAAATGACAGATAAAATTATTGAACAAATAAGTAAGCAAAGGATGTAAGCTTTGGCCAAAAATCTTAAATTAAACATTAAAAACGCACAAATTGCTAAAGCAGTTGATCTTGAAGGGATAAAAAATAAATTAGCAAAGAAAAAAGAAGATCCAGCTTCAGCGTCTAAAAATGTGGAAAAAAGCAAACAAAAAGAAGCAGAAGACGAGCAATCGAAGGCGGTAGCTCCAGTAAAAGAAGAAGCCCCTCGCATTAAAGCACGTTCTCGATCTGCTTTTGCTGAAAGTTCTGTAGATAAAAATAAATCTAATGAAGCGCAAGAAGAGGTTGTACAACAATCTGAAACAGAAGAAACGGCTATACCATCTATTCTTGCAAACTTAGAGATAGAAAAGCCTGTAAGGCAAAAAACGGCAGAAGAATTAAGAAAAGAGCTTTTCGCAGAACAAAAAGAAGAGCCTCAAGAAGAAGTAAAAGAAGAAAAACCTGTAGAAGTGCAAGAATCAGCTCAATCTACTATCCAAGAAATTCCTGTTGAGGAACCAAAGAAAAAAATGGAAGATGTGCCCCGCAAAGAAAGAGCTCCTATACGACCTGAAAATAGTAGACCCTTTTCTCAACAACGTTTAGGACCAACTGGTAAACATATTAAAGATCTATTACCACCAAAGCCAGCTCCAAGAAGAGAAAATGTTAGAAGTGATGCTCCTCAACAAAGACCCCCATACGGTCAAGGACATCCTCAAGGACAAAGGCCTTCTCACGGTCAGCAACAATCTTCTTTTAAACCTTCTGAATCTGATAGAAATAAAGAAAAAATTAAAAGTAAGCCAGAGGAAGCTAAAACACCTGCTACGACTGAAGAAGATAACAAAAAAAGTAAATTTTCTAAGGTAAAGGAATTTAGGGATGTAAAGCCTGCCAAAAAACCTGAACCCTCAAGGCAATTCGACGGACGAGATCGTCATGGTTTAAGAGCAGATAATGAAGATGAAACGCGGTGGAGAAAAAGACGGAACAAACAAGCTAAAGTTGTTCAAGAAGACACCACAATAAGGCCTACGACTCTGAGTGTAAGAACTCCTATTACTATTAAAGATTTAGCCTCTGAAATGAAGTTAAAAGCTTCTCAATTAGTGGCAAAATTATTTATGCAAGGAATTGTTGTAACCTTAAATGATATTTTAGAAGATGAAACAACAATCCAATTGCTAGGACACGAGTTTGGTTGTGAAATTACAATTGATACAACAGAAGAGAAAAGAATTAGAATTACGGATGAAACCGTTAAAGAAGAAATTAGTAAATCAGATCCAGCGCAATTGACAATACGACCTCCTGTTGTCGCTTTCATGGGTCACGTAGACCATGGAAAAACAAGTTTAATTGACGCTATTAGAAAAAGCAATCGCGCAGCTGGGGAAGCTGGTGCTATTACTCAACACATCGGCGCTTTTCGCTGTCACACAGCAGTAGGCGATATTGCTATTTTAGACACACCAGGCCACGAAGCTTTTTCAGCAATGAGAGCAAGAGGAGCCGACGTTACAGATATCGTTGTGTTAGTAGTTGCAGGTGATGAAGGGATTAGACAACAAACCGTTGAAGCGATCCAACACGCAAAAGCTGCTAATGTATCTATCGTTGTAGCAATTAACAAATCTGATAAACCAAACTTTAATCCAGAAACTGTCTATAGACAACTATCTGAACAAGAATTATTACCTGAGGCATGGGGTGGGCAAACAATTACAGTTAATTGCTCAGCACATACAGGAGAAGGGATAAAAGAATTGCTCGAAATGCTAGCTTTACAAGCTGAAGTTTTAGAATTAAGAGCTAACCCCGATAGTCGCGCAAGAGGTCGTGTTTTAGAATCTGAGATGCATAAAGGGATGGGAGCTGTAGCTACTGTATTAGTTCAAAATGGAACGTTAGCGATCGGTGATGCTTTAGTCTTTGGACATCTTTGGGGTCGTGTTAAGACTATGCAAGACGAATTTGGCAAACTCTTACAAAAGGCTCTCCCTTCAACTCCAGTAGAAATTACAGGTCTTTCAGGATTGCCAGAAGCTGGTGAAGAGTTCATAGTCGTTAAAAATGAAAAAGAAGCGAGAGAAATTGCGGAAGCTAGACGTGAAGGCATAAAAGAGAGTAACTTAGCTTTGAAAAAGAAAGTCTCTATTGAAAACTTGCTACAACAAAATGTTGATAATGCTTCTAAGAAAATATTAAATGTTATCCTTAGAGCAGACGTACAAGGTTCTTTAGAAGCCTTAAAAGTAGCTCTTCAAAAAGTGGAATCTCAAAAAGCTGAAATTAACATTATTTTTACAGGTGTTGGAGAAGTTTCAGAGTCTGATGTCCAATTAGCTGCAGCTTCAAAAGCTGTGATAATTGGTTTCCATACAAACGTTGAAAGTCACGCAGAATCCTTAATACGTCAACATGGCGTTCAGGTAAGAATGCATGATATCATTTATCATGCTATAGACGATGTAAAAGGATTACTCGTTGGATTATTAGATAAAATATCTATTGAGACTGATAAAGGAAAAGCAGAAGTCAAAGCAACTTTCAAATCATCTCATTATGGAATTATTGCAGGTTGTCAAGTTATTGATGGAACAATTCATCGTAACAATCATATGCGTGTGGTTCGAAATAAAGAAGTGCTCTGGCGTGGTAGCATCTCCTCTTTAAAAAGAGTTAAAGATGACGTAAGAGAAGTTTCAAAAGGACTAGAATGTGGTATCGTGTTAAATGGCTTTTCAGCTTTTCAACAAGGTGACATATTAGAAGCGTATGAAGTAACCTATATTACTCAAGAATTATAGCAGTGAAATAAATAGACTTTTCTAATTTAGAAAAGTCTATTTATAAACCTTATACCCAATGATATTTTATGCCAAAACAGCGCACTGATCGTTTAAACTCTCTTTTAAAAGAAGTTATTTCTGAAGTCATAAGAAAAGATGTAAAAAATCCTCATGTAAATGAATTTGTTACTGTAACGCGAGTTGATGTTACAAAAGATTTGCACCATGCTAAAGTCTATATAAGCGTTATTGGGGACGACCATGTTAAAAAAGAATCCGTAGAGGCTCTACAAAATGCTGCTGGATTCATTGCGGTGAACGCTTCAAAAAAAGTCGTTTTACGCTATTTTCCATCCCTTACGTTTAAATTAGATGACAGTGTGGATAAACATTTACGAATCCAAAGAATTTTAAAAGAAATCTCTGACGAGCAAGAATCTCGTCCTCCGGAAACATTAGATGATGAATCAGACGAATAAGATCCTTCCTGAAGGAATTCTTCTTGTTGACAAACCCAAAGGAATTACTTCTTTTGGGATCGTTGGCAAACTAAGAAAAATTTTCAATGTAAAAAAAATTGGTCACACTGGAACTTTAGATCCTTTTGCAACAGGCGTCTTAGTTATGCTTGTTGGCAAAAAATACACAAGACTTTGTGACGAATTAATCGCCCACGATAAAGCCTATAAAGCCACTTTAATGCTTGGTAAATCAACAGACACATTTGATTGTGATGGAACAGTAATAAAGCAAAGTGACATTATTCCATCCGAAATGCAAATTAAAGAGGCTCTCTTTAAGTTCCAAGGTGAAATAGAGCAAATTCCCCCTATGTTTTCAGCCAAAAAAGTTAAGGGCAAGAAGTTATATGAACTTGCTCGAGAAGGAAAAACAATTGAGCGAAAGCCAAGTCTTGTAAAAGTAGAAACTACCTATATATCTTATAACTATCCTCTATTAGAGATTGAAGTTACTTGTAGTAAAGGTACATATATTCGTTCTATAGCCGAAGATTTAGGGAATTTGTTAGGTTGTGGCGCTCATTTAATCGACTTACAAAGAACTAGATCTGGACCTTTTAAGATTGAAAATTGCGCAGACGGAAGTACTCTACATTTGCAAAATGACTTAAGCCTTAAGTTATTGCAAGAAATTCCGGTAGGATAATGGAAATTGTTAATACATTAAAACAATTTCCTCCTCAAAAAATAGCCATAAGCATAGGTATGTTTGATGGCTTTCACTTAGGTCATCAATTAATAATTAAACATTTAAAAGCTTTAGCCAAAGAGCAAAATGCACTAAGTTGCGTAATTACGTACAAAAATCATCCAGCTTCCGTTGTAAAAGACTATACAATTCACCAAATATGCTCCGCAGAGCATAAAATTTCTTTATTTAATGAAAGCGGCATAGATTTACTTGTTTTTTTGGAATTCAATAAAGAGCTTGCTTCCATTTCAGCCAAAGATTTTTTAGATAATATTTTTCATCAAAGCCAAATAGCTGGGATTGTTCTAGGTCACGACGCAGCCTTTGGAAAAAATCGTTCGGGCACAAAGGATTTTGTTATTGAATATGGGAAACAAAAGAATATTGAAGTGAAATATTTAGAACCCTTAATGCTTAATAATGCCAGAGTTTCAAGTACAGACATTCGTCAAGCTATACTAAAGGGGGACCTTTTTTATATAAGCCAATTGTTAGGTAGGCCTTATTCAATTTATGGCAAAGTTATTAAAGGACTTGGGAAAGGTAAAGTAATTGGCTTTGCAACAGCCAACATAGATCTAACTCATTTGGTTTTACCTCCATTTGGAGTTTATGCAATACGCGCTTGTGTCAATAACAAGTATTTTAAAGGTATAGCAAATATTGGAATAGCACCAACTATTCGTAATAGCAAAGAACCATTTTTAGAAGTTCATCTATTTAATTATGAAGAAGACCTATATAATAGCTACATGAATGTAGAATTTGTATCTCAATTGAGAAATGAGATTAAGTTTAATAGTATTGAAGAGTTAACAAAACAAATCGACTTAGATGTAAAAGAAGCTAAAGTGATTTTGGAGTCAAAATATGGTAAAAATCTATAACACAAGTGTAGCTCCCCTTTTAGGAACTGTTATTTATAGCGATTGTGAATGGAATGTTGAAACAAAAGATTTAAGAGATGCAAATAATAATCGTATTCAAAAGCATAAAGTTGTTCCTGTAAGAGATCCTTTATTATCCCGCATAACACGAATGCCAATTTTTGGTAGAGTTGCGGCAGTCATTAGAATTGTCCTTTGCTTAGTTCACGTTATTTATCATGTCGGTGCTTTGATCGTAACAAAAAATAAAGGTCATATACCTCATATTATCAAAGGCTCTGCAGAACTATTAAAAAGCTTTATCGAAGTTATTCCCCTCGTTGGCCTCATTTTTTCTTGGAAATATAAATGTGCGCCAAATGGCCATGAAAAAAGATCTGGTCACAAAGAGTTTTTAGTTAAAGTAGAGCAAAATCCTTAAATTTTTTTTAATCTCTACTCTTTGAAAAATTTTAAAATTTGTAAAAAGTAAACGATGGCAATTTTCAGCCGGTTTTTTAAGAAGGTAAAATAAAAAAGCTATGTCTTTCGACATAGCTTTCATTTCGATGGATCTCGCTATTCAAAGCTTAATTCATAAAAAAATTTCAACTTAGAAACCAACACCTACTGCAAATGTAATAACAGGTGCATCTATAGAATAATGATCTTTAAATGGAACTGCCGCTTGGCTAACGTTGATTTCAGCAAAAGCTTTTACATCTTCAAGGTAAGTTTCCCAACCTACAACACCTTCAGCAAAGATACCATTGAAACGTCTAGTGTGATGACCTGTGATACCACCGTAACTTAAGCCAACACCGTAATACATGCTGCTTAAACTGTTATGATCTAAGTACTTTAAAACTACAACTCTTGGAGTTGCATAAAATGTTTTTTTATCATTACCTGCCCAATTAATGGATAAATCGATCGCGGAATTTCCTTTATCAAATCTATGTCCTAAAGAAATAGTCGGGGTTATGCTATAAAAATGATGAGCTCTAACTATCCCACCACCTACTTTCAAATAATTGAAATTATGGATGCCACAAGAATTATAAGTAAACTTATTAAAAATCGAATTATTGTTCACTGGAACCATTGGTGCTTCACAATATTCATTAGCCTTTAAACCAGTAATGGCAAACAATGTTAATGTTAATATTGCAAATATTTTTTTACACATAAAAAACTCCAATTATTTATATAAAGTATGCTTCCTTTTAAGGTAAAACACACAAATAACAATTATTAATAAAATATTGGCATGAGCTTTTAGCTCAAGCAATTAAAGTTAAATCACAAATAAATGTGATTAATTTTTTAAACTAATAAAACAATTTTGCTATTAATTTAATAATTTAAAACTACTCATTAGTATGAGTTATTATATAGAATATAAAGAGAGCTATCGGCGTTGAAAACAAAATGTTATAAAGCCTGTTGCAGGTAGTTGAATTTGATTATTTACTAATCAATGTTTCGCATTAAAACTATGTTTTTTAATACATAACATAAATTAACATACAACTTTGTTAACTATATGGCAAATTTGCCATTTTTATCAATAGCAAATTTAAATAAGATTTAATTAAAAAATTATTTATATTTTTTAATTAAGTAAAATAATTATTTTTTAATTTGAATATAAACGTCTCCTTGTCCCCATGTAAAAGTGGCAGGAAAGCATTTTATTATCTCGAATGAATGTGACAAATCATATTCGTTTAAAGCAAAACTAACTGTTATGATTTTTACCCCTTTTGGTAAAGATTTTAATCGCTGAATAAGATTTTCAATTTCATGATCTTCTAAGCAAGTGCCATATAAATAAATGACTGTAGCATCGTTATAATTTTCTTTAGTAATATCGTTACATTTAAATTCTAAGTTTTTTAAATGATATTTATTTACAATTTTTTGGGCTCTTGCAATAAATTCAGGAATATAGTCAATGCCAATAACTTTGCAACCAACAAACGAATGGATCCAAAAACATGTTCTTCCTCTGCCACATCCTAACTCATAAAAAGTATCCTTGTTTGTTATTCCACTGGCCTTTACAATATAATCAAAGGTAGTTAAGGGTGTTTCTCCGTAACGATGCACATCACTTTCATTCTTCTTTTCTAGAAAACGTCTACTGATTGTAAAAGGATTATTCCAAAGATATTCTAGCAAAAGGCTCGTGTCAGCTTTTATATAAGAAGCTTTTCTATAATATTTCCCAATGACTTGTACTTGTTGATAAAAGTTTAGCCATTGAGTTTTTAGATTTAAGAGTACTAAATCTTTTAATTCTTTGTAAGATTCGATCCCGTCTGAAGTCATGTCTTTCCTTTGAAATTATCACTCTATATTTTGTCATTAGCTAAAGATAATATACATTAAGTTTGCCTGATTTATGTGTCAAATGGAATGAGGTTAACTATTATTATTAACAAGAAGAGTTATTTTTTAGAAAATTTTGTTGTCCAATTGATCGATGAAAGTAAATTTGAGTGTCCGTTTATCCTCAGGCTTAAAATTGACTTTTGGCATTTGAGTATAAATAACAAATTTGCTATTCCCGATCTTTGGAATAACTTCTTTACCTAAAAAAAAATTCCGAGCAATATCCCATTCCGTTTGTTCTTGCTGATTTAAATAATCTTTTAAAGAAAGATGACTAAAAATTCTGGGACCACGCAAAGTACTACCACCTTCACACCACATAGTTTCATTATTGGGTGAAGTTGGTTTGCGCATGTAAAAAAATCGGCAAATTTTGGTATCCACTTCTTCAGCTAGGAACATGATAAAAGGGCTTCCAAAGTATGTTCCTTTCATTAACGGAGCCGTTAAATCAATCAATCTCACTTCAGCACTTAAACATAGGCTTGGTCCGTTTAAGTGATTTAATTTTAATGTTGGAATTTTTAGGAAATTGTCATAACCCCCTAAACCTTCTATCATCCTCTTTGAAAATAGCTCTTCTAATTCCATTCTTTTCAAAATATGGGTAACTGCATGACAAAAAAGCTTAGATACAATTGCACATTTTTTTAAAGATTGTTTAGGGATATAGTCAAAGATGTTTAAGTGAATTTCTTGAGGTAACTGTTCGAAGGATAAAGGTCCCGACATCTGTTTGCCTATAATATTTTGGCAAATGTTATAGCAACTCCAAACTAAAGAAGCAATAAATAAGGACTAATAAAATACTTTTAAGATAATGCATAGGTGTCTATTTGCTTTATTTTGGCAAGTTTAGCAATAGGTTTATTTAATAATTGCTATCTAAAGGATTTACATTGTAAAGGTGAGTAATTATACTTTTCGAAAATAACAACTCAATAGCAGGTAAAACATGATAAGCGATTTTAACAATAGATGTTCCAATTTATCGGAATGGACTTTAGATGAAGTAGAACAAAAAAAATTACAAGAAAAAGAATTACAAGAACAAACACAAGTGGAACAAATTCAAGCAAAAGAGCAATTTGTAATAGATAAACAAAGTCAAATACTAGCAGAACAAATTATGAAAAAACCCACATATAAAGTGAGGGTGGAAGCGTGGGATCATTACCTAAAGCAATCTCAAAAAGAAAAAAATGCAAATAAACTTCTAGAAATGCATGCTCAAGAAAAAGTCGTTCATGAAGAGTTTTTTTTTTAGATCTTCAAAACCTTCGTGTTGACTGCAAGAAAACCTGAAGGTTTATCAAAATAATTTAAGTAGTGGCATTTACTGATAAATATTTTGGAATAATAGTCAAAAAAAATGCCCTATAGATACACCAAATATATCTACGCTAGACTTTAAAATTGCATAGCTATTTACATTTCGATCATAAAAATGGACTAGCCTCTTAGTCATAAACTCTGCTTGGGTTTCCATTAAACCTTTTTTTGCCATTTGGTTAAATGAAATGCCTTTTACGGGATATTTACAAATTTGATAATCCTCTTTTGTAAAACGATTCTCCAAATTAAGAAAACACTTATGTTCAAAAAAATTTTTTAAAGAAATATTTTTTTCTTTTGAATCCTTTAATTTAATTCTACTCTTAAAGGATCCAAAATTAACCCACCAATTAGTTTTATTTTGTTTTAGATCCCATTTTGCATAGATAAAACCAATTAATGGCCTTTGATTAGCTACTTTTTTATAGAGAAAACTGATAGAATAACTGCCATCCATATGACTTTCAATGACAACGGGACTTTCCCCATCAACCGTTTCACTATTATTGGAAAATGGGATTTTTTTAAAATTTTCTTCACCTCCAAACAGATCTATTACGTTAGGTGAAAAAAAATTTAAGTGGTTAGTATCAAAAGTAGTTGTCATAGAAAACATTCCTACCAATAAAGTGTTAATACGCTTCTTAAATAAATGTGAGACTATTCTGTAGAAAATTCATAGTCTAATCGCTGAAGTTCCACTCGAGAAACAAATAAATATTCGTCTATTTTCATAGGATACTCATCCTTAAAAAAAGCTTTTGGCATTTGATTATAAATAACGAATTTGCCTTCACCGTTTCTTGGCATAACGTCTTTTCCTAAAAAAAAATTTCGAGCAATATCCCATTGTTTTTGTTGTTGTTCACTTAAATTTACATTTAAGGAAAGTTGATCAAAAATACTATAACAAAAAGGGCTTCCACCTTCATCCCAAATGGTATCTCCACTCCATGAAGTTGTTTTGTACATATAAAAAATATAACAAATTTTGGCATCCACTTCTTCAGCTAGGAACGTAATAAAGGGTTTTCCTTGGTAGACACCTTTCATAATAGGAGCTGTTATGTCTCGCAATCTGATTGCACCTCCATAAGATAGGCTTGGCGCGCATATGTTAGCAAATGTTACGATTGGAATTTTTAAGAAAATATCATAGCCACCTAACACTTCAATCATCCGCTTGGAAAATAACTCTTCTAATTTGTTCTTTCTTTCTATCCTGTGGGTAGCTATATCAAAAAAAAACTTAGATACAAGTGCACATATATTTAAGGATTGTTTAGAGATATAGTTAAAAACGTTTAATTGAATTTCTTTAGGTAATTGTTCGAAGGTTAAAGGTTCTAACATCTACTTGGCCTTTTGTATTTTGGCAAATGTTATAACAATTACAAACTATTGAAGCAATAAATAAGGACTAAAGTTTAAGCTCACGCGAATTTTAGCTATAGCCAATGAGTCTATTCATAGGTCGTTTTACTAGAGTTAAAAGGTAATCTTATGTAGAACTACCCTCAAATAATCTTTTACGCAAAAAAGGAATAAACCATTTTTGTCACAAAAATGAACATAAAGGTTGAAGAAACATCGTTAAAAGCTGTAACAATTGGACCTGATGCTACTGCTGGATCTATTCTAAAACTTGCAAAGAAAAAAGGTGAAAACGTACCCAAAAACGTAGCCGTCATCGAAGCCCCTAAAACGCCCGAACTCACAATAGTTCCTAATGCTAAAGGACTCAGTTCAAAATCTTGGATACCAAAAACAGAAAGTAAGTAAACAATTACACCACAACTTAAACCAAATACAAGACCAATCACTAAACCAATGCCAAGCTCTTTCATAACAGCATCTGAGCGAGACCCCGCGGAAATATCTCCAGTGGATAAACCTCTTACTAAAATTGTACTACACTGAATCCCCACATTTCCAGACATCCCTGCAATTAACGGAACGAAAAAAGGAACGATAGCAAACCATATTTTATCTTTAAAATGGGATAGAACAGTAGATGTCAAAAGGCCTGCGCAAAGGGTCACTAAAAGCCAAGGAGCGCGCCACATAAAGCGTTTAAAGATAGGCTCATGCTCACTAAAATCTTCAGCTGTACCTGCAATACTTGCAATGGTTTCGTCTGCAATATCTTCCATTGCTTCCACGACATCTTCATAAGTAATAACACCAATTAATCGGTCTTCTTCATCCACTACTGGCAAAGCAGGTATTTTATATCGTTCTACTAAATCAACAACCTCATCTCTTGATGCGTCAACATTAATTTTTTGTAAAATTGGGCGCATAACTTGACGAATTGGAATATATTCGGGATTAACAATTAAATTTCTTCCTGGAACATACCCAATTAATTCCCCTTCATCATTTAAAACAAATACGCGGCGTGTTAATTCAACTCCCGGATTATCCCTTATAAAAGCAGCCACCTCTCCGATTGTTGTATTCATATGAAAACTGAAAAACTCGTCAGTCATTAAACGGCCGGCGCTATGACGATCATGCTTTTGTAATTCACTAATTCGGCTTGATTTTTTGGGATCTAGTAGTTCTAAAACTCGCTTCATACGACGATCAGACATATCGTCTAACATCCAAACGGCTTCATCCGGTGGCATTTGTTCTAATAAATCTTTAATTTCAACATCATCTAATTGTCGAAAAATTGCAGATCTTGTGTAGCTGCCTGTATTGATCATAAAGATAATTTTGGCATTAAAATCTGGAAGATTTTCATACACAACAATTCTAGCTGAAGGTGGAAGCTTAGTTACGGCATAGGCTAAGTCAATAGGATCGTATTCGCTTGCTATTTTAGCAACATCATGTAAAGAGATCTGAGATGTAGGCTTATGAAAAGCAGATTCTAATTTTTCCAGTAGCTGGTCATCGAGTTGACTCGTTTTTGAATCCATTAAGCTGCCATATACGACAGTATGTTCTTCATCTTGATGAGAATCATGGGAATGAAGATTTTTATCCATACAAAAACCGCTAGCTTAAAGGTTCATGGAAACAACTATAATTTAAATCTACTAAGGTTATTAGCATATTCTACTATAGAGTTAATCTCAAGTTATAAAACTATTAATGTAATTGTATTAATAAAATTAATGTGATAAATTATTCTTTATTTTTTACTATCTTTAGGAAATTTTTATGTTAAAGCGCGAAAATATTCGTAATATCGCAATCATTGCTCACATCGATCATGGCAAAACTACACTCGTTGATGCTCTTCTGAAGCAATCCCAGTTATTTAGAGAAAATGAAGAAATACCAGAAAGAATGATGGATTCTTACGATCAAGAAAAAGAGCGTGGTATTACTATTTTTGCAAAACCTACAAGTGTTAAATTTGGCGATTATAAGATTAATATCGTAGATACCCCTGGCCACGCTGACTTCTCAGGCGAAGTAGAGCGTATTCTTGGTATGGTGAACTCCGTTGTTCTTTTGGTTGATGCTCAAGAAGGTCCAATGCCGCAAACTCGTTTTGTTCTGTCTAAATCTTTAAAAATGGGTTTAAAACCTCTTGTTGTCTTAAATAAAATCGATCGTCCTCATGCAACTCCTGATAAAGTCTTGGATCAAACATTTGATTTATTTGCTGAGCTTGGTGCAAATGACGAGCAATTAGACTTTAAATACTGTTATGCATCTGGACTTACAGGTTTCGCCATTCAAAATTTAAATGACGAACGCAAAGATATGCGCCCATTATTTGAACTTATCATTAATGCTGTCGATGCTCCTAAAGGGTCATTAGAAAATCCGTTCTTAATGCAAGCTACAAACATCAGTTATGATGACTATGTTGGCAGACAAGCTAGTGGAAGAATCTTAGAAGGTAGTATTAAGAAAGGTCAACAAATCATTCACATTAATCAAAATGGTCAACAAGAACGTTGTACTATAGTTAAGGTAGAAGGATATCTCGGTCTTCAAAGAGTTGAGCTTGAACAAGCGGTTGTAGGTGATATCGTTGTTTTATCAGGCGTTCCAGAAGTTACAATTGGAGACACTCTTTGTGATCCTACAAAAATTGTTCAATTACCTCCTATTAAATTAGATGAACCGACTGTGTCTATCGACTTAACGGTCAATAATAGCCCCTTTGTTGGTAAGAGTGGTAAGCATGTCACTATGAATAAAATTCGCGCTCGCTTAGAAAGAGAAAAAAAAGCGAATATCTCTTTGAAAATTGATGCTGACAACGAGCAAGATAAAATAACAGTCGCTGGTCGTGGTGAATTGCACTTATCTGTTCTAATTGAAGCTATGCGAAGAGAAGACTATGAGTTTAGCGTTTCAAAACCTCGCGTAATTATAAAAGAAGTGAATGGGGAAAAGCATGAACCGATTGAAAGAGTGCGTATTGAAGTACCTGAAGAATATGCAGGTTTAGTGATCGAAGAATTATCTCGTAGAAAAGGTGAAATGCAACTTCTTGATACGAATGAACATAAAATTACTTCTATCGAATTTTTAATTCCTACAAGAGGATTAATGGGTTATCGTAATGAATTTTTAACGATAACAAGAGGTCTTGGTATTTTAACTTCAGTTTTTGAAAACTTTTCACCTTATAAAGGCAATATACCTGGTAGAAAGAAAGGCGTGTTAGTTTCGATTTGCCCAGGCAAAACTAGCGGTTATGCATGCTTTAACTTACAAGACCGCGGCGTTCTATTTGTGGGACCTGGCGATGACGTGTATGAAGGTATGATCGTTGGTGAAAACAGCCGCGATAACGATTTAGTTGTTAATGTTACCAAAGGTAAACAATTAACAAACGTTAGAGCTTCTGGCAGTGACGAAAATATAATATTAATTCCTCCTAGAAAATTCACCCTTGAACAAGCGATTGACTATGTACAAGATGATGAATTAATTGAAGTCACACCTAATGCAATTCGCTTAAGAAAACGTTATTTAACAGAAAATGAAAGAAAGCGTTTTGATAAAAAATAGATCATTATTCCCTTCCTTAGCGCAGCCTTTTTAAGCTGCGCAAATAATTTTTAAGTATTTTATAATTAAATATTTAATTATAATTAGCTTGAAATTGCAAGGAGGACTTATGAACGGTGTTGATCCAAGTCAAAGACCTGATAGCAACTTAATTCCACCTAATCTTTCTACAAAATCAGCCAAATTATTGGGGATTTCAGTTCAAGATGTCACTGAAACTACACCTAGAAGAATAGATAAAATCATTAATTTTTTTGGGGAGCGCCCTGAAGAATCACTCGATCGAAATGTAAGTCAAACTAAATTAGTTCGTTTTTTTGGAGAAATGCCAAAATTTCCAGCCAATTATAAAGTTACCGAAATAAACTCAGAGATAGGGTTTCAATCCTCTAGAGAAGTGGTCACCGATTCTCAAAAAAAAGAGATACATGATGAAATGAATCGGTTTTACAAAAATGCCAATAGCGCAAATGCTATTAGTCGCAAGATAAAAGATTCTTAAATGTTACTATTATTCGTCAAATTTTTTACGTGCTGACAATGAATGAATAAACATTTTAAAATCATGATCGGATTGGATCTTTTCTAACCACTCATCATTTAAAATATCATCTATTGTCGGCAATGTACCGGAGAGTTCGGCACGTTGTAAAAAATGGATCGCTAATGCAAAACGATTAGTAAGAGAGTAAAGACAAGCTAAGTTATAGTAACTCATCTCACAACCCAAAGCTACGGCTTGAGATAATTTTTCTTCAGCTTCAATAAAATAGTTTTCGCTTTTTTGCGGTATAATACTGTCTTCTACTAAGATAGCCATAGAAATCAAACTTAATCCCCAACCATTCCAAGAAGATTCATCTTCAGGATCTTTGGAAACAAGAGATTGATACACATCACAAGCCCTTTGCAAAGACTCAACATCCGAAATTGAATCGCCAAAATGGTAAAGTGTCAAAGCAAGTTGATACGTGACATCATAATTTTGAGGCTCTACTTCTAGTACCCTTAAAAGTAAATCTGCCGCTTTTTCAAACTGGGAAGCATCATCATGAAATGAACCTAAAAAATCTAATGCACAAGCATAGTTGTGAAATAGTTCAGCTTCGATAGATCCAGAAGGTAGTAAAGCTAAGCCGTGTTCAAATTTTTCAACTGCTTTTTTAACATATCGATCGTCATCTAAAAGATCACCGAGCTTATATAAAGCGACTCCAAATTCATTCCAAAACTGAAGCGGGGGTGAATGGTCAAACTCTAAGGAACGGGAAAAATAGTGGATTGACTTTTCAATAAAAGCAGCTTCATTTTTCATTTCACCTAGATGAAAAAAACAACAAGCAAGACCGGACCATAAATTAGGATTAGAAGAATCTAAAGAAAGGCTGTGCTGAAATTTTTCAATGGCTTGGTTAAAGTAAGATTCGTCGGTAAAATAATGTCCAAAAGCTTTTAAACAAGAGCCCCAAAGACCCCATACATTTGCATCTTCAGGATTGTGCTTAATGCAACGTAAAATATTTTTTTCAGCCGATCTTAAATGACTTAAATTTTCAGTAAACTCCCCTAATAATATTTCTGACTCAGTCAAGAGGGCTAAATTAAAAGAGTTCTCTGGATCTAACTGAAAAGCTTTTTTCAAAAATTTATGACTACTTTCGATTTTTTGAATATCATTAAATTCTTGTCCACCCTCTAGTAGTAAATGACCCCAATGACAAAATAATTCGAAGTGATCTTTTAAAAGGGCTGAGGCTTTTTCAAAACACTGGTTACTTAAATCAAAAGAATTAATATCGCTAGAAATATAAAGTTGCTTATAAACTAAAGCTTGATTTAGCCAAGCCATAGGAAAATTGGGCTCTATTTCTACTGCTTTTTGATAAAATTCTAAAGATTCTTTCAAATGTTCTTGTTTACCAAGCAATTGACCAAGTTCAGATAATGTATTGCCGTATTCATTCCAAAAAGAAGGATAAGGAGGAGAGGATTGAGCGGCCTGTTTAAAAAATTTAATGGCTTCAACAAAATCAATCGCTTCACCTGAAATTTTACCTTGTACACGGAGGCATTTAGCTTTACACCAAACAAGTTCAACTCCAAATTCATCTGATAGTTCAAAAGCGTGATTAAATTTAAGAGAAGCCTTTTTTAATAATTGTAAATCGCTTTTTAAATCAGCTAAGGTTAATAAGGCATCGCCCCAAGCACACCAAGCTTCAACAAATTTAGGGTCCAAATTGGTCACTTCTTCAAAAAGAGTACAAGCTTCTTTTAGAAAAAACTCTTCCCTAATATTTTTAATGAATAAGCCGACTTCAAATAGATTTTCTACGCTATAAGGAGTTAAAGAAATGATGAAATCACAAGTATCTACTAGACATAAAGCATTTTTATCTAAATCGATCTGCGGTAAATTGCGAATGAATAACCGTGCCAATAGATATTTATCTTCATCTTCTAAACTGTTAATTATCTTAGGATGTTGAAATTCTTCCAATTCAACATATTCGTTCGAGCTAATTAGCTCTTGAATTCTAAGCTTAATAGAAAGTTTTTTTTCTGTCATAGGGTACTTTTGGATAAAGGGGTAATATATCAAAAATTAGAATTAAAACAAATAGTTTTAACTTCTTTACAGTACTACTTTTACGTCTTATCTCGGGAAAAAAACTCCTTTAAATTTACATAGTTTTCCAGTTTTCTATGAACTTTGCGCACTCTTCCATAGAGGTAATGGGTCGTTTACAAACACCTTCTTCACAAAAATATACCGTCGTTTGATTATTTTCTAGCCCCTGTTTTTCACAAGAAGGGATTAAACGGATTAATTCTTTATCATTAGTCCTTTTCCAAATGATCGATTTATGAGGTATAAAGTGTTCATAAATGAGACGTCTTATCAAATCTTTATTATCTTCAGCTTCATTTAGTGCAATAACTATAGTGGGCGCATGTCTATCATAATAATACTGAATATTCATGATATGATAGCAGTAACCGGGTAAATAATTTTCTATAGGTTCTTTTGCAGCCTTCATTACATCTTCTGCTTGTTCCAAATAATCAATATTACCAGTCATGTGGTAAAGCTTTATTAAATTTTCGGTATGTATCGCATTTCCAGAAGGCTCGGCTCCATCAGAAAAGTGACATCTCCTTAAAATCAAATTTTTATCTTGCCCGTCAGTCTGATAAAAGGCCCCCTCACTTTCTTTATATCTTTCTTGAAGGATATGTGTTAATTCTAAAGCCCATTTTAACCATTCTGTTCCCTGATCGACTTGAAATAAACTGAGTAACCCTCTTATTAAAAATGCGTATTCCTCTAGCCCTCCTGTAAAAGAGACTTCCATTTCACGGTATCTTCTATATAGTATACCATTTTTCCAGAGATTTTTTTTTATAAAAACAGCAGCTTGTTTTGCAGCTTCTATATAATTCTGATTATTGAAAGCCGCTCCCGCCTCTGCCAAAGATGTAATCATAAGACCATTCCAAGAGGTCAATATTTTATCATCTTTAAAAGGATGAACTCGCCCCTCTCTTACTTTCCAAAGCAATTTTTTTTGCCCTTCAAGAGATTTTTCTAAAAAAGATGCGTCCATCCCTTTTTTTTGAGCAAATTCTTCGATCGTCATAGGAGTATGAATAATATTTCTTTTGCCGAAATTTCCTTCAGGCATCACCTGATAATAGTCACAAAAAAGCTTTGCTTGCTCTCCCAAAATATTTTGTACTTCTTCGTATGTCCAAGTATAAAAATATCCCTCTTTTCCTTCCGAGTCAGCATCTTCGGCAGAATAAAATCCACCTTCTGGACTTCTCATGTCTCTTAAAATATAATCGAGGATTTCTGTTGTTATTTTTTTATAAAGAGAATTTTTCGTAAATTGCCAGGCTTCTAGGTAGGCATAGGACAAAAGTGCGTTATCATAAAGCATTTTTTCAAAATGAGGCACTAACCACTGCTCATCTACACTATATCTTGAAAATCCACCACCTAAGTGATCGTAGATTCCCCCTCTTTGCATCATAGTTAAAGTTTTATCTACTAAAAATAAAGCTCTACTATCTTTTGAGCTACTAGCATATCGAAGCATAAAGTTAGACTGGTAGCCAACTGGAAATTTAGGAATTCCTTTAATGCCACCATAAACTGAGTCTGCCATTTTAAACAATTGATCAGCTGTATCATCAACCACCTCTTTATCAAGAACTTCTTCTCCAATTGGCGACACGCTATCTGCAAATATTTCTACTATTTTGCTAGCTTGATCAACAACTTTTTCTCGCTCTTCACTTTGCCATAATTCCTTAATTTTTTGGATAACCTCTATTAAGCCCATGAGTCCATGTTTGGTATAAGGAGGTAAGTAAGTTGCGGCAAAAAATGGCTCTAAATCAGGCGTTAAAATAACATTTAATGGCCACCCTGCGGCACCAGACATCATGCTCTGAGCAAATTCCATATAAATGCTATCTACTTCTGGCTGCTCTTCTCTATCAATTTTTATGTTAATAAAAGCATCATTTAATAAATCAGCAACTTCTTCATTTTCAAAAGATTCTTCTTCCATGACATGACACCAATGGCAAGTGGCATAACCAATTGATAAAAAAATAGGTTTGTTTTGTACTTGTGCGGCAGTAATTGCTTCTTCGCCCCATGGGTACCAATCAACTGGATTGTGAGCGTGTTGAAGGAGGTATGGAGATTTTTCATTGATTAAACGATTAGTGTACATGCCTAAATTGTCCTGTAGATCTTTCTTTTATTAAATCAATGGTATCCCCTTTTTAACAAGGATAATCAAGTCTTTTTTATAAATATTTAATTTTTCAGCTTGAGATTTTAATCCTCGGTACAGTATGAGACTCTTTACAATATGAGTTTTATTAATTTAATACAGGAGAATAAAATGCCTCTTATCCCCATGCGACCTCTGCTCGACTATGCAAAAAATAAAGGATTTGGCGTTGCGGCTTTAAACGTTAATAACATGGAACAAATCCAAGCCATAATGGAAGCTGCTCGAAAAACAAAAAGTCCTGTTATTATTCAAGCAAGCCGCGGGGCAAGAAAATATACTAATGACAATTTTTTAAGGCATTTAATGCTCGCAGCCGTTGAACTTTACCCAGAAATCCCAATAGTTATGCACCAAGATCACGGAAATAGCCCTGAAACTTGTATAAGCGCTATTATGCAAGGGTTTACGAGTGTAATGATGGACGGTTCATTATTAGAGGATGGTTCAACTCCTTCTGATTATGAATATAACGTGCAGGTAACTCGGTACGTTGTAGAAATAGCTCACTCTTTAGGTGTTTCTGTAGAAGGAGAATTAGGAGTTTTAGGTTCACTTGAAAAAATGTCTGGTGATTTAGAAGATGGCCATGGTGCAAGAGGAAAATTAACTTTAGAACAACTTTTAACCGATCCAGATCAAGCCATTGACTTTGTAAAGAGAACTGGAATTGATGCATTAGCTGTAGCTGTTGGAACAAGTCATGGCGCATACAAATTTTCTAAGAAACCTACCAAAGAAGTCTTATCTATTGAACGCATTCAAGAAATTCATGCAAAAATACCTGATTGCCATTTAGTTATGCATGGCAGTAGTTCTGTACCTCACGATTTATTAGATATTATCAATAAATATGGAGGCCATATTCCTGAAACCTACGGAGTGCCTATTGAAGAAATCCAAAGAGGTATAAAAGCAGGTGTTAGAAAAATTAATGTAGATACAGATAATCGTTTAGCAATGACTGGAGCTATTCGCAAAGTTTTAACGGAAAAACCTGGGGAATTCGATTTAAGAGCTTATATGAAAGAAGCTAGAAATGCTATGCAAAAAGTTTGTGAAGAAAGAATGATAGCTTTTGGGCAAGCTGGACATGCTTTTGATGTACCCATTGTAACAAAAGAAGAAATGGCAAAAGCTTATATGGAGGGAAAATATGGAGATAATGCTATACCTGGAAAGCCATAAGTAAAATAAATTAAACTCGAAACGTACATAAAGAAAAGGAATAAAAAGAATGAGCGAAAAACAAAATAAAAACGACTTAAGCAAACAAGTTAAAGCAGCTTCTAAAATTGGCACCTATTCTCTGAGTCTTATTTCCTGCTTATTTATGTGCGTAATGGGTTACGAAATTATAAAAGAGCAGCCCATCCAAGGCAACCAGATTCAGTCCAGTTCACAACCAATATCTTTAACTGAAAATCCCTATCCCCAAGATGAACACCATCAAAACCAAATAAAATATTTGACCATACAGTCAAAATTACAAAATGAAAAAATTAAAGCTTTACGGGAAGAACTCAGTGACACATCCAAAAGATTACATGAAGTTCGCGTAAGTGCATTACCTGGAAAAGCCGTAGCTCAAAAGATTGGAGATCTAAAAAAACTGATCGATCTTAAAGAAAATGAAAACAAAGAGCTTGCCAACTTGTCCAATGAATGGGAAAGAAAATATAGAGAAACATCAAACTATATTGCTCAACTAGAAGCATCTCTAGATCAGCTAAAAAATTCTCAGCAAGACTTAGAAAATCGCCTAATAGCATCTTTAGAGAAAGAAAAAGAATTAAAAAACACCCTTGAAGATAAAGAAATTAATCTACAAAAAAATCATGACTTGTTAGCTGATTTAAAAGAACAAAAGCATCGCACTTTAAAAAAAGCAAAACAAGATCTTCTCAATATATGGCAACTATCTGAATTAGAAAATTTTTTAGCTATCACAAATTCTGAACAATATAAAGAAACCTCAGAGGCTCTAAAAAACCATTTGTCAAAAAATAAAGAATTGGAAGAGCAAATTTTTGACATGCAAAGTCAATTTGATATCATAAAAAATGATTATCAAAACAAGCTTGACGAAATACACCGTCTGAAAGTTCAAAACAAAATGGCGTCTAAACAAAAAGTTAACGAAATTAATGAATTAACAGCTTCAGTAGATAACTATAAAAAAGACATAGAGGAATTAAAAGAGCAATTAAATATAGCCTTAAGTACAAAAACTGAACTTGAAGAAAAAAATCAAAAAAGTATAACGGATACACTCACTTTAGAACATGAATTACAAAATTTAAAAGAGCAGTTAGAGGAATATACAGCTAAGTACAATATATCTTCTGAACAAGAGAGCCGTTTAAAAGAGCAAGTGGCAAAACTACAAGAAAATGTTGACATCTTACAAAAAGAGCTTGAAAATTCTCAAGTTTTACTAGCAAAAGTTTATGAAGAAAAGGACTCTTTTAAAAATCAAGTGACCGTTTTAGAAAATACTATTGCCATGCATTCTCAAACATCACAAGATAAAGAAGCATCTCTTATCGAAAAAGAAAAAAACTTAAATGATTTAAAAAATCTTTTAAACGAAACAAATGAAGAATTGAATCAGTTAAAAAATGATTATGCAACATTGCAAAACGAACATTTAGACAAAAAAAATGCTCTAGAAAACTTTCAACATGAATGGACTGATATTGCCATAAGAGAAGAAAATTTAATCAAAGAAAAGAACACTTTATTTTTTGATTTAGACGAAAAAAGGTTAGATTTAGCTAAACTCACTCAAGATTTAGAAGATAAACAGTATCTCATAAATCAAGAACATGAAGAAGTCTTAAAAAAACAATTAGCTATAGAAAATTTAAATGCCGAAATACAAAAGCAAAAAAACGACTGGAACGAAAAGCTACTAACTGCAGAAAAAAAATTAAAAGAGCAAGAAGAGTTAATTTTAAGCTTACAATATGATTTAACTCATAAAGAAACCATTATAAAGCATAATGATGATAATGCTGAAAAATTTCATCAAACCTACGAATATGTTCGTAATGAACTAGTAAGAAAATTAGAAAATCTACAAGAAGAGTTAGAAAAAGAACGTAGCCAAAAACAAGAAATGCAAACTGAATTATTGCGACTAGAGAGCAAATTAGCCTATGAACATAATCTGCGTATGCAACTAACCGAAGAATTAGACAACCAAGTCTTATCTATTAATCAAAAGGATATTGAGCAATCAAAAATACTAAATGAACTCGTTGCAGAATTAGAAGCTCAAAAAGAAACTCTTAATGACCTTGAAAAGATTAATTATTCTTTAAACGAACAAGTTTTTGATCATAATAAAGACATTGCGGATAGAAATTAGCCATCCATTTTTTAAGTAAAGACAAATCTTGAAAATCTAAAGGTTTCTCTTTACTTATTAAAAGTGATTAGAAAGTTTATTTTTGTACAATAAACTTGAAGCATTTCCTTGAATGTTCCTTAGTAAATCTTGCGCTGAAGTATAAGAAAAAAATAACAACCACCGAGCCCACAGAGCACACAGAGAGGGTTTAGTACATCATTCCACAATAATAAAATCAAGAGATTAATTTTCACTGTGTAATCTGCGAGCTTGTGAGGGCTCATTGTTATTTCTAAATTAACCTTCAAACCTGATTTTACTAAAGACCTATCGAGCAAAATAAGAATTTAAACCTTTTTCATTGAGAGTCTTAACTCACTAAATCCCCTCTCTGTGCACTCTGTGGGGTCGGTGGTGAGTCATTTTCTTTCTAAATTGACCTTCAAACTTGACCTGGTAAATTAAAACGCTTTTTAAGCTTTAATTTAAAGGGTTATTTTTTCCAGATTGAGCAATTGCTCTTTTCTTGATACCCCCCACCTGTAACCCGAAATATTTCCATTTTTTCGAATGACTCTATGACACGGTATAAGAAGCGAAATTTTATTACTCCCACAAGCCTTCGCAATGGCTCTTGCACCTTTTGACATTTGTAATTGGATGCTTAAATCCTCATAGCTTACCGTTTTACCCAATGGAATTTGTTTTAATAAATTCCATACTTTCAATTGAAAGTCTGTACCTCTCATATCTAAGGGAAATTCACAAGGAATTTTAAGTTCTATATTTCTCATCACCTGGTATGCCAAAGGATCTAATTCTTTATTTTCTACCAATTCCAATCTTTTAAAAGAAGATCGCAACTCTTGCAATAGAGACTCTTTTGTGTCACTTATCATTAAAGCGCATATTCCAATATTTGTTTTAGCAACTAGTACAAGCCCTAAAAAGGAATTTATCACAGTAAAATTTACTGTTTCCTTTAACATACAACCTCTATTACAATTTCTTAAAAAAAAAGAAGATTATAAAAAAAAATTCTTTTATCAACAGCAAGTTTTTAAATAAATAAACTTACTTATATTATTATTTAAATAATTCAAATTAAGTTGTATTATTTCTTCTTTTTTTATCTATTCTATATAACTTATGCAAGTATCAACATCCTCTATTACTACAATTTATTTAGAATCTTATAATGGTGATCAAGTAAACAAAGATGAATACTTATTAACTGATTGTTCTTACTTTACAACTTTACAAGAAGATAAAAATATATACCTCTTTCATAAATTAGGTGTTATAGATTCTAGAGGGCATGTTAAAGAAAATTATTTAAAGCAAATCACTTTACCAAAAATTGAGGTTAATAGTCTTATAGATGATCACAACGCAGTTTTTATCGTAAAAGGGTTTTATGAAGATTTCCCTTTAAATATATCTCTATCAAAAAAAGAACTTTTTACAATTTTATATAAAGAATTTCCAAACATAAATATTACTTATGGAGGAAGTTCATTATTTGACCATCTTTCATTAGAATATGTAAAAAATTGCTTTACCCTTTTTTTTGAACTGGTCAATTTTCGATGCGATGTTGAAACGATTATTCCTCCTTTTTTTAAAAGTTTATTAATCGAAAAAAATCGAGACCAAGATTTTTCGATTCTCCCCCCTGAACCATATCCTTTTTATGCTTTTTTAATTGCAAAACGGATCACCACATTTTTAGCTAATAAACTAGACATAAAAAAAATTAATCATGAGAAATTAATAGAGCATTTAAGTAAAAAGCTTACAATTCCTCAAATGACCTCTAATAATACTTTATATGAAAAGTTAATTGATAATAGCGGTTTTTGTAAGTTTGAAAACCCAGATCCGAATGCTCAAGGCTTTAAAAATAGTTGTTACATAAGAAGTTTATCAGATCGCAAAGTTACACCCCTTATCATTGATTTGTTTATTAAAGGAAATGATATCACTGTGAAAGGGTTATTTGGCTCGAATGCATTATACGTTGAATTGGACGAATTATATAAAGAGAACTGTTCTTTCCTTACCTTACAAAACGATTTATGCCACCCCTTTCAGAGCTTATTTGATAATATAACGCAATTAATGACGACTTATAATCTATCATGTAGCAACCATGCAGAATTTTTACGTTATATCAGTGAACTTGTTTTTTTAAAGAGAAGTTGGGAAGAAGGTCTTTTCAAGAAACTCTTTGATTTTATTATAAAAGATTGGAAGCTAAACCTTGAACAATTCTTAGTTGAGCACGCGTTTAAGCAAGTTAAAACGCATCACCATTCTGAATTAAATCAATGGATAGCTTGGACTTTTACTTTTTGTAGCTTTTTTATTGCTTATGACAATTCATTCGCCCCAAGAATCAGTAAAATATGGCAAGACTTTTTTGCCCTTGTTGATAATAAAGGAAGAGCACTAAAACTAGAAGAGTCTCCATACTGGATCAATTATTTACAAATTGCTCTTCGATCATTTTGTGACTTTGAAGAAATTTTAGCCATTTTTCAAATAAGCTCTTATATAGCAACCAACGCTAATTTAAAAATAGCTAATCATTCTATTCATATAACTCAAACAGATCATCCAGGACTTGAAAAAGTATCCCCTACATATCAAATAAGAGTTTATCCAAAAGCAAATCATAAAATTTTTGCCTTTGTTTTACCTGTTGATACAAAAACTGCTTTAGAAAAACTTCTTAAAATATCATCTGATCATCTAGAAATTTATGACAATATTTTTACAAATTTGCTTCCTTTGGACCTGACTTTTTCAAAAACATCTCCATCTTTATTTACTTCTATCCCATCCAACGTAATCAACAAATTCCTCGATCAACCTAATTTTCTCTTAAAAAAAATTGGATATTTTTTAGCCTTAACTAATTTACAGCAAAACCTAGATTGGGATTTAACTTGGCGTTTGATAGTAGATTGTTATATTGAAAAGAAATTAACTTTTCCTAAATTATTTTCACTCTTTTTTTCATTTGATCATTTTTTTACAAACAACCTTTTCTTAAGCAAAAAAACTAAAATTCCTTATGAAAACTCTTTAAATACTCTTTGTTATCTAATATCCAACACCCCCATTCAACTGCATCCAAACATTCTTTCTTATCTTAAAACAGTTTTTTTTGATCTAAATCTTAATAATCCTGAAACAGTAAAAAAAATATATAAACTTTTTTTACAATATAACAGACCATTAAGTGAACAATGGTTAGATTATTTGCTTGAGACAAAAATTGATTTTGATACAAGTTTTGCTTTGATTTACTCAACTTTCATTAACAAAAACACTTCCTCTTATTGCAAATATTTCGAATGGATTTTAAAAACGATTCAATATGAAAATTTAAGTCTCTCACCTTCTGTAAAAGCTGAAATCCTTCCTCAAGAAAACATCCATTTTTTTGAAAGTAATTTGGATTTAAAACCAAACAATATTAGCAATTACTTATTTATCTTATTATATTGCCAAAAACGAAATTTATTAGATGCTAACGCTATTAAAAAACTATTAAATGAAAAAGTAGATAAACTATTTATAACAAACTGTGATGCCAATCTTTTATTAGATCTTTGGATGAATCTAAAAAAAGTTTATCTATGGGATAGCCTCGAAAAAGAAATTAAAATCTTTCTGTTACAAAAGTTAAATAACAATAGAATATTAAAAGGATCCTTAACTTTTAATACGGATGAGTTTTTTGAAAAAATTTTACTACTGGAAGAAGAGCAATTACTTTATGAATTACATTTGATTTATTTTTTGGATTCTAAAAAAGTAAAGCCTCTGTTTAAGCAAGATTTTTTTGAAAAAGTTCTAGCAAAATTTAATTCCATTGATAATATACAACTTATTAGACAGTTGTTTCAATTTATTAATTATTTAATCGATTCTTCCGACATAAAAGAAAAAATCGAATATCTATTCTTGATAAACACGCAAATTAAACAATCGAATTCTATTTTTTACCCATATCATATAAATCTTTTATTTCAGCTTTGGTATTTAATAAAAAAAGATAATAATCTTTTCTTATATAAAAACTTTCTTACATTAGGTGCTAAATTATTAGATTTGTATCCTGAAAAAAAAGAGGATATAATTAAGAAATTTATTCCCATTATTTCTTCTAGTTTAAAGTTGGATAAAAACTTTGTTTTTACATTGCTAAATGATAAAGAGATTTTAAAAAAAATCTTTCTTTTTTGCCGAGGTGATGGGTATAAGAACTTAATTGTTTTACTCAAAGAAAACGTCGAGCTTTTTTTTGAAGAATCGATTAATTTATTAAATTTTTTAATTATTAACGCTAATGAAAATAATCTTATAGCTACTTTAGAAAGTTGTTTATTTATTCTTTCAAAAATTCCTAAGAAATTTACAGTAAAAAACCTTAGATTAATAGTTGAGTTTATAATAAAACATCAGGTAATAGTTAAAAAAATAGACAATCATAAAGTACAAATAAAATCTTTTCTCTATTTTTTAGAACAATCGATTAACAAACACTCTATCATCTATTACAATTCCCTTTGGCATAGTTTTGGAATACCTTTTGAAATAGAATGGATGGAAAAGGCACAAAATTTTTTGGCAAGAAAGCTAACATTAGAAAATTTTAATTTAGCTAAAGATCTACTAACTTATTCCCCTACAGTCAGTTGCGATTTATTGTATAGTTTAGTCAAAGTTACTTCAAAAATTAAGATCGAGAATTCTTTACAATTCCTTCTAAAATTTAATAAATTTCAAATAACTGGTTTTAATGAACAGAAATATAATGAAACCTGGGAATTGATTCTCGAGCACTACAGAACGTTTTATTCAAAATTTATCTTACAATCTTTCTTAGAAAATAAAGTTTTTTTTGACCTTTATAAAAACTTAAATCTAAATGGGCGTTTAAAATGCTTTATCATACTTACTAATTCTTATCTAAATTACAAAGATAATGTCAATGTAGCTCATGACTTAATACGGCTAGCAGAAGAAGATGAATTTTATTCTGATTTACAAACTAAATCAAAAAAAGATTCTTTAATCTTCTTAGCTTATAGCAAGTTAATGCAGGTTAAAGGGTCAAAAACTGAAGCTGCTCCCTTTAAAGAATATATTAAGTTTTTAATCACTGAACAAAATGTGCTTTTTAAAGACAAAAATGAGTGGAAATTTTGTATTAAAATTTGCTTATCTAATCCCCTATTTTGGGAAAACACTTATGCTGAAGAACAAAAGCAAATTTTTACTTTCATAATAAAAAATATAGCATGCCCAGCCATTTGCTCAAATTTTATAAAGACTTTAGAAAAAAAACCTGAAAATTTGGAAGAATTGCTACTCACAACGTTAAAAAGTGTCATTAAAACTAGTAACACGGACTACCAAGAGTTTAAGGAAATATTTCAAAGCATAAACGTTGCTGTACTAAAACAAGCATTGACATATAAATTAAACACTTTTTCAGAAGAACAGAGACAAATAAAAAAATCTATTACTTTAGAACAAGTGTTTTTGACTATGGAGCAGATTCATGACTTTATCATGCGCGGTGATGACAACTTAAAAGACTTTATTCTAAAAACAGCTGTTAACTTTCCTTCAAACAGTCGCTGTAGACAAATTAGTAAGTATTTACTTAGCAAAATGTTAAAAAATGATCAGAACGTTTCAAAATTGCAATATTTAAAAAATTCTTCTTTTTTACAAAGTTTACCAGAAAAAGAGCAAAAAAAGATTAAAAAATTTTTATCAAAAAATAGCGCTATTAATCTTCAAGATCCTAAGTTGAAATATTTGCTTTGGTTTAAATATTATTCCCTATTATTAGCTATAGCTGTCATGGCTCTTAGCTATTCTAAAGGACAAGGAATCGTAACTTCTTTTGGTTTTATAGGATTTATCTTTTTCGCATGTTTTTTTAATCCGATTATTTATAAATAATTAACAAGAAAAAGTAATATTTTTTTAAATCATTTTAAGCAAGTAGCGATATAATGATTAAATGACTTTTGCTTTAAATAACTTTCTTATTAAAAAGTCAAAACCTCTTAATACTTCACTTTCCGTACAGACATACTCAATATTCAATTCTTGTAATAATGACTTTTCTTCTATTAATTGAATTCGAGCAATAATTTGAATGTCAGGATTTATATTACGGGCTTCTTTTATTATTTTTACCGTTTTGGGGGTATCTAAAATAGTAATTATTAAATAACTTATTTCTTTGATATGTGCCTTATTAAGGATATTTGGATTATCTGCATGGCCATGAAAAGTAATTATATTTTCTTCCACGCTTGCTAAATTAACTATATTTTTCTCTATAACTACAGGAGTAAAACCGGAATCTTTTAGGATTTTAGAAACTATTTTGCCAATCGAATTATAGCCAATAACCAAAACTTTTGGTGGAAAATTTTGTTCTTCAATTAAATCTATAGGTCTAAAATGTTTATTAAAAAATTTTTGTATAGTGGATTCGAAAAAGCTTAACATTTGAAAAAGTAATGGATTTAATGAGATAGATATCATGGCACATGCTACTAAAACATCAAAACTTTCATTAGGAATAAGACTTAAATTCATAGCCTCTGCAGCAAGAATAAATGAAAATTCACCAATTTGCGCCAAAGAAACTGCTACAGTAAGCGCTGTATTTAAAGAATATCCAAAAGCTAAAATTATTAAATAAGCTACCAAAGGCTTGATAAGCATAATAACAGAAATAATACCTACAAAAAAGGGAAAATAATCGATTATAGCCATAGGTTTAAAAAGCATTCCTATAGAAAGAAAAAAAATAACGGCAAATATATCTTTGAGTGATAATGAACTTGCAGCAGCCTGATATCTGACATTTGTTTTCCCAATAACCATACCTGCAATGAATGCTCCTAATGCAATGGAAGTCCCAAATACAATGGAAGAGCCTGTCGCAATTAAAAAAATAAAAGTGATGATTGTCAAAGTAAATAACTCTTGTGAGGCCAAGGGAACAACTTTCTTTAGAATATAATCAATTATGTTTTGTCCCCACGTAAACATAAATAGCATTAAAATGAACAATTTAGCTATGACCAAAAGAAAAATTCCAGCTATCTCTATAACTGAAAAATTTACTCCCATAGAAATCGTTTTTATCGTAGGGAGCAATATTAAAATAATAATTGTAAAAATATCTTCTACAATTAACCAACCAACAGCAATGTGTCCTTGTGTAGTATTGAGAAGTTTATTATTAGTCAAAACTCTTACTAATACTACAGTACTTGCAACTCCAATCGATAATCCCATTACTAATCCGACAGTTATGGACATACCCATACTGTAAACTATGAGAATTGTAAAAAATGTGGCAAAAAATGTTTGTACAATTGCACCTGGAATGGCTATATTTTTTACCCTTACTAAATCCTCTATCTTAAAATTTAAACCAACCGAAAATAGCATTAAAATTACGCCAATCTCAGCTAATTGCTTGGCAATTTCTGCATCTGCTACAAATCCTGGGGAATAGGGACCAATTATATAACCAGCTAGTAAGTAACCTAAAATGGAAGGAAGATGGAGGCGCTGCATTACATAGGCAAAAAGATTTGCTAAAGTAAAACCAATTGTTAAAATGCCAACTATTAAAAGACTTGAGTGCATATACTAAAATAAAATTATTTTTTTAAGAGTAACTATACTGTATTCATTTCATATAACTAATATAAGGTTCAATATTATTTTCATAAATATTACCTTTATTGATAGTAGCCACGATATTGAACTCTGTCCATAAATAAATTTCTTTAATCTATTTAAATTAAAGTATTAAGCATTTTAGACTTACTCCTTCACTTTAATTACAGTTTCTTTATTAGAGAGGATTATGAACAAATTTTAGCAAGAGTTTACTTAAGCTTAGCTCTTTACATAAAGAAGGCTACAAGAATGCTACAGCCATTTTAAGACAAGCAAAAAACATCCAACAACGAAAGATTGAGCTCTACTGAAAAGATCACCTATGCACTTATTACAAATTAATAGAAAATCCTTTAGCTAAATATTTATTTCCTATTCTTTCCGGAAAAAAGAAAGATTTTAATTATTTAAATTTATTTTATTAATTCTTAGCAAACCGTATTATTGTTTAAATACAATTTAAAAACATTTATTAATTATGCAAGTGCCTTTGTCTGTAATCTCTAATTTTTATTTAAACTCTTATAAAAGACCACAAGACAATAAACCTCAAGGTGATTTAGGTGAAGTTTGCCCTTACTTTACAACCCTGCAGGAAGATGAAAATATTATTCTTTTTCAAAAACTTGGCATAATTGAATTTAATGGTCATATAAAAGATGAAGTTTTAAGGCAATTACAACTGCCCTATCTTGATGGAAAAAGTATACTAGAAGAACATGCCAAATTTTTTCCTTTAAAAGGGTTTTACGACCAAGAATTTCCTTTAAACATTTCGTTTTCGCTAAAAGAACTTTTTACCATTTTATATAAAGAGTTTCCCAACACTCACATCACATATGGTGGAAGTTCGTTATTTGATCACATTTTTCTAGATTATATAAAAGAATGTTTTACTCTTTTTTTTAAAGTCATCAACTATCAAGGAAGTATTGAGCAAATATTGACTCCTTACTTACATGGCTTGTTAATAGAACATAACAGAGATCAAGATTTTTCCATATTGCCACCAGAACCATATCCTATTCATGCATCTTTTATAGCAAAACGTATTACCTCGTTTTTAGCTGAGCGAATCGATCAAAAAACGTTTGATGAAACAAAACTTATCGATCATCTCAAAAAAAAATCTATTAAATCTTTAGACATTGAAAATTGTAATATATTTGAAGAGCTCATTGATAATAGTGGCTTTTGCAAATACGAAAACCCCAATCCTAATGCTGACGATTTTAAAAACTGTAGCTATATTAGAAGTTTATCAGATCGAAAAATAACTCCCCTTATTATAGATTTATTTATCATGGGTCGCTCTTCTTCAATAAAAGGGTTAAATGCTTCTAATGCTTTATACCTAGAAATAGATGATTTGTATAACAAAAATGATTTATGTTTGATTTTGAGAAATGATTTATGCCATCCTTTTCAAGGTTTATTTGACAATGTAACGCAATTAATGACAACTTATGATTTGCCATGTAAAAGCAGTAATGAATTTTTGCGTTACATCAATGAATTAACTTTTTTAAAAAGGAGTTGGGAAGAGGGTCTTTTTAGAAAATTATTTACTGTTACTATTAAAGAATGGGAAGGCAAATTTGAACAATGTGCTGCCGAAAATGCATTCAAGCAAAATAAAACCCATTATTATTGTGAATTAAATCAGCTCATTGGTTGGACATTTACTTTTTGTAGTTATCTTTTAGCGTATGATAAAAAATTAGCTTATAGCATTTTCTCAATATGGCAAAATTTATTTGCTATAATCGACATAAAACAAAAAGTTTTAAAGCGCGATGATTCTGTATCATGGATTAATTTTTTACAAATAGCTTTAAGATCATCATGTAATTTTGAAGAGTTATTAGCTCTATTTCAAGTCGGAGCTTTTATTTCCGTACAGGCTAATTTTTCTATCACAAACCATTCCACGCACATTACCCAAACTGATCACCCAGGTTTTGAAAAAATAATTCCTACCTACCAAATAAGAGTTTATCCCACTTTAAATCATAAAATATTTGCTTTTGTATTTCCTCAGAACTTAGATACTCTTTATGATTTGTTCAAAATTTCAAATGAACACCTAAGTTTATATGACAAAATATTTACCGATCTTTTACCACTTGAACTTTCCTTTGATAAAAACAATTCACTTTTAAAAAACCATAAAATCCCCACTCTTTCCCTTCCCCTTATTTATCAATTCCTAGATCACTCCAATTTTCTCTTAAAAAAAATAGGCTATTATTTAGCGCTCCTCTTTTTATTACAAAATGAAGACAACAAGTTAGTATGGCGTTTAATAGAAGATTGTTATCTAGAAAAAAAATTAGCTTCAACACAGTTTACAAGAGTTTATAAAGACGTTGACAATTTCTTTCTTCAAAACATTTTTCAAAACTCAAATTTAAAAGTGAGCTCAATAAAGAATGTTTTGGATATCCTTTTAGCCTTAATCGATTCAGTTCCACAACTACATGTATATATCATTAAATATTTTAAAAATCAGTTTTTAGATAAAAACCTGCTAACGATAGAAGACTGTACGAAAATATATCATTCTTTAGCCTCTCAACATCTAGATAGTGCCATGCAATGGGCAAATCACCTTATCACCTCTTCATTTGGAATGGGTAACCTCGTTTCTTTCCTTGCCACAATACACCCTACTTCACAGATACTGATTTATTCTCTAACATGGATTTTGGAAAACATAAAATCAGAAGATTTAGAAAATACTAATATAAAAATAGAAAACGATCTTTTTGCAAAAACAATTATCTCATTTCTAGAAAAACAAGACTTTATTCATTTCATAAACATCAATCAATGTTTCCTTTTTCTTTTGTTCTGTCAAAAAATTCAACTAATAGAAAATAAAACCGTTTTAAACTTCCTAAAAAGCCACATAACTAAACCATTCATATTAGATAGCAATATAAATACGCTTTTAGAGCTTTGGTTACATTTAAAAACAAGGGAATTCTGGCCCTTGATTGAAAAAGAAATAAAGTTAGGTCTACTTGAAAAACTGAGTAAAGCTCGAGTTAAAAAGGAAATCCCAATAAATTTAGATGAATTACTCACTCAATTGTCGTTCATTGATGAACAGGTAATAGTTAAGGAATTATATCTTATTCATTTAATTGACCCATCGAAAGGAAAAGAAATTCTTAAAAGTGAAAATATAAAAAGAGTCTTTAGTAGATTTGGGTATGTTGATGACAATGAAGTTCTCAATAATATTTTTTTGATTATTAAATTATTGCTTGCTGATTGTACCAAAAATGAACAAAAGAAGTTTATAAATATTATACTCTTTAGTTTTAAAAGCTCCTTTCCTCAATACTATATCTTTCACTTAAACTTTATATTTTATTTATGGCATTTAATAAAAAAAGATAATGAGCTCATTTCCTATAGCGCTTTGTTTTCAAGTATCCAAAGTTTTGTACAGACTTATCCGGAAAAACAAGAGGATGCAATAAGAAAAACATCTATAATTTTATCTTCAATTGTAAAACATAAAGATTCTACGTTTGTTTTTGCTATACTTAACTGTAAAGAATTACAAATTTCTTTCTTTCATCAGACAATTTTTTATAATGATTTGATCGACTTTTTAAAAAGAAATACTGATTATTTTTTTGAGCAAACCGTTGACTACACAAATACTATCCTAAAAACTTCTTCAAAAAATGTTTTGGAATTAAATTTAGATATTTGTTTGCACCTTTTATCTCGTCTCCCAAAAAAAATATCCATAAAAAAGATTGAGATAATTATCCATTTTTTTATCGATAATTATCCGATAGTTAAAGAGTTAAAAAACCATCAGATTAAAATTGAAACTTTTTTAAAATCTCTTTCCCATACAATAAATAAAGATTCGATCCATTATTATAATCTAACTTGGCAAACCTTTCATATACCTTTTGAAATAGAATGGATGGAAAGAGCGCAAAATTATTTAGAAAAGAAAATCTGTTCTCAAACGTATGATTTAGCTATAGACTTGCTTAGCTATTCCCCTATTGTCAATCTCCACTTGCTCTACAAACTAGTTCAGAATAGCAAAAATAATAACTCTTTAGAAAGATTTTTATCAGTTTTACTTAAATTTAAAAGAGAACAATTCATTCATTTCGATGAAGAAAAATACCAAAAATGTTGGGAAATTATTTTCAAAGGTTACAAAAAACTCAACTCTAATTCTTTATTAGATTCTTTTTTAAAAAAAGAAGTTTTTTATGATATTTATAGATCACTTAATTCTGTAAACCGTTTAAAATCATTTATAGTATTAGTAAATACTTTCATTCTTTCTCATAACAAATACACTAATAAAGATGCTATTTTATTATATAATTTGATTATAGAATTCTTTTTAGAGAATAATTTATTTCTAAATTTCACTAATAAACTAACCTATTTAGCAAATATAAAATTAAAGCAATTAAGTGGTTTTAATGATGACCCATCTACATTTAAAAAATTTATTACTTATTTTATTAAAAATTTAGAAAGTTTATTTGTAAAGAAAAAGGAATGGAAATCGTTTGCAAAAATTACTCTATCTAATCCCTTATTTTGGGAAGAAGAGTATGTAAAAGAACAAATCATATTATTAGACTTTATTTTGCAAAATATTTACACCCCATTTTCTGAACTTATAAAAACTGAAGGAGCCATTTCTGACAAACTGGCTGAAAAACTAAAGACTCTTTTAAGTCGAGCCATTGATTCACACGAACCTAAATATTCAGAACTTAAAGAAATTTTTACACCTTTTGGTCAAACCAATCTAACAAATAAACTGATCCAATTCATTGAGATTTTAGTAGAAAGTAAAAAATCTGCAAACTGTTCAAGTTATTCCTTCCTAAAATCCTTTTTTTTTAAAATTGAAGAAATATATGACTTCTTGCTTAGAGGGAATGATATTTTAAAAATATTTTTATTAAAAACAATTATTAAACTTCCTTTAGATCAAAAATTGGAAAGATTAAGTTTATATTTAACAAATAGAATTTTAGAAAACTCAAAAAATTTATCTAAAATGCAATTTCTTAAAGACTCTTTATTTCTAAATAAACTTCCTCAAAAAGAACAGACAAGAATAAAAAAAATACTAGTTAAATCCATATTTATAAAAGACGATAATAAAAAAATAATTATAATTAAGACATTGTATAACCTCACGACTCTATTTAGTGTTGCAGCTCTTCTTATAACTTATTTAAAAGGAGAAAATCCTGTTATTATCTTTGCTTCGTTTGGATTTGTAAATACTATTTCCCTTCTTTGTTTATGGATTGTAAAGTTTTTGTTATAAAACGTTACAGTTTTTTTTAAATATTTTTAAAAAAGTTTTAAGTTTTAATTACCATTTATTGTAAAAAGGAGTATATTCATATTTCCTAAATTATAAAATTTAAGGAACTTATGAAAATTATCCTCGCAAGCTTATTCTTAAACTTATTATTTTGCAGCTGTTCTCATTCTTGTCTTAAGGTTAATCCAATTACTCCTAAAGATTGTCTTTACCAAGATTATTACGATTCGACTGATCATTGATTCAATATGAAATATCTCCTCTTAGTAATAACTTTGTTTTTGTCTTCCTGTTCAAGAAACTATCTTGTTCAGGAAAATTATATTCAAACCTACCAAACAGGTGATTTAATCTGTACGGAACAAAAAATTACTGAGGCATTAGAACAACAAAACTTATCGAATGAACAAATTTTATATTTATTAGAAAGAGGCACCGTTTCATTTGCCTCTGGAAATGTCGATAATGCCATTGCAGATTATAAAGAGGCTGTAGATCTCTTGAATGGCTTAAGTGAGTTAGCTCCAAGCGAAGAATTGCAAAAAATACTTTTAGATGATAATTATTGTTTCTTTGTCGGTGAGGATTATGAGCAAGTTTTAGCTAGAGTTTACTTAAGCTTAGCTCTTTTGCATAAAGGGGATTACAAGAACGCTACAGCCATTTTAAGACAAGCAGAAGACATCCAACAACGAAAGATTGAACTATATCGAAAAGATCGCTTTTGTAGCTTTTACCAATTAGTAGAAAATCCTTTAGCTAAATATTTATTAGCTATACTTTCTGAAAAAGGTAAAGATTTTAGTAATGCCAAAATTTTATATAGTCAAGTTTCAAAGTTACTCAACCAGCCCGTTGAACAATTAAAACCAAACGATCATGCTAAACAAACTCTTCTTTTTGTTATTCATAATGGAAATATTCCCAATAAAATTAGTATAATTAGTGAACCGAGTATAGCCTCAGGCCTTGTTTTAGAAACACTTCTTTCCAAAGATCAACGCACTTTAGCTTTAAGCTCATTTACAGGCATTCCTACTCCCCTTTTAATTCAAAAAAACAGTTCCAAGTCAATACCTTTGAAAATTTCAGTCAATGGATGTACGGAAAACCCTATGACCTTCTATGCCTTAGGCTCAATTGCGCAACGACAATTAGAGAAAAGAAAGCCTGCCATTGCAGCCAGGGGTTTAGCACGTCTTGCCTTACGAAGAGGCTTTGTAGCTTACGCTGAATCTAAAGATCCAGCCCTTGGAAAGCTTTTTGATCTAGCTATGACCATTGCTAATTTGAGCTCTGAAGTTGATACGAGAAGTTGGCGTACATTGCCAAACACGATTGAAGTGGCACGATTTGACTTAAATGAATGTGAATTGCAAGCAACTATTGAAAGCTTATTTACACCGTACCCTCCATTTAAGTTTCAAGTCCCTCTTAAATTAAAATCAGACTTAACAGTCATAAATGTCTTTATTATCCACCCCGGAATTATATCTATACAAATCCCGCAAGGTTTATTATGAGAAATATGTTAGTTTTTTGTTTACTTAGTCTACTAATAACATCTTTAACAAGTTGTGCACCACAGAGGTTTCGCACAGCTTACGATGTTACTCCCGGAAACCCTAAAGGGGAAATTTTAGATTGGCGTTATGGAGCAACAGATATTCGAATACAAACTTCAAAGATCACCAAGCAAATAATGGATCGCTGGTTTGCAAAAACTGGTTACGATTGTATTTGCCAAGGTAAACCACGCATCATTATCACAGAAATTGATAATCGCACAAATTGCTATATTGCCACCGATATGGTAAGAGATATCATTGAGGGTGTTGCTATTAATGATGGACGTTTCACAGTAGTTGTCGGAGACTCAGAGGATGAACAGGAACTAAATCTTTTTATGCATAAACTACTAAATGACCCAAAATACTGTAATAGTAGTAAACCAAGAATGGGTTTTGCAACAGCCCCTCAATTTTTAGCTAAAATTCGGATTACGAAATCTGTCACTTCAGATATTTGTTATGATTACGAAGATTATAGAATGACTGTAACTTTGTATGACATGGAGACACAAGAAGCCATAGATTCAGCATGGGACGTTTTAACAAAAAAAGTTAGAGCTTAAAGCAACTGTTGAAATTGTAATCTAATGCGCTTAAAATGGTAAAACTTGGATATTTAATTACTCCAAGTTTAACTTAACCCCTCTTTTTGTGAAAAGTATGAGTAATGAAAACGAAATAGTCTCAAACCGCAAAGCTGGTTATCAGTATGAAATTTTAGAGACATATGAAGCTGGTATTGCCTTACAAGGTACTGAAATCAAATCACTCAGAAATCATGGAGGCTCTTTACAAGAAGCCTATGTTAAAGTAATCAAGAATGAATTATGGCTAATAGGCTGTCATATTGCCCCTTATCGATTTGGCAATGTTCACAATCATGAAGAAAGACGCGATAGAAAATTATTAATGCATAGCCGAGAAATCAGAAAACTTAAAGAGTCTGTGCAAGAAAAAGGACTTGCTCTAGTTCCTCTTTCTATGTATTTCAAAAAAGGAATTGTAAAGGTAAGAGTCGGTCTTGCGAAAGGTAAAAAAACACACGATAAAAGAGAAAGTATTAAAGAGAGAGATGAAAAAAGAAACATAGCGCAAATGATGAAAAATTATTAATTGGTTAGCATTATGTTTAAAATTAAGATAATCTCAATCGGAAAAAATAAGGAAACTTGGCTTGAAAATGCCTTAGCAGAATATAAAAAACGATTAAGTCAGTTAGTTGAGTTTACTTTTATTTGGGCAAAAGATAACGACCATCTTTTGCAAATAATTGAAAAAGAGTCAAAACAATCAATTATTTGCCTAGATCCAAATGGGAAAGAGTTTGATAGTTTGCAGTTTTCTAAGTTTATCCAAGATCGCTTGATCAAAGCAGATTCAAGACTTGCCTTTGTGATTGGAGGGGCTGAAGGATTACCCTTATCACTAAAATCTGGATATGAGTTAGTTAGCCTTTCTCGGTTAACGATGACGCATCAACTAACAAGGCTTTTTTTAATTGAGCAGCTTTATAGAGCCTTTGAAATTGCCAAAGGCTCACCTTATCATAAATGAATTTAGTTATTTGCAGTTTTGACAGTTAAAGTTCCTACGTTTCTAAAATAAATACTAGAAGCATTGACTAAGGCACATCCTACTGCTACGTCAATAAATCCTCTAACATCTAAACTCAGACCAATCCATTTCATAGACATGCCAAGCAAAATCATACCCATTATTAATATACAATTTGCTTTGCTATATAAATTGAAGATGGACATAGGCTCAGAAAAAGTGTGAATACGTTTAACTGCTTTTTTTGCAGTTCTTCGTAACGCTAATTTTCCTTTTATGTAACCTAATACGATAGCTAACATAACTAGTAAAAATTTTGCCTCTTTTACATCTTTCATTTGCTTGGCAAAGAATGGCAATATATGCAAATGATCCATTTTGTCAGATGTTTGATCACATTGAAGAATAAAGGTTAAACCCAATTGCAGTAAAAAAATTCCAATAGTGACCCAAATTATACCAGAGATAAAAATCATAGTTTTATGATTAAATTTCAACATGCTTCCTCTTAAATATTTAATACGATATTTCTATCGTGTAAAACCTACTAAAAAAAGTAAAGAGTTTCAAGGAATAACTTAACTATTCCATTTAAAAGGCAAGTAATCCATTTTTTTGATTAATGTATAACTTATTTTAAAAAGATAAAAAAATAATGGTTATTAGACAAAAATTTTCCATTCTTATATAAAACTTTATGATGCTTTTTTCAAAAATTTTAAAACAATACTATTCAATTTATTTAAAATATAGCTCTCGAGTAACCAATGAAGTTTTCTAAATACACTTTTCCCATAATTTTTTTTGCTATTACATCATTTTTTTTTACTACATTTATTCTAACATCTTATCCAGAATTTAATGGCTTAGTGATTTTGTTATATGGATTAACTCTTGGTTTTGTTTTGTCAACTTTTGTTGTGTATTTTGAAAAAAAAATGAAGACTATGAATTTATCCAAATTTAATTTGGTCATATTAGGATTATTTTGTGGGTATTTCTTGAGCTCTCTCTTTACAAATATATTATCAGCTTTTAAGGTCAATGATTTAGTAAGTTTAAATTTGTGGAATTCCATTGAGGGGTTTAACATCATTATTTGTTCTTATTTTGGAGTGTTATTAACATTTAAAGCTTCCAATGAAATTTATTTATCAATCCCTTTTGTTAAATTAAAACCATTGAGTGATAACAATAAAAAAGATGTTATTTTAGAGGCTTCTGTTTTACAAGATTCACGAATTATTGATTTTGCTTCATCGGGCATTTTGGATCATCAATTAGTTGTGCCAAGGTTTGTTATTAAGCATCTTACACTACAATCAGAAGCAAATGAGGAAGATGTAAAAAATAAGGCAAAAAAATCTTTAGATGTTCTTAAAAAGTTAGAGTCTTTACCTGATTTGCATTTGCGATTTACGGATATAGACTTTCCTGACACAAAAGAAATAGTACATAAATACATTAAACTTGCTCGCTTTATTGATGCTAACCTCTTAACTTCAGATTTACATCGCGTACAACAATCGACTGTTGAAGGAGTTAAATTCATTAATATTAATTTTTTATCAAATGCTTTAAAACCTTTAAAGCAACAAGGGGAAATTTTATCTGTAGCTATTCAAAAGTGTGGAAAAGATCCAGGTCAGGGAATTGGCTTTTTAGAGGATAGTACGATGGTTGTGGTTAATGGTGGTAGTAAATTCATTTTAGAAACAGTTAAAGCGAGGGTTTTATCTGTCAAACACACCCCTTCTGGTAGAATGATTTTTTGCAATGTAATAGAAGAAGATGATCCATATAATAATCGTGCCATAGAAAAATCAGCCCAAATGAGTTATGTATGATAGAAGGTATTGGAACCGATATTATTGAAATATCTCGTATAAAAAAAAATATAGAAAATAATTCCTTTTTAAAAAAAGTTTTTACAGAAAAAGAAATAGAATATTGCCAAAATTATCGCTTTCCTGAAGAAAGGTTTGCTGGCAGATTTGCTGCAAAAGAAGCGATTGTTAAGGCATTGGGCATTGGATTTAAAACGGGTCTTCATTGGAAAGATATAGAAATTTTAAATAATGCTCTTGGTAAGCCTGAATTAATCTTATCGGAAAACTTAATAAATAAAATTGGTAATGTTAATATTAAAATAACTCTTTCACATTGTAAAGAATATGCAGTAGCTTTTGCTATTTTAGAAAAATAATAGCTTAAAAACGAATATTAAATTATAATATTTTTTTTATTATTTTTTTAAACTATGCATTATCTATTAAATGAGTCTTACCAATATATTGCTTACGAAGTAGAGGATTTAATTCCTTATCTTGCTGAAGCTGAAAAAAAAGCAGGGGCAATTGTTGAGGAAATTGAACATATTGAGCCACTAAATGAAACAATTGTCAATTTTATAAAAAGAAATAAAAAAAAGCTATTTTCCTGGAATAATCTAAACAATCCCGAAAAAGCTCTTTCTAAAAAAATAGAAGAATTAACAAAAATTAAGTACATAAATGAACATCCTAATAAAGCAAAAGCTTGGTTAATCATTGTTACAGCTCTTAAAGTAATCTTAGCAGCAGCTTTTGTTTTAGCTTTTGTTAGCGGCACAGCCTTAACAATATTTGTCGCAGCACCAATATCTCTATCCATTCTTATTTTTTTTGCCTCAGTAACCATTATCGTTGGATTATTAGCGACCAAAACGATAATGAATATCGTTTATTCAATAAAAGATTATAAAAAAAGAGAAGACACAAATTTTGATCTTTTAAAAGATGAAACACGGTCATTACTAAGACAATTAAAAAAAGATGTCAGAAAGATCGAAAAATTGATCAATAAACTCAATACTTTACAAATCGAAAGAGAAGATAGAGCAAACTACTTAGCAAAAGATAATCAATTAAAATTGGCTTTTTTATATAAATTAGAAGAATCTTCAATTCGCAGTAAGTCCAATATGGCAAATAGTGAAGCCCTTATAACCCAAATGGGTATAGATAACTAATTATCCATTGATGAGTATCTTTAGGAAAGTTTTTAGCAAAAACCCTTTGCCTATATTCTAAGCGCAAAGTTCCCTCGTTATCGAAACGTTTTTCAAAAGCCGCTCCGATATCAATGGATTGATGATTAATATGACCATAGCCTTTAAAATGGGGTAAATGAAAGTTTTTCGGACCAAAACCCCACAATGTTTTTACATAGAGTTCAAAAACATGGTCCTGGCAGTGCTTAAATTGCCAACCTAAATTCCCTCTAAGCCAAGGATAGCCTCTATCGGCCACTCCTAGTGCTGTAAAAACCCACCAACGATTATTCCAATCATTGTATTTGGTCAATTCTTTTCCAAAAGTTAAAAAAAATTCAAATTCTGTTTTTCCATGATGAAAGGAAGCGGGATCTTTTACAGCTTTACTAATGGCTCGAATCCATTTTATCCCTCCAATAATTGATAAAAAATCTCCAATTATATCATTAGTAAGTTGATAACGACCTGTTAACGAAACATGATCTAAACCAAAATTTCTTTTTCTGGTTTTGGCAAGTTCCGTTTCAAATTCTAGGCTAAAAGGTTCAACGCTTAATGCAATACTTGGACTTACAAAACTATCGTGTGAATTATACCGATAGTTTTGATGATTAGATTCTATTTTTTTAAAGGTTTGCAGGCGATATGGAATTTGTGGATAAAATTCAGCATAGCGAGTATTCCAAGGTCGTTGCATCAACTCACTTGCAAATGAAGCTTGAAAGGCGACAAACAAAGCTAATGAAGCAATGAATTGCTTAAACATTAAAGGGTTATTCCTCTAGCTGACAATTCTCTTTCAGCTTCTAAAGCTGCCATACAACCATTACCAGCAGCTGTAATTGCTTGTCGATAAACGTGATCTTGTACATCACCTGCCGCATAAACTAATTCTAAGCTTGTTTGGCAAGTTCCTGGCTTTACTTTTATATATCCATTGTCATGCAATTCTACTTGTCCATTTAAAAAGGCGGTATTGGGAGTATGTCCGATCGCAAAAAATACACCAGCCGCCTCTTTAATCTCCGTTTGGTTGGTTTTGTTATTTTTTACTACAACACTTCTAACAACACTATCACCATCAATTTTTATAATTTCACTATCCCACAACACTTCCACTTTGGGATGAGTTAAAACTCTTTCTTGCATGATTTTGGAAGCGCGCAATTTGTCTCTTCGGTGTACTAAATAAACTTTGCTACCAAATTTCGTTAAAAAGATAGCTTCTTCTACAGCTGAATCACCACCACCGATTACAAAAAGAGGTTTATTTCTAAAGATTGGAGCGGCTCCATCACAAACAGCACAAGCAGTTACCCCTTTTTGCCAAAATTCCCCTTCTCTTGCGCCTTCAATATCTAATCGATTAGCGGATGCACCAGTAGCAATAATTATAGAATCTGCTAAATGTTCATGTTGACGTCCTTTTACATGAAAAGGCCTTTTACTTAAATCAACACTAACTACATCATCTGTTAATACTTCTGTACCGAAACGAATCGCTTGTTTGCGGAAATTTTGCATTAATTCAGGACCTGTGATCCCTTCTGGAAAACCGGGAAAATTTTCGACTTCGGTTGTTGTCATTAATTGCCCACCAGAGGGTCCTGTAAAAAAACCTTCATATAATACCGGACATAAATTGGCTCTTGCTGCATAAATTGCTGCTGTATAACCCGCAGGTCCAGAACCTATAATAAGTAATTTTGCACGTTTCATCTTTACACTTGTTATGTGATTGAACTAGATTTTAGTGTTTTTAAATTAGTCATTCTTTAATTAAAAAAAATAATCTAACCTTTGGTAAAGATCATAATAAGCAATTGGGAAAAATAAGAAAAGAAAACATTCTATTCCCTTTACCTTAAAATCCTTAAACTATTTTTTTGAATGTAACTCTACCAGCTAAAATTTTAATCTATTTTTAAAGTAATTATAATCCTTAAAAGATCAATTTTCCCCTTTTAGATTTAGTAGAAACTTAAGGATAAAAACACTAAAAATAAATGGAAAAATATTAGATAATAATTAATAATTATAAATTATTTTTTTGTTTTTATTAAAAGTATCAGGAGTATTTATAAAGAAAAGAAATGAATGATTTTTTTCGTAAGCTTTTTAATATATATCCAGGCGAAGAAAAAAACGCCATTCTTTTTGGACTACTAGGCTTTTTCTGGGCTTTAGCTGTCACTTCTGGCTTAAAATATGCAGATGCACTTTTTCTTCTTCATGTTGGCGCTGAGTCTTTACCGATTGCCTACATATTTACAGCAATTGGCCTTTTTTGCATTGCAGCAGTCTTGATAAAAACTTTTGATAACATTCCGATCCATTATATATATATTACAACGTTATCCATTGGAGTATGTTTTTATACTTTCGCCTCTTTTGCCTACTATTTTGAGATGGGAGTTGAAACAAACCTACTTTGGTTTGCCTTAAGGATTTTTGGGACAACTTTTTTTGCCGTAGCTGTTACTTGTTACTGGACTTTCATCGATCAATATCATCATTTACAAGATGCCAAACGTTTATATAGCTTATTTACTTCCATGATTTTTTTAGGAATCGCAACGACTGGCTCCATTATGAGAATGGGCATTTTCGATTTTCAATATATCATGATAGGAATAATGGGTGTTTTACTCTTTTGCATATATTGGATCTTGAAAATAACAAGAACAATTACTCCAGTTAGTGAGTGGGAAGATTGGGAAGGGAGCGGCTTACAAACAAACCCCTCTTTAAAGTCCTTAATTCAAGCGATTGTTCAGTCTCGTTTTACCTTATTACTAATGAGTGCAAATTTTATTACTTATCTTCTTTTAGTTTTAACTGAATACAATTATTTACTCTCTTTTGATCAACATTTTGCCCACACAACAGCCTACGGAGAAGAAGAAGACGCAACTTTAACATTGTTTTTAGGACAATGCATTGCCTTTGTAAGCATTGCCAATTTATTGTTTGGATTGTTTATATATAGTCGACTCGTAAAAAGATTTGGGAGCAGTAGCTTATTAATTGTAACTCCATCTATCCTTCTTTTTACATTTTTAGGTTGGCCTTTAAGTGACTCTTTATTTTTTCCAATTCTTGGCTTTTTGGTCGTTGAAGGAACCCTTTATGTAATTGACGATAGCAATTTTAATTTATTACTAAATGCTGTCCCCAATAAGGTTAAATATAAGATTCGGATCATTATAGAATCTTTTTTTGAACCTATTGGTATGCTCATAAGCGCTATTTTACTTTCCATACCTGGGCTTAACAGTAAATTTTTGGGTTTAATTCTATCCGGGGTGTTACTTTTTGTAGCTTTAGTTTTGAGAAAGAAATATTTTAAATCAATTTATCAAAATCTAACTGAAAATGCGATCCACTTCGATCGAGCTGTACCCTCTTGGTTTAATCGAATGAATGCAAAAGACTATCGTTCTAATGAATACAGGTTAGTAGGAATATTAAAACATGGAGATTTAGAAGCTCAATTATTTGCGACAGAAGCTTTAGTTGATATGGAAGATGCCTCCATACTAAAAAAAGTTTTACATGAGGTTGATAAATTTAACCCTTCGGCAAAAATTAGGTTTTTAGATTTAATTTTTTTAAGTCCGTTTGCTGAAGATTCTCAAGTATTAGATCATATTTATAAGTGGTTCCAAACGACACCTGAAGAAACTCTACGCAATGAAATCAAGTTTTATTTAGCTCGAAAAGGACTTTTACATCCAGAAAAAGCGTTTGATGATTTAGATAATCCAATGGTACTGGCACAAGGAGCTGCCATTGTTGCTTTAGAAACAGCATGGCCCCATTTATCTCCTCATCAAGTTAACTTAAATCGAATGATAGCAAGTCAACAACTACAAAAATTGCTCGAATCAAAACTAGAAGAAGATATTAGCGTAGCTTTAAGAATTTTAAGCTCAAAAGAACATAACGACTTTGATTTAATTATTCCTTTTTTAAAATCAGAAGATACTCTCGTCGTTCGCAACGCTGCCAAAGCATTAGCCCAAATCGCTGACAAAGGAATGGCGCGCTACATTCCCCTTCTGATTACACAGTTAAAACTCAGTTCTGACAACGAAACCAAGCTTTATTTATTGCAAGCCCTTGGGAAAACAAAAAATATCGCTATTATAAAAGATATTATTCAAGCAAGTAGCCATTTTCGTCCTAATGAAAGACGTATGGCCGAAAAAATTACGCAAAAAATAGGTTTAAGAACAGTTCCCTTACTATTAGCTTCCGTTAAAGATACACATTTACAAGACAGAAGTAGATTATTAGCTGGAAAAATTTTAGGAAAACTATCGGTCGCTCAGTTAAGAGCCAATCTTGAAGAGATTATTAAAGTTGAGATAGAAAGAGCCTATTTTTATTTTTATTATTCTAAAACTTTATGCAAGGATAATCCAGATAAAGATTTAGCTCTTTTAGAAATGACTCTTCATTCAAGTTTTCAATCTGTTCAAGATTTTATCATTCAGCTCCTAGGAGTTGCTGGTGAAATAGAAGATGTAGAATTACTATCTCGGTCAATTAAAAGTCCAAACCCTAAAATTCGAAGCCAAGTTATAGAAACTTTAGAAAGAACATGTGAACCCAATATTTATCGACACATTCAACCTTTAATTAGTGATATTCCAGACAGTGAAAAAATTCATTATTATGGTTTACCTTATAATGAAAAGAGCGACCTTATTGAATTATTAGATATTCTCGAACAATCTTCTTCAACTCTTGACAAAATGATTGCAGCTTCCTTCAAACATCGTTTTAATATTGGCGATTGGAGATTGAAGTTACTAAAACAAATGACTACAAATGAAGAAAACTTTCAACGATTTGCTTATGAGTTATTAGAAACATGAAAAGATTAACCTTAATAGATAAAGCTTTTTTTTTAAAAAAAACTCCCTTATTTCAGTCTTTAGATTTAGATTTACTTCTTCCAATAGCTGATAAATTAGCCTTACAAACTTATGATGCAAATGAAAAGGTTTTTCATACAGGAGAAGAGGGAAGTCGGATGTACTTTCTACTAAAAGGAACTATTCAATTATATGATTTAAACAATCAGCTGCTATACAAAATTGAAGAATCAGATTTTTTTGGGGAAGAAGCCATTTTCAATGAAAAAAAACGTGGTTATACCGCCCTAACACAAGAAGAATGTGTATTATTAACTCTTTCGCGAACGCATCTACTCACAATTATTTCAGAATGTCCTTCAGTTGCGATTAGTTTTTTACAAATTTATACTAATAATCTACCAAATTTTTTACGTATGAGAATTGATAAATGAATATACGCCAATGGTTGCTTCAACTCTTAATTCCCCCTCTCATTTTATTTATCGTTTTGATGTCTTCAATCTTTTACTTCAATTGGTATAAAGAAATTAATACAAGTTTTGAATCTTATATTAAATCAGCTGTTTTCACTTTGTCTCAATCAGTTAATACTAAAGATGTAAATTGGTTAAAAGAACACGACTCGTCTGAATGGCAACAGTCATTGGCCTTTAAACGTTTGAATAATTCTTTAAACCATCTAAATCAAAATTTTCCTTTTATAAATTTGAAGGTGATTGCTTTGAAAAAAGATCCAAATACAAATAAGTATGAGGAAATTATCTTAGCCAGTTCACCTCAAGAGGATTTATTTCCAGTAAAAATTTCTGAGGAAGAACTAGAAGAATTAAGTAAACCAGATCAAACTGTTTTTAGCCGGAAAAATACTATCAAGGCTGGTAAAGAAATACTTACTTTTTTTGCTCCCATTTATAATGAAGATGGCACATCCGTTGGATTCGTAGCAGCTGATATAGATTCACACGTCATGAATCGAAAGCTTAAATTCGCTTTATTGATTATTATTGTAAGTGCAATAGTTACAATTCTGCTTACATTATTATCTGTTTTTTTTGCGGCTGATAAAATTAGTAAACCCATACAAAAGCTAAATAATGCTGCTTTGGCAATAGCGGCCGGTGATACTGATGAGCCAGTTGACGTAAAAGGTCCAAAAGAATTAAGTGAGCTTGCTAACAACCTCAATATTATGAATGAATGTTTGCAAGAAAACATCACCCGTTTGAAAGAAACTTCAGTTACAAGAGAGAGAGTTTATGGAGAATATGAGTGCGCTCAACTCTTGCAAAAACACATGTTAGACTATGTTATCGAAAATTTTGAAGAAGAGGGATTATCTTTACATCATTTCAAAATAGCAGCAACTTCATCACCTTATGGTTTACTTTTAGAAACGTCTAAGGATAATTCATTAGTAAAATTAAAGCTTTTTGAAGCTTTAGAAAAAGGTTTTACCGGTATTTATCAATTGCTAAACGATCATAGTAAAAATCCACGCTTTCTAGAATTACAAATAGATAAACGACAAGGGGTTTGCAGTGTTGACTATCGCAAAATGCCAACACCTCTTCATTGGATTGCCTCCCAAAAAAAATTAGAACTAATCAATCAAAACACAACACTTAAGGAAAATGATTTAGTTTTTCTATATAATAACGGTTTTGAGCATTGTTTCGAAAATCAAGCACAAATTGAGGCATGGTTTAAAAAATTACTTTGGCATTTTGCTAATGAAGGTTTTTCTTTATTTGCAAACATGATTAACAATGAAATGCATTTTTTAGCTAGAAAAAGACATGTGGAATGGGATATGCATTTACTTTGCATCCAAATTAACTTTTTGGATTCTTGAATTTACTTATATACTCCTTTTCACATGAAGCTTGACATGCGATCAGCAAATTTTTAGAAAACGATAGAAAAGCATATAGTTTTAGTATCAGAAGGGTAAAATCTCCTATTTACACAAAGATTTTTTTTACTAAAACTTGACATTTTATCTTATCCCCTTCATAAACAGTTTGCTAATATTTTTTATCTTTTAACTTAAATCTTACGAAACAATAGAGTGTTTTTAAGTAAGCTAAAGTTAATAATTTAAAAAATATTGAATATACCAACTTAAATATTTAATTTTACCTCATGAAATATCCTTAGGTAGAATTAATATTCCTATGTTAGAATGCTTTAATGGTTATATTTTTTTTAGCGTAACACTAATATTGTAAAGTAGATTTCAGGTTTCTATTGCATGAATAATCAGATACTCTTAGCTTTTCTTTCTTATTTTTCTATTTTATTAGTAATTGGGATTATTGCTCATAAAAAGCAAAAATCTGCAGCTGATTTCATTATGGGAAATCGATCCTTAAATTTTTGGTTAACCGCTCTGTCTGCCCACGCAAGTGATATGAGTTCCTGGTTATTTATGGCATTTCCAGGAGCAGTTTTTGGTTTAGGTTTACCCAAAGCTTGGATTGCCATTGGACTTATTTTAGGTATGTATGCAAATTGGCAATTTATAGCGCAAAGATTAAGACTTGCGACTGAAAAATATAACAGTTATACCCTACCAACTTTTTTTGAAAATCGCTTTGATGATAAATCGGGTGTTTTGCGCGTTCTTACAGCTTCAATAGCGATCTTTTTTTTAGCCTCATATCTATCCGCTGGATTAACCTCTATGGGAATCCTCTTTGAGTCGGTTTTTGGCATTAATTACTATTTTGGCTTATCCGTTGCGACTTTCGTTGTGGTATTGTATACATTCGTAGGTGGTTTTTTAACCGTAGCTTGGACCGATCTTGTGCAAGCAATTTTTTTACTATTTGTAATTATTATCGTTCCAATTATTGCTTTTAATTCCTTACCACAAGGATTAGAAACAATTCAACAAGCGGCTATAACACAAAATATATCTTTGCAACTTTGGGACACCTTCAATTTAAAAACATTTTTGGAAATAGCATTTTTAGCAGCCTGGGGGCTTGGTTACTTTGGACAGCCTCATATTGTTACAAAATTTATGGGAATAAAAAACCCTTCTGAAATACATAAATCCAAGTATTTAGGAATGCTCTGGTTAGTGTTAGCTTTAGGAGGTGCAGTTTTAGTAGGTGTGGTTGGTATTGGTTACTTTCCAGAAAGCTTGGACAATCGAGAAAGTGTTTTTATTACAATGGTCAGTACTCTTTTTACCCCTTATGTTGCAGGTTTTATTTTATGTGGTATTTTAGCTGCTAATATGTCTACAATGGATTCACAAATTTTAGTTTGTGCATCTGTAATCAGTGAAGATTTTTATAAACCCTTATTTCGCCCACAAGCTAGCTCCAACGAACTTTTAAAGGTTTCAAGATTTGGAGTTATTTGTACAGCCCTTTTCTCTTTAATGATGGCATTTAACAGAAGTGCTACAGTTTTAGAAGCCGTTAGATATGCCTGGTCAGGTCTTGGGTGTTCGTTCGGCCCCCTTGTTGTACTCTCCTTATATTCAAAAAAAGTGAATAAGTATGGTGCTATTGCTGGAATTGTAACAGGAGGAGTTTTCTCTGGTGGCTGGCAATTTTTGGGAGGGGTTTCCGTATATGACATAATGATACCTGCCGAAATACCTGGTTTTTTCGGAGGTTTAGCCATGATTTATGCAGTTTCTTATTTAACTGATAAAAAAAAAGCAACTGTTTGTAATTTTTAAATTATTCAAAAGGATTTGGATATCTAAGAATAATTGTTGATTTACAAAAAGTAATCAATCTATTAGGTCAAAATATAGTAAAAATTTTAGAAGCTTTGAGGTAGATGGAAAAATTAGCCGTAATTGCCATTATTGAAAAAGACAAACAGTATGTGTGGGTTCAAAGACAAGATGTTCCTGTTTGGGTTTTACCAGGAGGAGGAGTAGACTCTCAAGAAACTCCAGAAGAAGCTACTATTAGAGAAGTTTATGAAGAAACAGGCCTTGTTGTTACAATTGAAAAATTAGTCGCGCACTACTATCCACTCAATAACCTAGCTACAAAAACCTATGTATATTTATGTAGACCACAAAGTGGATCTTTAAGCACAGGTTCTGAGACCCGAAACATAGGGTATTTTTCTCTGCACAATATTCCGAAAAATGCTTTTTTTATCCACATTGATTGGTTGAAAGAAGGTCTCGAACAAAAAGAATTGATTAACAAACCAATTTATCAAGTCACTTATTTTGCTTTAGCAAAATTTTTTCTAAAAAGACCTTGGTGGGTGATACGTTTTTTTTACACAAGATATATAAAACCTAGTAGTTAGCTAAAATGAAGACTAGAAGTTTTTTTATAGGAATAACTAATAAAAAGAAAAGACACTAGTTTTTAAGTCTAACATTTTGTGCCTGAAAGGTTTTATGTTATCTTCGTTGCAAAAAGAGTCATAAGTCCTTAAACTTATTAACTAGTGCTTTTCAAATTTTGATTTTTTAGGTTTTTATCGTTCTAAAGCATTCAAATAAACCTTTTTTATCAAAAAATGTTTCATTATTCAAGATTTTTTTACAAATGCAAATTTATTTAATCAAAAAATAGGATTTGTCCACTACCTCTTAGGCACGACTATTTTTGAAAGACATATCTACTTCGTGATACAAATTGACTTAAAAATAGTTATTTAAATGTAAAATTTTTTATGTAAAACTCTAAACTAACTAAAAAAACTTTTTCAATACGTTTTGAACAAAAAAAAATAAGATATAGCAAAAAGTTTATGTATACAAAAACCTTGTATTATATAAGTAAGACTGTAAAAACAGTTGAGCATGTTTTAAAAAATTTTTGGGGCACTATATTATTTTGCTTAGTTGCCATTTCATTTTTCGAGCAAGAAATGGCAAAAAAGGATATAGAACATCAACAATTTTTCTCTCAATTTCAACAATTAAAAAAACAACGTGTAAAGGAATTAAACATTCAGGATCATTTAAAAAGACAAGTAAATAGCCAAAGTGATCCCTATTGGATAGAGTTAGTTTTAATGAATGGGCTAGGGCTCGTGCCAGAAGGGCACAAAAAAGTATATTTTTTTGATAACGAATGACACTATTTTATGCTTATAATTACGCTAACATTTTTGCTTTTTTTAGTTTTTAGTTCTGGTTTTTTTTCTTCCTCTGAAACTGCATTATTTTCATTATCTAATATAAAAGTTAGACTTTACCAGAAAAGTAGTGACCCAAGAAAAAGATTAATAGCGCAGTTACTTTCACGACCAAGAGATCTATTAGTAACTGTATTTCTTCTCAACACTTTAGTAAATATTTTTGTACAAAACGTCACCTCTAGTCTGTTTGGTATAGAAGCTTCTTGGTTATTAAAAGTCGGTATCCCCTTCATAGTCTTGCTAATGTTAGGAGAAATAATACCTAAGTATTTAGGTATGGAATTAAATGAAGAATTTGCCTACGCAACAGCTCCAACTATAAATTTTTTTCAGAAAATATTATCACCCATTCAAAATTTGCTCATAAAAATAACGGCTCCAATTTCACGAATCCTCTTTTTTTATCTCCAAAAAGAAAAAAATATATCAAAAGAAGAACTGCAGCATGTCTTAAAAAAATCAGAAGAGACAGGAGTATTGCCAAAAGATGAAACAGAGCTTGTCTTAGGCTTTTTAAATTTGCAAAATGCTACTGTAAAAGAAATTATGAGACCAAGAGAAGATATTTTATACTATAATGTAGAAGAACCAATTTCTAAATTGAACTATTTGTTTGTAGATCAAGAGTGTACACGCATACCAGTTTGTAAAGGTGATTTAGAAAATTTATTAGGGATAATTTCTGCAAAAGAATATTTTTTACACATACATGAAATTCAAAATCAAAAAAGGGATCTTTTATCTCTTTTAGAAAAGCCTTATTTTATACCTGAAAATGCAATGGCAAGACCATTGATTAAACGCTTTGAAAATGTAGAAGCCGAAATTGCCATAGTCGTTGATGAATATCGATCAATAAGTGGCCTGATAGCCTATGAAGATTTAGCAGAAGTTGTGGTTGGAAAAATTACTGATTATAGGGATCAAACACCAATATATAGCGTAGCTGGTAAAAACGAAATAATAGCTAGTGGCAAAATGGAACTTACCGCTTTAAATGAGCATTTTGAAACAGATCTCAAAAGCCCTAATAATTTAGTGACTATTGGGGGATGGATTATCGAATATTTAGGTGAAATTCCTAAAAGTGGAACAAATTTTGAAGCAAATGGATTTATTTTCCAAATTTTAGCTGCAGAACCTAATCGAATTAGAAGAGTATATATTCGAAAATTAAATAACAAAAAAAGAAAATTGTGAAATTTTATTTATGCTTTCAAATTCTCTATGGTGGTTAACCTTAAATTTCATTTCTATTATCGTACTAGCTTTTTATTCTATGATAGAAATGGCTTGCGTTTCTTTTAATAAAGTTCGCTTACAGTATTATGTAAGTCAAAACAATAAAAGAGCTATTTGGTTAAATTCTTTACTCCACAATTCTGCAAAATTATTTGGAACAACACTTATCGGGGTAAACATAGCTTTAGTGATTGGTTCTGAATGTGCTAGAGAATTTCACATGAGTTTAGGTATTGATCCAGATTTTGCTCCTTTCACCCAAGTTTTTTTAGTTGTTGTGTTTGGGGAGTTAGCTCCTATGTTTGCTGCAAGACATTATGCTGAAAATGTCGCCATGTTAGGAGCTCCAATCATTTATTTTTCTGCCAAAATATTAAGTCCATTTTTATGGCTAATCAGTTTAATGACAGAAACATTAAATAAATTCATTAAAGGATCATCCGGTGAGCCTAATATATATTTAAGTCGGGAAGAAATATTAAAAATTTTAGAGGAACAAGAAGAAGATGTTGTTAAACAAAATGAATCAGATGAGTTTAACGCTGTATCTACTAATATTTTTAGTTTAAATGCCAAAGATGCAAATCAGATTATGCATCCCTTACATCTTGTAAAAAAGATTCCTTCTAATACTTCTGTTAAGGAAATGCGATCTATTTTACAACGTTCAAAAGCCGATTACCTATTAATCTATCATAAAAATCCAAAGGAAATCATAGGGATTGCCTTTCCAAGAGATCTTATTAAAGCAGCTGACAACAAAAGAGTGCGCGATTTTGCAAGAGCTCCTTGGTTTGTAACTCAACATACAAAATTGATGCAAATCTTAAAGCAGTTTAAAAGTAACCAGCAGTCCATTGCTATCATTTTAGATACAAAAGGGAATGCTATCGGCATCATTGATTTATATGATATTATGGAAGAGATCTTTGGAAAAACAGTAAAAAAAGCAACTGATACCATTACCCGTTTTCCCAAAAAAGTCTTAATAAATAAAACCTTTCCGGGAGATATGCTTGTCAAAGAGTTTAATAGAGAATATGAAGTTGTATTATCGAATAATGAAGATCTAACTTTGTCTCAATTAGTAGCTGAAATACTTGGACATCACCCCTCGGTTGGTGATTCCATTTTTATAGAACCTTTTGAATTAACGGTGAAAGAAACTTTTTTATTAGATGTCAAAACAATAAATATAACTACCTTTTTTGGTTAATATTTATTATTGCAATTCTACCATGTTTTTGTACCATTTTTTCGCAAATAGCCATTTATACTTTATTTAATCGTATCAAAAGGCATCTCTGGATTATTTTTTATATGCCAATCAATTAAAAAACTAACTATTTCATCTCTTTTGTATTTACTAGCTAGCCTTAGAGCTGAATTTTTTCCTAAAGAAGGATTTACGGTACAATTTCTTTCAAATAAAGGTTTCAAGTTAAAAAAGTTATGTTTTTTTGCCTCTCTTACAGCTAACATATGTTTATTAGGATTTTTCTCATCATACATAATTTTGCGAATATATTCTTGCCTATTAACTGAGGCTAATCCTTCATTATCAACTAACATTTTAACAATCTCAAAATGTCCTTTTTTTACAGCTTGGTTTAAAGCAAAATTCTCTTTGACTGTTGGATCAACTCTTAGATCGGTTAATAATATCTCAACTATAGAACTAAACCCAAGTTTTGCCGCCATTCTTATGGCAAAATTATTCCAAATTGAGGGATCTATGCGATAATCTTCTAATAACAATTTTACAAGCTTACTTTTGTCTAAAACAACCATAACTATTAAGGCTATACTTCTTGTTTTAACTTCAGGATGTTTTAGACTATTACAGTAAATTTCCATTAAAAACGAAGCTAATTTGTCAATTTTTGTTTGATTTTTGCTATTGAGCGCTTGGCAATATTCTTTAATTAATCGTTGGTATTCTTTTTCGAATAGAATAAAAGGGGCATTCGACAATTTTAGAATTTTTTCAATAGTCAGTTGGCTTTCTTTTAAGGCATAACGAAAAAGCAATATTGCATTATTTGGGTTAAATTTATCTTTTAAACAAGTGATAAATTCTTTAGCTAGTTCTTCATCATTTACAAAGATTTTAGAATACCAAATAGAAGCTATTTTAACTTTATTTGCCTTAGAGGCTTCATAAAAAAGAGCAATCTGTTTTTGCCCAAGTTCTGGTAACAATGCAAAGTAAGTTTCATGATCATCATTATTAAATGCTTTTAAAAGAATTTCTTTTCCTTCGCATTTAATGTGATTACTTTTTAATATTTCTAAGACTTTTAGTTGCCTTTTTTTGTAGGCTAAATAATACAATTGGTTTGAATCTTCGATCGTAACTTTTTTAAGAGAGATTAGAGTTGTAATTTCTTCAGCTTTCCCCTCTTCAATAAGTTTTTCCAAAGCTATTTGATTTACGATTTCATTGTTCACTAAAGGTGTTTGAGTGTGATAGCAATCTGTTTGTACTATCTTAAAGTCGCTTTCTTTTAACGCTTGCATAGCTTAAACCTTAAAAATGGATTAAAATTTTTTAGTTTATTGAATTTAACCATTTTAATGTTAGAGAAAAGCAAAAATTTGAGATTAGTGTTTTAAAATTAAAATAACTAACGATTTAGGATTTGAAATAATAAATGTAAAGCTTCTTGGATCTCCTCTAAAGTGTTCATCCGAGAAAAGGAAAATCGAATAGAAGACATTACCCTATCTTTTGAATAACCCATATTTAACAAAACACGAGATGGCTCTAAAGCACCAGAGGCACAAGCTGAGCCTAAGCTTACGATTACACCTGCACGATCAAGTCTTGCTAATAAAGATTCCCCATCTTCATTTAAAAAAGCTACATTTGAAACATTACAAACCCTTGGCTGATTTGCTCCATTAATCATTATGGATGATATTTTGGTAAGCTCTAATTCAAAAAAATCTCTTAGTTTTGAAATTTTTTGTTCAACATCAGATGGAATTAGTTCTATGGCTTTAGCAAGACCCATGATCCCGGCAACATTCTCAGTACCAGCTCTTAATCCCCCTTCTTGTTCACCACCAATTAATAAAGGTTCAATTTTTACTCCTTGCCTAATCACTGAAAATCCAACCCCTTGAGGACCATGTATTTTATGGCCACTAAAACAAGCGTACGTCACCCCTTTTGGCAGATTTTTTTTTTCTTTTCCAAGGAATGCAACACCATCTATTAATAAAGGAATTGAGTTTTGTTCACACCAATTAGCAATTTCTTCAATATTAGTTTTTATGCCCGTTTCACTATTAACCCAGCTGATTGCTATAAGAGCGGTGGTATTTTTTATAGCGGATTCTAAATCTTTAACGTCAACTCTTCCTTTTTCCTTTGGTTTTAGATAGGTTATATCGCTACCACGACCTTCTAAAAACTTAAAAGTTTTATATAAACAGGCATGCTCTAAATCTGTGGTGATTATATGAGCTTCTTTTTTTTGAGCCACACTCCTTAAAATAGTATTTAATCCTTCCGTCGCCCCTGAATTGAAGAATATTTCTACTGGCCTAACCTGTAAATAGTTGGCAACGGTTTGGCGTGCCTTAAACAATTTAGCTTTGGCCTTTTGGCCTAACTGATGAATACTTGAGGGATTAGATGGGGTTTCTTGAAGTTCTGCTAAGATTACTTCTGCAACAAGTGGATCAATTTTTGTTGTCGCATTATTATCAAAATAAATTTTTTTCATAAAGATTCTTGTACTTGTAGGACAATAACAGTTATATTATCATACCCTCCTCTTTTTTTTGCCAAAGCTATTAATTTTTTAGCCGCAAGTTCAGGTTTTAGCTGCTGTAAAATCTTTTGTATTTCTTCATTTGATAACATATCTGTTAATCCATCCGAACAAAGAAGCAAAATATCCCCTACTTGACACTCTTCACTATACAAAAAAGGTTCAATGGCAACTTCAGTCCCAATAGCTTTTGTGATGATATTTTTATATAAAAATTCTGTGGCTTGATCCTCGTCTAATTGACCTTTGTCTAACATTTCCCTTAGCAATGAGTGATCTTTTGTAAGTTGCTCGAATTGATTATCCCTTAATCTATATATTCGACTATCTCCAACACTTGCTATTATAACAGATTTTTTATAAAAAAAGGCGCAGCATAGTGTCGTTCCCATTCCCTTTAAAGAATAATTTTCACACCCCTTCTCATAAACAACTTTATTGGCATATTCAAAGGCATAGTGGATTATACCTTGAGCTTCTTCGACTGAAAAATCTTTTTTTGCAAAAACTTTTTGGATAAAACCAACGACTGTTTTTACAGCCTCTTTAGCAGCGACCTCTCCACCTAAATGACCACCCATTCCATCCGCTAAAATGTAAAAATGTAATGGTTGAATTTCAGCCCAATAATCTTCATTTTTTTGGCGTACCAAACCTATGTCAGATAGACCGTATGAAATAATAGAATATGGCATTTTTATACGAATGACCATAAAATTGTCTTTTGGAGGATTTCCAAATTAAAATTAAATGACCCTACTATAATCGATACACAATTATAATTTGAATAGAAAAAAATTGATTTTTTTATATGTTTACTGTGAAAGTTGATAATTTACCTCAGACATCGTTATCATTAATACACTTATGCTATTAAAAGCTGAATGTAGGCCAATAGGCGCTAGAAGGGATTGTTTTTTTTCATATAAAAAGCCTAAGAAACAACCTAAAATCGATAAGGATATAAAAAGTTCTATATTTGAAATTCCTTGTGAAATTGAAAAATGAAACAAAGAAAAGGTAACACCTGAAAGAACAATTGCTTTCCAACGCTTCATTTTTTGCAGTAACCAGTTTAAAAAAAATCCTCTAAATAGTAGCTCTTCCGCAATAGGGGCTGCAATTGTTATACATGCAATTAACCAAAAGGAAACTGTTGGATAAGGTAAAATTTTCTTTAAATATTTAACAGCCACTTGATCTGGATAAATTTCTGGAAAATAGTAAGAAATAATGAGATTAATGATTTGTCCAACGGTTGCAACTATTGGAAAAATGATAAACCAGCTCATTACTCCAAACAGAAAATTTTTGAAGAGATCTTTACCGATTACTCTATGAATAAAGGTAGACTTTGAAGTAAAAAAATAAAAAATTAAAAAAGCTGTGCTTGTAATGAGAGCATAGATGTTGATCCAAGCTTGCGTTAGAGTATCAATGTCTTTCTCAAATGGTCGACCTTGCCACTTCAACCAAAGTAAATAAAGTCCTGGGACTAAGAGAACTTGTGTAAAAAAATAGATTATAAAAGCTAAAATAACCCGTTTTCCTGATACTAATCTTTCTATTTTATCATTTGGCAAAGACCAAAAATTGAAATTTGAAGAGATAACAATAGCAATAGCACTTAAAAAACTTGTAAGTGCTATTGCTGAAAATTTAGAAATTGGTTCAAAAACTGTATCCATAGATTTATTCGTAGGTTACTACTTGCTCTACTTTTTTAGCTATTTGTTTTGCAAGTCTTTGATACGACAATCTAAATGTGGACTGCAAAAATGGATCATTATTATAACATGATTCCAACGTTACTGTTTCAATATCAATAGGTACTGCGAATTCTTGTGAAAACTTTTCTTGTAAGATTATACGAGGTCTTTCACAAGTTAAATCGATCACTCGTGCACGACCTGATAACGTAACTCTTGTATGGCAAGGAAAGCTTTCAAATCGAACGCATCCAATTTCTGTCGGATAAAATTTGGTTTCATGAGGAAAAATCTCTATTGCAACTACGTATTGAGCGCAACTTTCAACATTAGCAAAATCTAAATCTGAGCCAAAGTAACTTTCTTTAGCGCAAGGATAATCTTTTTCATCAAATACAAATACATTGCCTTGACTCATTAATTCTTGCCTTAATCCTCTCATCACATCCATTGATATATCAGATCCCAAAGATGTGTCATGATTTGAGATAGGCAATATTGCCACTTGCGGCTTAAGCCTTCCATCATCATGATAAGGAAAAAAATCTACATACCTTGGTCCACAACTAGTCAATAAGCTAATCAATATGGTAAAAAGAGTAATCCATTGCATCTGAAAAAAACCTCCATAATAGTGAAACGATAATTATCATGACAAAAAAACAACAAAATAAAAAAAGCAATTATTCTACATTCGCCGGAATAATTTATCCATCCCATTTGCATGTTACGTCAGCAATTTATAAAATGGCAGAATGTTATAAACATTACTCTTTTTCTCGAGAAGAATTTTATATAACAGAAAACATACAATTTATGATAGGTAATAACCGTTTCTATCACTGTGAAAGCGAAACAATTATTGGTATCGATGGAGAAATAACAAATACAGCAGAATTGATATATGAATTAGAAAATTATGGTTATTCCTTTACAGAAAAAAGCTACGGTGAAGTTGTTGCCAAAGCTTACAAATATTGGAAATCAACCTTTATTTCAAAATTAGAAGGCTCTTTTAGTATTGTTATCTATGACCCCAATAAAAAAGAGCTCATTTTAGCGAAAGACAAACTCGGTCATAGATCTCTTTATTGGTCAATGCATCAAGGCTATTTTGTATTTGCGACAGAATTAAAGCCTTTTATCAATACAGGGATTATCCCCATTCAAGTTTCTTATGAAGGGTTATCGAGTTACTTAAACCTCGGTTTTTTCCCTCAGGATATCACACCTTTTGAACAAATTAACAAAATTTTACCATCTCATCTTTTAACTTATTCCTCAAAAGCTGGTGTTAAAATTATGTCTTACTGGTCTCTTAGCGCGGCCTTTAAAGTTAATTACAATCATTTAACTGGAGGAAAAGTTTTAGAAATAATTGAAAATCATTTAAATGAATATAAAACGTTTTCAAAAGATGAAATTTGCCTTGCTTGTAACTTTGAGTCTCTTGTACTACTCCCTTATTTGCCTAATATATCAACACCCTTTTTTTCTGAATTAACTTTATCAAATGTACTTGAAAAACTTCCAAATTTAATATGGCAATTAGAAGAACCTTTGGCTTTTCCAAATATCGTTATTCAATGGATTAATTTTCGATCAAATTTTGACAATTCTTCGATAAAATATTTCCTTTCAGGAGCTGGTTTTAAAGAGCTTTTGCAATTGAATGGTCCAAATTTTAAAACTAGTTCAATAAAAACCTTTCTACAAAAAAGAAAGGAACAAATAACTATTCTATTTACTAAAAGAATATTAAAATTTAGCCATTTATTGCCACGTAATGCATCTCTTTATCTATTAAGAAAACAATTATTATCTGCCATAGAATTAAAAATTAACGAAAGTTACTTTATCGATGAATTTCCATTAAATAAAGCCTCTTTAATACTTTCTAAAGAGTTTAATAAAGAAATTTTTATTTATAAATTTCATCATTTAGATAGAATAAAAAGTGTCTTTTCCCGCTCTGTTTATCTTAACTTAAAAACAAAAATCCCCGATCTCCATTTGCTTTTTTTGGAAAAATTGGCTCGTTTTTATAATGTAGACACCTTAACGCCTTTTTTAGATAGGTCTATAATAGAATTATTAATTTCTTCTAATATTTGCGATGAAAAGCATGCTGAAAACATTTATAAGCATTTTTCCAAATCAATACCTGATGAATTTAAAACCTACACAGATCAACAATTCATTGGCAAATGGAGAAACGATAAAAACTATAAAAAAGTTTGCGAAAAATTATTGAAAGGTCATTTGGTAGAATCTGGATTAATCTCATCTTCATGGTTAAAAAAGCAACTGCACAATATTCGTTATTCTTTTCATCAATTATGGGCCATTCTAGTTCTTGAAATTTGGTTTAAAATTTTTGTTACAAACCCTTTAACAACATCTTTACCAAATAAATCCGTCAAAGAATTATTGGAATAAATATTCATTTTAAGTTACATAACTCAACTTACAAAAGTTTTATTGGGTTTCACTATTATGAATAACGATCGGTTAAAAATTGTTCAACAAGCGTCAGGGAAAAATGGAAGTTATCGCAGTGAACATTCCTTTGATAGAAAAGAGATTGCTCGTGCCAAATTTGAACGATTGTGGCTAACTGACCCTGAACAGTTTAATCCAGAAAGAAATAGTTTAGAAAAATCAAGAATTGATAGAACTTGGGAATTGATAGATAAGTATATTGCTGTAAAAGAAAAAAAATGTGTGGATTTAGGAACGGGTTATGGAACGATTGCAAAACGGCTTTTAAGCAAGAATGCTAATGTTGAAGTAGTAGATATTGCCTCCATCCCTTTAAAACAATTTGAAGGTAAAGTCAAAACGTGGCAGGAATATGTACCTTTAACTAAATTACCAGACGATAATTATGATCTAGTTTTAGCTTTAGATTTAATTGGGTATATTCCTCAAAAAGAACATCGTTTATTTATCTCTGAATTAACCCGACTTGTCAAATTAGAAGGAGAAATTATCTGTTCTACTTCTTTTGATATCAATACCGAAGACCCACTTCAAAACTTTGCTCAACTTGCCGAAACAGAACTTATGATTTCCCATTGGGTTTTTAGTTATCATCGCTTGTTTATACGAATCCATCATCTTTTATCAATCCCCTCTTTTTACTGGAACATTAGTAAAAATCGAGAGCTTCGCTTAGAAGAGTTAAAAAAGCGAAAGGGATTTAGTAAAAGTTGGTTATCCTTTCAATCCACTAAATTGGTCAGTTTTATCTGGGGTGGCTTAGCCGTTTTAATCTCCCCTTTAAAAAAATATTTTGAGCAGAATAAAACAGTATTGAGATTTCTTGAAAAAATTTGTAAGGCTATTTGGGATGATAATGGCATTACCCACGCCATTTTTTTAGCTAAAAAAAGACCCCTTGTTTTTTCTGAAGAAGAAGTTACTATTGAAAGGAAAGGGAAAAAACAGGTATGGGAATAAAAAGAGCCGGAGATTGTCTCAAGGCATAAAACACATCCTTAAGGCTGCTACATTCCTGTCCTGACCTGGTTCGAACTATTTCATTCCATGAGGTCCCCGGCACTTTAGCAGTGTAACGTAAAAACTAAATATAAATCTAGCGGATTTATAGTTTCTTAATAAGATATTTACACTTAAATATTTAAGATTTTTGATATAATACAGTTGAATATTTTATAAGTGATATTGGAGCGTTTCATGTCATTATTTAATCAAGTCGGTCCAGCGTCTTGGAAAGGTCAAGTCACAACGGATTCAACTACGGTTACCCCCCTTACCACTAAGGAAAAAATCGATCAAATTGTTTCCTTGAATGGTAAAACGCAACTAGCCGAAAAACCTTATCGAGCCGATCCTTCCTTTCCTATTTTACCGCCACCGCGAGACGTGGATTCTCCCGAAAAATTTTACAACTCTCATCGAGGGCTAACTTTTCTTAAAGAAACCCCTTTATCGCAAGAGGAACAAGCAAGTTTAAAGCAAGCTGATCAACAAGCGACTTATCGCTCAACTTTTGAAAGCACTTTATCACAAGAAAAACTATCTAACGCAACCAAAGCTCAACTTCGCTTTTACCACTATCATCCTGAAATGAAAGCCCCTTTAGAGATTGGTCGAGCTTTACAGGTTGTTGAAAAAAAAACCTTAACGTCTTTTCAAGCGTCAAGTAATGCGCTTCCCAAAGATTGGAAACCAGTTATTGATAACTCAGAGATTGATGTACCGGTTAGTGTAGCTTATGAAAACGCCTTTTTAGCTGAAGCTGAAAAAACGACATTATCAAAAAGTCAACTAAAGACTTTACGTTATATTTTAGCAAATCCTAAAGAAGGGGTAAATTTTCCCGATTTAAATCGTGTAAAAACAGAAATTGATCAAAAAGTAATCCCTCAAATTAGAAATGAGTATGGTGTGCCCGATGGTGTGCCTCTTAAAGCATCCTGGAAAATTAACGGCGAAATAAAAGGTTCTTTAAACTACGAAGTTGATAAACATTTAGCTAATTTTATGGATAAAAAAAACTTATCTATGGATGAGGCTACCCTTCTTAAAAATGCTTTAAAAAATGGGACAGTCGAAGGATTATCTGCAAAACAAATTAAATTATTTAACGAATTTAAAACGAGTATTCCATCAATTAATCACGAAGTCATTCACCAAAATGGACTTCCAGGCACTTGGCAAGCCGATTTCTCCCAGATTAAATCAACTTTTCCCTTAAATGACCCTCAATTTTCTTCTTTACGAAACGCAGATGGTATGTTAACGCAAGCTAAATCGGCTATTAGTTTGCTACCAAATAATGCTGCAAAAGTTGATATTTTAAATTTCTTAAAAAAATTAACTGATGCCCTTACAGAATTAAAAACAATTCTTTTCCAATCTTTGGAAGCAGACAGTGCTGCAGCTAAAAGAATGGGAGATGCAAACTTAAGTTTAGAAAAGGAAAAAGCTGAATTACAATTAAAAAATCTAGAAGAAAACAAAGTAGAAATGCAAAAACAAAAAGATTTGCAATTAGCTATGAAAATTCTAGGTCCTATTTTAATTGTACTATCTTTAATTATCGCAGCATTAACAGGTGGCGCTGCAGGGTTTGTAATCGCGGCAGTTATGGCAACTATTACTCTTGTAGAACAAACTACAGGTGGCATAAACAAGATGTTTGAAGCCATCTCTACTGCCATTCAAAATGACCCCAATATTCCGCCTGAACATAAAGAAGCTGTAAAAATCATTGTTAAAGTGTTAATGGTCGCAACCATTGTCGCAGCAGCTGTTTTAACGGGATCGGGTATTTCTGCTGCAGGTTCTGCCCTTGCCGGTTTGCAAGCTACCATTACTGGTTTGCAACTAGGAGTTTCATCCTTACTTGGTTCTCAAGTCATTGTTGATATATTAAAGGCCGCTGGAGTATCCGAAGATGCAAGACAAATTGTTTCTATGGTGATTGGAATGGTTTTAATGATCGTTATATCAATAGTCGGCATGAGAGCTATGAAAGCTGTCCAAGACTTACCAGAACAAGTTAGTGCTGCCGCTCAAAAATTTAAGGATATTATTAAAAATATTTCCGATAAAATTCCTCAAATTAGAGATGCATTTAAAGCAGTTTTTGCCTCAATGGCACAATACCAATCCCGTTTAGGTCCTATGTTTTCTTTAATTCAAACAACCTTACAGATGAGTACTAGCATTGTTAATGCGATCAGTAATTTTTCAAAAGCTGAGGCTGCCTTATCTAAAGCTGAAATTGAAGCGGCTATTGAAGAAATAGAGGCTTTAATTAAACAATTGAAAAAAACAATTAATAAATTTATGCAGCAAGCCACCTCCGCGGCAGAAGATTTAGAAAAAGAAGGACAATTTTCTAGAAGTATCTGGGATGGATTGCGCAATTCCCTTCCAAATTACGGAGGCAGTGCTTAAAAGTATAAGATTGACTAAAAACACTTAAAACTTATAACTTATGTCGGGCCATTTTAAGTTTGAGGTATTATGGAACGACAGTTTACTGCTAGCACTTACATCATTGATAATCAAAAAGTTTTACTCATTTATCACAAAAAAATTCGTAAGTGGTTACCACCCGGAGGCCACTTAGAAATTAATGAAACACCATGCGATGCCGCTAAACGAGAAGCTTTAGAAGAAACGGGTATTGCAGTTGAATTTATCAAACAAGAAAATGTTTGGGTGAATCAAAATAATGCGAATAGTTTTGCAAGGCCTTATCTTTGTTTGTTAGAAGAAATACCTCCTCATATTACAACTCCAGCCCATCAACACATCGATTTTGTCTATGTTGCAAGACCTTTACGTAGTAATTTTTCCCCAATATCGCCAGAAGATCAAATTTTACGATGGTTTGATTTAGATCAAATTGAGGGTCTAAACGAAGAAGAAATTTTTACTGAAACGAAAGAAGTAATAAAAAGCATTTTTACAACTTTTACTTCTTTGGTAATGACTTAAAGAATTATCTTATTTGTAAGTAAAGGCAAATAAAATATAAGACATTTTTCAAAGCCTTATAATAATTTTTGTCATTTCTATTACTCATTACCATGCGGTAAAATTTTTAGTACGAGTTCGCATACAGCATAGCTTAACAATAGGATAGAATAGATAAATGTTGCTTCTACAAATACTCCAGGTATGCTATTTGCTAGATTCATTAATTGACTTTTCCCCCCATAAAATTTGATTTGATTTATACGTCGTGAGCCTAAAGTCTTGGCCGTAACAAGATAAATAAATGAACTTAAAGGAAATAAATTATAAGGAAAAGAAACTTCATATTTTCCATGCAATGAAAGAGTTCTCAAAACACCAAAAGAACAAGATCCCAATCTATTCATTTCACTCTCTTTCAAGCTACGAAGTTGATTTGGCGTTACACCAATATTAATTCGGAAAAAAGGAAATCCTTCACCAAATTTTGAAGAAGTAATCATCTTAGATAATGGTTTGAATTCAGACCTCAAGCACATTAATGTCCAAGAATCTCCTTCTATCTCTAATTCGGAATGGCCAAGAAGAGGATATTCTCTTTGGCTTGGGTAATAAATATAGGAAACTAATCCCTGGATTTGAGCTTTTTTACCAAACTCATCATTAAGACGGATTTTTTTTTCATGAAAGTCGATAGTTGGTTGGTTTTGCAAATAAGGCACTATTGAGTTCATATAGAGATCCTATAAAATAAAATTAGTTTAATTTTTACGTTTCCATATCAATAAACAACCAATGAAACTTTTCCTTATAGATTATTTCATTTAAATCTTAAATGTATTTATAATTTTCAAAAAGCTATTTTTTCCAATAAAAATTGAAAATCGTACTGATCGTTACGTTTTTAACTTGCAACAGGTAAGTAAGTAAAATCATCTGCTAATTCATCAGCAGTAACTTCATTGTTATTCCCCTGAGGCAAAGAGACAGTTTCTGGCTTACTTTCTTTTGCTTTAAAAACATTAGAAAAAAGTTGGAAAGATTTATCCACAGCCACTTTTCCAACATAAGCTCCCCCTAAGGCAACGACACCTGCAGTATAAGAGTTAACAAACTGTGGTGTAATTCCAATAGCAAACGCTCTTCCTATGAAACCTCCACAATAATCACCGAATAATTTTCTTCCAGCCGCTTCACAAACTTTCTTTAGAGCTAGTGGTCCATACTGATATAAAGCTCCTTTCGCGTAAACACCTGTGATAATTGGAGTTACAGTTCGAAAGCCATAAGCTGTTGCTTTGCCAATGCTAGAAGCCCCTTGACTAAAAAAATGACTAATACTTTCGAGTTTTGCAATATTATTTGCCATATTATTTGTTTCCTTAAGTTTAACGTCACAAATAATAGAATTAGTTATCTAAAAATCAATTAAGAGTTTATTAATTTTATATTAAGTCTTTAATAAAGTAATTACTTGATAATTTATGTTTAGTTGCCCTTTTTATTAATTCTTGCCATGGATATTTAGCCCCATCTGTAAATACTTTTGCTTTTAACCATTCCCCTAAAGGCTTATTTGAAAACCAGTTTTTTCCTTCCTGTTTTTCTTCTTTAAAAGAGTGGATGAGTTGACTTGCCATCATTTCTCCTAAAAGATAATTTTGATAGTAAACGGGAGCGCAAGCAATATGTAATTTTGAGGCCCAATCGGGAGCGTTGCGATGGATGGGACGTTTTAAAGATTGAAACTTCTCTACTAAATCCCACCAAAGTTTATTTAAATCTTGATGAGGGTTTTCGTATAAAGCTTTTTCAAAATGCACCATAACCATAACCCATCTAGTAAATATAAGAAGTGATATTCCTAATTGTTTATCGATTTGGCTTTTTATCGTTTGCAACTCTGAGCTTTCAACATTAGCAAAAGAATGTACAAAATCACTATTTTTTCCAAGACGACCAAAAAGCATAGCAATAGATTCTGTTACACTTATGTGGGCTGGCATTCTCAATAGGTAGGGTAAATTTGGGTCAATATATTTATCATAAACAGCATGACCTAGCTCATGCAATTGTGTGCTCATCCAATATTCATTATCACGAATGTTGCACAATATGCGAATATCTAACTCTTGATCAATGGATGTGCAAAAGGCATGTTGGTTTTTCCCCTTTCGTTCGAAAAGATCGGATCGATGCAAAATATCGTCCACCGGCAAATTTATAAAGGCATAATAATTTCGGCTTATATCAACAATATCTTTATCTTTATAAAACGGATCTAAAGAATAATTAGTTTTAGGCGCTTCTTGAAAAAAAGGATCAGATACAAGCCAAGGGTATAAGTCGTTAGAATCTAATTTATACTTATCTTTTATTGAAACCGTAAAATCCTCAATAAAAGTATCCCATTTATCTTTAGTTGTTTGTTCTAGCTCATCCAGTAAATCAAATAGCTCTTTTTCTTCAATTTCTTGATTATACAAACGCATTTGATAGTAATTAGAAAAGCCTGCTTTTTTTGCAGACTGATTTCGTAAATGAACAAGTTCTAATATCTTTTGCGATACTTCTTCTCCTATTTTTTTGGAGGCAAACCAAGCTTCTTCTCTTTCTTTAATATTTACACTATTGAGTAAAATATCTTTTAATTCATTGTTTGAAAGAAGTTTGTCCTTAACGGAGGGGCGAAAATTTGTATAGATAGTTTCAATTTCAGTCTCTAGATCGACCATTTTTGCTAACAAAGCAGGCTCAATTAGATTTTCAGCATATCTATATAACAGTAATTGTAATTGCCTATTTTGTAGTAAATCTCCTTTACCTAAGTGATCTTGTAACCATTTATAGTCCTCAGGATTAGAATACAATTTTTTTAGCGCTTTTTCAGCGTCTTGTAGTTCACTTGTGTAAATTTTATCACCCGTTACGGCTAGATTCCACCAAGCTAAACGACTTTTTATTTCTAGTTCTTGGATATTTTTTGTTTGTTTTTCTAAAAATAATGGGATATTCATAAGATGTATTCGTAAAAGTAAATAAATAATTTATGGCATAATATGGTTTCTTTTAAATCTTTTAAACAAGCTTTTTTTGTTTTTTCATTAGCTAGCGTGATGCAAAGTTCGTTTATTCTTTGCCATGAAGATTTGTTCCCTTACGAGCCGCCAAAAAATTTTAATCTCAACGTTCAGCTCCCTTTTGTATACCACCCTGTTAGTACGAAAAATCCATTAGCCCAACAATATTTTGACCAAGGAATTATTTATCTATACGCTTTTAATCATGATGCCGCTTATTGGTCATTTAAAAGAGCGAGCGAAGCAGATCCCTCTCTTGCTATGGCCTATTGGGGTATGGCATTAGCATTAGGCCCGAATATCAACATGGAAATCGATAGTAAACGTTCTAAAATCGCTTTCCAACTAGTGCAGCAAGCTAAGCAATTGTCAAATAGTAGCACTGAAAATGAAAAAGACTATATTGAAGCTTTGTCATATCGTTATACCAATTCTAGTGAAGGTAAACCATCTAATGATATAGCTTATAAAAATGCTATGGAAAAGGTTTATCAAAAATACCCAGACGATTTAGATGCTGCCACACTTTATGCAGAAAGTGTTTTAGACTTAAACCCTTGGAATCAGTGGGACGAAAAGGGAAATCCAAAAGCTGGCACTCTTGAAGTTGTTCAACTTTTAGAAGATGTTTTAAAAAAAGATCCTTATCATCTAGGAGCCAATCACTATTATATCCACGCCATAGAAGCGTCTAATTATCCTGAAAGAGCTTTAATGTCTGCTGAAAGGCTTCGTTTACTTGCCAATAGTTTTGGTCACATTCTCCACATGCCATCTCATATTTACCTACTCGTTGGAGACTATCATCTAGCAGCTCTATGTAACGAACAAGCAGCTATTGCTGATAAAGAATATATACAAAAATATGGGATAGATGGCATTTACCCTCTTCATTATTTAAGCCATAATTTATATTTTTTATCGAGAGCCTACAGTATGGAAGGTCGCTTTGAAGATGCCTTAAAAGCTGGAACTGAGCTTTCTAATTTTTATGCTCCCTATTTTTTTGAAATGCCCGAATTAGAATATTATATTCCAAATAATATTTTTGTTTACCTCCGTTTTCATAAATGGAACTGCATTTTAGAATTACCAAAGCCAGATCCGCAACAAAAGCTCACAACTTTAGTTTGGCATTTTGCAAGAGCTATAGCATTTGCTTCCGCTGGAAAAGTTCAAGACGCAGAAAAAGAACAAAGTTTTTTTCAACAAAAGGCTGCACAGATTCCGTCTGATTTAAAGTATGGCTACAACTATGCTAAGCCTATTATGGAAATTGCAGATCTTACCTTAAAAGCTAAATTCAGCGAATTAAAGGGAAATACTTTTGATGCTATTACATACTTACAAAACGCTGTAGCTATACAAGATAATCTTCATTATAACGAGCCTCCTGACTGGTACTTTCCAGTAAGGGAAAGTTTAGGTGGTTTGTTTTTAAGGCAAAAAAAATATGGGGATGCGGAAAAAATTTTTAGAGATGATCTCGCAAAACATCCTCGAAACGGGCGATCCTTATTTGGCTTATTAGAGAGTTTGAAAGGGCAAAAGAAATATACCGACGCTTTTTGGGTAAATCGAGCTTGGAAGGAAGCGTGGCAACATAGTACCACGCCGCTTACTATAAACGATTTGTAATTTAGCTATTGCCGTATGGTGAAGCGACATGGGCTTCAATAATTACGGTATTGCTATCTATTGCAGTTTTTTCCTGATCAAAATTTATCTTTTCGTCAAGCTTGACATTTTGTGCGTATTCTTGTTCGCTTTTGATGAAATTTTGGAATAAAAATGGTGAACTACCCGTTGGATTACACATAAAATCATACCTTTTAATTTGAAAATCACAATAAATCTACTTTTGCAAAGAAAAAAATTCAATAAAATTGTGTATAAAGGTAAGAGTTGTCTATTAATTTAAATCTCAGAAAAAAAAAGCGAACTTAATAAGATTATAATCAGTTTTCACCAATTATTTGCATTTTTTTATTAAAGCAGTAGCCAAGTATTTATTATAGGTTATTTAGTAAAAGCTAGCTGCTGACAAACACTTTAAAAAGCTAATCATCTAACCTAATATTACTTATACAAATCATTTAACCAACGCTGAAAAGACTTACCTAGCTCTTCGATATCAATATTTTTTGTACAAGGTGCGTTGATACACTTACGCAGCAAATCGCATCGCTTTTCAAAGTTTTTATCAAATGGACAACTACCTGAAAAGCTAGCATGAATGTCTCCTAAAGGTTTATATTTTTTAGAAGAAGAGGGGCCAAAAATACTAAAAGTTGGAATATTTTCTTCTGCCGCTAAATGAAGAGGTAAAGAATCAACACTTACAACTAGTTTCATTTCTTGCATACACTTTTTTAAATCGAGCAATGGCAAACGATCTAACACTACGGAATGAGAAAATTGTTGACTTAAAGCTTTAGCAAATTCATTTTCTTTATCATTTCCGCTTAAAAAAAATAATCTTGGGGAAGCAAAATGTTCCACTTTTTTTAAAAATTGAATCCAACTTTGCAAACTTAATTGCTTACTTTGCCAAGCAGACCCTGAACAAATCATCCAATTATTTTGCTTAATAGTCGTAAAAGTAGGTCTCATTTCCCATTTTTTTTGAAAATACTCTTCTAACAAAAACAAATAGTCTTGCCGAATATTTAAACCAGTTGGCGGATCATATCTCTTATTGGTTACAAACCAGTTTGGCTTTTCGGCTACAGATTTCCATCCAAATCCTATTTTATTTTGGCTTCTAGCCATTTTTGTAAAAAAAGCTGATTTACTATTGCCTTGTAGGTCAAAAACAGCATCATAAGGATATTTCTTTAGAAGAGCTCTCATTTTTACAACTTCATTGAATGATGAACGCCAATGTTTACGCCATTTTTTGGTATTCACTACAATTAAATTATCTACATAAGGATTTTCACTAATAAGGTCTTGCATAGGCTCTTCAACAACCCAGTCAAGTATACTATTTGGATAAATAGATTTAATAAATTGAGCACAAGGAATGGTTTGAAGAATATCACCTAAAGAGGAGGTCTTTACAATTAAAAAACGCATGGCAAGTGGAGCTTTTTTAACATTTGTTCAAAATCATCGGGAAGTGGTGCTTTTATACTCACTTCATTTCCTGTTCTATAATGAACAAACTTTAATTTAAAAGCATGTAAAAGTGGCCGTTTTACACTAAATGAATACTTTGAATGATAGCCATATTGGTAATCTCCAATGATTGGGTGTTTCATACCTGCTAAATGCACACGTAATTGATGTGTTCGTCCAGTTTTAGGAAAACATCTTATTAATGAAGCATTTTTATAACATACCACTTGTTCCCAATAAGTAATGGCTTTTAAGCCTTCATCAGTTACCCCCCAAATCGATTGCCCTTGTAATGATTTGATTTTAGAAAGATTATTGCTAATTTTTCCTTTTTCTTTATTAGGGATCCCATCAACGATTGCTAAATACTCTTTTGTGACATGAAGTAGTCTAAATTGCTCGATGATAGCTTTTAAAGCTTGTTCGCTTTTAGCAAAAAGTAACACACCTGTAGTATCTTTATCTAAGCGATGAACTAAATATATTTTGGAAGAGCTACCTATTCGCTTAACTAATTCATCCGAATCAGAAGCAATATTGTCTGGTTTGTTACATGCTAAAAAGTCTTCATCTTCATAAAGAATGGGAACTTTGGTAAGACTATCATTTGCAAATGTATCTTTAAAACCCTCTATATCAAATTCTACTACATCATCTTTGAGCAATATTGTAGATGCAAAACGTTCAATTTTGCCGTTAATTTTGCAAAAATTACTTTCGATTCCTTTTTTTATTTGTTTATTGGAATAGGTTTGAAGAAGAGTTAATTTTAAAAATGACAAAAGCTTAATATTGCTTTCTTTTACTTTTAACATTTAAGCCTAAAGTTTTAACAATTTTTAATGGGTTAAAAGTTTGCTATAGGACTTGAAGTTTAAATTTGGACTTGTAATTTAAGAAAATGAAAATTGTCTTAAAAAACGGAGATCGTTTTCAGTAAACAAACGAATGTCTTTAACACTATGCTTCAAAAGAATTTGTCTTTCGACACCCATTCCCCAAGCATAACCAGAATAGACTTCGGGATCAATTCCCCCCATACGTAAAACTTCAGGATGGACCATTCCAGCACCTGCTACTTCTAACCAGCCTGTGTGTTTGCAAAGCTGACAACCAATACCGTTGCAACTTAAACATTTAACATCAACTTCCATTCCTGGCTCAACGAACGGAAAGTAACTTGGTCTAAAACGCGTTTCAATATCTTTATGAAAGAATCGCTTAAAAAAATCATCTAAAGTGGCTAAGAGATCAGCAAAAGAAACACCTTTATCAATGTACAACCCTTCAATTTGATGAAAAAAGACGTGGGATCTGGCTGTTATTGTTTCATTCCTATAGGCGCGTCCGGGCGCTATTATTCGAATAGGAGGCTCTGTAGTCTCCATTACCCTGGCTTGAATATTGCTGGTATGAGTTCTTAATAAATAGCCTGTATTTAAGTAAAACGTATCTTGCATATCTCTTGCAGGATGATCTTCTGCAAAATTTAAAGCTTCGAAATTATAATAATCAGATTCAATATCGGGACCATATTGAACAGAAAACCCCATTTCTAACAATATATCGATCATTTCGTCTAAAACAGCATTGACGATGTGCTTTCTACCAGAATATCTTTTTCTTCCGGGCAAAGTTACATCGATTGTTTCTGCTTTAAGACGATTATTCTCTTCATTTTCCAATAGTGTAGTAAATTTTTGTTCAATTTGCTGAGAAGTGTACTCTTTAAAGTCATTGATCCACTTACCAAATAAAGGTCTTTCCTCTGCCGTGGCATCTTTCAAGTGTTTCATTAAACCTTGAATCGGTCCTTTTTTGCCTAAGTATTTTACCTTTATCTCTTCTATTTCTGAGGTTGTATTGGCATTAGCAATGTCGATTAAAAATTCTTCTCGAATTTTTTCAATAGAAGGTTGCACAATTTAACTCCATGGGAAAATAAATGAAAAACGAGCAGAAAAAGAGTTTTTCTGCTCGAAAAGTTTTTACACTAATGCTTCTTTAGCGCGGATCGCAATAGCTGCGAAGCTATTTGGATCGCGAATGGCCATATCGGCCAAAATTTTTCTATCTAGGTCACATCGTGCTTGCTTTAAGCCAAATATAAATTTGCTGTATGAAATACCGTGAATTTTGGCAGCTGCAGAAATTCTCGTGATCCATAAACGGCGAAATTCACGTTTTTTTAGTTTACGATGGCGGTAATTGTACGCCAAAGCACGCAATACAGCATCGCTAGTCAATCTAATATGATTTTTTCGATCTCCAACAAAGCCTTTTGCAAGCTTAAATAGTCTTTTCTTTCTACGATGTGAAGCGACAGCGTTGGTTACTCTAACCATGGCTAATCTCCACTGTTATGTCTAATTTTACTTAGACGAGTTAATATTTATAGGCTGAAAATTTCAGCTTAAAGTTTACTAATTTTAATTAATCTACGCACATTAAGCGTTTGTATGTTTTCAATTGTGCATCATTTACAAATGCAGGTGCTGAAAGTTGACGCTTACGTTTAGATGTTTTTTTTGTCATAATGTGACGCTTTCCTGGTTGGGAATATTTTAATTTCCCAGATGCTGTCACTTTAAATCTGGCTGCTACAGCCTTTTTAGTTTTCATTTTAGGCATTATACACTCCTGCCTTTTTAACTTAATTCTGTTTTAATCGGCGTTTCAACTTGCGGTTTTGTTGAACTTTCTTTTTTCTTTTTACCGCCTGGTGCTAGGACAACGGTTAACATTTTTCCAAACATTTTTGGAGGTGATTCAGGTAAAGCTACTTCTTCTAAATCTTCACAAAACTTTTTAACCAGTTTATCTCCGATTTCTGTATGCGCCATTTCTCTTCCACGAAATGTACAAGTAACTTTAACTTTATTCCCTTTAGAAATAAACTCTTTAGCATGCCTCATTTTAGTTTCTAAGTCATGAACGTCAATATTTGGCTTTAGCTTTATTTCTTTTACTTTCACTTGGTGCTGAGACTTTTTACTTTCTTTTTCTCGTTTGGTTTGATCATAACGAAATTTTCCGTAATTTATGATCTTGCAAACAGGAGGATTAGAATTAGGGACGATCTCAACAAGATCTAGCCCTTCTTGCTCTGCTTTAGCAATTGCTTCATATAAAGTAAGAACGCCTACTTGCTCTCCGCTTGAACTAATGACTCTCACTCTTGGAGCCCGTATTTCTCTGTTAACTTTCAACCCGACTTATCACTCCTCAACTAAGATTTCTTCTTGAGAAATTTTCTCAAGGAAGCTTTCTATTTTTATTCCTATTCGCTTTTCGTTATTTTTCAACTCACGAACTGAAATAGTTTTCGTTTTTTCTTCTTTCTCACCCACAAAGATGAGATAAGGAACTTTTTCTAGCTCTGCTTCTATAAACTTTGTTTGTAAGGGTCGATCAGTAAAATCAACGCCTACCCTTAATCCCGACTCCTTTAGCATCATTTGAACATGTTGCGCATAGGAGATCTGTTTTACTCCAACAGATACTACTTTAACTTGGCTTGGTATTAAAGAAAATGGAATTCCTTTTTCTATTAACAAAGCTATAATTCTATCCACTACAGTAAAACTTGAGATTTCCAAAACAATTGGTCTTTGCATTTCATCATTTTTTTCTTGATATTGCAAGTCAAATTGTTCGGCTAACCTAAAGTTTATGCCTAAATAAGCCCCTAACCAATATTCACCAAGACTATTTTTAAAATAAAGCTCAAGTTTTGGCCCTTCTTGGGAAGGCTTATCGCCTAATTCATATTGAATGCCCAGTGTAGAGAGTGCTGTTTTTATCCAACGCTCTGCTTTATCCCAAGCTTCTAAGGATCCTATGTGCTTTGGACCTCTTAATCGCATGATATAATGGGATTCAAAATCCAAGATTTTAGCTATTTTCTTAATGAATTGCAAGGAAGAAATCAGTTCTTTTTCAACGCTCGAGGGATTACAAAAAATATGAGCTTCCTCACATTCAAAAGAAATGGGATGATATAACCCTTTTCGCATAGGATATTCTTTTAAAGAAATCCCTTGAGTCCATTCAGCAATTTTAAAAGGTAAGTCGAGGTAAGAGCGTTTTTTTGATTTGAAATAAAGAGCATGAGCAAATTTTAAATTTTGTGTATAAAAATATTCACTATCCTCGAACCATTCTTTTTCTAAGGCTTTTTGTTTTCCCTTTTCAAAAGATTTATTTAAGACACGGGGTGTCTGTATAATTTGAAACCCTAACTTCTGAATGGATTGTTCCCAATTTTGCTTTATGATCTTTTTTAAAATAACCCCTTTTTCTTCCCAAATCCATGTATTGTCATCGTCTAAGCTAGTAAGCAACCCCATTTGAGGACCTAGCAAGCGATGGTCTTTCTTTTTATATTGATCGTATCGTTTTAGAAATTGCTTTAAACTTTGTAAATTATCGAAAACTGTGCCAGTTATTCTTTGTCTAACCATTTCAAATGGTTTAGAAGGTAAAGTTTCTAATTCTAGAAGTTTAACAACTCCAATTTCATTGGAAGAAGAAACTATTGGACCTTTACATAAATTAAAAAAATCATCTATTTGAACAATTGAAACTAAACCATCCGATAAATTTTCTAACCGCTCGACTTGATCATCAAGCTGATAGTAATGAAACATATCAATTGCATTAGAACGGGTCATTTCCAAGAGTTTAATTTCTTTTCCTTCTTTAATAAATTCTTTTATTTCACGCTCAAAGTGAGGAAAAAATTGCTCATCTATTGCTTTTTTAATAAAAAATTCACAAGAAAAAAATGTTTGATCAGTTTCACAAGAAATAATTTCCAATTCAGGAAACCATTTTGCTAAAAGATAGATTATTACTTCAGCGGCCGTTTTACGATTTGCAATAGTTGTTTTCATGTGAATTAATCTAAATCGAAGTTTTGATAATGAATGGGATATAGCTGACTCGAACAGCTGACCTCCACGATGTCAACGTGGCGCTCTAACCAACTGAGCTAATATCCCATAAAAAGATGTTATCTTAAATGAAGAAATCAAATAATACAAAGCAGTAAAATTAAACGCTAGTAAAATCATGTTGAGTTTAAGTTTTTTTGCACATATGTGTAAAACTCTTCTGAGAAGTTATAGCTATGTAAAATAGCCGCTTGGTGAAGATGAAAATATAAAGCGTGAGTAATTTTATCTTTATGCTTTGTCTCTTTTAAAAAAAGCTCTCTTAAAATGGAAATTTTTGTTTTTTCAAAGTTAATGTTTTCATATTCATAGTTGGCTACATCGATCAAATCAAGTCTCAATTTTTCTAAAAACTCATCCCCTAAAAAACGCCAAAAAGTGGTTTGTTTACCTTCATCAAAACTACTAGATAATTCTTTTAAATAATTGCAGGCAATATTGTAGTACTCCTGGGGTGTTTTGGGAAATGTTTTCAGAGCAATATCTAGAATATTTGCAAAAACAGATCTAATTATTTTATCTTTTAAGATTTCCATTAACTCATATTCAAATTGCAGTGTTTTATGAATTTCCTTAACAAAATTAGTTTGTATTTCAGCCTCAAATGATGGATTGCTGGTGTGTTTTTTTAAGGTTTTGATAAATGCACGAAGATATATCAAATTTTGTGAGTCAGTAGCGTGTCTTGGCTCAATAATACAATCTAAGATATCTGAAATAGTTTTTTTTAAGTCTTTGAAAAATAGTTTTGAACAAAAACTTATATAGCACATGGCAGAAAATGAAAAATTAGTTAGGTCTATAATCTTATCTGTCCAATTTAAGGAATTCATAGAATTTAAAGGTGAACCTAAAAATGAATTTGAAAAAATTAATTCAAGATACTCCCCTTTAATTTTACCAAAAATCTGCTCTTTAAATCTTTGATGTCTTGTGTGAACATTTTCATCTATAAAATGTATCCCATTTAATTGAGACAAATAAATATTTTCATTTTCATCTAACAAAAATAGTGTTTCTAATCTAAAATCATCAGTATTCCCTAAAATTTTTATACCAAAAGCTCTTTCAATCTCAATATATTGATTTATTTGTTTGCAAATGGTGGGGGTAACTTTAAGTAAGTCAAGGGGAGCATTCTTTTTATAAATAGCCCAAGCGCCTGTAGGACTTGTCAACGTGTAAACTGATTTTACCCCCAGAATACCAACTAGTCGAAAAAAATAAAGAAATTTGCAGAACTGTTCTCTTGCTTGCGCCTGTTGCCGATCTACAATATTTTTGGCCTGCTTTTTCTTTTGTAGATTAGAAAAATCAAATAAAGGATCGAGAGATCCAAAAAAATTAGTTGCTATGGGATTAATTTTTCCAATTTTTGCTATATAATAAATTCCAAGCGGGTTGAGCACTTCGTATTTCCTATACTCTTCTTGTTTTTGGGAAAATTGAAGATTTTTAATCGAAAAAACAAAGTCATCCTCTAAATCAACATAAGTGGGTGTCGGAAATAATTCTATATCACTAACTTTTTGAAATACCTTTTCTTGATTAGTATCTAAAAAATGAAAAAAAGGGGTTAAAGTATCAATTATTTTTTTCACTTCTTCCTTTTTTTCACTAATTTCCCTCATCAAAATTAGTTTCTTTTTGTTTCCTTTTTTAAGTTCGGTAGCGACAGAAATAGCGCATTTAGTTAAAAAAATTTGACTCTCTCCAGGTGATTTTTGCCACATTTGTATAAATGTACTAAAATAAGTATCAATTTCTCTTAACAATATTTTGGATTCAGAACGAGTAAACCATGTGTTAAATCGAAAAATGCTAAATGGCAAAGAAAAATTACGAATTTTTTTTTCTAATTCGTTTGATTGAAGTTTGAATGCTTTTTCTGATGAAGTCGAATTCACCATAGTAAACCTTATCAATTACAACGACTTTTAAACTTAAAGTAACTTAAATCTAAAAAAAATAAAACATTGTTTGAAAATTTATAAAAAGTTTAGGTTAAAATTTTTAAAAAAATTGAAAAGGTTAGTTAGTAAATCTTATCCCTTTTTAAAAGATTTTATTTTCATCCTGTGTTGAGTGGAAAAAATTATAGATTGTTTCGGCGTTCTTTTGGCTAATTGTTTTTGCCATTTTAAGCTCTTCTAAAGTGGCTTCTTTAATTTTTTTTACACTGCCAAAATGTTTTAGTAAAATCTTCTTTTTAATAGGACCAATTGAGGGGATATCGTCAAGAGCGCTCTTAAATGTTTTTTTCTCTCTAAGTTTTCGATGGTAAGTAATAGCAAAACGATGAGCTTCATCTCGAATTTGTTGGATTAAAAATAATACGGAAGAGTTTTTACGTAAAAAAACGGGATCTTTAATATTGGGCAAATAAATTTGCTCTGATGTCATTCCTTTATCATGTCGACTTTCCTCTTTTGCAACTCCTAGCAAATCGACAGTTATAATGTTTAGTTCTGCAAAGACTTTTAAGGCGATGTTTAAATGACCTTTTCCACCATCAATCAAAACTAAGTCAGGTAAGTCATTCTCTTCTTTAGCTCTCTTATAGCGACGTGTCAAAACCTCATACATCGCTCCATAATCATCCCCTTTATCCACACTCTTAATTTTATAATGTCGGTAATGACTTGTATCTTTTTCCCCTTCAATAAAGCTTACACAGGCAGAAACGAGTTCAGAACCTGAAGTATTGGAATTATCAAAGCACTCAATTCTTTTTGGATAGTTGTTAAGGCGAAACTTTTCTTCCATTTCTAATAAGATTTTTTCTTTTAAACTTTTTCTATCTCTTGTTTGTTTAAAGGCAGCTTCCGCATTTAAATAAGCCATTTCTAAAAGAGATTTCTTTTCCCCTTTTTGGGGCGTAATGATTTGAATTTTTCGATTTTTACCAAGTGAAATTATTTCCGATAACGTCTCACTTTCAGGTATTTTTACAGAGACTAAAATTTCATGGGGCACTTCTGTTTGAAGTTCATACATTTGAATGATAAACGATTCTAGTAACTCATGATCATCTTGAGCAATTTGGGAGAAATTATGATGTTTAACACCGGATAATTTTCCTCCTTTGAATATAAGCTGCGATAAAACGACTTCTTCAGCTTCTCTAAAGATTCCAATAACGTCTACATCGCCACCAAAAGGTTTTTCAATTTTTTGGTTTTCAAGGGTTTGCTCAATTTCTCGAATTTGTCTTAAATAGTCTCCAGCCTTTTCAAACTCTAATTTTTCAGAACAAACTTCCATTTCGGTATAAAGTTCTTTTAAAATTTCTTTATCGTGACCTCTTAAGAATTTTACAGTTCTCTCCACATGCCGATCATATTCTTGCTTAGTACATTTTTGTACACAAGGAGCGACGCATCTTTTCATATCATAAAGGATACATGGTCTCGTTCTTCTAGCAAATTCTTGATCTGAGCACTGTCTTAAAGGAAAAAGTCTTTGTAATAAATCAAGTGTTCTTCTAGCGGAGTAAGCGCTTGTATAAGGTCCAAAATAGGTTCCATCTGCTGGTGGCTTGCCTTTATATCGAATAAGAAAAAGTCTTGGCCACATTTGCTTAGTCGTTAATTTTAAGGCAATATATGATTTATCATCTTTTAATAAAGCGTTGTAGCGGGGTTTGAACTTTTTTATTTGGATGTTTTCTAATAATAAGGCTTCTTTTTCAGAAGAAACTAAAATAATTTCTACATCTTCTACTTTAGCCACCAAGTAAGGGACAATAAATCGCCCATCCCTACCAGGAAAAAAATATTGTTTAACTCTTTGCCGCAAATTATTGGCCTTGCCGACATAAATAACTTCCCCTTTTTTATCTTTCATTAGATAAACGCCAGGCTGTTGAGGGAATTGATCAATTTTTTTTATGTCGAAACTCATAGGGAATTATTTTTGTCTTGCTTGAATATTTTTTTGTAAACGTTTGGCAAGCCAAAACTTAGGTACGAATTTTGATAAAAAGATAGCTAATTTGTATTGCCAATTAATGATAGATAAGGGTTTTTGCTTTTCAATTTGTTCCCACATCAGTTCAGCTGCCTTATCTGCTGTCATTACATTCATTTCAAAAGCAATTTTTTTAGCTCCAGCTCTTTTACTAAAATTTGTTTCAACCATGCCAGGACAAGAAGTTAAAACTCTAATATTAAAAGGCTGAACTTCAACATCTAAACTTTGCGAAAAGCTATTTATAAAAGCTTTTGTTGCTGCATAAACACTAAAAGAGGGGAAAGTTAAAAAAGAAGCCGCAGAAGAGATGTTTAAGATGGTCCCTTTTTGGTTTTTATTTTTTAAGGCTTTGACACCAGCTATTGAAATAGCCATTAAAGCTTTTATATTAACATCAATCATTTGATTAAGCTTTGCTAACTCTATTTGATCTGTATCACCATATAGACCAAATCCAGCGTTGTTTATGATTAAATCAGGAGAATCACTTTCTATTTTTTTTAATAACTCTTCTAAGAATGTGGGATTTTCTAAATCTCCTACTAGAATCTCAACTGGCACTTTATCGGATAACTGATCCTTCAAAGAAACTAATTGAGCATTATTGCGACCAGTTATAATAAGCGAAATGTTTTTTTTAGCCATTAAGGTAGCTAAAGAATGACCAATGCCAGAACTGGCTCCAGTGATTAAGGCTTTTTTAAAATTCATTCTTCAATATTTGGTAAAGGTTCAGTACTTTTTTCTCGTTTGGGATACTTGATACGACTATGTCCAAAGGCTATCAATGTTTTGACTAATGCTTGTTTAACTTTGGCAAGTTCTTCAAAAGTAAGTAAACTTTCATCAAACTGTCCATCATCTGCCTTATCGCGCACAAGTCGTGAAGCTAGTTCCATTAAACTTTTCTCATCCACTTTCTCAAGTGAACGGGCGGCAGCTTCTAAAGAATCTGCAATCATTATAATGGCCGATTCTTTACTTCTTGGTTTCGGACCCATATAACGGAAGTCTCTTTCATCAATTTTTGTCTTATCCTCATCAACTTTTTCTAATTGTTTTCGATAAAAATAATACACTAAAGTTGTACCATGATGCTCTTTAATAATATCAATAAATTGTTCAGGCAAACCAGCTTTTCGCGCTAAAGCAACCCCTTCACTCACGTGTGCCATAATGACTTGAGCTGACTCTAAAGGGGTCAATAATTGATGAATATTCATTCCAGGTTGTTGATTTTCGGTAAAATATTGAGGCGTAGCAATTTTTCCAACATCATGGTAAAGAGTCGCTACTCTACAAAATAATCCGTTAGCGCCAATAGATGATGCGGCAGCTTCTGCCAAATTACCAACAACAATTGAATGTTGATATGTTCCGGGGGCCTCGATAGAAAGCCTTCTTAGTAAATCATTATTTGGATCTAAATATTCAGTTAATGTTACATTTGTCATTATTCCAAATAAAGACTCTAGTAAAGGTAATAAACCCACTACAATAATGGAAGTGAACAATAAAAAAAGTCCACTACTTACAATGTCTGATAAAATATAGCGATTCCAATCAACTGCTTGGTAAAAATGAATGGCTAAAATAAGTCCTACTGCACATAACCAAGCTAAACCACAAACAATGAAAATTTCTTTTCTTTTTTGAAGAGATCGAGTGCTTAAGATAGCAACCATTGCAGTGGCCAAGTTAATAATCATAAATCCATATTGATTAAAGGCTAAAACCATCGTCAAAATGACAGTTAAAAAAGCACTTACAAACATGGCTAAACTAGTGTTTATTAAACTAGATAACAAAATAGCTGCAAAAGGCACAAAAATTGGATATCTTACATAATCAATTAAATTAGTCTGTGAATTAACTAAAAAAAATTCAGTAGCTTTAGCAAAAATAAATGTGAAAATTACAATAGAAACTAACAAAAAGAGTTTCCGGTTTGATTTCATAATTTCAGGCTGGTTTACCCTAAAGTAGGCTACGCAAATAATTGTTAAGATTAATGTCATCAAAAGCGAGCCTAATATAGTAAGGGGATGCCAAAGATTTCTTTGATCCCCTAGAGCCTTTTTCATCGCTTGCATAATGGCTAAATGTCTAGCTGTGACTTTTTCCCCTTGATCAATAATTCTACTACCAGCTGTTACATGGCTAAACACCGGTTCAATTTGGCTTTGTATTTTTCTCTTAAGATTGTTTTCAGCTTGAGAATCTTCTACTACATTCCAATTAGTATTTTGCAAATAGGAAATAATAAAATCTAAAGCATTAGTCTCAATAGTTTGTGTATTTTGCTTTAAATATTCCCAGATCTGGATTGGAAAATGGATAGGTTCAGAAATATCATGGGGCGTATATATGAGATAGTCATTTGTGGAATAATCAACCTCTGTCATTTTTTGAAAAGTTCTAGCATCGGTAAAATGTAATTTTTTTATTTTTTTGGAAACTACATTTATTCCATTATGTAACTCGTCAAAATGATTACTATCTACATATTTGCGCCAGTCTTGATTATAAATTAAAAAATTTTCAAAACTAACTTGATGATCAGTAATTGACTTTTCAGAAACCCTATAAATTTTTCCAAGGTCTTGAACCGCTGCTTGCTTTGCCAATAAGGTTGCTTCTTCATCTAAAAAGTCAAAATCGGTTTGAGCTACAATATAGCTTGGAGCCTCACTGTTTAATTCTAAAACTTCTAAATGATTTTCTCTAAAATGCAAAAATAAAAAAAAGGCTGTAACAAAAACACAACCTATAAAAGCTTTAATGCCTAAGCTTTTGTCAAAAAAACCTTGCTCTCTTGAAAACTTTAGTTCATTAGAGTTCTCAAGTACGCTAGAATGATCCATCATTTTGGCTTAAACCTTTGATCTGATAATAATCTTCTTATACTATGAAAACGGATTATTCTCTAGCATATCATAATTATCAAAAAAGTGAGCTATTCTTTTTAATTAATTTTATTAATCAATCTTAAGATAATCATTTAAAAAAATCTTGACGACGTTTATAAATTAAGTCCATTAATTTTTATAATGTGTAAATAAAATGACTTCAAGAGTGGATAGTTTCAGTCGAAACAATAATAATTCCTATAATAATCAAGCAAACTCTCAAGAAGAGCAAAAAAAACCTCAGTCAGCTCCCCCAATTCGTCCTAATACCAATACAAACGCAAAACCTCTTAGCGATTCACAGAGCGCCCCTACTACCATCATACAAGCCGTTTCAGGCTCCATTTTTGAACAATTAAAAGAGATTTCTTTAAAAGAGGAACTTGCATTAAAAAAAAGCGATACTACTGATACTATTTGTGAAACTTGCTCTTTACTAAAAGAAACAGGATCAGTTACGGATTCTCCAACACAATCAAGTGACTTTTTTCGCACATCTTCTTTAGATATATCAGCCTCTGATTCACCTAAGAATTATATCATGCTAAATAAAAAGCGCTCTACCACCCCTTCCCCTCCAAGACGGAGTGCAACGATTGAAAATTTTATACAAGGGATCACTGATTTAGAACAACTCAGAAAAATTCAAACTTTAGTTGAAAAAAGGATTAAAGATATTAAAGAGGGACCTGAGTTAAATCCAAAAACTCCATTAAAACGAAGAGTTGGCACTTATTTCCATTTATCTATGGAGAAGACGGCAACAGAACTTTATTTTCCACTTTTGCAATTAAATACTAACTTATCGAATAAGCATAATTTAGAAATTTTAACTCAAGTCTTAAATCTGGGGAATAAAAAGTTAAGTCGCGACATCCCGTTTCCAGAAGCTCTCCATAAATATAGAGCTATATTAAAAACAATTTCAGAGTATGATTTTAAGCAAACAAAAAAACATCCTAAAATCATTGATAACTTTTTAAATTTTATAAAAAAAAAGAAAAATAATAATGATTTTTCAGACTTAGGCACTATCTTAGAAGATATAAGCAAACATGTGAAACAATTAACAGATTCTAGATTAGATCAAGAAAAAACCCTTTTTTTAAACTACAACCGTTTAACTTGGGAAGCGATTTTAGAAGATTTTGTTAGTTTAATAAAAAAATATGGGGATGAAAAACTAAATTTTAATCATTTATCGTTTGTTTCTTTTAAGGCAAATGTTAATCATTCACCCAAAAAACTCTCTGCTAAAGAGCAAGCTTTATTACTAAAAAGTAATATCTATGATTACCTACTCTATTGCGCTAAACTTTACGGAAAAGATATTAGTCATTTATTTCTTCAAGAAAAAAAAGAAGGCAATTCATCTAAAGTTATTGAAAAATTAACAGACATTTTAAACACACAAGAATACAAATGGCTAAGTCCCTTTATTCTTATTTTTAATCAAATCTCAAGAAAATTTTTGTTTGATCGGATTAACCTAGCTTTTTATAGATTATATAATGGACAAATACCAGAAGCTGTGCGTTGGGTAAACACTGACGTTATAATAAACTATAACCCTTTAAAAATAAAAATGAAGCTGTTAGGAACGCTTGGTAAAGAAGGTTACCAAGTGATTGCCAAAATTACTTTATCTTTTGATAAAATCATTAAAATTGAAAATAAATCTATTGTTGTTAAAGATGAAAGAAAAACAATTGATAATAGTAGAAATTCTCACTCAAATAGTGTTGAGGATGAAATTCTTACTCACTTTAATGATTTGTTATATATAATGGGCGCAATTAATAATAACTTAGAAGTTTATGAAAAATGATGTTTTAGTTGTCGGTGGAGCTGGCTATATCGGTTCAAATATTGTCAAGCTTTTGAAAAAAAGAAATTACAATCCTATCGTATTAGATAATTTGAGCACCGGTGATGAAAGAACACTATTGAATGCTACCTTTTATAAAGGAGAACTTGCTGATAAAGTTTTATTAAAACAAATATTTAAAACACATAATATCAAAACAGTCTTTCATTTTGCTGCTTTAATTAATGTTGGTGAATCTGTAAAAGAGCCTAGTCAATACTACAAAAATAATGTCTGTGACACATTATTTTTGTTAGATGCTATGAGGGAATACAATATAAAATATTTTATTTTTTCTTCATCAGCTGCCGTATATGGCACCCCATCGCAAGTACCAATCAAGGAATCATCTATCTGCAATCCAATCAATCCTTACGGACAATCAAAGCTTATGATAGAAAAAATCTTAGCTGATTTTGATGTTGCCTATGGATTAAAATCTTCATGTCTTCGCTATTTTAATGCTGCTGGAGGGGATCCTGAAGGTGAAATCAAAAATTACCAAGCTTATCAAGGAAACTTGATCCCACGAGTTTTACGTAGTTTAAAAAAATTGCAAGGGTCTGTCATTGTTTATGGTAACGATTATCCTACCCCTGATGGGACTTGTATTAGGGATTACATTCATGTTTGGGATCTTGCAGAAGCTCATATAAAAGCTATGGAACAGTTATGGAACCAAAATAAAAGCACTATTTATAATTTAGGAAATGGGCAAGGATATTCTGTTTTAGAAGTAATAAAAAAAGCTGAAGAAATCACCGGAAAAAAGCTTACATTTACATTTGGAAATAGAAGAGAGGGGGATCCAGTCACTTTAATTGCAGATGCTTCTTTAGCTTACAAAGAACTTAAATGGACTCCTAAGTATTCTGATTTGGATTCTATGATTGCACATGCCTGGACAGCATTAGAAGGACATGATATACTCCAGTATATTTAAATTTTAAGGATCTGTTAAAATCCTATGACTGAGTATAAAGTTTTAGCAAGACGTTATCGTCCTCAAGTTTTTTCAGAAATTGTTGGTCAAAACGAAATAGTCAACACTTTAAAGAATGCAATAAAACACCAGCGCTTAGCTCATGCTTACTTGTTTTGCGGATCCAGAGGAACTGGCAAAACGACGACAGCCCGTGTATTTGCAAAAGCTTTAAATTGTCAAAATCCAAGCCAAGATTTTGAGCCTTGTAATCAATGTCAATCTTGTCGCGAAATTGCATTAGGAAATTCCCTTGATGTGTTAGAAATTGACGGTGCCTCTCATCGAGGTATTGATGATATTCGTCAAATTAATGAAACAGTGGCTTATGCCTCTTCTTCAGGTAAATATAAAATATATATCATTGACGAAGTGCATATGCTGACAAAAGAAGCATTTAACGCTTTGTTAAAAACCCTTGAAGAGCCTCCTGCAAAAGTTAAATTCTTCTTTGCAACTACTGAACCCCATAAAGTTTTGCCAACAATCTTAAGCAGATGCCAACGATTTCATTTAAAACGAATTTCCCCTCAGGAAATATTTACAAAGCTTCAAAAAATAGCCAACGATCTTCAGCTAATCGTAGAAGAAGAAGCTTTACAAATAATCGTAGCAAGAGCTGAAGGTGGACTTCGCGACGCTGAATCAATTTTTGATCAGATTATTGCGTTTAGCGACGGAAAGATTACCACTAACAATGTAATTTCAATCTTAGGCATCACCTCAAAAGAGATTTTATTCAAGATTGATAAGGCTGTAGAAAATCAAACTTTAAGTGTCGCCTTTGAAGTTGCTGAAGAAATTTTTTCTCAAGGAAAAGATCTTCCTTTTTTTATAGAAAATTTATGTGAACACTATCGCAATTTATTATCCTTAAAAATTGGAAAGCCCTTATCTAATGTTTTAAATAGTAAAAATGATATAGAAAGCTACCAAAATTCTTTAGCTATTTATACCCAAGAACAATGTCTTACTATTTTAGATTTACTAATTGAAGGACAAAATGAGCTAAAAACAGGCTTTTCGCCCCGCATATTTTTAGAAGCTTTACTTTTAAAAATAATTAGAATTAAACAAAAAATATCTGTTGAAGCTTTAGTACAAAAACTCGTCGAATTAGAAAAAAAATTAGAAAGTAAGCAAGAAACGATAATTGAAGTACAACAAGAAATTACTAAAACTGAAGCTAAGCCGGGAATTTCAAAGGTTGAAGGTAAGCAAACGGAATTAAAAAAAGAAGTTCCTAAACCGACTCCTTCGATAACAATTGATCCAAGCCCATCAATCAAAGACATTCCTTTAGCCAGTAAAAAAAAGCAATCCGAAGAGACTAAAGCACCACCCACCTTCTCTCAGGATAAAATAAGTCGTTATGATACTATTCTACAATTTGCTGCCGTAGAATTAGAAGGAACCATTCAGAAAAAATAGGAATAATTATGGGATCAGGTTTTTCAAAAAAGAAAAAACAAGCGAAAATGTTACAAGAACAATTTAGCAAAATGCAAACTGAACTTAAAAATGTGGAAGTAACAGGTACTGCGGGTAATGGATTAGTAAGTGTCACTTTAAATGGTGATAATGAATTAACAAAAATTGTTATTAAACCAGATTGCGTAGATCCAGAAGATGTTGAAGGTTTACAAGATTTGATCAAAGCCGCATACAAAGATGCTTTTGAACAATTAAAAGACAAATCTTCAAAAGCCGTTCCTGGCATTCCTGGTATGGGTGGTGGTTTGGGCGGTTTAAGTCCATTCGGCTTCTAGCAAATTATCATTTTTTAGTGGATTGAAGACAAAGTTTTACTCATTTTTTACTAATTGTACTTTAAGTTTACATGTATTGAGATGCTGTAATTTGATCCACAAAAAATCCTTGCATAAATTTCAATAATATTTAAAAGATGCTTTTTCTCTTTCATGCTGAAAATCTAATCTAGATTTTATTCGATTTTTTCTGTAGCAGTAGACAACTTAAATCTAATTTCTTTACCACCTAATTCTTTTGTTAGCACATCTCCATCAATAAGCTTTTTTAATCTTTGCCAAGCAAGCTTATCCTCGCTATTTTCTCGTAGATAATAGGGCATCGGGCAATCTAAGATATCTTCTTTTGAGTTTAAATCCCAATCAATGCGATTTAAATATTTATCTATTTTTATGGCGCAAACAATATTTTTTAAAGAAAAGGACTCACCCATAAAAGTATCGATTAAAAAAACAACTACATAGATTTTACGATTCGTTTCCTTTTCTTCTAAGGTAACAAAGGTAACAGGTGCATTAAACATTTCAGAATTTAAAGCCTCTCCATAATAAATACTTGGCTGAAGCAATTGTTCTTCTAAAATTGTAATTTGTGGAATAGAAAAGATATTTTTAGATTCCAGAACTTGTAGCATGGCTTGAGAAAAATTTTCCTTAAGTTGAAGTACGTTCATTGAAAATCCTTTTAGCATTCTGAGTGACAATAAGAAATCTCTTCTCGACAGATCTTATCGTATTCTTCTTGTAGTAACTCATCTATTTCTTTTGACGAATGTAACGTTAAGGCTTTTTCCGCAAGTTTTGTTGCTGAAACAATACTTGTGTGACGGATAGCATTTTTAATAAGAGGAATGTAACGGGAAGAGACCGATAATTCTTGCACTCCTAAACCTAATAAAAGAGGGGTAAACCGTGGGTCTGCAGCTATTTCCCCACAAACGGTAACAGGAACCCCTTTTTGGTTAGCTTCGCTAACAATATGCTTGATTAAGCGGATAATGCTTAAATGCGTTTGTGAGTACAAGTTACTTAGTGTTAAATTGCTTCTATCAACGGCTAATGAGTATTGCACTAAATCATTTGTACCAATTGATAAAAAATCACAAGCTTCTGCTAATATATCGGAAATGATGGCCGCTGAAGGAACTTCGATCATGCAACCAACTCTTAAAGGCTTGTTAAATTGCATCCCTTTTGCGATTAATTCATCTTTAACTTCTTGTAAAATTTTTTTTGCTTCTATTATTTCACCAATAGTTGAAATCATAGGAAACATTAAACTTACATCCCCATAAAGTGAAGCTCTTAAAACAGCTCGTAACTGGTTTTTAAAGATTTCTTGTTCTTTTAATAAAAAACGAATAGCTCTACAACCTAAAAACGGATTGTCTTCTTTATAAAGAGAAGCTTTCGAGCCAAATTTATCTCCACCTATGTCGAAGGCTCGAATGACAATAGGTTGACCTTGCATCTGGTAAACCATTTGCTTATATATTTCAAACTGCTCTTCTTCTTTGGGAAATTCGCCATTGGAAAGAAATAAATACTCAGATCGAAATAATCCAACGCCACTTGCACCGTATTGATGAATATGAGGAACTTCATTTACCATCTCTAAATTAGCTGAAAGTCTAACCCGATAGCCATCATAGGTTTCTGCATCTAATTGCTTAGTGATTTGATGTTTTTCCCACTGCTTTGTCATCTTTTCGCTAAGGCTTGAATACTTAGCCAAAGTCTCATCATGTGGGTAAATAATAATAGTGCCTTCTTTGCCATCAACAATTGTCAATTCGTTTTTAATATTCTTCCACAAATTAAGATCAATTCCTGATACATAGGGAATCCCTTTTGCTTTAGCAATAATCGTTGCATGAGAAGTTAAGCTACCTAAAGTACAGACAAAACCTTTAATTTTTTTAGGATCAGCTTCAGCAATGTCAGAAACGGTAAATTCTCTTCCAAAGACAATACTACCTTCTGGTACATTTTTAATAGATGATCCTTTGTGTGGTTGCAGATGATTTAACACTCGTTTTGAAATATCATATAAATCTTTAAATTTTTCTTGAAAAAATGAGTTTTCTAAAGTTTGAAACTTATTTTGGTATTCAACAAGAGTTCTTTTAAAAACAGTTTCCGCATTAAAGCATGTATTTTTTATTTCTATTTCTATTCTTTCAGATAAAATGGGATCATCTAACATATGTAATTGTGATTCCAAGATGGATGCTCCATCACGAATCTTTTCTTTTTCTAAATGATCTTTTAAATCCTCAATTTCTTTTTTTACTTTTGATATTACGGCTTTAAAACGGTTTACTTCTTTTTCAATTTCAAAAAATGGTAGAATGGATTCTGAATTTGGAAACTCATCTACTTCATAGATATATGGTTTTCCAATGCCTATTCCGGGCGATAGACCAACTCCAATTAGGAAACACTCTTGCGCTAAAGATTCCATTTATAGCGATTCCTCAAAACAATTATCAAAAGCTTGTGTTAATTTCTCCATTATTTCAGGAGCATCATCTCCTTCCACTGTAATTTTTACTTTGCTATTTTTTCTCAAAGCTAACATTAGCAAACTCAAAATACTTTTTGCATTTACCGTTTCTTTTTTATATGTCATGTGAACAGAGCTTTTACAACCTTGTAGAAGTTTTACGATATAGGTTGCAGGCCTTGTGTGAAGCCCCATTGAATTTTTTACTTTTAGATCTTTTTCACACTTCACTTTTCAAATCCTTCTTTTGTATTTTTTTTTAGAAGAAATTTCTTGAGCCAATCTCTTGGTAAAATCTTGAGCTGAATTATAGCCCATACCTTTTAATCTGTGATTTAAAGCTATTGTTTCTAATAACAAAACAACATCTCTTCCAGGTTTTATGGGAAGTATATGATAGGGTAATTGAACACCTAAAAGATCGCAGAATTTTTCTTCTAAGCCCACTCTATCATAAAATTGGTTATCATCCCATGTTTCTAACTTAACAACTATATCAATACTTTTTTGATCTCTAACACATACCGCTCCGTAAAGATGAGCGACGTTAATAATTCCAATGCCTCTTATTTCCATATGGTGCTTTGTTAATTCAGCGCCAAATCCTTCTAGATAGCCGGCTTCTCTTTTTTTCACTTTGACGATATCATCAGAAATTAGTCGATGTCCCCTTTCTACTAATCCTAACGCCGTTTCACTTTTTCCGACCGCGGAATCACCTTTTATTAACACTCCAACCCCAAACACTTCTACTAATGTTCCATGACAACTAATGGTTGGAGAAAACTCTTCTACTAGCAAAAGAGTTAGTTTACTCATTAAATTCATGGTAGTTAGATTCGCTCGAAAAAGAGGAATATTGTTTTTTTCACATATCTCTTTTAGTTCTTTTGGCGGTAAATATCTTCTGGCCACAATAACCGCTGGTGTGGCTGTTGATAGTAAAGATTGAAGTCTTGTTACTCTAACTATCGGCAGCAAATCACGTAAATATTCAATTTCAACACGACCAAAAATCAAGATTCTTTTATTAACAAAATTTTTTAAATAGCCTGATAAGCTAAGACCCGGTCTATGAGCTTCAGGTACTTTAATTTTTCTTTTAAGACCACTTTTACCAGCTACTAGTTCTAAACCTAAGCGATCTTTGAAACGATCATATAAATCAGCAACAGAATACATAAAAAAATTTAGTTAAAAGTACTAAATTAAGAACTTTTAATGTATTTCTTCAAGATAAAACATTAACCAGTCTGAAAAAGTTGGAAAAGCCATAGAGTCTTGAAATTCATCACTATTGGCAACAAATGAAATAGATTTTGACGTTCCCGAATAGTAAACATTGCCCATTTCAAGTTCTGGATACCATTCAGCCCAAAAACATTGATAAAACGGCATACCAAATGATTCATAAAAAGGGATTAATGTCGATGGATCAATAGCCCGTCCTCTAACAATTAATGGCTCTTCATTAATTAAATAAGCTTGAAATTGTTTATATGTGTTAATGACTTGTGATGGTTTTAAAATACCCGTGCTATCCGTTGTTTTACAAAAACCCCCATGAATTTTCAAAAACGCAAGATAATCTTGTGGTAAAATCCATTTAGAAAAATAGGTCGATAAATGGTTGATCTCTTCTTCAGTCGCTGGCGCACAACCACTAAAAAAAGTATTTCCACTTTTTAAACTGTAGACTAATTGAATTTGAAATGGATCATCATAGCTTTTTTGAGTTAAGTAAACTCCAATGCCATCTAAGGAAGAAAAAAAACGGTTTAAAAACTCTCCCATTTTAGGATGATAGGGCAGTTTTACTAACCAATAGTCTCGCAAAAAATTTATTCTATCCTCATCGCAAAGATGAGCTAGTTCAAACCACCCTCTAACCATATTTGGGGCGATTTTTTGAATTTCTTCCCAACTTATTTGTTTATTTTCATGTAAAGCTATTACTTTGTGAAACTTACCATTTTGTTTCTTTTCAGAAAATTCAGAATAATAATCATTGATAAATCCATGCATTTCGTTTATTCCTTAAGTATTCACAAACAGTTATTTCAAATTTTTAGCAAACTTTATGTTTAAAAAAAATATTTATTTAAAAAAATATCTATATATTTTCCTTGAAAAAAAGTATAAAAATATTTACAATACTTCTGGAGGATATAATGACTTTTGAAAGAATTAACGTTCAATTTAAAGATTTACACCCATCTTTTAGTGTTCATACAACACAAGCTTTCATAGTTTTTGTTGATCGCACAAACCCCGATACTAATCCGGATGTTTTTATACTTAAAGACCACAAATTAAATGACCACGATTTTCGCCTTATGAGTCAAGGAGTTTTGTCTATCGATCAAGATGCCTTTATTTTAGCTGGACAACTTGAACAAATAGATAAAAAAGGAAGACAAATTGTATTAACTAATCAAAATACTATCCTTTATAAACATTTAGTTGTGGTATCAGGTTTTAAAGCAGCCTTACTTGGAGATGAGTTTGTAGCGGGTGTGCAAACATTAGTAGAAGCTTTACAAATGAGAAAAAAAATTCCAAAAGCATTTGGTAAAACTATTTCAAATGGCGAAAAGTCTAATAGCAAAGCTTCTTTAAATACCTTAAGTGACGAAAAAAAAATACAAGATATCTCAGATAAACAAATTCCATCTGAATTAAAATTAGAATCAAATTTTGCAGATTCTGCTCTTCGCTTATACGAAATTCAAATTTAAGATTTATTAGTTATAAGACTTTTTATATATTCATTTCTTTTTAACTTAAAACTTAAGATGAGTGAATCTTTTAATCAATCTTTGATGCTCTTTATAAAAACTGCTTTTGGAACTATTTCTTTTAAGCAATGACAAGATTCTTCATCATTTTTTCTTAAAATGTGTTTTTAAACGTCAACTTAATGAAGAATTGGTTAAAATGGTTTGAAAGTTTTTGGTCCGCCCATCCAGCTCTTTATTGGGGTTTGCTATTTTGCGTAAATTTTGCTATTTTCACAACCTATCACCCTCTTTTTTTGCTTCTTTTAATCTACTTATTATTTACAGCTTCTTATTCCCTTACGAAAGTTTTTGCCTCTATTTTGCTTTGTATAACAAATCTTGCTTACTTGAATTATCACTATAAAATTCCAACCATTCCCCCCTATGGTTTACAAGGCAGTGGTTACTTGCAAATTGATTCCATTCAGTTAAAATCTTCTTTTCAGGGAAAACAATGGGTTTACAAAGGTTTTTTAAAAAACTGGACTTGTGATAATCACCTATTAGCTAAAAATATACCGGTTAACATTTTTATACCCCATAATACAAACATTAATCGGCCAGTTGCCAATAAAGATTATTATGTTTATGGAAAAATTTATCATACCAAGAGCTATAGTTACACTTTTTATCCTCAAAAAAATAAACCTTGGCAAACTGTTAACAAAAGCTATAGTTGGGCAGAAAAGAGATATGAAGTTAAAGAAAGTATAAAAAAATATTTCTCTACTTTGTTTACATCTAAACGTGATGCTAATTTCTTAAGTGGCATATTTTTAGGTGAACAAGAAGACCCTCTTCTAAGTTTTCACTTTAATCGTTTTGGCTTGCAACATATTTTAGCGGTGTCTGGTTTCCATTTTGGAATCATCGCTTTCTTGCTTCAATGCTCTTTAAGAACGATTTTCAAGGTACAATTTGTGTTTTTTTCTGTTATCCTGTTGATAACTTTTTATTTTATTTTGTTAGGTCTATCCCCTTCAGTCCTTCGCGCTTGGATAGCAATCATTGCCATCCTTATCGCTAATCGATATGGATTATGTTATTCAAGTTTAAATATTTTAGGAATTGGCTTGCTTACCGTTATTTTTATCGATCCATTTTATATTTATCATTTGGGGTTTCAATTTAGTTTTTTAACTACGTCCGCAATTTTAATTTTTTACCCACCGTTTGATTCTTTTTTAGAAAAAGTCCTTCCAAAACGGTTTTTAAACGAAGCTTTAGACTTAAAAGTTATCCATCAATTAGTTTATATTGTTTTGCAATGGATTAGAAAAGGAATAGCCTTAAGTTTTGCAGTAAATATAGCCACTTTTCCTTTAACTCTTTATCATTTTAGCAAATTTCCTATCTTAAGTCTTGTTTACAATTTATTTTTTCCGTTATGTATCTCCATAATTTTCTTTTTGATTTTTCTGCTAATTTTAAGTCACATTCTTTTATTTCCAATGAAGAGTATTTTACTTCCGATTTGTGAAAAACTAGTCCACAGTTTATTAGCAACAATATATAATTATCCAATTCAAAGAGAAATATACTTATCTGTAAAAAAATTTTCATTTATATACCTTCTGTTGTTACTAACCATTACCTATACTCTAGGTGTTTTTTTGTACTACAAACGAAAAGAACAAGAAAAAAACATTTTTTTTACTTGATTTAAAAGGAGCTTTTAGTCAAAATATCGTTTTTCTAATGGCGATCGTAGCTCAGTTGGTTAGAGCGTTGGATTGTGGTTCCAAAAGTCGCGGGTTCGAATCCCGTCGATCGCCCTTTTTTCCTAGGATATTATGACAATAATACAAGCTCTTTTCCTAGGCATCATTCAAGGTCTAACTGAATTTTTACCCGTAAGTTCTTCAGGTCATTTAACCCTCTTTCAATTAATCTTTGGCTTTAAAAATTTAGAAAAACTTGTTCTATTTGACATTGTTTGCCATCTAGGAACCCTTTTAGCTATCTTAATCGTCTATAGCAAAAGCCTTAAAGAAATGTTCTTAAGTAGAAATTCTCTTTTACCAATGGTTTTTATTGCAATACTCCCCCTTTTTCCTCTGGTTTTATTGTTAAAACCAATTAAAAGTTTATATAATCAAACAGAGTATTTAGGTTTTTTCTTTCTGTTTACAGCTATTTGCTTACAAATTGGAATCAAGGCAGCTAACACATTTCAGTTAAAATCAAACAAAAGCCAAGCCTTGTTTGTAGGAGTTTCTCAAGCTTTAGCTTTGATGCCTGGTGTATCAAGAAGCGGTATTACTATTTCGACTGGAAAATTTTTTGGCATGACACCCCAACAAGCTTTGACCTTCTCCTTTCTTTTGGCTATACCAACAATACTTGGAGCATCCTCTTTAGAATTATTTCATGCCTATAAGAATAAAGAACTTTTCACAACATTTATTGATCCTTTTTGCTATTTGATTGGCTTCATTACTTCTTTTCTAGTTGGCTTTTTTTCCTTAAAGTTTTTACAAAAGTTAGCTGATAAGCAACAATTTAGCTACTTTGTCTGGTATTGTTTGGCGGTAGGAATTTTTACAATTATCTACACTAACTACCTTTAAACGATTCACATCGTTCCTTCACATCCCTCCTTCAAATCAGTTATTTAAACGAAAATTTAATAACCTATATTTGGAATTTATTTGCATAACAGTTACAGTATATTAAAAGAGCCAATCAAAATAAATTTAGTTATTAGTAAATTAAAATTTATTTTATATAATACTTAACAAATTCAATTAATAGTTATTATGGCAAAAAAAAAAGATAAGAAAGAGCCTCCTAAAAACGAAAAAATACCTAAATCTAATCCAATAATTGACGGGATACTTTTATTTAGCTTTGCCTTTATTATGAGCCTTAGTTTGCTAAGTTTCGCCTATGGAACAGGTATGAGAAATTCACTTGGATTAATAGGCTATAATATAGGTTGGATTTTTCATGCGTTTTTTGGAGTGCCTAGCTATTTCATTTCCTTATTTATTGCGTGGATTGGTTGGCGTAAAATGTTTTCTAAACCAATTACAAATCTTTCTGTTAAAGTCTTTTGGTTTGCCATAGCCATTATTTCTTCTTGTTTTTTATTTTCCTTGATAGAGGATAATACTAACTATATAGCAAGTGGCATTAAATGGACTTTTTATCCAAGTCTTTTAAAAGATAATTTTTATTATCACTTAGGAGGTATGCCTTTTTATTATATATATAAAGATCTCCCCTTCTTTAATTTAGATCATTTAGTTAATACTGTCGGTGTTTTTATAATTTTTTCCACTACCTTAAGTGCAAGCTTACTCTTCTTATTTAAAATACACCCCATGCAAATATATGAAGTTTTAAAAAAAATTATAGCTTCAATGCAAATCCCAAATTTAAAAAAACCCAGTCAAGAAGCTTTAAGTACAGCTGGTGCTTCCAGTAAAATAGATAAAGAAATGCCGCAAAGCGATTTTATGCGTTATGTAAAATTGCGTATCCCAAATACTCAACAACAAGCTGAAACACAACCTTCTTTACAGTTACCTTTTAATTCAGGTGAACTTTTAGCTATTCAACCAGAGACAAACCTCAAAGTACGCCCCTCCCTTTCTAGAAAAGAAAAAATTATTGAAGATGTTCAGGTTGATGAAATAGCTCCTATTCCTTCTTTATCTAAACCCATTAATTCGACAGAATCTTTAGCGCAAAAAAAACGAGCCAATGCTATCAAAGCGCAACAAGTATATAATGGGGATTTTAAAGAATTTAATTTGCCATCATCTAATTTATTATCTAATCCTAAAAAAATTGATCAAACTAATTTAAAAAAAGATTTAAAACGGCAAGCTGAAGTTTTAGAAGAAACATTATTAAGCTTTGGCATTGAAGCAAAAGTTGGACAAATCAATTGTGGCCCCACTATAACCTCTTTCGAAGTGCATCCAGCAATTGGAGTTAAAGTACAAAGAATAAAAACATTAGAAAACGACATTGCCTTAAATATGGAAGCTAAATCCATTCGGATCATAGCTCCAATACCTGGAAAGGCAGCTGTTGGCATAGAAGTTCCCAATCCCCAACCACAAGAAGTGGCTTTTAAAGATATGCTCCAAGCGTATCAACAGGGTACGCGTAAGTTTCAAATTCCTATTTTACTTGGAAAAGCCGTCAATGGAGATTATGTAATGAGTGATTTAGCTAAAATGCCTCATTGCATCATTGCCGGAGCTACTGGTTCTGGAAAATCAGTTTGTATTAATACAATTGTCATGTCGATTGTTATGAATGCAAAACCAGACGAAATCCGTTTAATCATGGTAGATCCTAAAAAGGTTGAACTAACGGGCTACTCTGCTTTACCTCATATGTTAGCTCCTGTAATTACTGAAGCGCAAGGAGCCTGCGCTGCTTTAAACTGGATGGTAAAAGAGATGGAAAAACGGTATGAAATCTTAAAGCACGCCGGTCTTCGCAATATTGAAGCTTTTAATAATCGAACAATCGACAAAGAAGCAGAAGAGGCTCTGCCTATTGATATTCCTGAAAAACTTCCTTTTATAGTAGGTATAATCGACGAATTAGCCGACTTAATGATGGTTTCTAGCAGTGACATAGAAACCCCCATAGCCAGAATTGCACAAATGGCAAGAGCTGTTGGAATACATCTAATTTTAGCGACCCAAAGACCATCGCGTGAAGTTATCACAGGTTTAATTAAAGCAAACTTTCCTACAAGAATTTCTTTTAAAGTGGCAAGTAGAGTCAACAGTCAAATTGTTTTGGATGAAGTTGGCGCAGAAACTTTGCTTGGCAATGGTGACATGCTCTTTTTACCACCAGGTTCCTCCCATTTAGTTAGAGCTCAAGGAGCTTTTATTAGAGATGATGACATACACGCCATTGTAGATATGGTCTGTAAACAAGCTCCACCAAATTATGAAATTGAATCTTTTGATACTTATAGCCCATCTAACGATTATGACACATTCCAAGAAGAATTGCCTTTAGATGTACTATTTGATCAAGCCAAAGACGTAGTCTTAAGCACTGGCAATGCCTCTACAACCTTCTTGCAAAGAAAATTAAAAATAGGTTATGCAAGAGCTGCAAGCTTGATGGATCAACTGGAATTAAAAGGAATCGTTGGTCCTGCCGAAGGAAGTAAAGCCAGAAAAATTTTAGGAATCGTAAAGAAAAATCCAGCAGAACGTGATTTTTTAGATGAATTTGAAGAGTAAAGTATGTGTAATAAAAAAATGAGAATTAAAAAGTTTGGATTCAAACTAATTATTTTAGCTATAGCATTTTCATTGTATGCCTTTTTCTTTGTTTCTAAAAATGAACAGGAAACATTTTATATGACTTCCTGGGTTATTTTAAGTATGTCCTTATTTTGCTTTAGCAAAAGTTGGCAAAATAAAAAAACTCACTCAGTGTCTTTTAAAAATAAATAACCTTTTATCTCGCATTGTTTGTTATAAGCTAAAAGCTACTTTTATGAATTAAATCAAAAAGTAAACATATGCAGAAAAAATCTATTTATTTTTTAAGCCTAATTACAACGCTGTTCTATTCATGCTGCAGAAAAAAAAGTTGTCAAAATCAAAGATTTTGACAAATGTTTTACATAAGATTACCAAAAAGAACTTTTACCAAAAGAATACGAGATTAATACTTTGCAAAGTAAATATTTAAATTGATTTGCAAGATAGCTAAGATTGATTCAAGAATAATTTAAAAAATTATTTTTTTCCCATGCGTTCTTTTAATCTATCTAAAATGTTATCCATCTTTTGTTTGTAATTTCCATTTTGATTTGCTACATGTTCTTCATTAGTTGGTTTCTTTGAAAGACTTTTATTCTCATTTATTTTGTAGTAATGATCTGTATTATATTGCTGATTTGTCGGTTCCATCTTATTTCTCTTTATTGATTATTTTTTAAAAAATGATTTTGTCTTGTGAAATTTTTCAAAAGAAATGGCATTTACTTGTAATATTATTATCAAGCTATTGATTTCTTTATTTATTTTTTATTACATTTTGAAGTCAATTTTTTTTCATTGCTTCATAAAAATTATAGGAGTAATTGATAAAATATTGAATAAGAAAACTTTTTATTATTTAAATGAATAAAGGATCTACTTAAATATTAGCATCTTCATTTAGTTGATTAAACCTCTACTTTTTACCTATACAAATCTACTCATAGAAGGAAGTTATTAGTCTTGGTTTGAGTAATATTTAATAATTAGTCGGGTGAGAAGTTTTGCACCTTTTTTGACACTTTCTATACACTTGGCTTTAAAATGTATATAAGAAGGTTTCTTACCAATCCTGTGTCATTTTAAGTATGTCCTGATTTTGCTTTAGCAAAAGCTGGCAAAATAAAAAAAACTCACTTAAGTCTTTTAAAAATAAATAGTCTTTTATCTCGCATTTTTGTTATAAGCTAAAAGCTACTTTTATGAATTAAACCAAAAAGTAAACATATGCGAAAAAATCTATTTATTTTTTTAAGCCTAATTACAACGCTGTTTTCTGTTAATGCTGCAGAAAAAAAAGTTGTCGAGATCAAAGATTTTGACAAATATTTTACAAAAGATCACCAAAAAGAACTTTTGTCGAAAGAACCTGGATTTTGCCTTTATGCCTATGACCTTGTTGGTTTTAAAGATGAAACAGTAAAAATTGCGACAAAAAGAATTATTCATCAATTTCCAGAATATTTCACAGTTGATGAAACAGAGCCAACTCTTGTAAAAGACGATGATTGCTATTACTTTATCTCCGGGAAAGGCTTTTTACCAGGTGAAAAAGTAACGTTTGCCGTCAACTACCCGTCTGATCTGATTTGGGAATTAACGCCCTACCCTCTATACACTCAATCAAATGGCAAAAAGATTGAAGCGGAGTTGGTAAAATTAAATCCAACCGTTTATGAAATAAGATGCTATGGGTATGAAAATAATTCTAAGCTATATTTTAATGGCGAATCAGAAAAAGAAAAAATCGAACAACAAATCATTGTTGATACCAATAAACCTGTAATCTTTACTTTTTGTCCAGAAGTTCCAACAAAAACTGGTGGAATTGCTAAAGCTTCTGTCAATGTATTAAAAGGTGAAAAACTAACTCTTCACCTTCCTTGGGGAGAAGCTCTTTTAGAATTTGAAGAAGGAAAAATTCCTCAATTTGACCCAAATTCTATTGATAAAATAGTAAACTAATTAAATTTATCTTCTCTTAATTTTTTCAAGCTAAACTACCTTTAAAAAATTAAGAGGAGAATACTTATGAATGCAACACCATTAAAAGATTTAAATAAACTGTATTATAGAATTGATGGAAATGAGGTTATTCAAACTAACAGAAAACCCAATACACCCTTAAAAACATTAACTGATTTCTTTGAGACGGCTCAAAAAAATTTAGATAACGATTTATTTATACATCAAATAAGAAACGCCGCGACCAAAATTTATAGTTATTCTGAGCCCAAACTTGCAAAACAACAAAAACATGTTTTCTCTTTTCTTATCAAATCTGAATTAGAAAAGCTTTCTGATGTGTATTTAAAAATAATGCAAATTAAGACAAACAAAGAGAAAGAACTTCTCTCTCAACTAGAGTCATTAAAAGAAGAAAATAAAAAGCTCTTAGATTCTTTCGAAATGACAAAACAAATTTATTGTCTTTCTTTACAAATAAAAAATGAACTAATCCTAAAAAATAGCCCCACTGATGAGATTGCAGAGCAAGAATTATCTGTTACGATTGAAAGAGATAACTTAGAACAACTACAGGGTAAAATTAAAAATAATCTAAAATTAATAGAAGAACTATCTTCAACTTATGAAAAGTTAAAAAATGCAACTGATTAACAACATTTCCGTATGGGGTGATCCCCTCTTAGAAGCCGTTGAGCAAATGAAAACGGCTCTACAGTACGATGCATTTGCAGGCTGCTTAATGGCAGATCATCATATTGGCTATTCTGTACCTGTAGGCGGTGTCATTGCTTACGAAAATAAAATTTGTGTTAATGGAGTAGGTTTTGATATTGCCTGTGGAAATAAAGCTGTAAGGGTAGATGCTGACCCCAATTATCTGATTAGCAATATTTATCGCACCATGAATGAAGTCCAAAAAAATATCAGTTTTGGAGTTGGTCGAAAAAATAAAGAAAAAGTGGAACATTCATTATTTGATGATCCTCTCTGGGAAGAAATCCCCCTACTTCGCTCTTTAAAAACGAAAGCCTACGAGCAACTTGGAACAGTGGGATCTGGCAACCATTATGTTGATTTATTCATCGATGAATTAAATCGAGTTTGGATAGGGGTTCATTTTGGAAGCCGAGGGCTTGGCCATTCTATTTGCACCCATTTTATAAAAGAAGGTGGCGGAAAAGACGGGGTCCACGCAGCTCCTGTCATTTTTGACGAGAATTCAGATCTTGGCCAACAATATCTCAAATGTATGGAATTAGCGGGAAAATATGCGTATGCGGGAAGAGACTGGGTCTGTGAACGTGTAGCTAAAATTTTACGCGCATCCATTCAAGAAGAAATCCATAACCATCATAATTTTGCCTGGAAGGAAAATCATTTTGGTAAAGATCTTTGGGTTGTGAGAAAGGGAGCAACTCCCGCTTTTCCTAACCAAAAGGGATTTGTCGGTGGGTCCATGGGTGATATTTCTGTAATCTTAGAAGGCAAAGACACAGAAGAAGCCCAAAAAGGACTTTATTCTACGGTGCATGGGGCGGGCAGACAAATGGGAAGGATACAAGCCAAAGGCAAAGTTTGCCGCCGAACCGGAAAAGTTCTTAAGGAAGGATTAGTTAATAAGCAAGCTCACGAAGACTGGATGACAAAAGCACAAGTGGAGTTAAGAGGCGGAGGCTTAGACGAATCCCCTTTTGCTTACAAACGCATAGAAAACGTATTACATTCACACAATGAATCCATTCGTATTCTCCATACTTTAAAGCCAATCGGTGTATGTATGGCAAGTGAAAATGAATTTGATCCTTATAAAGATTAAGAATAGCAGCTTGAAAGAGCTGCTATTTTTTGGTAAGAATATTAATCTTCTCTATCTAAGTCTGGAATCTTCATTTCAGCAAACATCTTGTCAATTTGGGCTTGATCTTCTTGACAAGTTTGTAAAAAAGTTTCCAATTGTTCAAGCGTTTCATTTAAACTTTCTAATTCTCTTTCATAACTACATTTATCTAGTAGTTCTTTTGTAGTTAAGGAAGGGGGAAATAAGCTTTTTGTTCCAGGGATTTCCTTTAATTTCGAAGTAAGTAAATTTAATTTTAAGGTAATAGAATCTATTTTATTTTTGGTTTGTATGATTTTTATATCAGTTTCTAATTCTTTGTAAAAAAACGTTTCTTTATGGAGTTTTAAACCTTTAATTCGATCACTCATCTGTATGGATAAGTTAGTTTCTAAATCAGCTATAACCTCTTGTTGACTTTTACCAAAAACTTTTCCAGAAAAGAAACCGGGTTTGACTGCTGCATATTTAGATTTAGCTTTGCCTATAATGTATTTACAAACTAAACGAATTTTTTCAAAAAGAACCGTATTAGATTCATTGTCTTCAGCAATTTTTATAAATTTTTTGATTGTGTTTTCGACGGAATCTGGCTTTTTTTGAACTGCAATAATATCTTTAGTTGTTTCATCGAAACTATAATACCTTAAACTAAAATCTTTAAGTTCTATCATTTTTAACCCTATTAAATAGTAATAAAAAATAATAATAGCTTATATTTTATAAAAATTAAATATGATTATATTAGTAAATTAATGACATAACTAAATATATTTAATAAGTTTGGAGACCTTTAATTAAGCGTGTAGACTTTTTTTTAAGTTAGTCTAATGTAAGCTTTTCTTTATAAAAAATTAATGCAAATTTTTTATCTTTTCGATTTTTACTAGGAGTTTACTATGACTATACAAGAAGCACATCATAATTTAAATAAAGCAGATAACATTTTCTTAAAAATAGCAACAGCTGTTCCCTTGATTGGTGAAGTAACTATGCTAAGTCTTACTTGTTGTTCTACACTTGGACGAGTTGCTGAATTAGTCCAAGAAATTAAAGAGAATGGGCGTATAGCACCAAATGAAAAATTGAATCTTGAAAATCGCCATATTCGAGTATTGAGAGATTACGCTATTTCACAAACCGTTCGATACGTGGTCAGTATTGCTATCCTCGCTACACTAGTAGCTACCGGCATTATCTTATTGAATAAATTAGTCATCATTGGACTTGTAGGGTTTTCAATTGCTTTGTCTATTAATTTAACTGCAGCAGTGTATAACCATTATAAGAGTAATATGGCTGTTAATTATCAAGCGGTTTAAATTTGGTTTTTATTTTTAAGCAGTCAGATTAATAATCTGACTGCTTTTCTTTAAGCTCAATCTCTAAAAAAAAATGTAATAACCTTTTGTTTTGACTTCATCTCTCTAAAATAACTAAATATTAATGTTGAAAGCCAAAACTATCTTTATAAAAAATTAATACAATATTTCTATTCTTCTCCTTTTAAAAGGAGTTTTTATGACTTTAGTACAAGCAAGAGATTATTTAAATGGCGTCGATAACGGTGCTTTAAAATTTTTAACAACCCTTCCAATTGTTGGCGAAACTGCAAGCTTTGTTATATTATTTACGAATATTGGAAAAGCTAATGCAATTATTGCTGATAAATTAAAAGATAGTAATGGCAATATAAATGATTCGCTTGGATCTGTTCAACATCTGCAGATGAGAGTTATAAGAGATTATAACATTACATCTTTTGTTCGAAACTGTCTTAATATAGCTATTATCGTTACTTTAGTTGCTACAGGTATTATTTTAATGAATAAAGTAGCCATAAGCTTGATTATTGTTTTTTCAGTGGCAGCTTTATTGTGCTCTCTTTCAGCAATGTATGCCCATCAAAAAAGTAAAGCTAATTATCTAGCTGTTTAACTTCTCGTCTTTTGAGCAGCTAATATTGTGACATTTGGCTGCTTATATAATAAATCAATAAAAATGATTTAATTTCAGGATCGTTATGAATCTAAATCAAGAACTTGTTTCTTTTGTCAATAAACAATTAACTTATTGGAAATCGGTTGAAAATTTGTTTCGCGATGAATTTAGCCGTTATGAATACAAGGTTGAAGGTAGCCTTGTCAAACTTTCAAAAATTTTAGAGGATAATGGTTTAGAAGTAGTTAACTTTTTAAATTACGAAAAAAAGTTTTTGAATAAAACCGCCATCATAAGTAATTTAACGAGTCAGTTAATTTCAAAAGAAGATTTGGTCAATGTTTTGCAACAAAAGAATATCGAGGAAGTGAGTTATCATAAAAAAACTTGGAATAAAGTCCTTTTGATCGCAATTATAGTCACTTCTGTTTTTGCTTTAGTAATTCTAGCAATTTATGCCCCCTTTCTCTTACCATTCATTCCAACTTTAATAGCCTCATTGATTCCAGCCGGTGCCGCCATTTCCATTTTTATCACTTTAGTTCTTACCATCATTGCTTTAGTTAAACAAAACAAAATCGAAAAAAAAGAGGTTGTTTTTTTTGAACAGCTAGAAATTAAGTCGATGAAAGAAACTATCACTTCCCATACAAATAAACTAAAGATGTATAAACCAAAAATTGAAAATTCCTTAAAAAAGATTCAAATAGCATTTCAGGTTTTAAATGGAGCCATTCAAAAAATTGAACAAGATATCAACAATCAAGAGTTTAAAATTAAACAATATTCTATCCAAAAAAATAATGATGGGAAGATAAATAGTGAAAAGGAATTGAGATCTTTAAGACAACAAGCTAATTACTTAAATTTAAAAATTTCTGCTTTAAAAAAAATACTTACTACTTTTTATCCAAGCTCAAATTAGCTATTTATCTTAAAAAAATAGCTAATTTAAACCAAGCAGTCGAATAGTTATATTTTAAAGCCTTTATTTTCGTCAGAACCTTTTTGTCCTTTGGATAGCTTTTCAATAAAAGATGTATTTAATTGCTGAAATTTACGCAATTTAGTCGTTAAACGAGCTGTAGCTTCTCTAGAAACACTACCCATATTTGGATTAGCTGTGTTTTTTTTATCGATATCTTTTAATTCTTCTAGCAGTTCTTCTTGATTTTTTTGTAATTCACCCAATTTATCATCTTGAGGATTTTCTTCTGCTACACTATTTAAAGACTCAGCATTTTCTATTAATTTATCTAGAATTCTTTCTACGTCTTCTAAAGGATTATTTTCTTCCATAACAACCTTATTTATAAACTTTTTAAATTAATTCCAATTCTAAAACAATAAAGATGGAGATGCAAGCTAAATCGAAATATTAAAATTAACAATAAAACTATAGTATTGAGAATATATTGTCATTTGTGATAAAAACCTGACACTATTAATCAGTTTGTTATAAGCGAAAGTAGACCAATTTTTGCTTATGTAAGATAGTTTCTTTAGGTTTATCATGATTGGTTTTTGTCCTTTAGGATCAGGTTCAAAAGGTAATTGTATCTACTTCGGCTCGCCCCAAGCTAAAATCTTAATTGACGCTGGCATGAGTGCAAAAGCAATCTGCCTAAAATTAGCAGAAATTGGAGTTGCCATAGAAGATATAGATGCTATTTTAATTACACACGAGCACAGTGATCATATTACAGGACTTAAAGTGTTAGCCTTTAAGTATAATATTCCTATATTTGCTAACGCTGAAACGGCAAAAGGAATTGTTGATTTTTTACAAGAATGCCCTAAATTCAAAATATTTTCAACTGGAGAGCCTTTTGAGTTTAGAGACTTACATATTCACCCTTTTAGCATACAACATGACACATTGGATCCAGTAGGGTTTATCCTACGATTAGATCAGCTGAAAGTTGGATTTTGTGCAGATGTTGGCTTTATATCTACCCTTGTACGCAACCACCTGCAGCATTGTGATTATTTGTATGTCGAAGCCAATCATCAACCCTCTATGGTTCATGCCTGCTCAAGGCCGATGGTCTATAAACAACGAGTATTAAGTCGCACAGGACATTTGTCAAATGAAGATTGTGGCAAATTATTAGCCGATGTAGCTCACGATGGATTAAAACAAGTGTTTTTAGCGCATTTATCAAGTGAATGTAATACCCCTGACGTTGCCAAAAACGTCGTAGAAGATATTTTAGCAAAATATAGCATGAAATTGAATCTATCTATTGCCCATCAAGCAAAAGTTAGTGATAAAGTCCTCTTTTAAATACTAATCTTTCTGATAACCATAGCTGTTATGTTTTAAATGAGTGTAGAAGTTGTATGATAAAAAAAATAATCATAACTTTTATAATTTTAAAACTCTTTAATGTTAGCAATTTACAGTGTAATGATTGTTATTCTGAATATTGGCAAAGATTTTTTTGGAGAATGTGGGATAATAATACATTTGCCATTGCTACTTATATAAAAATAGATTCAAAAAATCATTTTAAAAGAATTCGTGCTTATCAATTGAATGAACAATTCATATGGCAAACTTCAAAAAATTTATCTCTAGAATTACATTATGCCTATCTAAATGGACGTCCAATTCTAGAAAACTCAAAATGGCGTTGGCAACATCGCTTTGAATTAGAATTTAATCCGACTTTTCCTTTATCGTGTGGACCTTTGATCGTTACTCGAAATCGTTTAGAAATACGATATTTTAAAACGGAATCAGTACCTATCTATCGTTGGCGTCAAAGAACTATGTTAACTATACCATTAAAAAACAACTCTCTTCTAAAATCATTTAGTATTTACAATGAATTATTTTACAATGCTTCAGATCAGCGCATTTCTCAGAATCGCATTTGCCCCTTCCAATTAAGAATGGCCCTTTCTAAAAAAGCAGAGTTAGACTTGTATTTTATTTTCCGTTTTCTCAATAGAGATAACTTTTGGTACAAAAGTGCAATTATTGGTACTCAATTTATTTTTTAAATACGTAACTGCTTGCAAATTCTTTAAAACACTTACAAAATAAATGGCAGATTATTTTAAAATCACGGAATTTAATAATGGGAATAGGATTAAGTATAAATGTAATAGACAACTATTAAATGGGAAAAAACAATATAAAACAGCAAAAAGTCTTTCATTTGACGTGATTAGCAAATACAAGCTAAAAAAACGATATTTTTGCTGTTTTAAGAAAAAAATTTTTTATTTTTATGTATAGCAACACTAAATAAAAATATTTTTTATTTTATCTAAAAAACCTTTTTTTTGTGGCTGATTGTTAGGATCTTCAGTGCTTGCAAACTCACGTAACAATTGCTTTTGCTTTTCTGATAATTTAGTGGGAGTTTCCACAAATACTCGAATCAACAAATCGCCTTTTCCTTGACCATGAACGTTTGGAAAACCTTCCCCTTTCACGCGGAAAATTTTGCCATTTTGCGTGCCTTCAGGAATCGAAATGCGACAAACATGGGATAATAAGGCTGGAACTTCTTTTTTACAACCAAGAGCGGCTTCTGTAAAGCTAATCGGAAGATCTAACAAAAGGTCATTCCCTTCTCTTTCAAAAATCTCATGTGGTTGTACATTGATAAATACATATAAATCGCCTGGAGGTCCGCCATTTTGTCCAGCATCTCCATAGCCATTCATTTTTAAACGCATGCCAGTGTCTACGCCTGCTGGGATATGCACTTTTACACGTTGCTTTTCTTTAACAACACCTTCACCACGACAGTTTTTGCAAGGATCTGTGATAATTTGTCCTTCCCCTTCACATTGTGGACAAGGCATTGACATGCTAAAAAAGCCTCTTTGCTCATAAACTTGGCCGGCCCCATTGCAACGATTACATTTTTTTATAGCTTGGGATGATGCCGCGCCTTTGCCTTGGCAAACATTACAAGTCACATAATTATTAATGGCAAGCTCTTTATCAACACCTTTAGCTGCTTCTTCAAAAGTAACATTAATATTTACCCTTTTGCTAGCTCCTTGCTGACGTGCCATTCGTTGCGATTTACCACCAAAGTCCCCACCAAAATAGGATTCAAATATAGATTCTCCTCCCATACCTCCAAAAGCGCCCATAAATGTACGCAAGGCTTCTTCCATAGAGGAAAATCCACCACCGTGCATTCCACCAGCGGCACCGCCTAATCCTTCTTTACCATGCCGATCATAGATTTGTCTTTTTCTATCATCACTTAAAACTTCATAAGCTTCTGAAATTTCTTTAAATTTTTTTTCAGCTTCTGAATCGCCCGGATTTTTATCTGGATGATATTTGATAGCCATTTTACGATAGGCTTTTTTAATTTCATCAGCAGAGGCTGTTTTGGAAATTCCTAGAATGTCGTAGTAATCATCAGTCATAAGTATACTTCTAAAATAAAGACTTTTAAAGAATGAATTTGCTTGAATAATACTTAAGAAAACTCTTAAGAAGCAACTTAAATTTTCATTAAGTTGCTTAAATTTAGAAATTTATCATCTAAAGCAAATCGGACAAAAATTGATATTGTCTTAAGACTAGCGCTGACGTTTATATTTTAAAGCAGCTTTAGATTTTGCTCTCTTTTTAATAGAGGGTTTTGAGTAAAAACGATGGGCTTTAACAGATTTCATTACCCCTTCTTTATCTAGTCTTTTTTTAAGAGCGCGAAGGGCTTTATCGATTGGCTCTCCTATACGAACTTTTACTAGTGTCATTTAACTCAAATCCTAATTTTTAAATTTTTAATTTTATTTATTAACTTTAATCCTTGAATAACTGTTTTGTTAAGCTAAGCGTTATTCAAAATCTATAATAATACTAATGCAATAATAGTACAATAGCTCTTGGATATTAATCAAGTGAGAAACCTAAATTCTAGTCTATATTACTGTTTTTCCTTTTCAATCTCAGCTTGAGTTTTTCTTAAGTAATTAATATCCAAACGATTATCATTTCTATATTCTTTATTCTGCCATTTCACAACCATTTGTCGATACATTGCATCAATGCAAGGCCCTGTTTCTTCAACCTGAATATTTGCGTTGTTAATGCCTTGTTTTTTAAGCTTTAACAAGATAGGTTCTAAATGTGGTCCAACCAAGGTTGTTGAATCAGATAAATGTTGGGCAAATTCTTCTAACGGAACAAGAGAGGGTTCACTGATATAAGAAATATCACCCTCACTGCTTTTTCTCCCCTGCATCATGTAGATCCCCCCTATTTTTGCATCCAAGGCACATATAAAATTTCCACTTGTACGAGGGACAAAACATTGTAAAGAAGATAGGGTAATTAGTGGTTTTTTTAGGGCAAAGCTTAAACTTTTTGCAACAATCACGCCCACTCGAAGTCCAGTATATGAACCTGGTCCATTACCCACTCCGATAAAGTTTAGGTTTTGCAAACTAAATCCAAGATTTGCTATTTCTTCATGAATAGTTGGTAAGAGCAACTCAGAGCTTCTATACCCAAATTCAAGCTCTTTATGTACGACAATATGCCCATTTTGTAGCAGGGCAAAGGCGGCTCTTTCTGTTGAAGTTTCGATTAATAAAGCATTAATTAAAGGCATAACGTATTTTGCTTCTAATTCCTTTCACTGAAAACGTTGAAATGTATAAAGAGAAGAGTTAAGCTTATAGATTACAAATGTAATTGTCTACTCTTAACATTAAAATTCACCTAAGTTTAAATTTAAGTTAAATCTATAAAAATTGAGGCCTCCATTGAATCAGTCAAATGATGAAAGCTCCTTTGATTTGGAGATAGAAAATGCAGTTATTCACTCTCTTGAAGCGCAGCAATCTATGAAAAAGGGTGGTTCCTACCCTACAGAACTCCCTATTTTCCCGCTAACAAGAAGACCTTTTTTTCCAGGAATGGCATCCCCCTTAATTATAGAACCGGGTCCGTATTACGACCAATTAAAAATCATTGCCAAATCGGAAAACAAAAGCATTGCTCTATTTTTAACCAAAAATGAAATGCAAAATATTTATAAAATCAAACCTAACGATATCCATACTGTAGGTGTGGTGGCAAGACTGCTTCGCATTATCCCAATGGAACACGGTGGTGCGCAAGCTATATTGAATATGGAAAAAAGGATTCGTTTAGTTGACTGTACCTTAGAGAAAAAAATGTTAACCGGTACAGTTTCTTACCACGATGATCCAAACGTTATTACCGATGAGTTAAAAGCCTATTCTATTAGTATCATTTCAACCATTAAAGAGTTGTTAAAGTTAAACCCCCTCTTTAAGGAAGAACTTCAAATATTTTTAGGGCATTCTGATTTTACAGAACCTGGAAAATTAGCCGATTTTGCTGTAGCATTAACTACAGCCTCAAGAGATGAGTTACAAGATGTTTTAGAGACTTTTGATATTCATCAAAGAATTGACAAAGCTTTAATTTTGTTAAAAAAAGAGCTCGATTTAAGTATTTTACAAAATAATATTAATCAAAAAATCGAAGCGACGATATCGAAGAGTCAAAAAGATTTCTTTTTACGCGAGCAATTAAAGACGATCAAAAAAGAACTAGGACTTGAGCGTGATGATAAGTCTATTGACAAAGATAAGTTTGAAATTCGCCTCAAAGAAAGAACAATCCCCTCGGATGTCTTAAAAGTCATAAAAGATGAAATGGAAAAACTTAGTGTTCTTGAACCACAATCTGCCGAATATGCGGTAAGTCGAGGTTATTTAGATTGGTTAACGATCATTCCATGGGGAATATTTAGCAAAGAACATGACAATTTAAGAGAAGCTGAAGAAATTTTATCTGAAGATCACTATGGCTTAGAAGATATTAAGGAAAGAATTTTAGAATTTATAAGTGTTGGTAAACTGTCAAACGGAATAAAGGGAAGTATTGTTTGTTTAGTAGGACCGCCAGGAGTTGGTAAAACAAGTATTGGAAAAAGTGTTGCAAGAGCTTTAAATCGTAAATTTTACCGCTTTTCTGTCGGTGGCATGAGAGATGAAGCAGAGATAAAAGGACACCGTCGTACCTATATTGGGGCGATGCCCGGCAAACTTATACAGGCTTTGAAAGCTTGCCAAACGATGAATCCTGTCATCATGCTCGATGAAGTGGATAAGATGGGTAATAGCTACCAAGGGGACCCTGCATCAGCTCTTTTAGAGGTATTAGATCCAGAACAAAATAAAGAATTTTTAGATCATTACTTAGATGTCCGAACTGATCTTTCCAACATTTTATTTATCGTCACAGCTAATGTGCTCGATTCTATCCCAGAGCCATTGAAAGATCGTATGGAAATTTTGCGTCTTTCTGGCTATGTTATGCAAGAAAAGATCGAAATAGCCAAAAAATATTTAATTCCTAAAAATCGCAAAGTTAATGGTCTTAAATTTAAAGATGTTGAATTCACAACAGATGCAATAAGGGCCATTATTAACGGGTATGCAAGAGAAGCTGGTGTTCGCTCTTTAGAAAATAATATTAAGAAAATTTTGCGAAAATTGACTTTAAAAATTGTTCGGGAACAAGAAGATTCGAAAGAAGAAAAGAAAAGCAAAAAACATCGCATCACTCCTGAGAATCTAATCGAATATTTAGGAAGACCCAAATTTACAAGTGATCGTTTTTATGAAGTCACGCCGGTTGGTGTTTGCACAGGCCTTGCTTGGACTTCCATGGGAGGGGCCACCCTTTATATAGAAACAGTTAAAGTCGCGTCAGAAAAAACTGAGATGAAACTGACCGGGCAAGCTGGCCAAGTTATGAAAGAATCATCTGAAATCGCTTGGAGTTATTTGCATAGCGCAATTAATAAGTATGCGCCCAATCATACTTTTTTTGAAAAAACACAAGTTCATATTCATATTCCAGAAGGAGCTACTCCAAAGGATGGTCCATCTGCTGGAATTACTATGGTAACAGCTTTGCTATCTCTTTTATTGAACGTTCCTGTTGTAAATAACTTAGGAATGACTGGAGAAATAACATTAACCGGTAGAATTTTACCAATCGGCGGAGTAAAAGAAAAAGTTGTGGCCGCTAGACGATCTGGTTTGACAACCTTAATTTTTCCAAAAGAAAATGCTAGAGAATATGAAGAATTGCCTGATTATATAAAAAAAGGACTAACAATTCATTTCGTTGAACATTATGATGAAGTCTTCAATATAGCGTTTCAATTATGAGGATTTCAACGTTATGCCATGGACGACTGCTTATCAAGCAAAGCTTGTAAAACCGGAACAACTACCAGAAAAAGTAGAAGAAATCAAACAAAGTGGCAAAACAATTGCCACTTTAAATGGCTCTTTTGACTTAATGCATGCAGGACATTTGCACATCATTTACGAAGCATCTAAAACTGCTGATGTTTTAATGGTTGCTTTAAATAGTGATCGCTCCATACAACAATATAAAAGCCATTCTAGACCAATTATTCCTTTAGAATATCGTTTACAAATGATGGCAGCATTAGAATTTGTTTCTTATGTAACCTGGTTTGATGAGACAAATCCCATTGAGCTATTGGAAATAATAAGACCCAATGTTCATGTTAATGGATCAGAATATGGCAATAATTGCATTGAATCTGAAGTTGTAAAAAAACATGGCGGTAAGCTTTATATTGTAGAAAAAATAGATGGTCTGTCAACTTCTAAAGTATTACAAAAAATACATCATTTAGGGATTGAATAATGCGTTTAATTTGCACACTTGCCAATCAACAACAAGCGATGATACTTTCCAATTACTTAAAAAGTAAAGGAATTGAAAATAGAGTTGATGCTGTAAAAGATACAGATTGGGGTAGTGCGAATTACGGAGATTTTTCATGCAATGTGTGGGTCATCGATGAAGACCAAATGAATGATGCCTTACAAATCGCTCAAGAATTTCAAGCCAATCCTCAAAATCCCCTTTTTATTCATGCAAATGACAATGTTAAAATAAAAACAAAGGAAGACATTTTAAGAAATATAAAGGTTCCTCCCCAAAAAAGTATCGAAAAACCAATGGGTAAGGTGACTTTGTATTTTATTATTCTTTGTTCTTTAGTGTTAGGGTACTCTTACTTTACCTCACCCCCTTACCTTAAAGAATATCCCAAAAACATTCCATTATTGCCATTAGTGTCTCCTGATATTCAAAAAAATTTAATGTTTGATTATCCAAAAGCTTACCAACTCGTCGATCAATTTGTTCAAAATCATGGGGAAGCTCCTTTAGAAGCTCCTCAAAATATGTCAGCTGATGCAAAAGCTGAATATGAACAAATTCTGCAAACTACTTATTGGAAAGGACTTTACCTAAAGGCTCTTGAATATTTTAAAGGAAATCCTGTCAGTTTTTCAGAACCGATGTTTGAAAAAATTAAAGAGGGGGAAATTTGGCGATTATTTACCCCTGCCATTCTTCATTATGATGTGTTTCATTTATTATTTAATATGTTGTTATTGGCTTTCATTGGTAAGCAAATAGAAGATAAAATTGGCTCTTTTAAAACACTTCTCTTCATTTTGGTAACAGGTATTTTTACAAATCTTGTAGAATATTTAATGGCCGGCCCAAATTTCTTAGGATTTTCAGGCGTTCTTTGTGCTATGGTGACGTTTGTTTGGATGAGGCAAAGAATAGCTACTTGGGAAGGATATCAGTTTCAAAAAAGTTCATTCGACTTTATTATGATTTTTATATTAGGCATTTTTGCCTTACAACTTACATCTTTTGTTTTAGAAATTACGCATAATATTAGCATAGCGCCAGCTATTGCCAATGCAGCTCATCTATCGGGTGCATTAATTGGTTTAATTCTTGGTCGTCTCCCCTATTTTTCACAACGCTCATTTTCATAAGGTACTTTTGACATGACAGTTCGCGATCTTATTATATTAGGTTGTTCTAGCCAACAACCAACTCGTCTTCGCAATCACGGTGCATATTTATTTAGATGGAACGAAGAAGGTTTCCTTTTTGATCCAGGTGAAGGGACGCAAAGACAATTCATCTTTGCAGGTGTCGCTCCCCCTGTCGTCAATCGTATTTTTATTTCTCATTTTCATGGAGACCATTGCCTTGGTTTGCCATCCATGTTAATGCGTTTAAATCTCGATAAAGTAACTCATCCCATTCACTGCTATTACCCAGCAAGCGGCAAAAAATATTTTGATAGACTTCGCTTTGGTACCATTTACCATGAAAATATTCACGTTGTAGAGCATCCAGTTCACGAAGAAGGTATTGTCCATATTGATGATAAATTTACTATAGAAGCAGCCTATCTAAATCATAGCATTGAAAACATTGGCTGGAGAATTACAGAAAGTTCCACACGTAAATTTGATAAAGATAAACTGAAAGAATTTAAAATCCAGGGTCCTAAAGTGAAAGAATTAGAACAAAATGGCACTTTAGAAATAGATGGAAATATGATTAAACTCGATGATGTAAGCAAAATTCGACCAGGTGATGTTATTTCTGTGGTTATTGATACAAGGTATTGTGAAAATGCTATAAAGCTTGCAAAAAACGCCCGTATGTTACTCTGTGAAAGCACTTATTTAGAAGAAGAAAAAGAGCTTGCTTATAAACATTTTCACCTTACAGCTAAACAAGCCGCACAAATTGCCAAGGAAGCCAATGCTGAACAATTAGTTCTAACCCATTTTTCTGCTAGATATTTAAATCTAAAACCCTTTGAATTAGAAGCAAAGGAAATATTTCCAAATACATTTGTAGCCGATGATTTACTTAGCTTTCCTTTTCCTAAAAACAAATAACAACTATTGACAAAATGTTTAAACAAGCGGCCTATCAATTTTTGCAATACCTTAAAATTGCCAAAAATGCATCTGAACATACATTAAGAAATTATACGATAGATTTAAATTCTTTTAAAACATATCTCGAAACGCAGTTATTTCCAAAAGACACTTTATTTGAAAGAAAGATTGATTATACCTCTTGTATGTATTTGCCAGAGCCTGATAAAACATCGCTTGATTTAAAAAAAATAGAAAGAATCCATATCAGAGGGTATTTAGCCTACTTAAATCAATCTCAAAAAAACAAAAAGACTATAGTTAGACATTTATCTTCTATTAGAACTTTTTTTAAGTTTGCTTGTAGTCAAAATTTACTTACCCATAACCCCACAGAAGAATTAGAAACTCCAAAAATTGAGAAAAAAATACCCTATTCAATGACGATTGAAGAAATCCAAGTTCTTTTTTCTCAACCCGACACAACCTCCATTTTAGGGTTTCGCGATCGAGTAATTATGGAATTATTTTATAGTTCAGGTTTAAGAGTTAGTGAGCTAGTAGGTCTAAATCGCTCTGATTTTGATGATGACAGTTTGCTTTTAAAAATACGTGGGAAAGGGAAGAAAGAACGAATTGTACCTATAACTAAAAATGCAGCAGATTGGATTATTAGCTATTTAAATCACCCAGAAAGGCACCTCGATACAGATGAACATGCAGCTGAAGTTGATCATTCCGCTATTTTTTTAAATAAACATGGCAAAAGAATTACAACACGTTCTGTAGACCGCAATTTTGACAAGTTTTTAAAAATGAGTGGCCTTGCTGGAAAAGTTACACCCCATACCATAAGACACACAATAGCTACCCATTGGCTTGAAAATGGAATGGATTTAAAAACAATTCAAGTGTTATTGGGTCATCAATCGTTAACCACTACCACCATTTACACTCAAGTTTCAACCCGCTTAAAGAAAAAAGTGTATGATGAAACACATCCTAGAGCTAAGTAAACAACACTAATCTCATCTATAAATACAATGAGATTAGTTTTTTTTTACTTATTGCATTAGTCGATGAAATTTTTGTGCGAGTATTTCCGCAAAATTATCTTTATTGCCTAAATCGACACCTTCCATTTCATGAGCTACAAATAGATCTAAAGGAGTTAAATTACTGTGATTGAGAGGAAATTTATCTAAATCTTTAAAACTCTTCAGTAAACTCATCATTTCTTTATTTCCTTTTAAACAAGCTAAATGCAACGGAGTGTTGCCATCTACATTCCTTACATTGCTATCAGCGTTTAACTTAAGGAGATATCTTACAAGGTATGGTTTATTTTCTAATACTGCTTGATGAAGCCAACTATTTCCAGCTTTTACAAGATCGTTTATATTTTGACATTTCTCAATCAGTAAAAACTCTTCCTTTACTCGTTTTAGGTGATCATACACTTCCCCTTTTATCAATCCCTTTTCATAGTAGGAAAAAACGGAGTTACCATTTTCATCTTTATCTTTAGGATTAGCTCCTAAATCAATTAGATATTTTACATAATCCAACGATATTGATTCGGGATTGCTTAAAATGACGTAATGTAGCGCTGTCCCTTTAAAAGTTTCTTCCCGAAAAGTGCAATCCCATTTTAAATCTTGCACAGAGTTTTCTTCTAAAATTTCATGTAATTCTTGTTTAATATGTTTTAAGTAATCTTCATTGAGTAATTTATATAAAGTACCAGGCTCTACTTCTTGGATATCATGAATTTTGTTTAGACAAGTATCGATTGCAATTATGATAGTTTGTGGCAAAAAGGTGGCGTAGATAAGCTTCCACTGCTTTAAAACTTCAATCGCTTTATCTACTTCAAGCTTCGCGCTTTCATATTCTGATCTTGTTACACTACTATTCCAAAATTCGGGATTTTGAATACCAAATCGATAAAAATTCGGGAAGTGTTGCGCATTTATTAGAAGTTGTGTCTTATCTTCTTGGCTAAATTTTTTTCTTTGTTTAACATCCAAAACTCTTCTCACTAAAGAAAGAAATCTTTTTTTGGCCATTTTTTTAAGCGTTATTGGATCAAGAAGAACGATGGAAGCTCTATAAAAAACACTTCTACGTTCTATCGTTGCTATGTCTTTCTCATCATCAATTTTGTAAGAAACAATGCTTTTATCGATAAAGCGACGATTAATTTCTTGAATGGCTAAAGATAATTTTTTTACCTCTTGACAAACTGACAAAGCTTCGTTTGGATCAATACATTCAGCGTAAACATTGGCATATGGGTCTATTTCCATACTCATTTAACCTTTTTTAATAACTTAAACTTTTTTCTAACCTGAGCCAATTTTTTGCCATTCAATTGTTGTAAATGTTAAGGTTCAGGTTAACGTTTACTTTATTTGTAAATTCGAAATAGCTTCGGAATTTAGCTAATAATTCTACAATGAGTACTAAATAAGAAATAGTTAAAAAATTTTTACTAAGATTAATTAATAAACTTAAATTAAAATTATTAATAAATTAGAATATGATGGAACTTTAAGAATTTTGTTTACGAGATTCATATTCGTTTCCATACTTTTTGACCAGTGGCTGGATCACGAGTGATTTCGATGGTAGTTCCCCCACAAATCAATGTAAATTTTCCTGTTAAAACCGGTTCGACTATTTTTTTAGGTTCTTCTCTACGCATTGCATTAAGGGCAGGCCATTGCTCATCCATCCATTTTTTTTCTGAGCTATTATTGAACTCATCTCGCGTAGCGGTTTCTAAATCTTTATAAGCTTTAATTTTTGCAAAAATTTTTTTGGTAATTTCAGAATCCTTATCTTCATCATATAAAAAGTCTTCCATATCGCTTATTTGATCATAACAATCATCCACATCTCCTCTTAGATGATCTAATAATAATTTATTTTCTTCACTTAAGGTAATTTTATCTTCCTTAGTGTAGCCCACTAAAGCTCTATAGTAAACATGAGAACGGTCAATGCAACTAAAGGGTACGTGATAAACATGATCGAAATTTAAACCTTCATTGCAGTTGTCGATATTTAAAAATTGCACCAGAATTTCCTGTAATTTCTTGGCGGAATACTTAACTGCCGTCTCAGAATTAAAAATAGATTTAAATATTATGGTAATTTTAATCCGCAAGCGATTCCAAAACGTTTTCTTCATTAACGTGTAGTTATTCTTGTTGAAATCATAATAAACTAATTGGTCTCTCTCTTCGTTGGAGGTGTAGACTAAGTTGTATGTGAGTTTTAAAAAGCTGCGAAAGTTTTGCACTGTTTTTACACAAGTGGTCTTAAATTGCTCTTCTGTCATTTTCCCTTCGATAAAAGCTGAATAATTATGATCAAAGAGATTGTGTTTTGGTATGATTTTGTTCATTTTGTATTCTATATTTTTTTAGCTAAACTAAAAAAATTTAATTTAGCTACTCATTCCAGTTAGTTTTCTATATCAAAAAGCATTTCAAATTTAATCTTTAATAATTTTTCTAAATCTTTATCGTTTGCCTTATAGCGTTTAAACGCTTCTTCAATATAAATTTGTAACGACTGAATGCCATTATTATCTGGTATATTTATATCAAATTTGCTTTTAAATTTTGAAAAAAGTAACAGGATGGATTCATGAAAAAATTGACAGGCGTAATGCAAAGGGGTAGCTCCTGTTGTATCTTTTACATTTACATCAGCGCTATTTAAAACAATAATTTTTTTTATAAGATAAATTTTATGATCCCTTACCGCCCGATGTAAAAGGGATGTTCCCTCATGATTTAAAGCATTAATTTGATTGCTTTCGACTAATGCATTAAATTCTAATATGTCAGCCTTTACCCTTTGTAAAAACTTATAAATTTCTAAATGAAAAATTTTTTCTTCTTCAAAATAATCTAAAACTGTTTTTCCTTTTTCATCTTTTAAAAGAGGATTTCCCCCGTGTTCCACTATGTATTCAATTAGCTCAATATACATCGATTCTGGTGGTAACATGATGGCATAATGAAGTGCCGTGCCCTTAAACATTTCACCATTAAATGTACAATTCCAACCCAATCCATTCACATCTATATTTTGTCTTTGCTTTTCAATAATCTCCAACTTCAAAACGTCCAAATGATCTTGTTTTATGCGATCTTTAACAGGTTTAAAACAATTAAACACTCCTTGCGATTTTATTAAAAAAGCCTTTGCACAAAAATTTTCTATTTGTTTTTTAAGTTCAGTTGGCAAAAATTCGCTATGTAAAATACGCCAATCATCTATAATTTTAACAACCTTTCTGGCTTTGTTTAAGCTTTCAATATATATTCTGTTTGTGGCTTCGTTATCTAACCAAACTTGTTGATTTGCACGACTGGTATTTAAAAATGTAGTTAAATCTTTAACAGTTACTTCTAGAAGTTTTTTTTCACCCACTCCATGTCTTTTATTTTGCGAAAAGCCAAAGATTCTACTAACAGCTGAAACAAAACTATCTTTTTGCATTGTGGCTGTATTGTATTTAAAAAGCATGGTGCCAAGGCGAACCATCAGGTGTCTATGAACTACCTTAGCCTGCTCTGCTTCATCCTCTATTTTATAATAAAGAATAGATCCATCTTTATACTTTTGGTGGATATCAAAAACGGCTTGACATAGTTCATCAACTTTTGCGCATATAGAACGAACTCCTTCTTCCGTTTGGCAATGATAAATTTGATTAGAAAAATTTTGGTTAATTACACGATTCATATTTGTTTCCATATTTTTTGACCAGTGACCGGATCACGTGTGATTTCGATGGTAGTTCCCCCACAAATCAATGTAAATTTTCCTGTCAAAACTGGCTCGACTATTTTTTTAGGTTCTTCTTTACGCATTGCAGTAAGGGCAGGCCATTGCTCATCCATCCATTTTTTTTCTGAGCTATTATTAAACTCATCTCGCGTAGCGGTTTCTAAATCTTTATAAGCTTTAATTTTTGCAAAAATTTTTTGTGTAATTTCAGATTTTCTGTCATGGTTGTATAAAAAACTTTCCATTTTCCTTATTTCTGTAAGACAATTATCTACATCACCCCTGAGATGATCTAATAATCGTTTATTTTCTTCACTTAAGGTAATTTTATCTTCCTTAGTGTAGCCCACTAAAGCTCTATAGTAAACGTGAGAACGGTCAATGCAACTAAAGGGTACATGATAAACATGATCGAAATTTAAGCCCTCATTGCAATTGTCGATATTTAAAAATTGGACCAGAATTTCCTGTAATTTCTTGACCGAATAATTAACTGCCGTCTCGGAATTAAAAATAGATTTAAATATTATGGTAATTTTAATCCCCAAGCGACTCCAAAACGTTTTCTTAATTAACGTATAGTTATCCTTGTTAAAATCATAATAAACTAATTGGTCTCTCTCTTCGTACGAAGTGTAGACTAATTTGTATGTGAGTTTTAAAAAGCTGCGAAAAGCTTGCACTGTTTTTACACAAGTGGTCTTAAATTGCTCTTCTGTCATTTTCCCTTCGATAAAAGCAGAATAATTATGATCAAAGAGATTGTGTTTGGGTATGATTTTGTTCATTTTTCGACTTTATTTTTTAAATTAATAATTTATGCAACTGGTGTTGGCTTAAGAATAAAAAGAACCATAAGAATGATCATTGCAGATGTTTTATACGCTTGTATTGCTGCACCGGAAGTAAGCACTTCTTTTACAGTCTCAACTCCAGACTCAATTCCACCGGAAAGGTAGCTTGTTACCAATTCTTTTTCTTTTACTAAGGCATCGCTTTCTAGATAAGTAAATGAACTGTTTTTTAAAGCTGTTTGATCGACTTTATTACCTGTAAAGACTAACTTGAAATCGCGTTGAATGGCAACACCATTTGCAAAACTTAATATTTGATCGGTAGCTATTTGATTATAACTAACATCCAACACTTGTAAATTGGGTAAAACATTCACAAGACGTAGCAACAAACGGTCTATAGTTTTTATTTTATTATGGCTAAGATCAATATATTCTAAAGCAGAGTTACAGTTGACAAGAGAACCAAATAATTTTTCAATAAAGTCATCGTCTAAATTTGCTTTTTGTAAAGAAATAAACTTTAACGTTTTATTGGTCATTAAGGAAGAGTTTAAACTGCCAAGCAATGGAGCATTTAAGACATTTTTTGTTAATTTTAGCAACATCAAAGTTTGACTATGTTCAAGAACTTCGAATATAAATTTAATCTCTTCTGTTGTTAATTTGGTCTCATCAAAATTTAACACTTCAATCTTGGATGTTGGGAGCTTTAACGTTTCTGTTAAACTTTTTACAAAGCCTTCAGGTAACTTCACCTTTTTTAAAATTAGGTGTTTAAAAGCTGGTCTAATATTTGAATTACCAGCTCCAATTTTTTGTGTAGGAGATTCCCTTAAATTGTGGTTATCAGGTCTAAGACTTGTATAAACATTTTTTATAGCCTCTAAAATCGTTATGCCCTTTTTCTTATCAATAGTACAATTTTCTAAACGGATGGTTGAAAAAGGAATTAAATCAGCTGAAAAAGTTCTTTTAACATCCTTAATATCGGTAATTTGTCCAAGATCTACACCGTTTAAACATTTAACATAATTATAAAAATCATGGTTATTGATTCTTGTCCCTTTAACGATTTTTAAAAATTCTTTCATATAATCGTTTCTAACTAGATAATCTAAAATGGCCGTTTGCACGCGAAAAGCATTATCTTTACAACTTAAATATAAAGCATATCGTAAAAATTGCTCTTTGGATTTTTGCCCTGTAAATTGATTTAAAAAATGAATGATAGCGGAAATTGTTGTACTAGCTAAATTTTCAAGTTGGTGGAGTTGCGCTAATAAATACACATCTAAAAATCTTATAAGTATTTGTTCCGCTTGTCCATATTTTCCAAAACTGTTTACTTGTTTTGAATTAAACTGTGAAATAGTTTCTAAAAAAAGCAATTTTTGTTGAATGACAGATGCCACTATCAATTTTGCCGGATTAATCTGAAATTCATTTTCTTTGTGTGTTGGAAAACGTTCTAAGAAATCCAAAACATTTTTTAAAAATTCAAACCATTTTTCCCAATTTGTAGCTTCATCTTCAACTTTTAACTGCCACAGATCAAAAGATTCAATTAATTTTGCCTCAGTGAACCGATAATCAAATTCTAAACATAATCTAATAATTTCTTTTGCATCCTCACATATAGGATACTTATCTTGAATAGTTGAAGATAAAAAATACATTAATGGATTTTCTAATAGCTCTTGAGCTTTAAAATTATCTTCGCATGAAAACAAAACCTTTATTCTTCTTAGTTCTTCTTTTTCATTTAATGTTTGCAGATGAATCAAATATTTATCTTTATTTATGAAACTAGTCTCTTGATCAAACGTAAAAGACAAATATTTTTTAAATTCATCTTTCGGAATTATGAAGTTTTGATTATTTAAAATGTTATTTTTTAAATTTATAAAATAGCTTTCATCAATTGAATTTGGAAGTGCAAGTAAATGTTTTAATAAATCCTTTTCATTTAAACTAAGAAGTAAATCAAAACATACATCATAAACTTCCTCTATAGAAAAGCGTGCTGTCAACAATAGCATTTTTTCAAAAGCTGTTACTGACATTCTTTTTCTAGACATGTTTTGGGTTGTTTTAATTTCTCTACAAAGATCATTAGCAAAATTATTAAGTTGCTTAGAAATAGTTTTAGTTAATTCAACATTTTTGCAAATGGAGCATTTCAAATAGATTAGAAACAGGAAATAAGTTTTTAACTCATAGGAAACAGCAGCAAATTCTTTTAATAAGCAAAGGGTATTGATTTCAGAAAAAACTTTTTCTAAAATTATGGATTTACCCTCATCCCCACAAATTAGTAATTCTGTAAGACATAAACTAAAAAGGAATTTTTGTTTATTAATAGGGTCTAATAGTTTCAACTGCTCATCGATTAATTCTACATTATTTGTTGAGCATATAACAAAAACCTCATCATGAAATTCTTTTAATGCAGAAGTAAAAATTCTCTTTTTTTTAAATAACTCTTCCAATTCAAAAAATAATTCTTTGGGGAAATGAAACTTTAATATGTTTTCAATTTTTTCCGATGTAATTTTTTTACGCCGTTTAACTATTTTTAGACTCTCTGAATTATTAGAAGCTTTTTTAATTTCAGCTTCTAGAGCTACTTCAAAAGTGGGTTGTAGATTATTATTATATTGATTAGATATAAGAGAAACCATTTAATTACCTTTTAAAAAAAATTAGTAATAATCTAATTTTTTCAAAATAAAACATCAATATAAATTTCCATCTAACCTTACTTATTAAATAATATTAAAAAATATTTTAATTTATCTTTAGGCTTTATACTTGCTCAATTTCCTCCTTCTCGATAAAATTATTTGTTTTTAAACGATAAAGATTTTTTCCCATGATTACTCTAAATAAAATTTCAAAAAACTTTGGTACAAAAAACCTCTTTGAAGATGTAACAATTACATTTAACGAAGGTCGCATTGGTTTGACAGGTCCAAATGGCGCTGGTAAAACAACCCTCTTAAAAATAATTACTGGAGCGGAAGAGCCCACAAGTGGTTCAGTTAGTTTACCTGATCGAGTCGGTATCTTAAAACAAAACATCGAAGCTTATAGCGAAATGAAAGTCCTAGATGTGGTTTTAATGGGAAATAAAAGACTTTGGGATGCTTTGCAAGAAAGAGATGCTTTATATGAACAAGAAATGACCGATGCCGTTGGCATGCGTCTTGGCGACCTGGAAGGGATTATTGCTGAAGAAGATGGGTATTCTGCCGAAGCTGATGCCGAAATGTTATTAAGCGGTATGGGTATTGACAGCGATTACTTCCATCGCTTGATGAAAGAGGTGCCAACCGATATTCAATTTCGCGTTTTACTTTGCCAAGCCCTGTTTGGTAATCCACAAGCTCTTTTATTAGATGAACCTACCAACCACTTAGACTTAGAATCCATTCGTTGGTTAGAGAAATTTCTTTTTGATTTTAAAGGCACTTTGATTGTGATTAGTCACGATAGACACTTTTTAAACTCTGTGACAACCCACATAGCCGACATCGATTATGAAACGATTATTATTTATCCTGGCAACTATGATGACATGGTAGCTGCCAAAACGGCCGTTCGGGAAAGAGCCGAGATGGAAAATAAATCTAAGGAAAAGAAGATTGCGCAATTGCAAGAGTTTGTCTCTAAATTTGGAGCTGGAACTAGAGCTAGCCAAGTGCAATCTCGTAAGCGTGAAATGGAAAAATTACAACCACAAGAACTAAAAAAGAGTAATATCCAACGCCCATACATTCGATTTATTCCATCTGAAAAGCAACCAGGGAAAATTGTCATAAAAGCGGAACATATTTCTAAATCCTATGATAACTTAAAAGTGATTAAAGACTTTTCTTTAGAAGTTCATCGTGGCGATAAGATTGCGATTATTGGAAATAATGGTTGCGGTAAAACCACCTTATTAAAAATGCTTGCCAAAGTTTTAGAGCCAGATACTGGAAAAGTTGAACTTGGACATCAAGCTATCATCAATTATTTCCCACAAAATCATGCTGAAATCATCGATAAAAAGACATCTATGAATGCCTTCGATTGGTTGAGGGAGAGAAAAACTGGTATTTACGATCAAGAAATTAGAAGCGCGATGGGTAAATTATTGTTCGGTGGAGATGACGCTTTTAAAAATGTGGCAACACTTTCAGGTGGTGAAACGGCGCGCCTCATTATCTCCGGTATGATGCTATCTGAACATAATATATTATTGTTAGATGAACCCAATAATCACTTAGACCTAGAAGCCGTTTCCGCTCTTGGTTGGGGTTTAAATGAATATAAAGGTACAGCTGTTTTTGTTAGCCACGACAGAAGTTTAATTGAAGCTGCAGCAACTAAAATTATTGCCTTTGAAAATGGTACCATTAAAGTTTTTGATGGCAATTATGAAGAGTATCTTCAAAGCAAAGAAGCCTAAAAAATAGATTTATGCATGAATTAACTCAGCGCAAATTTGCTCAGTTTCCTGATGAAAGGAAACATAAAAAATGTGCTGAGTTATTGAGATGTATTTATAGTAAGCAAGCCCCTGAGTTGTTAGAACGTTATAACAAATGGGCTTCTTGGCTCTCTTTATCTCCCCTAATTTTTGATCTAAAACTCATTTCTGACCGCTTTCATTATCATTTGCATTTAAGCCGCCAGTTTTTAGCTGAGCATAATTTATTACCGGTCATCTCAAAAAATGATAAAGTGGTCTCACAACCTTTATGGCCAATAGCTATTTACCTAGATCACATTCGTTCAGCTCATAATGTTGGAAGCATTATTCGAACTGTAGAAGCATTTGCCTTAGGCGCTATTCATTTTTCAAGTGACACACCTTTTGTAGATAACAAGCAAGTGCAAAACACTTCAATGGAAACTTACAAATGGGTAAAGGCCTCTCAAGGAACACTTTTGACCCATCTACCGAAACCAATAATCGCTTTAGAAACAAGTGATCAAGCTGTTAACTTATATGATTATCTATTCCCAGAATCGTTTACTTTAGTCCTCGGTAATGAAGAATATGGTTGTAGTCAGGACGTTTTAAATCAAGCGGATGTAATATTGCAAATTCCTTTAAGAGGGCGAAAAAATTCTTTAAATGTCGCTAATGCTTTTTCAATTGCCGCAGCCTTTATAGCTCAGCAGCGAAGTGTATAACATAACAAAAATAAGTACTTTATAGATAAATACTTGCGTGGTACTATCTTTGTCTAAAAAAAGTGAAGTATTTGTTTTATGGTAAATCTTAATCCACAAAATTCCAATCTTATAGACGCCTTTAAAGAGATAGAAAAAATTGACCACCTGCAAAACGTTTCACAGCAGATAATGAATAATGCTTTAAAAGAAAAAGAAAGGTTGTTCATTAATATACTCATCTCTTTAAAATTACCTAAGCCAACAGAATGGATCAAATATTCAAAAAAAATAACAAAACTTGATTATACGGTTTACATAAAAGACCAAACGGTTATTGTTATTTCTGAAAAAATCATTCAAAGAAATAAGGTTGTAAAAAAAGCTATACATGTGAGCTTTTTTGGTAATAACATTACTTTTTTCTGTTGCTTATATACCGTCGGTAAATATCAATCTTTAGAAGCCCTTTCAAAGCAAAAAACAATTACTCATAACTTAGAAAAATATAACCTACTCCCCACTCATTTTCTTTCCTTTACTACCGCTCTAGAATCTTCTAATCGCTTAATCTATAAAGACCGGGTGGTTAGAAGCAATTGTGATGGTGATTTATATGATTTAGAGGATCGGTTAAATCTAGTTCAAAAGCTTACCGTTTTCCAACAAATTCTAGAATCGGTCTCTACTCTACATAATAGCAATATTGCTCATCGAAACCTAAGGCCCGAAAAAATCCTCATCCATTTCCAGAAAAAATTCTTAAAGGTATATTTTTCTGACTTAAAATTAGCAACAGAAATAACTAAAGAAAGTTGTGTTGAAAAAGTAGGATCTGTTCCGTTTTTACCTCCTGAGTTTTTTTTAAAAAAAGAAATCGATTTAAAAGCTCTCGATATGTGGTCTTTAGGCCTAATCCTTTATTTTCTTTTTTCTGATGCCAAGGATGATCCTTTTATTAATGGATGGACCCCCTTATTGGATAAAAGCCAAATCCTTAAAAAAGAGTTGGATCAAAAAAATATAGATTGCATCCAAAATATTTATAGACACGGGGAATTTATAACTTTAATCCAAAAACCTAAACAAAAAACTAATAAAGAACTGGAATTGCTTTCTAAGTTAACAGAATTGTTACATGAATTTTTAAAATATGACCTTTCAAAAAGAATTACAATAGAAGAAGCAATTAAAAAATATAACACCATTTTACAAACTTTTTATTTATTTCATCATGAATGTTCAACGGCAGCTAACTAGACTATTAACTGATATTGAAAAACAAGTTTTTACCGAACGCGATAAAACAACTATTCAGTTCATTGCGAATAATGTGAATTCTTTATTAGATAATACGATTTATTTAAAAAATGAAGCGCTTAACATCCATAGTTTTTTTCTTTTTAACCATTCGTTTTTTATCGTTTCAACTCCAAAAGTTATACATGGCAATAAAACTTTAAAAAAAGGGATCATTTTTCAATTAAACACTCCCCCTTTAAAACCCACCTTTAAGACGGTTATCTATGTAAAAGAAAATTTAGAGTTTTTCTTTCATTACCAACAGATGGTTAATCAAAAAGTTTTTTACGAAAATTTTCATGACAAATATGTCACACCTCAAGTATTTTTTTTTGGGCCACAAGATAAAATAAAGATACAAAAATCCCTTGTTACAAAAAAATTGATTACATTTGTTGAAAGGGTGGGAAAATCTATTAACCTTCAAAGAAAGAAAATTAGAGCTTTTCATTGGCAAAACAAACTTGAGTTAATCACCAAGATTGTGGACCTAATAAAGATAATGCACGCAAATGGATTTGTACATCGAGATATAAAACCTCATAATATTGTGACAAACTTTACTTCCACTTATTTAATAGATGGTGAATTTGTCACACAAGCAGACAAGAAAAGTGGACAGTGTGGGACTATACGTTATTTTGACTTAGCAAACGCCATAAGTTATGATGAAAGAGCCAGTATGGCTTCAGATGTTTGGTCCTTGGCCTATACTATTTTTGAAATCTTTACAGGAAATTTCAAAACTAATCTATTTAGGCTAGCGCAACAAAAAATTTATCCCTTTTTTCCAAATAGATTAAACGAAATTGAACCACTTACAAAAAAATATTGTGAGACAATTCATCATTTTCACGTCAACACAATAAGTTTTAAAGTTGAAGATAAAAAAAATGAACCTTTCTTCGCAGGATTTACTGAGCTTGTTAAACAAATGTTTACATTAGATAAAACTAACCGACCAACTATTTTTGAAATTAGTGATCGCATAAAACAATTACAATTAAACATTAAATAAAATTGCTGCTTCATTAAAGCTTAATTCACTATACTGTCTTCGATAATTGTAAAAAGAGCTTTAATTTATGACTTTTTTTTCTTTATGGCAAAGCGTAGATAACTCTACTTATAGATCCAACGCCCATCTCGTTCAAAATGACATAATGTATGATTCAAATGGAGAGATCGTAAAAGATTTCATGTGGAATTTTGACATAGAATCGGTTTTAGCAGAAAAGCCTTTTGAAGAAACATTAGAACAAAAAAACATAGATTACGCAAACCAGTTAAGTAAAACTGATCAAGTATTTCAAGAGATCGACAAGGGTATTATAACAAAAGAAGAGAATGAGTTTATTTTGTATTTAAGGCAAAATCCTCCCCTTTTCTCCTATGATTTGAATAAATATCCCAAAAAAATGAATGGAGAGAAGTTTACCTACTTCACGCAAGGGCGTTGCTGCTATTTAATCACAACTTTAGCGTTACAAACAATTTTTGGAAAAAAAATAAAAAAATGTATTCAATTTGATTTTTTAGCCTATCACCAATACAACTTTTTTGTTTACCATTCTTTTCCTCAAAATACAAAAGTCTTAAATAAAGAAATGCTTTTTTATCAAACCTTAAAGGCTGATTGTTTTTTACCTATTTTCGTTTCTTATTCTTTAAAAAACTGTAATTACATTCAGGAAAAAGGAATTTTTTTAACTGAAGTCATTGATCAACTTAATTTTTCACAAAAATATGTGATTTTTAAGCAAATTTTGCAACTTGTAAAATCATTGCACGAAAAAAACATTTTCTGCCAAGGAATTAATCTTTCCCATTTTCTTGCCAAAAAGCAAGGGAATGATTGGATCGTTAAAATAGGTAATGTATCCATTAATTATGATATTCGCTACCATGCCCCTGAAGTCTTTTTAGACAATAAAAAAAGTGAAGAAGCTTTAGATGTATGGGGCTTAGGGATTATATTTTATTACCTTTTTACCGATAAACAAAACCATTTATTTCAAAATGCTTTAGACATCATTGAAGATTATGAAAAGAAAGGTGTGCTTTTAAAAAATCTAAATAGCCAAGAAAAAAGAACTTTTTCAAATAATTTTATGTTAGACAATTTTACATTAGTATCATCAAAAAGCCGTAAAATTCCCCGCCAAGAAAAAGCTTACATAGAAAATGTCAATGCCCTTTTAAAAGAACTTTTAGAATGTAAACCAGAGAAACGTATTACTATGACTCAGGCAATAAATCGTTTATAAACTCAACAAATGTGGGCATTTAGTAAAAAAAACTTTTTTTTGCCCAATGATTTGCCCATTTTTGATGAAAGGCAAAGGCGTACCTAACTTTTCTTTGCCACTAACCGTCCTAACAAGTCCGGGATTCGCAGTAGATTCTAAGAGGAAATCATTTTCTAAAAAGAGCATTACATGATCCATTCTCTTTTTATTTAGAGGAGATGTAAAAATTAAATCTCCTTTTTGCAGTTGTTCATATTCAATGGGCACGGTTGCTAAAAATTGATCGTGAGCATTTCTTGCCATTTTAATTCCAAACGAATGATAAAGTAATTGAATAAGTCCTGAACAATCGACACTTGATGGCAAATCACTACTATAAGAACTTCTCCCACCCCAAAGATAGGGAAATCCAAGAAATTGTTTTGCTCTTTTTGCTATTTCTTCTCTACAAAGTTTGTTATCACTATTTAATTGGATAAAATCCCTTTTAATTTTAATGGTTTCATCGTTTAGTAAACGCACAATCACATATTCAGGCTCAATCTTTATCACTTTTAGTTTAGAGCCAAATGAGAAAAAAGTATCATCCTTTTTAAAAGGCTGTATTACAATACCATTATAATAATAATTATTCTTTTCTAAATAAGTATTTGTCTTTATCCAGCCTCTATACTTTTTCCAATCTCTTTCAAAGAGATATTGATTTTCGCATTCGACAAAGACCCACAAAGATTTTTTGGCGAGAATTTTTATTTTATCTCCATAAAGAAGTTGTGTGGATTGATGGGGATCGAAAAAAATTTCTTGTCTTTCGATAGGTTGAGATCTGACATCAACAATACTTTTATTTATATAGAAATTCATTTAATAAACCTAACCTAGTAAATAATAACTAATCGTGGTAAAATATTATAAATTTATTTTTAATTTATTAATTATAATGGAATGTAATCAACTACTATATTCTGTAAAGCCACAAACCCCTTTATCTTCAAATGTCGAAAAATTAAGTACTCCCTCTATTGTTCTAGAAAATCTCTCCTCAAACAAACAATCTACCCTTGACAAAGTGTCTAAAGTTGTTTCAGATAGATTAACAAACGAACAAGAATTGTATAATGACCTTTATGGGCCAATTAATCCAAGGCAAATTCAGTTGTTGCAAATTTTTTTTACCCATTCTGAATTAAAGCTTCCTCAAGGACAACACTTATTTAAAATAAAAAAGCATTTTGGATGCCCCGAAACCATGCTTGAAAACCCTCATAATTTCATCGTAAAATCTAATAAATGTTTTTTGACTACAAACGGAAAAAAGATTCGTCGAGCCACGGTTTATGATAAGAAAAATCCTACTTTAGGCTATCGATTTATTTGGAAAAGTGTTACGAATCCTTGCCCTGTTACCTATAAACAACAACAAACCGAAAAAGCGATTATTCATACTCTTCAAAAAAGAAATGTTACTTTACAAACAAGTTACCTTTCTTTTCATAATAAAAAAATTATAACCCTTCAAAGTTGCTTTGGAAAAGATTTATTAAGCCTTCTGGAGGAAAAAACATTAAGTCCAGCTCATTTGCTAGAGATTGGACTACAATTAATAGAAAAACTCTCTATATTACATCAAGAAGCAATTGCACATGCTGATCTAAAACTTGAAAATATTCTCGTCAAAATGGGCTTAAAAATTGATCTTAGATTGATCGATTTTGAATATAGTCGCATCAAGAATTGTGTGGGTCCAAATGAAGGGTTTTGCACCCTAGAGCGAGCGGCTCCAGAATATTTTTATGCCGACCAGATCGACTATATAAAAGCCGATATTTGGGCCTTAGGGTTAATCCTTTATTATTTGTTCAATCAAGAATTGGCTTATCTTGAAACTTACCTAGAAATATCTAACTACGTTAGAACAAATAATACGATTAAAATAAATCCAACAATTTGGAAGCAATGGAAACAGACTTTTTATTCTCCTTATAATGTAAAAGTCTCCCCCTCATTTGACAATTCAGATTTTATAACACAACTTCAATCCATTTTAAATAAAACCTTGGCCTATCACCCAAGTGATCGAGCAACCATTCATGAAATAAAAGAAATGTACATTCTTTTAATGAAAACATTTAATAATGGGGTAATCTAATGGCTTGTAGCATCCCGCCTTCTTTTTCTGTCATAAAAACAGAAAATCAAACTTTTAGCAAAAGAGAAGATACAGATTCAAGATTAAACAATCTATTTTCACTAAGATCCCCAACTATTATTCACAACCATAATACGCAAATAAATCTGACTTTCATAAATGTTACAACCCTTTTGCCTCAACAATCTTTGCCAATTAGTTTTAAAGAATTATACCACGATTTTAGCTCAATTCATTTAGAAGAAAAAATGATGTTGGAAAAAGTTTTTGATTTAGTTCCTTTTAAAAAATCTAATAATAAAATTTCTAAGAAAAAAGGAATTGTATCAAGAACAATCATTCAGACCAAAAAATTCTTTTTAATCAAATCACCTAAAAAGGTTACCCATGGGAAAAAAACCTTACGCCGCATCACCTCTTATCCTAAGACCAAATTCAACAAAGGACAAGATTTTTTATACATTGCCACTAAAATCGAAAGAAAAAATCAAATAAATCGAATAAACACTGAAATCCATTTTTTTAATCATTTCAAAGAGGATGACATTTACCCCTTTATCTTAAAGAAAACAATCCGAGATGATAAATATGTTCTTATAATGGAGAAATTCGGCCTATCTCTATTTGAACATCTCAATGCATTAACATTTATTCAAAGAATCGATATCTTTAGGCAAATTGTAGAGCTAGTACTGTATGTTCATCAAAATAACTTTACTCTTGGAGATATAAAACCTGAAAACATTTTAGTTAAAAAAGACGAAGAAGGCACGTTTGATGTTCGACTCATCGATTTTGATTTCTCCATTGATCATAATGAAAAACAACGTCAAGACAATTTCATAAAACGGGGAACTCTTGAATTTATGTCTCCTGAAAAGCCTCTTTAGTGACAAGATTGATTTTTTTAAAGCCGATATATGGGCTCTTGGTGTCACTATGTTTGAGCTTTTTAACACAACTGAAAAAGAGTCTTTATTTTCTGACGCCATAGATTTATTGCATAAGCGCAATCGAAATCAAATCATTTGGGATACACATTTGAAGCAAAGTGCTTAGAAAGCTACAAAAATGACATCTTCTCCCCTCTTTTTACCAGGAGTAATCTTACCCATAATCCCTATCAAAAATTGGTTACTAGACTTGAGACAATCTTGCAGGGAATGCTACAAATAACACCTACGCAAAGATGGGATATTAATAAGGTTGATCAGTATTTAAATGAAGCCTTAATTGAATTCGCTAATTAACAATCAACCAATAAACCTTACCTAGTAATAAATTAATGATTATGTTAAAATATTACTAATTATTTTAATTTAAGTGAGTATTATGTCTATTTCTTTTAATCAATTTGATCCAATGCAAATAGAAACTTGGGAAGGGATCGTTTCTCCCGATTCCCCGACTCCCATGGAGATGGATTGGACTAATAGTAATGTAGAAAATAACAATAATATTACAAACACCCAATCTTCTAATAATACCAATACTATTAGCAATACCAATAATAGTCATAACACAAACAATAATAACCAAATTGCAACTACCTATACTGTGCACTTAACGACTATTAATAACTATTTTAGTCCCACAACTTCGCCTCTTACTTCCTTACCTCCCTCACCAGAAAAGAGTAACTCCCCTGAAAATACTCCAGTGACGAGAGACTTTTCAGAAGCAGCTACAATGCTAAATAGTCGTGTGGAAAAAGTTACGTCTCAACAATTAAATGACATCGAAGACTTATTTGAAGATTTAGAATCTTCACATACTCCAAACCTGGAACACTTTCAATTATTTACTACTCAACCCCACCTAGCACGCCCATATGGTAATGGGTTATTAAAAATAAAAAAATCGATCAGTATACCTGAAACCATTATTGAAACCCCCGATAGCTATATCGTTAAATCGAACAAGTTTTTTTTAACGAGTATGGGGAAAAAAGTTCGCAAAGTCACTATTTACGAAAAAAATAACTTAAATAAGCATAAAAGATATGTTTATAAAAGCATTAAAAATCCTGGAGAAAAAGCTTTTAATAACTTGTCAAACGAATGGCAAATTATCCAAATTTTTAAAAATACCAATTTATATCCATCGACCCTTTATATGACATTTAATGAAGAGAAAATTGTCTCCATCCAAGAAAAATTTGGGGTCGATCTATTTACTTTATATGAAAATGGTAGTTTAAATTTTGATCAAAAAATAGAAATCGCTAAACAAATTATTCATCATTTAAACTTAATGCATAGCAGAAATATTACACACGGTGATTTAAAATTTGAAAATATTGTTGTTAAAGTTGATGAAAACGTTAAAGCTCGCCTAATCGATTTTGAATTAAGTTTAGATCATAATGGAAAGGAAATTACCGAAAATCTCGAACAAGCTACATTTGAAAGAGCGGCTCCTGAGTTATTTTTTTCTGATCTCATAGATTATAAAAAAGCAGATATTTGGGCATTAGGCTTAATTTTAAATGACTTGTTTAATTCTCTACCTCAATATGCAGAAGTTTATCAAACGGCTAAAGCCGCTATGTATAGCAGCGAAGAAAAAACTGCTGAATTTTGGGCAGAAGTTGAGAGACAATTTCAAATCCCTCCTCAAATAGATATCTCTGAATCTCTATTAGAACATCCTCGTTATGCAGCCTTTTTAAATTGCTACACAAAACTTTTAAATCGTTGCTTTACTTTCGATAGCAAAAAAAGAGCTAGCATACAAGAAGTGCAACACCTATTTGCTGAATTAATTCGTATTTATAAAGGAAATTAAAAATGGATAATTACAACTTTAATAACTATTTTCCCACCTTTTCCTATCCACAACCGAATTATACACAGCAAAGCTATCCTTCTTATTTAAATCCGCAAAGTCATCCCAATTATTCAAATCAGCCAATGCAACACTTTTTTAATGGCAACAATACCGGTTTTAACGGTAATAATTTTTTTACAGTTAATTTTAACGTAACGGTAAATTCGCCACCGGAAAGTCCACCTCGAATTGAAAAAGGGGTTTCAAAAATTGTTTCTATAGAAAATATCTTTGAAGATATTGACAAAACGCATCCCAAAGAAATCGAAATTGCTAAAAAAGCCTTACAAATCAACCCCAAATATAAGAAACGAAGAGGTAGCACCGATCAATATAAAATTTCTAAAAAAACCGGTTTAGTTAGCAAAACAGTTATTGAAACAAAAAAATTTATTTACGTTAAATCCAATGAAAAAGCCCTTTCACGTGACAAATCTTTTCGTCGTATTACAAGTTACGACAAGAAAACTCTGCTTGAAAAAGAAACTGCTAAAAGCGCTAATTTTTTATATATAGGAACAAAAATCTCTTCTTCTTCTAATGTGAAAAAAGTTCAAATGGAACGTGTTCAAAATGAAATACATTTTTTTGACACATTTAAAGCTGATGACGTTTTTCCCCTTGTTGCAAAAAAAGCTGTGACAAATAGCAAATATTCTATTTTTGTACAAAAGTTTGGTATTTGCTTATACGATTTACTCTTTGATAGTGAAATAGATTTAACTGATCGTCAAAAAATCTCTATAGCCAAGCAACTAGTAAACTTAGTAAAGACAGTGCATCTGCAAGGGTTTACTTTGGGCGATTTAAAACTTGAAAATATTGTTGTCGAACATTTGCCAAATCAAGAATTCAAAGTCAAATTGATCGATTTTGATTTTTCAAAAGATCACACTTCCGGTTTAATTAAGAAGAATGATCGATGTGGAACGATTGAATTATTTTCTCCCGAAATGATTTTTGAGAAAAAAGTCGATTACTTTAAAGCCGATATGTGGGCCTTGGGGTTAACTTTATTTGAACTATTTAATAAAACAGGAACAATACCGTTTCATGAAACACATGCAACTTTAAGAAAATTGCATGAAAAAGGGCAATGGTGGAATGAGAGTCAAAAAGAACAATTTATCAAAGACTTTCATTCAGGCACACTCATTCCTCTATTTGAAAGGGAAAAATTAGATGAAAATTCTGATGAATACTTTTTGTATTCAAAACTTGAAGAACTAATTCATGGCTTGCTAGAATTTGAGCCCACTAAAAGACTAGACATTCTTGAGACACATAAATCTTTAGATGACCTTAGTAAACAACTTTATAACTAATCAAGTTTTCAAATGATCCATTCAATAAGCATTATACCGCGATACCAGCCTATAAAAATACCACAATCTGTACTTGTTGAAATGGATACTGTTTTTGAAATTGTAAAGACCAATTCATCAAAAGATTGCAATGTTTTACTCAATGAAAATAGAAAGATCAAATCGATTTTTTTTGGACCTGAGGCTAAACAATTTAGCGATCTTAAAATCCATAAACTTTCGAAAAAAACTGGATTAATTCCCCTCACAGTCATAATTACAGATACATTTTTTTACATTAAATCTCTTCAAAAGGCACAACAAGGAGATAAAACATTTAGAAAAGTTACAAGAGTCAATCGCATAAATTTTCAGGTTGATAGCTTTCTATATATTAGTACGCGTATTTTTTCAAATGACGCCAGAAAATTGCAAGAGATGGAACAACGAACTAAAGCAGAACTTACCTTCCTCAATGCGTTTGAAAATGACCGGGTTTACCCAAGCCTTGCTGATAAGTGGGTGACAACAGGAGATAAATACTATCAAATAACGGAGCTATTTGGAACTTCACTATTCAATGCATTAGACTATTTAACGTTCGAACAAAAAATTGATGCCGCTTGGCAACTCATCGATTTAGTCGCGTTAGTTCATGGTAAGCAATTCTCCTTAGGCGATTTAAAACCCGATAATATTTTAATTAAAGTTCTACCAAATAATCGCGTGCAAATAAAGCTTATCGATTTTGATTTTTCTAAAGATCATCGCAAGGGAATGGATACTAAAAATTTTGCCTTTGGCACTCCTCTTTACATGTCTCCAGAAACTGTCTTTGAAGAGAACATTAATTTCTTTCAAGCCGATATATGGTCTTTAGCCATAACCTTATTTGAACTTTTTTCAACAGAAGAAGATCCGATTCTTTTTGAAAAAGCAGCTCAATTAATTTTTGCAATAAAAAAAGGTTATACTGAACCATCAAATGTGCGAAGAGAATGTGAAGCTGACTACAAAAAAAACACCCCTATTCATTTGTACGATAGAGCTGATCACTATGACCAAAACTGTTTGCAATTGTATCAACAATTAGAATACTTAATACAATCCATGTTGAAATTTGAACCAAGTGAAAGACCCACTATTGAACAAGTAAAAATGTTTTATCAAACTGTAATAGCAAATTACAAAATTTAAAAACTTTCTTTTTAGATGCATTGTAATTTGCTATCACAACAATTGTAATGTCTCAAATCCTTTCTCCTGCTAAAATCTCAATAAATTAAAATTCAACTTATGTAATCCTATGGATAATCGAACCATAACTCCGAAGTCTATCTACGTAGATACAGAAACTATATTTAACAGTATCAAAAGTCCTCCAACAAGTGAGGATAGAGGCATCTTATTCGATGATAAAGGCAACATAAAATCTATATTTTGTGATTTATCGATTTGTACTCGATTTGAAAAAACTGAAATAGTCAAAATTTCGAAAAAAACCGGCCTTGTAGCTAAAACCGTTTTCATTACCCCTTTCTATTTTTATATCAAATCCAACCAAAAAGCTCAGCTTAAGTATAAAAAATTTCGCAAAATCACTCGCTTTGAAAAAACTAGTTTAGAAGTTGCCAATTTTTTATATATAAGCAATACAAACATCACTTTAGACGAAAATCAGCTTAAATTGAATCTTAAGACAACTGCTGAACACCTTTTCTTCGATTGTTTTTCAAAGGATTCAATGTATCCTACCATAGCAGAAAAATGGTTAACAGATAAAAAAAGCTATCTTATCAATGAATTTTTTGGTCCCTCTTTATTTGACAGTCTGAACACATTATCTTTAAATCAAAGGCTATCTATTTGTTCCCAAATGATTGATTTGGTAGCGATTGCTCATGCTAAACAATTTAGTTTAGGAGATATCAAGCCTTTAAATACATTGATAAAAGTTTTGCAAGATGGTTCAGTAAAAATTAAAATGATTGATTTTGATTTCTCTAAAGATCATCGAATAAAATTACAAACAAATAATCATTTTTATGGCACCCCTCTCTATATGCCATTTGAAGCCATATTTAATCCAAAGATAAATTTTTTCCAAGCTGACATTTGGTCATTGGGAATTACAATTTATGAACTATTTACATTTGATATTACCATTTTGCCTTTTAAAAATGCTCCTTACATGGTTTGTGACTATAAGCATGGAATAGTTCAGGCATCTGCCATTATTGAAAAGTGCAAAGAAGATTACAAAACAGGACATACCATACAATTATATGATAGAGAAGTAGAGTTAGATAACAAAACAAAATATCTTTACGATCAGATAGAAATAATGATCCACGAAATGCTAACATTTGATCCAACTGAGCGTTGGACAATCGAAAAAATAAAAGAGTTTTATCAATCCTTAATGAATAATTATGAAAAACTGTAGATAACGCTTCAAGCGACTATTAAATTGTTTTTTGCCTAACTTGTTCTCTTTCGCCTAGTTGTGTGATATCTTTATTTAAAGAATAATTTAAAAAGGTTCTTATCAAAACAATACCACCTAATATCCCTAAAGAATAATAATCTGGGGCTGTTGTGGTTTCTATTACATCTGAGGCTACGATAAATTCTAAGCCAAGAATTATACTCCTCCCTAAATCTAGGCGAATCAAATCAAAGTTTAAGGTTTGATTTTTTACTTTTACATTCTTGATTTGAAGAATAAATTGATATAAAGCATATAGTGCCCCCGTTAAAATGATAACCGTTCCAATCATGGATATAATTCTTTTTATAAATAATAGGCTTGTGTTGATCACTTCTAACGTTTCGCTATCTAAACTTAAAAATCCAAGGCAAAAAAATAGACTCGCTAGCATTGCAAACCTCAAAACTTTAAAATCTCTTAAATTTCAAATTATCTCTTTATATAGGAAAAAACAACGATAATTGTTTTAATAGATGAGGAAATAGTTACAAATTTTCTCATTTTAAATGAGTTATAGATAAAGGAGAAATTTATGAACAGTGTAAGAGCAATATTTGCTACCCAATGTAAAAACTATTCTAACAAACTCTCATTGGCAACAACACCACTATTAACCCCATTCAAAATTAAGCCTAATTATAATTGTTTAGATAGGAAGCTTAAAAAATTCAAAAATCTTGTCTATTTAAACTCTCTAAACACCCATTTGAAACCACAGTTAGAAACTGAAATAAAAAAAGTGGCTAAAGAAATCGAAAAGTTAGGATTTTCGGTAAAAAAAACAGATAAAAGCTACCAAATTTTGGAACAGCAGACACTAAGAAGAGAAATACCTTTAAAGCAAGAGGAACCAAATCCCTATATTTACCGCTCTAATCGAGTAAATAATCAGATTGATGCGTTAACATACTTGATTAATGCAACAAGTAGAGATTTAAGAATCCCTTTAAAGCAAGAGAAAAAAAGGCTTTGTGATCTGCAAGCTGAGGTGATCCATCAAGAAAAAAAATCTACGACCCCTAAAAACGTCAATCTATTATGGTTTAATACCATAGAAATAGCCACTCACTATCCGTGGTTTGATGCCATACATGAGTATTGTAGATTTTAGATTGAAATTTTAATCCGAGATTGCGCTCATTGTTCACTTTTAGTACCTGTGGGGCGCAAATTAGAGTTTAATTTAAAATGCTCATGTGAAAAAGTGTCATTATTGGTAATCCTTCGAAACGCTTATCTAATTTTGCTAATTCTAGAGCATACTGAAAAACATGGGATGGATTTTTATGACCTTGCATTTTCCCCATTAACCATTTAGCTTCATTTTGTGGATCTTTATAGCGATCATAGATTTCTAAGAAATAGTGCTTATAAGAATTGTTAATTGAATAGATTTGATACATAGACAAAACAAGGTCAAAACTATCTTTTACTGCCATTACCTTGATGGTTTTGTTTTTTACTAAAGAAACTATTTGCTCAAGAATGATATTCATATAATCTATAAAATAGTTTGGTTCATCAGGAAATGTTGATATTTCTGCTATGGCAAGCAAAGCTTTTTTTAAATGGATAATGGGAATTTCTGAATTTGTTTCTTCCCATTTACTTTTTTCAGCTTCGTAAGACCCCACAGCTACGTTGTACCAAATCGCTTCTGGCTGATGATCTTTCAATATAGATTCTTGGTACCAATTTAAAGCCTTTTCATCACCCAATCCTGCCGCCCTTCCTAAAAGGATTTCATGGTTGTGAAAAGAAAGGCCAGAAAATTCTTGAATTGTATATTGTTCCATCAAGATGACTTGGATCACTTTTTTTATGTTTTCGTTCTCTCTGAAGTCATGAAGAAAAGGTTTGTAATCGTCTATAATTTTGTTTAGATGTGTAAAAAAGGAATTTAGAGAAAAAAAATCTCCCCCTTCCAAAAGAGATATAAGCTTAGAATTTGCATTTAAAATAATATTATTCAGCACAAACTCTAGAGTAAATAATTCTCCATATTTAATGTGAATTAAATCTAGAGTTTGGTGAGCCAAAGTAAAATCTTCTTTCTCTATATACTCTAAAAAAAGAGTTAAGAGTTTTTCTGGCTCATCTTCAAAAAAAAATTTTATTTTTGTATATTCTTCGTTCATTATAACCTAATGATAAGCTAAGGAATATACTAGTAGAAATGGTTAAATACAATTAATTTTTTTCGCCAAATAGCAATCTATCCAACGAAAATTTGCCAGGCCCTGCAAATAAGAAAAGAAAAGCAATGCTTAAATAGAGTAAAGCTGGCTCATAAGATCCGCTACCCGCAGCTGATGCTACAAATGGATCACCTAAAATTGCAGCATGAAAGTAGATAGCAACTCCCATGGTGATAGCTATCCCAAGCGACGCTAAGGGAGTTAAAAATCCCACTATCCAAGCAAGTCCACCACCAAATTCTGCAAGCGCTGCTAGCAATTGAAACACTCCAGGAATTGTGGCATCTGGTCCCATCCACCCCATCGGGTTTTGAATTTTTCCGTATCCATGATACATAAAAGCAAGCCCTGCAATTAAACGAACAAGAAAAAGACCTGTGGACGTACTCATTGGAAGGCGCGTTGGTTTAAATAACTCTTTCATAAGCTTCTCATTTTGAATTGTTATCGCTTTGTTTTTTATCTAATTCTTTTTTTTCTGTTTTGTAAATTTCATCAATTGGTCTTGAAATGATTCTAACTGGGCGCAAATTGGTGAGATACCAGTAAAACCACTCTATCATCACTATTAATCGATTTCTAAAGCTTATTAAATAAAAAATATGGAGAAAACACCAAGCAAGCCAGGCGATAAAACCTGAAAGCAAAACTTTTCCTTTCCCCATCATGGCGATAGCTCTAGCCTTTCCAATTGTGGCCATGCTCCCTTTATCAAAATATTTAAAAGGTTTCCTTTGGTCTTGCGGAGTTTTTTTAGCAATAATCTTTGACACATATTTACCTTCTTGAATAGCAACAGGCGCAATTCCAGGTAGTGTTTTACCATTATCTCCAACATGCGCGGCATCTCCCACTACAAAAATTTCGGGATGACCCGGTAAACTCATATCTGCTTCCACTATCGCTCGACCTTGTCGATCTAATTCTACATTTAATGTTTTTAGTAAAGGAGGAACTTGATTTCCAGCAGCCCAAATGACATTTTTCGTGGCAATAAATTTATCTCCAATATACACCCCATCTTCTGTAACATTAGTCACTTTAGCATTGAGCATGACATTGACACCCATTTGCTCTAAATCTTTTAAAGCTTTAGCAGATAAAGAGGGAGGATAAGTTGGTAAAATCTGTTTTTCCCCTTCGATTAAATAAATTTCTGATTGCTCAGGCTTAATTCTTCTAAAGTTATTAAACAAAGACTTCTTGGCAATTTCAGCAATGGAACCTGCCATTTCAACCCCTGTTGGGCCACCTCCAATAATGACAAAACGCAAATAATTGGCAATTTCTTTAAAACTGTCACATTTTTCTGCATTTTCAAAGCTCATTAAAATGCTCTCACGAATACGAATAGCATCAGGTATTGTTTTTAAACCAGGAGCTAAAGGTTCCCACTGATTATTGCCAAAATAGGAATGTCTAGAACCTATGGCAATCACTAAATAATCGTAATAAAATTTTTCACCTGTAAAAGATTGCACATACTTTTCTTCTTTATTTATCTGAACAATATCTGCCATGATTACAGAAGCATTAGGCTGATTGCGAAAAATTTCCCTAAGTGGGATAGCAATATTACTTGGAGATAAGGCAGCAGTTGCTACTTGATATAACAAAGGTTGAAATAAATGGTGATTATTGCGATCAATGAGCAAAATATCAACATCAGCTTTTTTAAGACCTTGTGTTACATGTAACCCTCCAAAGCCTCCACCAACTACAACAACTTTAGTATAAGACATTTTTCCTCAAATCTTTTTTTTCGCATAATAGCACTTTTTTTAAATAAATCTAGTTTTGCTTGAAATTTCAGTTTTTATTTAATCTTTTACAAATTCACTAAAAGACAATTCTTCAGGTGTATGAATTACTTTTCTAGCTTTTGAAAAATCTTGATTGAGAGTAAATTGATTGGGTACTGCTATTCCTACCATTTGAGCTCTAACCGCAGCCTCTATACCAGCCGCTGTATCTTCAAAAACCAAACATTTAGAGGGTAAAACTCTTAGTTGTTTCGCAGCTTCTATATAAATATAGGGTTTGGGTTTATTTTTTTCTTGTGCATCTTCATAATCATTTAAGTCATCAGAACCTGAAATAATGGCATCAAAAGCATTTTCTAAACCAATTTCTTTTAAATTAAATAGTATCTCCTCTTTTGGAGCCGAGGATGCTAAGCCGAGCTTTATGCCAAAATGATCTTTGTTTTTTACTAAATATTTGACAAAAGCGATCATAGTCTCAATAGGTGGAATCCCTTGCTTTTGCAAGGCTTTATAAATGCCATTTTTTGTTGCTATTACATCATCGCTAATATGAATGTTTTTTAATTTTTTTATATTTGTTAAGATACTTTCTGAACTTAAACCTACAAGAGGTTTATATTCATCTATCCTAAATTCGATATTCTTTTTGCCTAGTGCTTCTTGCCAAGCTAAAAACTTTAAATATTCTGTATCAACCAATACTCCATCACAATCAAATATGATAGCTTCCATTTTATCGCCATAAGGGGTAACAATTGTTGCAGAAAGATAACTATTTGTTACAAATAAAACTAAATAAAGAATTTTAAAATAATTTTGCATAAGAACTTGAATAATATTTTGTTTTTTTAAAATTTAGGCCAATTTACTTGTTATCTTAATGCTACCGCCTTTAAAAGGGTATAGAAAGGCAAAAATAAGAAAGGTCAATATAATGAAAAAAATGTCATTAATCTAGGACTTCTAGAAGTTAATGTATAAACTTTTGAGACAATCCTTGAACAAACTCCAAATATCAGCACGTATTCCTATTCAGAAAACCCTATCACAAATGAATTGGATGCGATTATCGTATGTGAAGAAAACGATACGAAAGCCCTTTCAAATGTCTACCTAGAAAAAGCAAGACAATTATGAATCGAGCATTCAATCTATTTTGAGTCGCTCTCCTAGAAACTATTGATGAACAATAGTTTCTTTTACGAGCTCTTATTTTCTTTATTTATCCTTACCCATAGTTCCCTAACGGTCACTAATGGGCTATAAACAAACGCTCTTACGAGCTATCAATAAATGCATTCTGTCAAATATTTCAGAAAGTATAACAATGTCTTATTTAGAGTTAACTTAATTAAATTTACCCGAAAGCTCTTTAGCGCGCCATTTATAGCCCATTAGTGACCAAAAGGAAATTATAGAGAATATATATCTTGGCCTTTTAAAGGTTTAATATACATAGCAATTTGACTTGAATCTAATTGATTAGTTTTTACATATTTAAATTTACAAGGATCCATCTGTATAAAAAACTCATTAGAACGTTGGTTTATAGCCCATGTAACCAACCAGGAACTATATAACCTATTTTGTCCGAAAATCTCGTTAGAGTATCTGTAACCTACAGTGACCGAAAGAAAACTATAGAGAAATATACCTCTGGTCTTTAAAGGTTTAATATTCATAGCAATTTGACTTGAGTCTAATTTAAAAATTAGCTTTTACATATTTAAATTTGAAAAATCTTTTTTGTCCGAAAAGCTCGTTAGAGCGTTTGTTTAAAGCCCATAGAGACCGAAGGGAACTATGGGTAAAATTACGCAATAAACAATAGAGCTCGGAATTTGCTTTAGCAAATGAAGAGCGACTCAATGCAAGATCATCACTCTGCTAAAAGTTGTTTCAAAGAGACTTCAAAAAAATTTCCATTGGCATATATGGCAGAGAGATTTTCTTGACACTTTTTGTAATTTTTTATTAATAATTTAGTTTCATCAGAATCTAAATCAGCTCTAAAGCCTAGGGAGGAAATCCTTCGTAATCTCTTAGGTATATATAACCTCCTAAAAGCATCTTCTATTAAAATAAAGTCCTTAATAGTGAACAATAACGAATTGTGCTTTCCATAACCTAAGCAAAGCCCCAACAAAGCTTGATTATTGTTAATACTTTGTGAAATTTTTTTTTCCCTAATACCAAACATTTTTTCAAATATTGTTTTCTTTGTTGGTCCCCCAACAACTGCCACAGTCAAAAGACTTCGATAATGTATTATCCCGCTTAAGGCGTGTTTAAAAGCTACAGTAAAGACATTCTTATTTTATTAAAAAAGTAATGTTACATAACTATTCTAAAAAATTTATTTCTTGCTATAAAAACAGTTAATTCTTACACTTCGCCCCAAATTAAATTGTTTTAATAGATCAACTTATTATCCATTTAAAAAAAGCCTTATTGATTTTTGGATAAGGCGAATAAGGAACTATAATGACAAAACAAATCCGTACAGACCCTTATGAACTATCTTATGCAGCTAGGTGGGAAACTTTAACACAAGAAGAAGAAGATTATGTAGTCGACAAGCTTTGTCATTTCAAGGATGGTGATGAAGAACTACATTTAATTAGTTGGATCTTTATCATAGGACAGCTTAATAAAAAAGAATATGTCGATGAAATCGCAAAATTTCTTTATTACAAAAACCTTCCATATCCTTCAGGTGAAGCCATAAAAGTACTTTACAAATGGGGGTACATTGAAAATTATTTATACGAATTAGAGCAATTTTTAATTGGTGTAGAATGGGACGATTTCGATGAAATTCGATTAAAAGCCATTGAGGTTGCAGGAGAATATTTACGTCATAAATTTAACAAAAATATCTTAGCTCTTTTGTATGAAATTTATTTTAGCTATGGCGAATCTGAGCTTATAAATCTATGCATGCCAAAAATAAGCTTTATAAAAGCTTGTGCTTATCAAAGTTTAGCTTATGCGATGGGGCAGGATTGGAATACAATCCCTGATAATGATGATCTCGAAAGCTATTTCGAAGAAAACGATACGAAAACCCTATCAAATGCCTACCTAGAAAAAGCAAGACAATTATTAACCGAGCAAGAATAGATAGCAAATGGCAAATTTACCCATCGAAAAAATTGAACAAAATACTTTAGAAAAGGTTTTTACAAATTCATCCATTTTATTAATCCCTTTAACTTTTCCATTTATTTCAAATGATTGTAAAGTTCAGTTATTTAAATCTAATGATAATCATATATTTGGCACAGCCATCAATTTGAAAGGTAAAATTACTTTAATAACTAAGCAAAAGATAATAAATCCATTAAATCCATCCCAAGGGGAAACAGAACTAATAGAATTGTTAGAGAACACAACTAATCTTTCATGGGATTTAGCTTGGAATATTGCAAACTTTACTATTACTATTTGGCCCCATCTTGAAGCCGCTGGAAAAAATGAAAATTACAAAAGCCAACACGATAAATTTGTTAATAAAAGCGTCTCTGAAACACTAAAAATAGTAAATGATGAATTAAATCGGTTTGTTTACAGTAAAAAAGGAGCCCTAAATAGAGAACATTACACTGCTGCAAGAATTGAAATGAGCGGTAGAGTTTTATTAGATGAAGATGGAAATCCGGTAATAAATCCAAAAGACGGAGAACCTTACGAACACATCAAAGACGTCGAAGGTTATCAAAACGCAGCTAAAAAATTAAAGTATGCTTTACAATCAAAACTCGCATCTAACTCAATAACTAAAGAAGAAAGAGACGAGCTACAAAAACTACTAAGCAAAGTTTGTAAAGTTTTAGATGATTCTAAAAGATTTACAACAAGTGCAGATAGATCCAAAACCCCTTCTAAGCAAGAATTTAATCAACTTCTCCAACACACCAAACTCATCGAATCCTATAAAGCTTCTAATCCAACCAATCCTATTCCTGCTAATAGTAACATAAAAAATGATATAGGTGGAGTTGCTACCAGTATAGAATATATTAAGGGTTTATTTGATAGTGAAAAAGCTCTTTTAGAGAATGAACATATTTTTTGTTTTAAGAATTTTTTAGGAGATAACCTACCTTTTTCAAATGAAGAATTGCAACAGCTGCTACGTGAATTAGCCATTGGAATTTATACATATAATACTGTTCCTTTTTTTAGCTTACATTTTAAGCAAGGTACAGCAGACTTATTTCCAGTAATACATCCAGCTTATGCAAATACTTTAGTAGGTCGCGTAATTGGTATGCTTGACTATATAATGAAAGGCTATCTAAACGGAGGTGTATATCAAGAAGATTTTATTGATGAATGGCATAAAAATCCTAACTGGAATGTAAAAAAGAAAACATCCTTCGAAAAATTGATTAGCTTTGGAGAGTATTGTGCTGAACATTTAACAGGCGATGATAGCGGTTACCAATCTGTTAATGACATAGCCAATGAGCTTGAATCAAATATAGTGTTAGAGAATTTACAAAAGGTAACTACTATACTTCAAGAAATTGGGGGCAAAAAAGAAGATCCAGATGAAGAAATTTTAAAAAATTTCGAGGGATTTAATAATTCATTTAGAATTATCGCGGAGCATAAAAATTTTTACAAAGAAGAAGAAATCTTTTTAGTAGAAGGCAGTTTCGATGTTCAGTATACTATTTTGCCTCCTCAAAATTATAAAGATGCATTGAACAGATATGAAAGAAAACATGGGAAAGCACCAGATGGTTATTTGAAACTGATTGAAACTTATGATCTAATGAAAGAAAAAATACGCTCACATATGCAAAAGATGCCATTATGTCGTGAGTATTTTAAAATGTTAGAAGTTATAAGCTTTTTTTCAAGTTATTATTCAACATTAAAAAAACATGATAAAATTCCTTCCTTAGCAGCCATAAATATACAAAATTCCAAGGGATGTCCGCCATTATTTCCTCATTTACCTGTTTCGGTTTTAAAAAAAGAGGCTATTAACTCAAACATATACAAAGCTTTTAAAAATCTTTTGTCTAAACAAAAAGACTTGTTTAAAAAATTTATACGGAATTCAGTCTACAAAATATTGAACAAGAATTCTCTAGTATCGTTATCGGAATCACAAGATCTTATTAATTTATTGAAACAAGAGCTAAAAATAGAGTCATTTACCTACATGAGCTCTTTATTTAAAAAATATAGCATTAGCAATAAAGAATTTGATGTCTTTTTTCATCAATATGCAGAAACAGTTTTTAAAACTTTATATTTAGAAATTGAAACAGTTATAAAAACAATAAATTTTAATCAAGATTTACTAAACGATTTGGAAAACTTCATTTCAAAAATTTTCGATCTTTATATATCCCTAAAACCATTTAAAAATGAAAAAATAAGTTTAAAAACAGTTGTTTATAGTGTAGCAGAAAACAGGTTAAATTCAAATCCATCAACCGACAAGACATTTAAGGCAATAGTTGGTGGATGCGGATTAAGATTAACACAACAAAAGATAAAATCTTCAAGTTTACTAAATAAGGTAATACTGAAAAATTGGAAAATATTTCAAAAAATGAAATTCGAAACATGGGAAAAAATAAAAATAAATAAATTCCCTGCTTTTGCATTTAAGTTAGCTTTTCAAGATGTGCCGGATAATTTTGATAATTACAATTGGTTAGATTCTTTTTTACTATATCCTAAAAATAGTAACATTCAAGATGCTCATATTTTAAACTTATGGATAACAACCATTACTAATAATAATGCTTCTCAATTTAATGATTTATTATTAAGCAAAAATTTTATCAATCTTATTGATCGAAATAACAAAACACTTTTACATTACGCTGCCACTGCTGAAAATCCTTATTATTTAGAAACTTTGCTAAAAAAGGGTATGAATGATTTAGCGGTCGACATAAATGGCTATGCTCCAATCCATTATGCAGCTATGACTGGTTGTATACCTAACGTTGAACTTTTGTTAAAATATAACATCAATAGTTTAAATATTAAAAGTTTTAATGGTTCTACTCCATTAGTCATTGCAATCGAAAATAGCCAATATGAAATTGTAGCACTTCTTTTAAAATTAAAGCCTACTCTAACAACATTATCTTCAGGTTACACAGAACTACATTGCGCCATACACCAATGTAACGAGAAAATTATTAATTTAATACTGTCTTATAAGCCTATTTTTATCAATTGTTTAAATGTTTGTTCTAAGGAAGGTGGTACTCCTCTAATGATGGCTTGTGAACTCGGTTTACTAGACATTATAAAAAAACTTCTATCTTTTGGTGCAAGAACAGATGTAATAAGAAAAGATGGAAATTCAGCGATTGAAATTGCAATAAGAATGGATAATTTATACGTTTTAGAAGCTCTTTTAAAAACTTCCTCGCCTTCTTCTTTAGCCATCGATATAGCAGCACAGCAAGGAAATTACGAACTATTACAATTACTTGCAAATCACCATAATTTTAAAAATTTTCGCAATTCTTGCGATGATACAGCTTTAACAATAGCACTAAGAAATTGTAACAGAAATGGTGCGGAATTCTTAATTGAATATATTGATAACCTTGACCAAATAAACATAAATGGTGAGACGGCCTTAAAACTTGCTGTAAAAACTAATGAATGGAATATAGTTGGCAAATTACTAGCTAGAGGAGTGCTTTATAAAACTATTGATTTAGTGGGCAGAACATATAACCCTCTTCTTAAAATTTATTTTGATAATCAAGTTTTGACCGAGCAGGAACTAAATGATTGTCTTATGAAAGCGGCTAACTTAGGTAATCATGAAATAATTACACATCTATTAGAGCCAAAGGGCATAAATCTAGATTTAGAAATTGACTCTAAAGGTTGGAAGCTTATTCACTATTTAGCAAAATTTGATTGCATATTTCTTTTCAAAAAGCTCTATTTTAAATCCAAAGAGTTTCTACATCCTATTAAAAAAGATCATAATAAAACAATAGCTTACATCGCCGCAGAGTCTGGGAGCATTAGAATATTAGATTTTTTACTAAAAGTGATAAAAAAAAATAATATCTCATTAAAAAGCCATTATAAGGACAAACATTTATTTTTAGCTGCATTGAAGTCAAAAAATTTAGATGTCATAAACTTGTTTTTTTCAATTTTTAAAGAAGAAGAATTAGTTAACTGTGCCTTAGACAATAAAAATACTTATGCAACTCATGCAACTGCAAAAATTGGCTTTTTGAATCAAATGAAATTAATTTTGAAGAAAAATGCAACTTTGTTTATTGAGGATAATAATCAAAATTCTCCTCTTACTTATGCAATTTTAGTAAATGATGATAACTTAGTAAAATTTCTTTTAGAAAATGAATTAAAACCAACTTTTAAAGATTTTTATTTAGTTATAAAAAGTAATAACTTTAATATATTTAATATATTAAACAATTCGAATTTATTAGAAACATTCTTAAATGAATTATTATTTTTTTCAATTATAGATAATGATTTACAAGCTTTTTTATCTCTCGTTGGTAAAGGAGCTTCTATAAATGTTTTAGACAAGAACGGTAGAAATCCTTTTATTGTAGCTGCACAATTTGGTCGTTATAATATTCTTAAAGCTATGATAAAGCGCTTTGGTATAAATAGAGATTATTATCAAAACAATAATGCCTTTCACATTTCTTGTATAAATGGACATGCTTCATGTGTAAGTTTATTATTAAAAAATGGGTTTGAAATAGAAAACAATAAAGATAACTTAGAACCTTCAAAGTTAGCTCAAAATCATCCACAAATCCTAGGAATAATTGAAAACAAACAACATTCTACAAGATTAATTGAAGCATTAATTAATGATGATATAGAAAAATTAGCTGAAATACTACAACAATTCAAAGAAGAAGAACTTTTCTATTATAAAGATTATTATGGTTCACCACTTCATTTTATTATTAAGTCATTTAGCAAAGATGGGAAAATAGCAAAAAATATTTTCTTTCTCATAAATAGATTTACACATTTCAGTAAAAAAACAGATAGTGATGGCAACTCTTTAGCTCACCTATTATTAGCAAGAAAAATTCCTGTTCATTCTTTAGAAAACATCGATTTTGATATTCAAAATAACGAAGGACAAACATTACTACATTTAGCTATTTTATCTTCTGAAATTGATATAATTAAATACATTGTGATGAAAATTACAAATGTAAATAAAAAAGATAAAAAAAAATTAACAGCTCTTAATTATGCAATAATAAACTATGATGAAAAAAAACTAGAGATAATAAATTATTTACTAGAATCAGGTGCTTATGTAAATAATTATGATCATAAACTTTGCACTCCTTTAATGTATGCTTGTAAAAAAAGCTCATTCTTAACAAAAAAACTATTAGATTTTGGAGCAAATCCAAATTTACCAGTAACACATGAAAAAATATATCCTTTACAAATTGCCATCGAACTAAATAATTCTGAAATTGTTTTAGCTTTACTATTCAAAGGAGCAAACCCCTCTCTTATAGATGGACGAGGATTTAATAGTTTAGATTGTGCTGTTGCATGCAAAGATGTACGTTTACAAAAGATTCTTTTTTCCTTTGATCCTAATTTAGATATTAATTCGAATTCAGGCAAAGAACTAATTCATTATGCTGCAGAAAATGGTTATAACGATTTAATAACATTATTGTTGAATAAAGGATATTCAATAGAAACTCCAATCGAAAGTAATAATGTTGATAATTTTTTGGAAGGAGCGACACCACTTCATCTTGCAACTGTTCATGGTCAACTTGATACAGTTAATTTATTATTAGCAAACCAAGCTAATATTAATGCCAAAGCATCGCAAGAAAAAGGTTTAATTTTTTTTGCAGCTGTTAGCTTGACTCCTAAAATTATGCTTAAAAAATTCATGAGTGATAAAAATATAGATAATTTAAATGAGTCAGCTTTTTATGCGATAAAAAATGATAATATTGATGCTGTCAAAGAATTATATAATTTTGGAATACCAATTAACACCTATCTTCTTGCTAAAGAAAATGGTTTACATGTAGCTAGTCGATTTGGCGCCTTACAGACAACTTCATGGTTATTAAAAAACGAAATTAATGTCGATGACACTAATAGCGAAGGCAAAAATGCATACGAATTATCTGCTGTTAATAATTCCTACGAACAATTTAAAGTTTTATTAGATTCAAAGTTTATAGATTTAAATAAACAAAATAATCATGGACAAACCTTAGCACATTTAGCTTTGTCAGTTGGTAATTTTAAACATTTATTACTTCTTATTTTGTATGGTATCGATTTAAATATCCAAGATTTTAGAGGATTAACTCTTTTACATTTAGCTACTGAAAAGAATTATACGGAAATTGTTAACTTATTGCTATTATGCGGTGCAAATCAATATCTATTTAACTTAGACAATAAAAGACCAATAGATTTAGCTAATGAAACAATAAAAACTTTAATGTTAAAATTTATTGCATTTGATAAAGAAAATCTCTCACAAAATGGAATACATCGAGCTATTCGAAATAAAGACACAAAAACAATATCTTTTCTAGCAAAATTTGAAGAAATTAATCACACAGATTCAAATGGCATGACAGCATTGCATTTAGCAGTCATTCTAAAAGATATAGATGCTGTAATGCGTTTACTAAAAGAAAATATAAATGTCGATCATATAGACAATTACGGAAAGACAGCTTTATGGTATGCTTTTTCAGAAAATTATAATTTAGAGATCATAAAAATGCTACTTAAAGGCAATTCCAATCCTTTGGTTAAGGATTCTTCAGGAGTTAATATAATCGAACATATTCAACAAAGCAATTTAAAAAACAAAGAAATAATATTAACAACATTAAATAAATTTAATAATAATAATAATAATAATAATAATAATAAATAACTATGGAAACACAAATCTCCCTATTTTCACCTTCCACCAATTACGAAAAAGTTCATTTTGGTAAACAAAATGAACTCATTCCTAAAAACTCAACAGTAGATAAATATCCTATCCTTATAAAGGCATCGGAAAAAACAACAATGAATTGGTCACATGTTATTAACATATTACATTCAAAAGTGCAATTGCCTTCTCAAGCAGCCAATTTATATTCCAAAGAATTAGATCCTGTTATAATGCAATTGAATGAACTATTTAAAAAAGCGTTAGAAAATTATACGGAACAATTTAAACTAGCATGCTTAGATGACGAAAGAGCTATAAAACAATTATCAAAGAATTATAAAAGCTTTTCTGTATCAGTAGTAACAATTACTACGGGGGCAGCTGGTCTTGGAGCGGCAGGTGGAACACTAATTATTCCGATTATTGGTACCATTGCTGGTGCTGCAATAGGCGCGATAGCCGGATTTTTTGGATCATTTTTTGGAGGAAAGAAAGTAAGAAATTTTAATATCGAAAGAAATGGGAGTGTAAATAGGATAAAAGCTCTTCAAGCAATCGATACATTAGAAAATGAGAGATTAAAAACACTTAAGCTTTTAGTGACTCAAAGAATTATCGTTTTGAAATCACAATTAGATTCCTTAGGTCAAAATCAAACTGATCTACGCTTGCTAACATACCTTTCACAATTGTGGCAAATGAAAAAAAGTTTTTTAGGAGACGAACTGATTAATAACCTAAATCACGATCAGATTGAAGAGTATTTACGATTAATGAAAACTCAATTTTCAGCCTTGGAACAACAATAAAAGGAAATATTATAATGAGCCCTTTAGAATCTCACTTAAATTATAGAAGCACTTTAAATAACGTAAACAATGATTCAAATTGTTGTTTAATTTTATGGAAAAAAATCGCAGAAATTACAATGAACATAGTCAATTATATTTTTTATGGAATCAAAAAAACGGCTAAATTATTTGATATCAACGATGGTTTAAATGTTGACGAAGATTGTAGATTAAGATGTATTGAATTTAAAACTGCAATTAAAACTTTAAAACTTAAGATAAAACAAATAGATGACATTATATTTACTCACAAAGATTTACACCAATTATGCATTAATACATTAAAACAATCTCCTTATCGCGTTGCAGTGATTGACAAATCTAAATTAGAGAAAATTTCTGTAAATGATCCAGATTATATTATAAAAAAAGCTTATCAACTTGATATTAAAATCACGCGTTTAGAACATTATTATAAAGAGCGTATTATGTTTATAGATTATCATAATAATATTAAAGAATTATTTATTAAATATTGTAAAGAAGACAATTTTAATTGTGATAATATTTTTCTTAATAAATAGTAATTTCAACCTATATTTCTATGTTACCAATCGACTCATCTTTTTACATCAATAATTTTTTTTCAACTCTACAAAAAGAAGTTTTTCAACAATGTAGTTTTAAATTTCAAAATTTTATTGAATTCAGGTTGATGACAATACAATCATCTGAAAATTTCAAAATCATAAATACATTATTTGAAATTATTCGATTATCTGACAAAGCTGAGCAATTTTATATTGAAAATGTTTTATATGAATTATTGAGCTTAGAAAAAAATTTAATTAATTATCTTGAAAAGCTTCAAATTATATTTTTAAAAAACGGACAAAATTGTTTTATTGAAATTTCCAACATAAAATTTAAAATAGATATAGATATTGTAATTTCTATAATAGATGATTTATTTGAAATTCAAAAAAGTATTCCTAGTTTAAGCATATTTACTTCTTTGCCTTCTTACGATTGTGGAGGTAAGGAAGTATTATTTGAATTGAGAAACAAAGAAGTAAAAGAAAATCATTCTTCCATAAAGAAAATTGAAATTTCTTCAAAATATAATTTATCTAATTTATACGATACGTATTTGCCATTTAATATTTTTTATGAAAATGCAATAAAATACCTTAGCTCTTTAGAAGAAGATCAAAGGCAAACAATGAACTTTTACATTATTGCCTTAAAAAAAATCAAATTCGACAAAAATATTCTTGACCCTCATTTAAAAAGATCAATAATTCTTATTATTATAAAAAAAACTAGTAATGAATCGGAAGTTTTTGAAAAAAAATATAATCTATCCATTATCGAAGAACTAACCCGATATACGTTATTAATTTATGACTCCTATGGAATAGAAATTGTAGATTATTTTTGTCATTCTCTTGAAAATTTAGAAAAAATATACGACTGTTTTTCAATCCTTGCAAAATTAAATAATGTTTTTGAAATTCAAGAAGATATTTTTCAACTTTTGAGTAAACTTTTTCTAAATCAAATTACCTTTGATGAATTTATAGCTTCATTAATGTATTTTTCCTCCACTTTTTGTATAAATGAAATAAAAGAATGTGAAGATGTACGTGATATACTAAAACGCTTCAGTAATGATTCCAATGTCAAAGTTAGTTTATCTTCAGAACAGATAGATGAAATAGGGAAAGATTTCTCTATCATCGAAATTTATTGCAAAACTTGGAAAAGTAAAAATTTAATAGAGCTTATTGGTCTAGTTAGTGAAATAACTATAGTAGAAAAACTCAATAAGGAATCAATTCTCAAATTATATGCTATTGCAAGGCTTGCTATTTGGAAAAAATATAGCATTTATCTTCATAGCACTCAAATATTGACTGTACTTGGTCAAATGCTTTTTCAAAGAGGATGTGTTGTTCAAAAAAAGACGGGAGAAGGAAAATCATTTACAACAACATTATTAGCTTTAATAATTTGTATAACTAATCCGAATGAATCACTCCATATCATTTCATCTTCTGATAGTCTTTCATTAAGAGACTATGAAAATACCTATGACTTTTTTAAGCAATTTGGTATTACCACTTCGCAAATTTGTATAAATAAACCCTCTCAAAATTCCTTTAATGCTAGAATAATTTTTGGTACAGCTACTAGCTTTGAGTTTGCTTTAATGCGCGAAATGCTTTGGCATGAAAAATTATTTATAGAAGAACAGTCAAATAAAAAATACAGATTTGATAATATAATTATTGATGAATTCGATAGTCTCATTGATACAGCATTTGTAGGATCTCGTTTAAGTTGTCCTTCTGATCATGATATTAGCTGGATCTATCAACCTATATACAATTTTGTTAAAAATTCAGCATTTGATTCTAAAAATAGCAATCCAAGGGAACAAATTCAAAAGCTTCGTCTTTTTTTAAACAACTACGCAAATGGTCGATTTATTGACAAACTTTCCCAGCTATCAGATAAAAAATTAGCTAAATGGTTTAAATCGGCTGAAATAGCTTATCTTACAAAGAAAGAAAATGAACATTATATAATAGTAACAAAAAAAGAAGAAGGTGAAAAAGACAAAAAATTAGTTGAAATTGTTGATGATGAACATACAGGTAAAGTATTACACGGTATGCGTTGGAGTGACGGCATACATGAATTTACAGAAGTTAAACACAATTTAATACCACAAATAGAATCCTTAACACCGATATCTTTATCTCATGGAATTTTATGTAAAAATTACAAAAAAATCTATGGCTTAACAGGCACTATAGGTTCTAAAGAAGAACGTGAAATTATTGAAAAATTATATAAAGTTAAAACTTTTGATGTACCTACGTACAAACCGATGATACGTGAAGACTTTCCTGTTAGACTATTTAAAAATAATGTAGAGCACATTCAAGCTATAGTAGATATAATTAAAAGCTATCGCTCTAAAAGAAGACCCCTTCTAGTTCTTTGCCCTACAATTAAACGTACAAATCAGTTAGGAGATATTCTAAATTCTTACAGTATTCCTCATGAAATATTAAATGAAGTTCAAGACAAACAAGAACAAGAAATACTCTCTTACGCAGGAGCCCCAGGCAGAATAACTATTGCAACAAATAATGCTGGCAGAGGCACTGATATAAAATTAGAGGAAGAAAGCATAAATAACGGTGGACTTCATGTTCTTATTACTTTTTTTCCAAGTACTGAACGAGTTGAAATGCAAGCTCGAGGTAGAGCTGGAAGACAAGGTCAGCCGGGTTCATCTGAAATAGTCGTTTCAATTGAAGATCTACATTTAAATGCAAATATTAGTGAAATTTACACTACTAAAGAGATTATTTTTTATCTTGAAAATAAGAGAGAATCAAACGTTAGTTCATTAAAGGAAAAACTTTTATTTAACAAAAAAATTGATAATATCATTTTTTCATACAATTGCAATTTTTATAATAAAATAAAAGAACTAAATAAAATCATATCAGATGATCTATATTTAACTAATTTAGCAACATTTTTAAATAGTATAAAAATAAACAAAGATTTTATTAAACATACAATAAAACAAGAACTGATCGAAGATTTTACAAATTTATTTACAAAAAAAAGTAACATATCCGAATGGAAGAATTTAATAGTGCAATTTTCAAAAAATCTTGAAAAGCAATTAATAATTGACTGGTCGTTATGTTTTACAAATAAAACTCAAATTATTAAAAACAAAGTAATGGAAGAGATAGATATTTGTATAAAATCAAACTCAAAAAAAATAAATTATAATACCGATGAATACTTTCTAAATCTTTTACTTGAAACAAAACAAAAAATTAAGAAAAAACATGCTATTTTCTTTGAAAAAAGAAAAAATTGTTTTAATTTTCAACAAAATTTATTTGATTTTATTGAAAAAAATTTTGACATAAGGCTTGATTATAAATTTTAATTATTTTTTATTTGTAAATAAAGATTTAGTTTAATGCTAGTTATAGAAACAACTATAACCTATTTTTGTCCGAAAGCTCGTTAGAGTATATGTTCATAGCCATAGCCCGTTAGTGACCAAGCGGAACTATAGGGAGATACTCCCTAACCTTTAAATGGTTTTTTAAAACATAGCAATTTGACTTGAATCTAATTGAGAGATTAGCTTTTACATATTTAAATTTGAAAGATCCTATTTTTGTCCGAAAAGCTCGTTAGAGCGTCTGTTTTATAGCCCATTGTAACCGAAAGGGACTGTCTAGTACCCACATCTTTTTATTGACAAATCATGTTATGTCATAGCCTTCTAGCATGTCATAAAATTTTATAAGTCCTCTCCATAATGTTAAGAGACCTGGACTTCCATCGCTTTTTCTTCCTTTAAATCCTCCAAGAGAAGCGATATATCTTACTGCATCATTTATGTTTTTCAATTCTTTTTTAGCTTTCTTTTTTGCATGTCCTGTTAATACAACGGTTTCCTGTTCACTTAACATAAACTCAATTGGCGCTTCTGGATTAAGACGATTTATCCGACTCATCCACAAAATTCTAACTGCTATGATAGATAAAAACGTTATCAATTTCTCTAACCTGCCTGCCTCACTAAGTCTTGCCTCTTCGACCTTTATTCCGGCCTTCAATATTTTATGAAATTCCTCTACGAGCCATCTATAGCTGTACCAACGTATTATCTTTAGAGCATCCTCTAAACCATTAACCTCTACATTGGTAATTAAATTCCATTCAACCGGTTCTTCATTATTTTCTGGATTAACTTCTATTGCATGTACAATTGTTAATTTCAACTTTTTACTATTGATCGTGCTTTTGTCGATGTTTTTTGGAGCTTTCATAGATAATGTTGTATAACGGACAGCTAATTTTACCTCTTTTTCCTCCCTACTCGTCCCTAAACCGCCCTTAGATTTTATCTTGATTGTTTCATAACCTTGTATAGGAGTTTGCTTCAATGACTCTTTAATCATTAATCCATCTTCTGTTTTACGATCCCATCTAAGGCGGATTACCATTCCCTTATTATTATTGCAAATGTAATCCTGAAATTCATAAAAATCTGCTTCTCTATCGCAAATAATGATTCTTGAAAGATTTTTTAAATGACAAGTATCAAAATTTTCTATCCCATTAATCCACTTAAAACTTTCTTTTTCTTTAATAGGAATTTTCCGAATGTTTTTGCTACCATTATATTTAAATTCTGTTCTATTCCAAAGGTTTAACGAACCTATACCAAGTGGCAAACCATTAGCAGTAACAATTAAGGAGCTGTGACACTTAATTCCATTTCTATAATCCTTAGATGATCCAAGTTTTCCCAAATTCGCTGTTTTTGGGTGATTTGTATAATCGCATTCAGTTGTGTCTTGAATTTCAAGGATTTCTTCACACTTATCCGAAATTAAGAAATCAAAAAGTGTATCATGATGAGATCTAAGCATTTCCTCTTCAGTTATTTTTGGATTTTGAAAAAATCTATAAGCAGCTTTACATTGATGTGAGTTAAAAAAAACGTGTGATAAGATAGCTGAGGGATTTTTTTTAAATTCTTCGTAAATTTTTACAAATCTGTCGTCAAGTCGTTTATCATTAAAATTAGTTTTTCCAAATCCTGGTGCTTGATTTTTTGTCATTTGCAGCTTCCTGTTAAGTATTTTTGTTTAACAGGAAAGTTTACGAGGAAATTTTAAGTCAATAAAAAGATGTGGGTACTAGACAGAACCGAAAGGGAACTATGGGTAAAATTACAATACAAACAATAGAGCTCGGAATTTGCCATGCAAATGAAGAGCGACTCAAAGCAAAAGAAAGCTCATCTAAAACAATGAAGTTAGATGAGCTTGTTATCGACTAAGGTTGTTGATTGCTGTTTACAATTTTTAAAGCGTCTTCAACAATTTCAAAGCGTCTTCAACTGATTCTTGTTCTTCTGTAATTGTTTTTAAACTATCTTTTACCCGATCATAATGTTGTGTTTCGTAAGATAAATTCCCCAAAAATAAATCTGCTACATTAATATTTGGGTGTTCTACGTAATTTCCTTTTTCATCTCTAATAAAAAGATTAATATTTATATCTATCACCTCAAAAGGATATTTATATAAATATGGTCTCACTTCTTTATTGGTATTTATTAAATGTAGAAAATCCAATCCCATACTAACTACCAATTTGCGACATTCCTCTTTTGTTAAAATACCTTTTTGCTGAAATGATAACGTAAACTCTTTTATAACTCCTTCAGGCACACTTCCACCTGATCCCATGGCACTGAGGTTATATTTTTTTTCTATAAACTTAGCGGATTGATATAAGACATTTTCAAACGCTTTTACAGCAGGATTGCGAGAATCTTCAAAAAGCCATCCAAAAAGACAAATCGGAATTAAAAGAATTTTAAAAAAACTTAGCATATTTATTCTCATTCTATACAGCTCGTTAGAGCGTCTGTTTATAGCCCATTAGTGACCGATAGGGAACTATGGGTAAAATCACAAAACAAACAATAGAGCTCGGAATTTGCTTTAGCAAATGAAGAGCGACTCAATGCAAGATCATCACTCTGCTAAAAGTTGTTTCAAAGAAACTTCAAAAAAATTTCCATTGGCATATATGGCAGAGAGATTTTCTTGACACTTTTCATAATTTTTTATTAATAATTTAGTTTCATCAGAATCTAAATCAGCTCTAAAACCCAGGGAGGAAATCCTTCGTAATTTCTTAGGTTTATAAAAACCTCCTAAAGCATCTTCTTTTAAAATAGTGTCTTTGATAGTAAACAGTATGGAATTTTGCTTTCCATAGCCTAAGCAAAGCCCTAACAAAGCAGAATTATCATTAATGCTTTCTGAAAAAGTTTTTTTTCCACTCTCCATATCCGCAATAAATATATTGGGATCAACTTTTTTTTGTAGAATCGTTTCAAAAAAATCTAAATGATTAATGATTGTTTTCTTTAGCTCTTTTTTATTAATAAAATAAATTGATTTTAATAAGTAAGATTGGTCTGAATTATTAATTACATCCTCTTCGATTACAAATATATAATTAGTAAATTTGAGATTTTTCTTATAATTTTCCCAACATTTCCAGCAATCCCAAAATAATTCAGAAGCTTGCCCTAGTTCAATAAAATTTTGCCAGGGAGTTCTTACAAAAGCGCCTCCTAAGGAAACAGGTTTATCACCAAATAAGGTGTAACCAAAATGATCTTCTTCAATTAAGGAAAAAAATAATTTTTCAAGCTTAACACCGTCGTTTAATTTTGCAACGTCTCTCTCGTTAGCTATAAGAGAGACGTTTATTAGGATAAAAAGTAAAAATAATCTAACTAATTTCATTATTCACACTATTATTCTCATTCGTTTGCTCTTCATAGGCCCATTTTACTTGCCATTTTTGGCAAAGACGCATAACTTCTTCAGAAAAATTAAATTTCTTATGATGTTCTTTTTGATTATCTATGTAGTTTGTTAAGGCATCAACATGATTTATCGAACAAGAAAAGGCACCGTAACCTATTTGCCAAGCAAATTGTAAAAATCCCTCTTTTTTCATCCAAGCAGTACTCATCCAAGCAGTACTATAAGACTTTATTTCTTTAATAAGAGTGCCTAAAGGAACTACAGAATTTAATTTTAACAAAATATGAATATGATCATGCATCCCATTTATTCGAATTACGGGAATATTTCTTTTTTTTAAAATTCCCTGAATGTAGCCATGAAGGCGAGATTCATGGGATTGAGGAATAATTTGTTTTCTATCTTTAGTAGAAAAAATTATATGTATGTAGAGCTCTATACAACTATGTGCCATAATGATTTAAATAATTATTGTTAAAACATTATTAAATATTTTAATTTGGCATTCAATCTATTTTGAGTCGCTCTCCTAGAAACTATTGATGAACAATAGTTTCTTTTACGAGCTCTTTTTTCTTTATTTATCCTTACCCATAGTTCCCTATCGGTCACTAATGGGCTTTAAAAAAACGCTCTTACAAGCTATCAACAACTGCATTCTGTCAAATGTTTCCGACAGAATAGCAATGTCTTATCTAGAGTTAATTTAATTAAATTTACCCGAAAGCTCTTTAGCGCGCCATTTATAGCCCATTAGTGACCAAAAGGAAACTGTAGAGAATATATATCTTGACCTTTTAAAGGTTTAATAAAACATAGCAATTTGACTTGAATCTAATTGAGAGATTAGTTTTTACATATTTAAATTTACAAGGATCCATCTGTATGAAAAGCTCGTTAGAGCGTCTGTTTATAGCCCATTAGTAAAATTACGCAATAAACAATAGAGCTCGTAATTTGCCATGCAAATGAAGAGCGACTCAATGCAAGATCATCACTCTGCTAAAAGTTGTTTCAAAGAGACTTCAAAAAAATTTCCATTGGCATATATTTCAGAGAGATTTCCTTGCCACTTTTCGTATTTTTTTATTAATAATTTAGTTTCTGCAGAATCTAAATCAGCTCTAAAACCTAGGGAGGAAATCCTTCGTAATCTCTTAGGTATATAAAAATATCCTAAAGCATCTTCTTTTAAAATAAAGTCTTTGATAGTAAACAATATGGAATTTTGCTTTCCATAACCTAAGCAAAGCCCTAACAAAGCTTGATTATTGTTAATACTTTCAGAAAAAGAATTTTTTCCCTTTTCTATATCCGCAATAAATATATCGGGATCAATTTTTTTTTGTAGAATTGTTTCAAAAAAATCTAAATGATTAATGATTGTTTTCTTTAGCTCTTTTTTATTGATAAAATAGATTGATTTTACTAGGTAAGATTGGTCTGAATTAATTATATCCTCTTCTATTACAAACATATAATTAGTAAATTTGAGATTTTTTTTATATTTTTCCCAACATTTCCAGCAATCCCAAAATAACTCAGAAGTTTGTCCAAGTTCAATAAAATTTTGCCAGGGAGTGATTACAAAAGCGCCGCCTAAAGAAACAGGCTTATCACCAAATAGCGTGTAACCAAAATTATCACCTTCAATTAAGGAGAAAAACAATTTTTCAAGTTTTACAGCGTCGTTTAGTTTAATAACGTCTCTCTCATTAGCTGTAAGAGAGACGTTTATTAGGATAAAAAGTAAAAATAATCTAACTAATTTCATTATTGTTTTTCTCTATAATCCGGCGCTGGCCCACCACAAGCATAGCACTTACTTCTCCATGTCCAATTTGCGCGTCCACAATCCTTACGTTGGCAAATCCATGAATTATATTTTGGTAATTCAATCTTAGCGTCTGTATGGATGTAAAAGCCCATATTTTTTTCATAAGAAATTTTATCTACTAACAAAACAGATTCTTGGTAATTAATATAGAAGCCATCTTCAGAAGTATGGATATCTTCTGAATTAAAAAATTCATTAGCCTCTACATTCCAAAGTGAAAACATGCATAACAAAAAAATTAATTTAAAATATTTACTTTTCATTTTATAAAATCCTTTAAAATTTTTTGAAAATAAAATGAATGTATATTTTTTAAAAATTTATGTATAAATAAAAATTAAATTTTATTAAATTAAATAAATAATTATACATTTTTAAAACAAAGTATTTATATATTTATTTATATAAATATTTTTTTTATAAAAAAATTATTGAAATTTATATGTAATATTTTTAGGTTATAACATCTTATATAAATTTTAATGGTGAAAACATGAAATCAAAATATTTATTAATAATATTTCCTGCTATATTTATTTTTACATCCTGTGCTAGCAATATCTCCAATGACACATACACAATGAGACAAGTTGGTGAAACATCTGTAACTTACTCGGGAACAGTTAAAAGCGTTAGGATGGTTCAAGTACAAGCCGGCGGTGATAATAGTGTTGGTGCTTTAGGAGGCGGAGCTGCAGGTGGTATGTTAGGAAACGCTGTTGGTGGTGGTGTTTTTTCAACAGTAGTGGGATCATTCGCAGGTGCAGTAACAGGAGCCGCTATACAAAAAAGTAGCAAAAACCAAATGGCCTATGAATATGTAATTGCATTAGAAAATGGTAGTCTAATGACTATTATACAAGGACAAGAAAATCCCTTTGAAGTTGAACAACCTGTTTATTTGATAACAAGTCAAAACGGAAGATCTAGGATTGTGCCCAGATAATTTCTACATATTTTACTACGTCTCTCGTTAGCAATAAGAGAGACGTTTTTTATGATAATAAGTAAAAATAATCTAACTAATTTCATTATTTTCACTATTAGTCTCATTCGTTTGCTCTTCATAAGTCCATTTTACTTGCCATTTTTGGCAAAGACGCATAACTTCTTCAGAAAAATTAAATTTCTTATGATGTTCTTTTTGATTATCTATGTAGTTTGTTAAGGCATCAACATGATTTATCGAACAAGAAAAGGCACCATAACCTATTTGCCAAGCAAATTGTAAAAATCTCTCTTTTTTCATCCAAGCAGTACTCATCCAAGCAGTACTATAAGATTTTATTTCTTTAATAAGGGTGCCTAAAGGAACTACAGAATTTAATTTTAACAAAATATGAATATGATCATGCATCCCATTTATTCGAATTACGGGAATATTTCTTTTTTTTAAAATTCCCTGAATGTAGCCATGAAGGCTGGATTCATGGGATTGAGGAATAATTTGTTTTCTGTCTTTAGTGGAAAAAATTATATGTATGTAGAGCTCTATACAACTATGTGCCATAATGATTTAAATAGTTATTGTTAAAACATTATTAAATATTTTAATTTGGCATTCAATCTATTTTGAGTCGCTCTCCTAGAAACTATTGATGAACAATAGTTTCTTTTACGAGCTCTTATTTTTTTTATTTGTCCTTACCCATAGTTCCCTATCGGTCACTAATGGGCTATAAACAAACGCTCTTACGAGCTATCAATAACTGCATTCCATTCTGTCTTTTGAACGGTTTGCAAAAACATAGTAATTTGACTTGAGTCTAATTTAGAATTAAGTTGATTAAATTTGAAAGATTCAATATGCCCAAAAGCTCGTTAGAGCGTCTGTTTTATAGCCCATTGTAACCGAAAACTATAACATATTTTTGTCCGAAAAGCTCGTTAGAGCGTCTGTTTATAGCCCATTAATGACCGAACGGGAACTATGGGTAAAATTACGCAAAAAGCAATAGAGCTCGGAATTTGCTTTAGCAAATGAAGAGCGACTCAAAGCATAAAAAAGCTCATCTAAAACAATGAACTAGATGAGCTTACTATCGATTAAGGTTTTTGATTGCCTTTTACAATTTTTAAAGCATCTTCAAAAGATTCTTTTTCTAGACTTATTTTTTTAAAGGTATCTGTTTCATAATTAACTATTTTAGTTTCATATGACAAATTTCCTAAAAGCAAATCTGCTATGCTAATATTTGGATGTTCTACATAATTTTCTTTCTCATCTCTTATAAAAAGATTTATGCATATATCTTTTGGTTCAAAAGGATATTTATAAAGGAACGGCCTCACTTCTTTATTAGTATTAATTAAATGTAGAAAATCCAATCCCATACTAACTACCAATTTGCGACATTCCTCTTTTGTTAAAATACCTTTTTTCTGAAATGATAACGTAAACTCTTTTATAACTCCTTCAGGCACACTTCCACCTGATCCCATGGCACTTACATTATATTTTTTTTCTAACAATTTTGCTGATTGGTATAACACATTCTCAAACGCTTTTACAGAAGGACTTCGGGAATCTTCAAAAAGCCATCCAAAAAGACAAATCGGAATTAAAAGAATTTTAAAAAAACTTAGCATATTTATTCTCATTCTATACAGCTCGATAGAGCGTCTGTTTATAGCCCATTAGTGACCGAAGGGAACTATGGGTAAAATTACGCAAAAAGCAACAGAGCTTGGAATTTGCTTTAGCAAATGAAGAGCGACTCAAAGTGAAAAAAAGCTCATCTAAAACAATGAAGTTAGATGAGCTTACTAACGATTAAGGTTTTTGATTGCCTTTTAAAATTTTTAAAGCGTCTTCAACTGACTCTTGTTCTTCAGTAATTGTTTGTATCCTATCTTTTTCTCGATCATATTTTTGAGTTTTATATGTTAAATCTCCAAGTCGATAGCTTGCTACACTAATGTATGGAGGTTCTATATAATCGTCATTGTCATAACTAAAAAAAATTGTTAGTCGCATATCTTTTGGTTCAAAAGGATATTTATATAAATATGGTCTTACTTCTTGATTAGAATTAACAAAGTTTAAAAAATCTGTTCCCATAGCAATTAATAATTTACGACACTGTTCCTTATTTAAAGTTGCATTTTTTTTAAAAGTTAGGTGGAAACCTTTAATAATGCCTTCAGGGATGCCTCCACCTGACCCCATGGCACTGACGTTATATTTTTTTTCTAGCAATTTGGCTGATTGGTATAACACATTCTCAAACGCTTTTACTGAAGGACTGCGAGAATCTTCAAAAAGCCATCCAAAAAGACAAATCGGAATTAAAAGAATTTCAAAAAAACTTAGCATATTTATTCTCATTCTATACAGCTCGATAGAGCGTCTGTTTATAGCCCATTAGTGACCGAAAGGGAACTATGGGTAAAATCACAAAATAAACAATAGAGCTCGGAATTTGCTTTAGCAAATGAAGAGCGACTCAAAGCGAAAAAAAGCTCATCAAACAATGAGGTTAGATGAGCTTACTATCGATTAAGTTTTTTGATTGCCTTTTACAATTTTTAAAGCGTCTTCAACCGACTCTTGTTCTTCAGTAATTGTTTGTATCCTATCTTTTTCTCGATCATATTTTTGAGTTTTATACGTTAAATCGCCATATCTATAACTTGCTACGCTAATATAAGGGTAATCGACAAAATTATCATTTTGATCTCTAAAAAAAAGAGTTATGCAAATATCTTTTGGTTCAAAAGGATATTTATATAAGTATGGTCTAACTTCTTGATTTGAATTAACAAAATTTAAAAAATCTGTACCCATAGCAATTAATAATTTACGGCATTCTTCTTTAGTTAGAATGCCTTTCACCTCAAAAGATAACATAAATTCTTTTACCACTCCTTCAGGGATGCCTCCTCCTGATCCCATGGCACTTACATTATGTTTTTTTTCTAGCAATTTGGCTGATTGATATAAAACATTTTCAAACGCTTTTACTGAAGGACTGCGAGAATCTTCAAAAAGCCATCCAAAAAGGCAAATAGGAATTAAAAAAATTTTAAAAAAACTTAGCATATTTATTCTCATTCTATACAGCTCGTTAGAGCGTCAGTTTATAGCCCATTAGTGACCGAATGGGAACTATGGGTAAATTACAAAACAAATAATAGAGCTCGGAATTTGCTTTAGCAAATGAAGAGCGACTCAAAGTGAAAAAAAGCTCATCAAACAATGAAGTTCGATGAGCTTACTATCGATTAAGTTTTTTGATTGCCTTTTACAATTTTTAAAGCTTCTTCATAAGATTCTTGCTCTTTAGAAATTGTTTTTAAACTATCTTTTACCTGATCATAATGTTGGGTTTCGTAAGATAAATTTCCCAAAAATAAATCTGCTACATTAATATTTGGGTGTTCCACGTAATTTCCTTTTTCATCTCTAATAAAAAGATTAATATTTATATCTTTCGCCTCAAAAGGATATTTATATAGATATGGTCTCACTTCTTTATTGTTATTAATTAATTGCAAAAAATCTGCTCCCATAGCAATTAATAATTTCCTACATTCTTCTTTAGTTAAAATCCCTTTCATCTGAAAAGATAAAGTAAACTTTTTTATGATTCCTTCAGGAATACTTCCTCCTGATCCCATAGCACTTACATTATATTTTTTTTCTAAAAATTTAGCTGATTGATATAATACATTTTCAAATGCTTTTAAATCTGCATCCTCGTCATTAAAAAGCCATCCAAAAAGACACAGAGGGAATAATAAAATAAAAAAAATATTGTACATTATATACTTCCTGTTTGAATAAATTTTGTTGTATGGTTTTTTATAACATCTTTATAAGTTAAACTATCGTAAGAATGATCGTGCCATGAAGCTTGAGCGTGCGACCTCAATGTTACTACTTTCTTTGCTTTTATCGCACTGAATAAACTTATATAAGGGATCGGATCTCTATAAAAATAAGCACGATAATAAATCACATCCTTACAGTATTTGGGATCTATGTAAGCGGCAGGGGCTATTCCCAACACCTGAACGTTTTTTGTAAATGTTCCTTTTGGCATCGACTCAATCGCATTCTTTGTATGAATAGCTCCTTGACTGTGACACTCTACCAAAATATCTACATCAGGGTTATTTTTGATTTCATTAGTTAAGAAGCGATTTAAAATCCATCCTGGATTGGTTCCATACCCCATTAGGTTATGGCCACATTCACGCAGGTCAGTAAAAAAGCCATGGGTGGCATTGTAAACAAAGTACATGGAATACCCTCCGTTATCCTCTGAAGACTTTTTAGCTCTTTCATAGGCATCTGAAAAACTGGTATCGATTCCATTGATATGCACTTTGATTCTTCCTTCTGGCAAGTCTCCATTAGTACCGGTATATTTAAATAAACCGGAAAAATTGGTTGAATGACTCAACTCATATTCAAATTTATCTAAAAACTCCACATTTGAAGAAATTTCATTTAGCCTTTCTACACTTAACTCTTCTCCACCATAGATTGTGACTTCTGGCAAAGAAACCCGATCTAAGTTTCGGGAACGATTCATAAACTCCTCTGTATCTACATAATCATAAAGACCATGTAGATCCACGCTACCAACCGGCCTTGAATGCACATAGGCATAAAGGTTTGGTCCATCAGCGTAGCCTAATGGATCTTTTGTGATCCATCGGCCAAGAGAGGGGTCGTAGTATCTTGCGCCAAAGTAGATGAAGCCAGTTTCTGGGTCGATCCTTTTGCTAGAATAGTGCCAAGGATTGATGCTGGCAATTTTTTCGAGCTCATTGCCATAGGCGTCGTAGCGATAAGACTCTTCTACTTCTCCGTTTTCGTTAAGAAGGGCGACGATGTTGCCATTTAGGTCGTGTAAAGGTAGATACGTTTTGCCTTTAAGTTCCATGAGGATGGATGCGCCGATTTCAGCGCCCCGTCCACAACCTAATACGCGAAGCTCTTGTATGGCTCCATTTTGATAAGAACCAATCTCATTGTCTACTTCGTAGAAAAAGAGTTGGTCGTTTTTACTCATCCGACGATTGAAGTAATCGTAAGTATAGGTTGTGACTGTACCATCAACGGTTGCTTTAACGAGTCTATCTAAAGCATCGTACTCATAAGTAATCTCTTTGTTAGGGGCAACTTTTTTAGTGAGATTGCCATTTAAGTCATAAGAAAACGTAGTCTCTTGATTACTAATGATTTGAGAAAACTGATTGAACTGACAGGTTTCCCCATTTTGGACGATTCGGTTATGCATGGAATCGTAGGCATAGGTATTGTCAGCCATTCCTTTTTCGGAGGTAAGCTGAGAGAGGCTATTGTAGGTGTAATTACAAGCATAGTTGCCAATCTCATCGTGTCCGGCTTTTTCTAAAATGTTGCCAAGAGTGTCAAACGATAAATTTTGGGAAAACTTATTGTGTTTCATCTCTTTTGGCTGAGCATTTTGATTATAAGCAAAAGTGGTGCTTCCGCTATCTAAAGCATGAGTCATACTCAAGAGCCTACCACTTTGGTTATAGGTGTCGTAGGTGTGAGATAAACCGTTTCTTTGGACTTGCCTTAAATAACAAGCATCATAGGTTTTATCAAGAAAACTGCCATCTGGTAAAGTGACTTTGGTGATTCGGTTAAGGTTGTCATAGGCATAACTTAAGGTTAGTCCATTTTGCAACGTTTCTTGAGTTGTTCTGCCTAAATGATCGTAAAGTCTAGTGGTGAGTTTATTTTGTACTTTATCAAGGATGCTTACAATTCGATCGTTGGCATCATAGGTAAACTCATAACAAAATTCATCAACACTTGATTTTGATTGTAAACGCCCCTTAAAGTCGTAGGTATGGTGGATTTCTTTCCCATTGGACTTTAAGACGGTGGCTAGTTGCCCTAACTGATTGTACTTATAATAAACACTTCTTTGCTCAGGGGATTCTGCGCCTTCGGTTAATTTGATTAACTCATTTCTTTCATTGTATTCCCGCGTGTTTTTCAAGATTTGCACGGTAGTGCCATTTACAATGAAGTGATCTAAGGTTGTGGTTAAGTTTCCTAACTGGTCAAAACAGTAATCGTGTTTAGAGGTAATGCTTCCCATTAAGTCATAACATTCCACTGAGCGGGTATGTCCTAGAAAGTCTTTATATTCAACTTTCTTGTTTCCTTTAGGATCTGTTGTGATGTAGCGAAAGGGAACTTCTGGCACATGGGTTAGCTCGTATGTTGTATACGTGGTGTTTTGTTCTCCATCGGTAATTTGGATGGGAACATTTTTAGAATCGTAAAGGATCGTTTGAAAGTAATCGCCTGTTTGGATCACACTTTGGTTGCCACCAAAATCATATTGGTACTTTTTATGAACAAAGATGGTTCCATTTAAGTCTTCCACTCTTTCTTCAACGATTTGATCTCCTTGATTATACACTTTCACTTGCACTTGTGCAGTAAGAGGAGATAGCCAATTATAGGTATGGGTCAAGCGAGAAAGGGCGTCATAAGCAAAGGTGGTTAAGCGATCATTTTCAAGTTTTGCAATTAAACGTTGCGCGCCATCATAAGTGTAGTGCACTTCCATTTCATTGCTCTTTTCAAAAATAAGGTTAGCTCCCTTATATTTATATTCTTTTTGATTGAGCAAAGCGCCATCTGGGCCAAAAGTTTGTTCAAGTAAAACTCTTCCAAAACAATCTCTTTTGTACTGTGTGTAAATCCCTTTGGGATCAAAGGATTGAAACAAGGTTCCATCTAAGTTATAGACAAAACGCTCATAAGTTTGATCAAAGTTTACTTTAGCTACTGGTTTATTATGGATGTTATAAGAAATGTAAGAGGTTAATCCTTTGCTATTCACAATAGCGACTGGATTGCCAAACATATCGTAGTGATAACACTCTTTTGGATAAACAATCTGGTTTAAGCCATTGTTTATAGGAGGAGAAACTTTTTCACTCAAGCGATCTAAATCATCATACTTATAAGTGGTTTCATTGCCAAAGCTATCGACGGAAGAAATGAGATTGCCAATATAATCATAGCGATAAGAATTGGTAAACACAAAGCCATTGCCATGCACTTCTTTCGTTTGCACCAAACGATCCATGAAATCATAGGTGTAAGCGGTATAAAAATCGTGGCGTGGTCCTTGTTCAAATGTTTTATTGTCGTTGATATCAAAGGTTCGAATGATCACTTGCCCTAAAGCATTGACTTCCTTGGTAACATTGCCATGACTGTCATATTCCCAAGAAAGGGTGTAGCAATGAGCATCATTGGCATCATAAACTTCTTGAGTCGTTAAATAACCTCGATTGTTATAGGTATTAACTGTTCTTTTTAATTGCTTTTCTACATTTTCTTTAAAATCAAAGTATTTATCGATCTGTACGGCAGGCTTGCCAACAGGATACACCATTAAAGGAGAAATATCTGTGATCTTGCGATAAGTACACTGAGTTAAATTATGTGGATCTTCAAAGCAACCATCATCGACGATTTTACGCTTCAACAAGTAATTGTCATCGTAAAAAAAGTATTCCCTTTGAACAATTGTTCCATTTGGATCAAACGTTAATTTAGCGGAGACAATATTGGATTTTGGAAGATAGTAATAACTCACTAACTTTCCATTGTCATCTTGCTCTGTTAGCAATAGATTATAGCCATCTCCTGAATAGGCACATTTTTTGCCAAAACTTTCACAGCCGTTTGGAATAACTCGTTTATTTTCAATAGCCACAGGTATGGGACACTGCCCACTTATATTCCCGTAGATACGCTCATCTAAGATATTGCCCCTTTCATCATAGGTGAAAAAGACCCCTTTTTGAATGATCCCCTCACTATTTTTCCAACACTTAGCTAAAATATTGCCTTCATCAGGTGTGTATTTCGATCCCCAATGGTACTCTTCTGTACTGTAAAGCTGATGATTTTCCTTGCCGACATATCTCACAACTTGCCGAACTCTTTGATCTTTTTCTAAAAAATGATAGGTTGTTTTTCGATTATAAGCGTCAAAAGCATAGGTAATATCTTGGTCATAAAAAATATGACAAATAGGAATAGGGGTTAAATCATGCCCAACTGGCGCTTTTAAACAACTTACTTTGCCATCACGAATATCTTTTTCAGCTACGTAGATTGGGGTAACCGAAACTAAATTAAGACCTGGTTTATAATAGTCAACTTCTAAAAAACGGTTGCCTTTTTGTACTTTTGCTATTTTTTTCTCGTTATTATAACGATATTTTTGTTCTGCTTTTTCAGAAGACGAGACATTCCATAAAAAAAATTCAGAGTTTTCAGGGTGCAAATAGTCAACCGCTTGCTTTAAGCTGTAGCTAGTCATTAATTCATTAGATGATTCAGCAAGGTATAAAACGTCTTCAGTTAAAGGCAAATTAAGCTTTTTTTTCTTAAGTAATTTTGCATCTGCAAGAAAAAACTGGATATGTGAGTAGGTGAGTTTTTTTGATGCGTCTGTTGCAAAAATAGCGTATGGGGCATGTATCGAATGTTTAAAACCAATACACGTTTGATTTGGATTAATGATTTCTTTTGTTAAAAAATCTTGTTTTGAAGGAGCATAATTTGATTCCAAATTAATGATGCGATTTGCGCCATCTTTAATTGTTGCTTTATTAAAGTATCTCTCCCCTTTAAGAGGGATTAATTCTAAATTTTTAAGATTAGTTTGCGCACTTATTTTTCCATTGCAATTAGTAAACCCTTTTGGCTTTGCTAATTTATATTGAGCTTTATCTTTCTTTCTCCTTGCCTTATTTTCAAAACAAAGTTGTGTTCCTGATTGTGTTTTAAAATAGCCTTTATCAATATCTTGATGATATTCACATAAAGGCAAAAAAGACCAACCTTTACCTAAATAATGACAGTTTGTTTCATTGGAGCTGTTATACAACCTATCCAAGTAAATGGGCTCAGGACCTTCTAAAACCATATCCATTTCATAAAGAATTAAATCCCCTGTAACTGGAGAAACCATGTTTTGGATCATTTTAGAAACTAAACCTTCTGTATCAGAAACAGAAAAGTCACTATAGGCATCTCCACCTTCTTCAACACTCAAGCTAATTACATTTTCTTCACTAAGTTGACTCTCCTCATCAGAAAATGACATTACCCCAATTAATAAGAATAAAATTAAAAAAATCTTTTTCATAATTTAAAATTGTTTATTTATAGTTTTATAAATGGGTCAAAGGGTAAAGAATAACAAAAGAAAAGTCAACAAAAATGCGCTCATGTATACACATGAGTATGTTTGTACATTTTTGAATAACTTTGAATAAGTATGGCAAAAGATGTTCAAACTTGGTTATTATTTAGTTATTATTAAAAAAAATATTTGATAATTAAAACTAGAAGGATTTTTATGTGATTAATAAAAACATTATCTTAGGTAAAGCATATGACTAAAGAAATAATTGTGGTCACGGGTTGTAGTGGCAGAATTGGCACTAAAGTTTGCCAACATTTTGCAGGACAATACCAAATGGTGGGCTTAGACACGGTTGAACCAAAAGATAAACAAATCATGGATTATTTCCCGATTGATTTAGGTTCTGATGAAAGTGTAAGGAAAGGATTTGAAGCCATAAAAGAAAAATATGGCAATAAGATAGTATCCGTTATTCACCTTGCTGCCTATTACAGCTTTGCAGGTAAAAACCCCGAACTATATGACAAAATTACGGTACAAGGCACAAGAAGAATTTTAGATGCTATTAAAAGTTTTGAAGTTGAGCAGTTTATATTTACAAGCACACAATTAATTTATGCACCTTGTCATGTTGGGGAAAGTATAACAGAAGAATCTAAAATTGAGCCTAAGTGGGATTATCCTCTTTCAAAAGTTAAGACAGAAAAAATTATTCATGAACTAAGAGGTAATGTACCGACAGTTATTTTAAGGGTTGCTGGTTGCTATGATGATGAGTGTCATTCGATTCCAATTAGTAATCAAATCCAGCGCATTTATGAACATCAATTTGCAAGTCGCGTTTACCCAGGTGACATTACTCACGGAGCTCCTTTTTTACATTTTGATGATTTAATGGAAGTTTTCGATGCTTGCGTTCGCTTAAGAAAAGAACTTCCTCCAGAAACGGCTCTAATTATTGGGGAAGAAACTACTTTAAGTTACGATCAAATGCAAAGAGAAATAGCAAAATTGATTGATGGCCACGAGATTTCAACTTTTAAAATTCCAAAATGGGTAGCAAAAATTGGCGCTTGGGCACAAGACCAAATGCCTTTTATGGAAGAATCATTTATTAAGCCATGGATGATTGATCTTGCGGATGATCACTATGAATTAGATGTATCAAAAGCTAAACAATTATTACACTGGCAACCAAAGCATTCTATTAAAACATCTTTGCCTAAGATGGTGGAATTTTTGAAAAAAGATCCATTAACCTTTTATCGCGTCAATGGCTTGAATGCACCAAGCTGGCTAAAATCAAAATATGGTAAAGGGTAACTTTATGAAATATGAAGCTGAAAAATTAAAAGAACAGTATGAAAATAGTTTGTGGTCAAGATATTTAGTTATTTTGCTTGGAATTTGGATGATTGCAACATCTCTATCCTTTTCCTATCAAAGCAACTTAATGTTTTGGAACGACTGCATTGTGGGAATACTACTCTGTATTTTTGGTTTTTTAGCTTTAGATCGAAACAAAAATTGGGCTTCTTGGGTCTGCTGTTTCTTAGGGATTTGGTTGCAAGCCTCTCCATTATTTTTGTGGGCTCCAGACCCCATCACTTACTTAAATGATACTATTATTGGGGTTTTAGCTATTGCTTTTTCTATTTTAATTCCAAGAGTTCCTGAAGAAAAAAATCTAGGTGATCCAGACATACCAGAGGGTTGGAGTTATAACCCCTCTTCTTGGTTGCAAAGAATGCCTGTGATTTTCTTTGGATTTATTGGATGGTTAATTGCTCGCTATATGGGTGCTTATCAACTTGGTTATTTAAATCATATTATAGATCCGGTATTTCCAAATGGTACATTAAGCGTGATAACTTCTCCATTATCTAAATCCTTTCCCATTTCGGATGCAGGCCTTGGCGCTCTAGCTTACACTTTAGAATTTTTGATGGGTTTTAAGGGAAGTGATCGCAGATGGTTTACAATGCCTTGGTTTGTAATTCTTTTTGCAATTTTAGTTATCCCGGTTGGGTTCGTAAGTATTGCTTTAATCATAAGCCAGCCCTTAATTGTTGGAGCTTGGTGCTTTTGGTGCATTTTAACCGCCATTTGTATGCTTATCATGTTAGCCTTAACAGTTGATGAAGCAGTAGCGGTTCTTCAGTATTTAACAAATTATAAAAAGTATGGTTCTTCTTTTATGGAAGTGTTTTGGAAAGGAGGGGTATCTTCAGGAAGTCAATATGATTTTCGCTCTCCCCCCATTGCTGAAAATATTTCTAAAACATTTCCAGCTATGACCTGGGGCTTTAACGTACCTTGGAATTTAATGCTTTCTGCTTTATTGGGCGCTTGGATGATCTATTCTGTTCACTTGTTTTCAACAAATTTTGCAGCAAGTAATGATTATATTCTTGGCGCACTTATCATTACTTTTTCCATTATAGCTATGGCAGAAGTCACAAGATCAGTTCGATTTATTAATCTTTTGATTGGATTGTGGATTTTTATCTCAACTTGGGTATTGCCCGGTTTTAGTGAATTTGGAGAGATTAACCAGGCAATTATGGGGATAATTCTGTTCCATCTTAGTATTCCAAGAGGAAAGATTTTAGAACGATATGGCAGTTGGACTAAGTATATTAAGTAACGTTTGTACTGTAGTCTATGTTAAAACCATTCTTTTTAAACAACTGAATCAATTCTGCTTTTTGGGATTCATCTTTACATACAACGGGAGATAAGTTACCAAATTCATTGATATGAGTATAAATTCGTTCTCTGCGCTCGCCTGTATGTTTTTGAAGTACGGAAACTAGATATTTAAAACAATCGATGCTCTTTAATTTGATTTTTATATCTGAGCTATATTGTAAGTCTAAAGACTGAGCGATTTGATTTCTAAGCTCTTCATATGATTCTTTAGAAACAAAAAGAAATGAATATTTGTCTAAGTTTTCTTCATTAATCGTATCGAAACCTAAAACAAGTGAGCAAATAGTAACAATTTTAGAAGTGATATTTTTATCTAATTCTTCTTTAGATTTTAGCTCTTCTTCTTGTGCTTTTTGAATTAATTCCATTTCAAGGCGCACACGTTCCTGTAGAACTTTTTCTCTTATCATAGAGATGTCACTACTTTTAAAAGCTATAAGTGAATTAATTGGGACTGTTACTTGTTCACCACTAATAGTTGATGCAACTATTGTACTCATTTATCTACTCCCCGTGATTGACCAATAGTTTACTATAATATCGTTTTTAAGTAAATATTTTAAATAAATAAATATATAATATTTTATTATAAATTAATTTTTAAAATTGTTAAAATATTTGTATATATTAAGGTATATACACATGATTAATTTAAATAGCTTTAATTATTTTAAAATTAATTCCGATCTATGCTCTCGTAATGCTATATCCGAATTAAGTTCATATTATAATGCAATTATAAATCAAATAAGGGAAGATAGTACTCTTTTTGAAAATAATTTTCAAGAAAAGAATATTCAATTCGTTAACATAGATAAATCAAATAAAAAAACCACTTATTCATTAGCAAGTCAAAGACCAACTAATACATCCTTAATTTATAAACAACTATCTGAAATAGGAATTCATAATAATATATTAGATTTGTTTGTAAACACATATTTTATTTATAATAATGAGCTTAAATTAGCTTATGAAGCAACTCCAGAAGAAATCGAACAAGCTGAAGAATTTTACACTTACAATGATAAAGAACAATTAATTCCTTTAACTAAAAAAGAAATTGAGTTAGTTAAAGTTATACATAAGATTTATTATGTCGAATTTATTTTAAAACCTTACATTATTGATTTAAAACGATTACAAGAACTAGAAAATAAAAAGTCTTTAACTAGCGAAACCCCAAAAGAAGAAAAGGAACGAGTTAAATTTATTCCTTTAAAAACGCCAATTGAAAGAGAAGATAAACAAACTTCTAACGTTCCTCCTTATTTAATAATTTTAATCGATTTACTAACATTACAACGATTTTTAATAGAGAAATATAAACAATTAGTTCAAGAGTACAATAAAATCGAAAAACAAAATGAAGTTGTCGAAAAAGATATTCAAAGAAGTGACTTAAAAAGAGAGATAATAAAGGCAGAAACTTTAAAAAGAGAAATAACTATATCTGAAAAGTTTAGTAAACTAAAAAAATAATATTCGGCTAAATTAGGGATAGTTTGAACCTTTTGATAAGAGAATAAACTAACTTTATCCAGATCAATCGTTTTTATCAATGATAAATGATAAGAAATGTTTGTATTCCAATCACTTATGCAAATTTCTGCAGGTGTCTTTTTACCTTTATAAAAATTGGGTCTTCTTAAATTAAAATATAAACGATAAGACTCTACTTGGCTTAAGAAATTCTCTCTATTTGCAAATTTCGCTAAATCATAAAATTCTGTTTCTATCAACTCATGGGAACTTTCTACATCTGCCTGAGCGTTACAATGACCAGGTCTTATGTACACGTGCTTAGCTTTGTGTATTTTTTCAATCATCTGTCTAAAAGGAGCTGTTTCTATTTTTCTAGCTAATCCACTAAATTCCGAACCATTATCTGTTTGTATAATAATTTGTTGATGTTCAAGTTTTATAAATGGAGTTATTTTAGATAATACATAATCTACCATTGTTCGTGCGTTTAATTCTGAGAGCTCATTAGAAAATCCTAGGTATAACATTCCAGATTTAGTGTCTCGAATAGTATATTGGTATTTTGGTAAGTTCAAAACATCCATTTGTTCCCAATAATTAGGAATATCCCTTAAATGCTTTACATCCATTTGTAAATGTGTCATAGAAGCTCGTTTTGCCTTAACTTCCCTCAAATCTCTTCTCTTTTGGTACACTCTTTTTCTTTTCTTAGTTAACCCGTGAGAACGTATTACTCTTTGAATTGCTCCTAAAGAACATCTAATGAACGGATAAAAATGTTTTATTCTTAAAGGACCAAAACAAGGTGATCGCTTACGAATACTTATAATTTGCTCTTCTTCTTCTTTAGAAATCTTATTAGGGATAAAATTAGGTCCTTTTCTACAGTCTTCAAGTCCCTTTTTTCCATGGGCTTTAAACTTTCTTAACCAAGCTCTCACGGTATTTGGCGCCACTTTAAATTTTCTTGAAGTCGGTTTTATGCCAATTTCTTGAGCTGCAAATACAGCATCGAGTTTAAATTCAAAAGAATATTCTTTTCCTTTTCCAATAAAATACGTAGAATATGAAGTGCGCTCCATTGTTATCTCCTGTAGTTTTTTAGAATGAACATCAGAGATAACAATCTGGGGCGTTTTTTCATATCTATTTTTTTAATCAAAAATAAATTTCTTATTAGCCTCAAAATAAATCTTAAGAAGATTTGATAGCTGACCACATATTCTTCAGGGTTCGAATTATATTTGGACAACACATAGGACTGAAACATGGTATAACCTCCAAATTGGGAGGTTCAAACTTTCCCTGTTCAGTTCGAAAAAAATAATATTCTTTAAAATCTCTTAATTGAAAGTTGTTATATTGAGATTATTCAAATGGAGTAACTTATGTCTTTTTCAATTGATCTTTTAAGGTCACCAACAACTAAGTTTTATGAAATTACCCAAACCGGTAATGCCGTTTACTTAAAAAAATGTGTTTACACGATAAATAAAAATGATATTTTACAAGCTATCTTAGAAAAAGCGCTTGAGAATAAAATTGCTATCGCCCAAGAAAAAGGTAAATTAGCTATTGTAAATACACAAGAGTATACTGGTAAACAGTTTGTTAAGCTGACCAAAAGTAATAAAGAAAAAGATGTTACGAGTACTTTAAATGTTCAAGAGTTAACTTCTCAAGATATAGAATCCATTAAACAAGCTATTAATCAACTAAAAGCTCAAAAAGAAGAAGCTATCCCTACTTTAATAGACACACCTAAAAAAGAGAAGGGTAAGCAAACAGCAGAAATTAAAGAACCAGTTTCTAATAAAGATGAGAAAACAGAAGACAAAAAAACTTCTGAGGCTCCAACGCCCTTAAGAGCGCCAAAAGCGACAACAAATCAAGAATCAGATCGCAAAACTAAAAAAGCGAAAGAAAAGAAGCAAGAAGAAGAAAATAAAAAAGTTGGCGATAACATTGTAGAAGAAGATATTAAGCGAAGTGACCTTTTAAAAGATATTCGTCAGAAGCATACCAACTAATATCCAAACTAATTTATAACGTTTAAAGGCTTGAACCATTGGGTTCGAGCCTTTTTTTTTATGGGTAATACTTAAAATAGATCGATTGCAAAAATTCGAGAACCACAAGAAGTGAAACTATTCTTAAAGCACTTATTAAGCTTGTTTTAATAACTTCTTTTTCTTTTCTATATTTTCGAAAAAAAATATTCCCTATAGTTAAGTATATATAAAAAAAAATTATTCGATAAAAGTATGACATTAATTAATTTGCTTCTCTTTTAAATAATTCATTTCTTATTTGATCTGCCTTACTAAAATGCATTTTAGCTTTGTTTAAATGCTCAGTAATTTCATCATATACGTAAGCACTCTTCGCAGCATACTCTCCAACAGTCCCTATCAAATAATTAAATACAACTGCGTAAGGAGTACCTGCACTGAGCGAGGTTATTGCATGTAAAATTTGACTTGAAATAAATTCTCTTCTGCTATTGTATGGCAAATACCAACATAATTTTTCAGCTTTATCTAATTCTTCATAACCTAATTCCATTCTTCTAACTATCATTAATCGATAAGTTTCTTTTTCTTCATCTGTTAGGTAAGCATTTTTTAAAATATTTTCAATTTGAGCATTAATAAAATTTAAATGATTTTTAACCAAATTTTGGTAAAAAACATCATCCTGATTTTTATGTATAGAAAAATTAGATTTATTCAAATCAGGAGTAAAACATTCAATTTTTTCTGCTGAAGTTGCTTGAAATATTAAGAGAAAATAAACAAATAAAAATTTTGTTTTCATATAATTCCTTTTAGGTTTATAACAAATGATGTAAAACCTAGCAAAAATTTAATTTATTATCCAATTTATTTTTTTAAATTCAAAGGAAGAAGGCTACACATGAAATACAGAATTTTATTATTAGCTATGACTTTGCAAAATTTTGCTTTTGGTATTAATGAGAGTGTTTTTAATAAAATAGTTGAAAATTTCGTTAACACACCCCCTAATCCGCCTGGTAGAGTCTGTATAGAAGAAAAAAGTTTAGTTTCTATTGATAACGATATTTATTATCAAAAAGGTGATCAGCGATTAAAATTAAATGCTCTTTATAAAGATGAATATGGTTATTACACTCTATGGGATGCACAAGATTTCTTTTTTTGTATTCAATGTGATCAACTTATTAATAGAAACAGTCAACACGACTGTCCTGCTATGAAATAAAACCGGTGAGTCATTTAATAAGAAAAAATGAAAGACAAAATAATTAAAAGATCAAAGCTTTTTGAAAATTTTGTATTATTTCTTTTGCAAAAGTTTGCCACAAAATAAGTTTTTTTAGTTAGCTTATGTATTTAAAAAAGCTAATCTAACTTAGTTTTATTCACCAATAAATTTAGTATATCAATCTTATATCATTTACCTCTTTGTAATTAAAATTGATTTCAAAATGTACATGAATAGGATAGAACATTAATAAATTAAGATAAAATCTTTGTTATAAAAGACACATCAATTTGAATTTCTAATGTAATATTTTTAAAAATTTAATAACTCTTTAATCGAGAAATTGGCTAGCATAAATTAAACTTTTTAAGAATAAAAAAAACGAATGATTAAAATATTTCTAATCCGTATCATTCAAAACTCTTCTATAAAAATCTATAGCAATTAATGGAGACGAGTGTTGCTTAAAAGCTCATTATTTACATCAAAAACATTTATTTCATTAATTTGTTTATTACTCATACAGCAAGTAATAATTGGATCTTCATCTATTTGGATTACCCAATTAATTGCAAACTTAAGCAACAATCAGTATGCCCTATATTTGTTTGCCATATATATTTTTTCATTATTATTACCTTATGTTCCAGGAGCTTATATAATAATTCAACTTACTAAATTAAAAGTTGAGACTTCTATAAAATTTATGCAGAAGTTTATGGAATTATATCCTAACCAAATACTGCACTGGACTAATTCTGATGAGCAAAATAAAAAAATAGCAATTGTTAGTGGCGAAGCATCGAATATAATAACTGATTATATCGATTATTTATATCAAGTCATTTCAGCCAGCTTAAATGTTATTATAAGCCTTGCAATGGTAGCTATTATTATAGACTACACAATTGTATTTTTTTATTTTTTAGGGATGTTCTTATCTCTGTTTATATTAATACTACAAAAAAAAAATAAAACATTTTTATCAATTGCAGCACAAGAAAGCAGAATTAAATGGAATAGCTTGCTTTTAAAATTTTGGGATAATGTTTTACTAAACAATATATATTCATTATCAAAGTTAAAAGATAATTTTTCACATAAATCAATTGATTTTACAAAAAATTCAGTAAAATTAGAAAAATTTAATCAAATAATAAGTATTTCGATGGCATTTTTATTAATGTCACCGACTTTCATTTATTTAATTTTTTTAGCCTATCAAAAAGTAAATGATTCTGCTTGGCTTGCTATGACAATAGTTTTGCTTCCAAGATTATTTCAAACTCTTTCTTATTCATATGAATTGCTATTTTTGTTTTCCAATTTGCCAATGCAAAACGTTAATATTACAACTGTTTTATCGTTAATTAATAAATCCTCATTGCTAAAAGAAGAAGAAGAAATTAGTCTTTTAGAAAAAAGAGTGAATCTAGAAAAAATAACGTTATCTTTTAATAAGGAAAAAATTAATCCAGAAATTATAGAAAAATTACCTACATCTGGAAGAATCACATTACAAGGTGATAATGGCAGTGGAAAAACTTCTCTATTGTTATTAATTAAAAAAAAATACAACGAATCTGCATTTTATTTGCCATCAAAACATGACTTACTTTTTATGATAAATAGTCACAAATTTTCAACTGGTGAAAAAGCAAAGAAAATACTTCATGAAATAAAAGAATCTTTAGAAGTACCTATAATTTTGTTAGATGAATGGGATGCTAATCTTGATATAAATGCAAAAAGAGAAATCTCATCTGTCATTGACGAACTCTCCAAAAAATATTGCGTAGTTGAATCTCGACATAATTTTATTGAAGGTAAGTAAACTGAGATTTAATTTTTATCATTTACAAAGAGATAATTTATTATTACGTTTATAGATGAATTGATAAATTTTGATATTCAATAAGGAAAAGAAGATATTCGTCAGAAGCATACCAACTAATATCCAAACTAATTTATAAGTTTCAAAGGCCTGACCCATTGGGTTCGAGCCTTTTTTTTATGGGTAATAATTAAAATAGATCGATTGCAAAAATTCGAGAACCACAAGAACTAAAACTACTCTTAAAGCAGTTATTAAACTTGTTTTAATAACCTCTGTCTCTTTTTTATACTTTCCAATTAATATATATCCTAAACTCAAGCAACTATATAAAAGAATTATTCGATAAAAGTAAGGCATGATAACAACTCTTATTAAAAAATTAATATATAAACATGCAAGTGTAAATATAGATTAATATAAATTCAAGATATGTCTAAGTGATTTTAATTATAAAAGCGGTAAAACTAATTGCTCTTCTTTTATGCTCATGCTTTTTATGGGCTCAAAAGATTTGCGATGAATAGGACAGGGACCATGTGTCTTAATGGCTTGTAAATGGCTTGCCGTTGCATAGCCTTTATGCTTACCAAAACCATAAAGAGGCCATTCTTCACAATTTTTTTTCATTATAAGGTCTCTTGTCTCTTTTGCAATAATGGAAGCGGCTGCTATCGATTGCGATAACGAATCCCCTTTTATAATCTTTTGTGAAGGTATTTGAGGGTGAGGCAAAAATAATCCATCAACTAACATAATGTCCGGCTGCAATTTTAACTGCTCAATTGCTGACAACATCGCTTTTATGCTAGCTTGGTAGATATTAATGCGATCTATTTCTTCATGAGAGACAATCCCAATGCCATAGATGACATCTGGATGAGTTGTGAGTTCTATAAACAATTCAGCTCTTTTTGCAGGCAAGAGCTGTTTGCTATCATTAATACCAGGAAAAAAAACTCCTTGAGGAATAATACAAGCGGCAGCTACTACTGGGCCTGCTAATGGCCCTCTACCGACTTCGTCAACACCAGCTATATTATTAAAACCTTTTTCACGGGCTGCGTCCTCGTATTGATTTAATAAATGAAGACGCTTAAGCTCCGCTTTTGGAATTTTTTTCTTAGCCACTCCAAGCCCTATTCAGCTTGTGATGCTTGTAATTCTGGTTGCTCAACAGCTGCTTGTGGATTGCTTTCTTTAGCTACTCTTTTATTTTTACGAGTCTTAACTTTAGAAGCTTTTCCAGAAGTTCCACGTAGGTAATATAATTTGCTACGACGTACATCACCTTCTTTGATAACTTCAATTTTAGCAATACGTGGGCTGTGAAGAGGATATACTCTTTCCATACCTTCACCGTAAGCTACTCTATGCAAAGAAAACGTTTCTGATAAGCCAGAACCTTTTCTTGCTATAACAGTTCCTGTGAAAACCTGGATACGTTCTTTTTCACCTTCGATAATTCTTGTATGCACGCGAACAGTATCTCCCACTCTGAATGGAGTGATGTCTTTTTTAAGCTGATTCTGTTCCAGCTTCGCGATCAAAGCTGATTTGCTCATGTTGTCTCTCCTAACATTTTTTTTTGCTTCTCGATTAAATCGGGACGCTTCTTTTTTGTATTTTCTTCAGCGCTTTGTTGGCGCCATTCGGCTATTTTTTTGTGATTGCCACTTAACAATACTTCAGGCACTAACTGCCCTTTATAATTAGCGGGTCTCGTATAATGGGAACAATCACAAAGCCCATTTTCAAACGAATCGTTATTAGCGGCTTCTTCATGACCGATTACCCCTGGAACAAACCTAACCATCGCATCAACCAATACGATAGCTGCTAAACAGCCATTAGTTAATACATAGTCTCCAATGCTAATTTCTTCATCCACTTCTGTTTGAAGAACACGCTCATCAACGCCTTCATAAGCACCACATAACAAAATTAGGTGCTCTTTTTTTGAAAGCTCACGACTCTTTTGGGCCGTTAAAACTGATCCTTGCGGACTTAAATAAACGACATGCGATTTGTCTGTTTTTACACTTTGTATCGCTTTTGCTACCGGTTCTGGCATTAATACCATTCCCGGTCCACCACCATAAGGTCTGTCATCTACTCGATTAAACTTATTATCAGCAAACTGTCTAATATCTACTAAACGTATATCAATTATCTTATTTTCAATGGCTCTTTTAACAATGCTCTCATCGAAAGGTCCCTTAAAATAATTAGGAAAAAGAGATAAGATATCGATTTGCATGAATTTAAGCAGCAGCTTTTTTATTAGCCTTACGTTTTGCTAACTTGTTCGCTTTTTTCTCTAATTGCTTTTGTTGGAAGCCTTTTACAACAGCTGGCGCTGATCTTTCAATCAACTTTTCTGCTTTTTCTGTCATTTGTGCGCCCAAGTTCAACCAATGAGAAATGCGGTCTGCATTAACAGCCACGATTTTTTCATCTTCTGTTTCATATGGATTATACCAACCCACCATTTCTAGGTATGCACCATCGCGAGGTGCACGTGTATCTGTGACAACTAAACGATACACTTGGCGATTTGAACGCCCTTGTTGTCTCAGCCTAATTTTTAACGCCATAGGGATCCTCCCATCATCTTTTCTAATTGTTTCATATTTGGCATATTTTTCATTGTACTCTTCGCTCGCTCAAAAGATTTGACGAGCTTATTTACTTCGGCTACATCGACCCCACTACCAGCAGCTATTCTTTTTCTGCGAGGTACGATCAGCTCACACTTTTCCTCCCTTTCATCAGGAGTCATTGATTGAATGATTGCTTCAACCTTAAAAAACTCTTTATCGTCAATATCCATTCCTTTTAAAGCACTCATTCCAGGAATCATTCCCATTAAACTCTTTAAAGAGCCCATCTTTTTTACCATTTGAATTTGATTCAAATAGTCGGAATAAGTAAAAGTAGCAGTCCGAATTTTTTTCTCTAAAACTTTGGCTTGGTCTTCTGAAATATGCTCTTTTGCTTTTTTCACCAAATTGATCGTGTCTCCCATGCCAAGGATACGATCTGCCATAGAAGTTGGATTAAATAGCTGAAGATCTTCAACTTTTTCCCCTACCCCTTCAAATTTTAGAGGTTTTCCGGTTACCTCTTTAATCGATATTGCCGCACCACCCCTTGTATTTCCATCTAACATTGTTAAGATGGAACCGGTAATGCTCATTCTCTTATTAAACTCGTTCGCGATATTTACCGCGTCTTGTCCAGTTCCCGCGTTTGCGACAAACAATATCTCGCTTGGACGCACAACATTTTTTACAAGCTCGAGTTGTGTCATTAACTCTTCGTCAATATGAAGACGACCTGCTGTATCAACAATCAAAACGTCGTGTTTATTGTCGTTTGCAAAGTCTAATGCCTTCTTTGCCACTTCAACTGGGTTTTTCTCACCTTCAACACTAAAAACGGGCACATTAATTTGTTTTCCTAACGTCTTTAGCTGCTCTACTGCTGCCGGCCTTTGTAAATCACAAGCTGCCAGCAACGGATTTTTTGCTAATCCTTTTTTTCTTAAAAATAAAGCTAACTTTGCCGAATGGGTCGTTTTACCAGAACCTTGTAATCCGCAAAGCAATATAACCGCAGGCTTATTTTCTAAGTTTAAGGAAGCCTCTTCCTTTCCCATCAATTCTACTAACTCATCGTGAACAATTTTTATAAATTGTTGCCCCGGAGTTACGGATTGAATAACTGTGTCTCCCAAAGCTTTTTCTTTAATTTTTTTAACTAAAGTCTTTGTAACAGAATAGTTTACATCAGCCTCTAATAAGGCAAGACGCACTTCACTCACCGCTTCTGCAATATTTTCCTCGGTCAGTTTCTTTTTGCCGCCGAGCTTGGAAAAAAGCCCCTGCATTTTATCTGTTAAAGCACCTAACATAAGCCTAATGTGTTAAGTTTATTTTTTAGGTTCACATTATCCACAAATTTAGAGTAGGATAAATGTGCGATAATACAAAAAATTTCATTCATTTTCAAGGAAAAAGAAACGGTCATGTCCAGCCCAGTCCTTTTCCAGTACCCCATTTTTCCACTTTGCAGTCGAAAATATTTTTTTTACATCTTCCCCTTGCGCTGTTCCTATTTCAAACCACACTTTAGAAGAGGGGTATAAGTGATCGGGCAAAAACTCTGCAAAGGCTTTATAAAAAGCTAATCCATCATTTCCACCAACTAAGGCCATTTTCGGTTCAAAATTGCGAACTTCTGTGTCTAATCCCTGCCAATCAGTTTCTGTAATATAAGGGGGATTACTCACAAAATAGTGACATTTTTCCCCTTTAAATGGCTCAAGGAGATTTCCAGCTTTAAACGTTATTTCCACTTGGTTGTTTTCAGCATTTTGTTTAGCCACTTCTAAAGCATCTAAAGAAAGATCTGAGGCAACTACATGAAGTTTTGGGAATTTCTTTTTTAAAGCTATGGCAATGCAAGCAGATCCGGTGCATATATCCCATAGGACTTTTCCTTCTAAATCTTCATTCTTTAAAACGTTTGCAATTTTATCGACTAAAATTTCTGTTTCTTGACGAGGTATTAATACATGGCTATTCACATGTAATGTTGTGTTATAAAACTCAACATCGCCTTTAATATATTGAGAGGGTTCCCCTTTTGCCCGTCTTGAAATCCTTTCTCTACAAATCGATAGCTCATCGGGGTGTAAAGGGCGCTCAAAATCTGTGTAAATTTGTAAACGTGTAATGCCAAGAGCGTCAGCAATTATTTCTTCAGCCTGACGTCTTGGATGGGCTATCTTCTTTTGGGTTAAAAATTCGGTTGATAAATTTACGATATCCAAAAGAGATTTCATAGACTATTGAAGTTGTAGTTGATAATAGTAGGCTACAAGAGCACTTGTTATATCATGCAACTCCCCTTCCATAATTTGATCTAAGTTATATTTGGTCAAATTAATGCGGTGATCAGTAAGACGATTTTGAGGAAAATTATAGGTACGAATTCTTTCTGAGCGATCTCCAGAACCTACTTGGCTTGCGCGATTACTTGCCATAGCTTCTTGTTGCTTTTGTCTCTCAACTTCTAAAATTTTGGCTTTTAAAAGGCGCATCGCTTTTTCTTTGTTTTTATGCTGACTACGCTCTTCTTGACAGTAAACAACAATACCTGTTGGTGCGTGCGTTAATCGAACAGCACTGTCAGTCGTATTTACGTGCTGCCCACCAGCTCCAGAGGAACGATAAGTATCGACGCGTAAATCTTTTTCATCAATTACTATATCGCTTTCTTCATCCGGCTCTAATAAAACTGCCACTGTAATCGCTGATGTGTGAACGCGTCCTTGTGCTTCTGTGTCTGGCACGCGCTGTACACGATGTGTTCCCCCTTCGTATTGCATAAAACGAAAGACATTAACTCCGGACAATACCATTACATATTCCTTAAAGCCACCCATTTCAGATTCGGTTGAGGATAAATGTTCATACTTCCAGCCGTTTCGATCAGCATACATTTTATACATGCGAACACAATCACCGACAAATAATGCAGCTTCATCACCACCAGTTCCAGCTCTTATTTCGATAATAACGTTCTTACTATCATTTGGATTGGGAGGGATTAATAGATCTTCAATTCTCTTTTGCTTCTTTTCAATTTGCTGCTCTAGCTTTTGGCAATCTTCTTTTAAAATCGCTAAAAACTCTTGATCAGTTTCCAATTTGAGCATCTCTTCATTGTCTTTTAACTGCTTTAAAGAAGATTCTAATTGATCCCATTCCGTCTTTAATTCTGACAAGTAGGAATGTTCTTGTGTTAACGCTTTATATTTTTTTTGATCACTAAAAACGTCTGGATTACCCAGTTGTTCTTCAATAGCATTAAGTTTAGATAGTAACTGTTGAACTTTTTTTTCGATCATGAGTGGGTAAGGGGATAAAGAGAGGATCTGCATCCTCTCATTTGTTATTTTTTGCTAACTTTTTTAGCTTTCGCTTGAGCTGTTTTTTCTTCTTCGATTTTTTGTTTTTGCTGTACGGCTTGGTAGCGTTTATTGAACTTATCTACACGACCTTCAGCATCTACAAGTTTATTACTTCCTGTAAAGAAAGGATGGGAAAAAGAGGAAGTAGAAAGATAAACAACTGGATAATCTTGTCCTTCAAAATTTTCTGTTGCTTTACTTTCAATTGTGGATCCACATGTAAATTTTTGTCCTGTTGTCGAATCCACGAAAAGGACTTTACGATATTTTGGATGACCGCTTTTTTTCATTACTAGCTCCGCTATTTTTTGATGTGTATTTTAAAAATCTTAAAGGTGAATTAAATAAAATACATGAATTTTTAATAATAAAGCTCTAAATTAAAGTTTTTTTGCTTAAAAAACAAGGTTTTTTGCGTTTATAATGAGAAGAACTAAATTATCTATTTATAAGTTATGACACATCCATTTATCACAGGCTTTGCAGCAAAGACACCATCAATCATAAAAACATTTTTGATTGTGCTTATAAGCGCAAGTATTTTTGTCGCTTTAACTGATTACCCTTTAAGTTTTTGGCTTAACTGGGGAAGTCCCTATTATTTTTTTAGTTTATCCTGGAGGGGTTTGAGTGAATGGTATTTATGGCAACCACTCACTTTTTTATTTGTTGAAAATGGGGCCGCAGGTGGCATAAACGTTTCATTTCTTCTTCAACTTTTTTTAGACAGCTACATTATTTGGTTGATAGGGAGCTTTATAGTCGAAAAGTATGGAGAAAAGGAATTTACAAAATTTGTCGCTTTTAGCGTCGGTTTGTCTGCCTTCTTCTGTTTATTCTCTATGGTTTTATTTAATTCTTATTTTTACTTAGCCGGGCCGTCTGCCTTAGCTTTAAGTTTGATAACAGTATGGGCTATGCTATACCCTGAAGAAGATATGCTTTTTTATTTTTTATTTCCCTTAAAAACCAAATGGGTCTTAGCTATCGTTACTGCTATCATCGTATTAACTACTTTTTATTCCATCCCCTTTTTAATCTATCTTCTCTCTGGCATTTTTTTTGGATACGTTTATGCCTATTTATTTTGGGGCCTTGCCAACCCTTATCGTAAACTTCGTTTTGTCGATCGTTTTTTAAGTAAATTTAAACGAAAAGATAAAAATAAGCTTAAATCTAAAATAGTAGACTTTAAAAGTGGGCAACCTTTGGAAGATGAAGACGCTTTTGTGGATAGAATGTTAGAAAAAATATCTAAAGGTGGGGAAGATGCCTTAACTTTAGAAGAAAAAATTAAACTTCGTCGCATCTCTAATAAAAGGAAGCAATAATTATAACTATTTAGGATTTAAAGACTTAAAATTGACTTTTCTATCTTCAATCTGTTACAATATTTAAAACTTTTGAGGATAGAATGTCAGATAAGTCTACAATCAAAAATTACAATCAAACGCTTTTACAAAGCCTTTACCTCTTTAATCAAGAACAAATTAGTCCCTATAAAAATTTACACGCCTTTAGAGAAAAAATAGAATTAAAAAAACAAAGCCCTCATCATCTCCCCTATAAATTTGAAGAAAAAAAGGTTCAACTTTACCAAACTATTTTTTGTTCCTTTGGGTTAATTTTTGCCCTACTTTCAGCTTTTGTGGCTTTTTATGCCCGCCAATTTTCCCTCTTAATTTTCCATCATCATTTTATAGTACCTAAAGCCTTTATTATATTTATTCCAACGGTTTTATCGCTTGCAGCTTTTATCCTTATGTATAATCTTTCTCCTCAAAGAGAAGCTTTGCGAAGAATTATGGAAACGGCCAAAAAAAGGATGAGAAGGGCTTATTTAAAAAAAATAGCTTTCTTGAGTTTTAAAAAAGGACATAATTTTTTTCAAAGATACACTTTAACCTCTTCTTTAAGACACGATTATTTGTCGTCTTTAGAAAAAATGGACGATTGTAAAGCGGTCACAGCTGCGCTTTTAAAAAAGATTGATGAATGTGAAGAAACAGATAGTTCTGTGAGAGAGCATCTTTATAATGAAGCCTTATTAGAATTTAATGATAAAATTCATTCGGTCCTTCATCAATTTCAAAATGAAATCGAGAAAAATTATTCCTTAGAGTAATTCTTAGCTCTGAAGGCCGTTCTGGCCGATAGAAGACCTGCTAGAACCCCTTCTTCATACCGAAAATAAGGATTATTTTCTAAAGAGGGGTAGTCATTTGGTTGTAAAAGATCTTCTCTTGTAATGGTTGGGATTATATTTAAAGCGCAATTATAAACGATTTCTTCTTGATAAGTAATCAAACTTTCAAAAATTTTTTCTAAATCATTACCCATATCTTTTTTCCGATCGCCTTTTTTGAAAAAATTCTTTTAAAAGGGCTGCTGCGTAATTTTCCAAAACACCTTTTTTAATCTCAATTTGGTGAGTTGGATGTTTTTTTTCAAAAAGATCGACCCAACTGCCATTCGCTCCATGCCTAATATCTGGAGCTCCCCAAACAAGTCTTGAAACTCTCGTTAATAAAATAGCGCCTGCGCACATAGCGCAAGGCTCTATTGTTATATACAAAGTTGTCTCCAACAATCGCCAATTGTTTAATGCACTCTCAGCCGATGTTAGACATAACATTTCCGCATGAGCTGTTGCATCTATCAGCTTTTCCACTTGATTGTAGCCTCTTGCAATTACTTGTCCATTTTGCACTAAAACAGCTCCAACTGGCACTTCATTTTCTTGGTAAGCTTTCCAAGCTTGCTTTAAAGCTTCTAGCATAAAATGTTCATCCTCATCTTGAGGAACTGTTGTCGCAAATGGAAATGGTTTATGCATGAGATTGTAATTTTCTTTGTAATTGTGCGTTTTGTTTTTTTAACATCTCTACATCGCGATCATAAAGCTTTTGCATACCCTGTATTTTTTTCTCGTATTTTTCTTTTAAGCGAGTCATTTGCTGCTCATAATGAAGCTTTATTTTTTCTAATGATTTTGTTTCTTCAAGTTTTTGCTCTTCTTCTTGGCGGTTTTTTTGCTCTGATGAGGCAAGTTCTTGTAGTTTATCGTAAACAGATTTTGGAAAAACAACCGAATTTAAAACGGAAAAAATATAAGTTTTAGGAGCTCCAAATTGAGTTGTGGAACCATTAACTATTTTTGTAGAGATATCTTCATTAATTTCAGTCATTTCTGTAAATTCAGGATTAATTTGGCGCAATTGTTGCTCAAAAAAATCATAAATTTCGGTATGTTTCATTAACCATCTGTTTGTAATAAAATCGCCAATGTCTTCTGAATTTTCTTCTTCATTAATTGCTGTAAAGTATGCTTTTGCTAATTCTTCCGCGGAAGCTTTCTGATAATTAGTGTTTGCCAAATATTTTTTTACAAAAGCTAAATCTTTTTTTAAATGATCTTGGCGTATATCTTTTTTTATACTATCTAAAACAAAAGGTAGCCAATTTTGTAACATCTTAAATTTTTCTTTATAAGTCGCGTCTTTTAACATATAGTTAGCCCTTTTAAGGATTTTTCTTGAAAGTTATAGAGAATAGCAAGGCAGACTGGAAAAAGCAAGAGGAGTCATAATATGGGACATTCATCTCACGAACATCCATTTTATGGAATTGAAATAATAAGGGACCAGCAAGCTAACTTTATACAATCTTTATTGAAAAAGTATAAAAATGAACCAGTAACCGAAGAACTAAAACAAAAAGTCTGGGACGAGCTGCAGTGGCAGAAACATTTAGGTAACATTACAATCCCCTTTAAGATGGTAATGAGAAAAGATCCAACTGGAAAAATTCCGGAATATATTGAGATTATTTTGGATACCAAGGTATAGTACTCAAGGAAGTTCCTTGATCCTTAAATCTTTTCTGTGCTATAATTATGTCTTAAAGTTCTAAACAATTTCAAATAACTAAAATAGCCTTTTTGGCTCAAAAAATAATTACTGGGGGATTCGCTGAATGTCTCTTAACAAAGGTACAAAAGAAGAAATCACTAAACAATATCAGTTGCATGAAAAGGATACTGGTTCTGCAGACGTACAAATAGCCCTTTTAACAGAAAGAATTGCTGAGTTGACAGAGCATTTAAAGCGTTCGCCTAAAGATCACGGCTCTCGTTTAGCGCTTCTTAAGTTAGTAGGACAAAGACGTAGGTTGCTTGATTACTTAAATTCAACAGATACGACTAGATACCAAGCGTTAATTACTAAGCTTAAACTTAGAAGATGATCTTCGATCAATTGTAATAAAGGGCAGCTTAAAGCTGCCCTTTATTATTTATACCGGTGGGATGAGAAACTGATTACTAAAAATTAGAAAATAGCAGTTAAAAGATTAACTTTTACTTTCTAAGGTTTAGTGTTTTCATCCCTCCAATTTAGCTTTAAAGCTAAACTGGATCTAATTTTGATTTTCAAATAAACTAATTTATATCTTGTTAAGCAAATTAGATTCTCTACAACATCTAATTCATATTATTTAGGAAAACTTATGGAACGACATATTTTAAAAGTTCGCGTTGGAGATGAAGAACTCACGTTAGAAACAGGACGCATTGCAAGACAGGCAAATGGATCCGTTTTAGTAACAGCTGGCGAAACGATGGTTTTTTGTACAGCTTGCGCCGAAAAAGAAGCAAACCCAGACATTGATTTTTTTCCTTTGAGAGTTGACTACCAAGAAAAATTCTCTTCGGCTGGCAAAACCTTAAGTGGCTTTATTAAAAGAGAAGGAAGACCGAGTGAAAGGGAAACATTAGCCTCTCGTTTAATAGACCGCCCTTTACGCCCTATGTTCCCAGAGGGTTATTACAATGAAGTCCAAGTATTAGCTTACGTTTGGTCATATGATGGCATTAATATGCCAGAACCTCTAGCCATTTGTGGTTGTTCTGCTGCCTTGACTATTTCTGACATCCCTTTAGTAAAACCTGTTGGCGCAGTAAGAGTTGGTTTAGTTGATGGAAAATTTATTGTAAACCCATCTCAAGAAAATATGAGAAAATCAAAACTTGATTTACTCATTGCCGGTACTGAAGACGCCGTTTTAATGATTGAAGGTTATTGTGATTTCCTATCCGAAGAACAAGTGTTAGAAGCAATCGCGCTTGGACACGAAGGGATAAAAACTTTTTGCCAAGCTCTTCATAAATGGCAAAAAGAAATAGGAAAAGAAAAGCATTTAGGAACATTGAAAAAAACGCCTGAAGAAGCTCTCGCCGCTGTAAAAAGTTCTACGGCAGACAAACTTGATCAAGCCTTAAGAATTAAAGCTAAGCAACAGCGTGAAATCGCAATTCGTGAAATCAAAGACAAAATTTATCAAGAACTTTTCCCTGAGGGCCAAGAATCTCAATTTAAAGAATCTGATGTTGACACTGCTTTTAAAGAAGTTCAATCGTCACTTTTAAGAAAAATGATTTTAGAAGAAAATTTAAGAAGTGATGGTAGAACGACAACTGACATTCGAAACATCACGATTGAACAAAGCCTTCTACCAAGAGCGCACGGTAGTTCTTTATTCACAAGAGGTGAAACCCAAACAGTAGCGGTTTGTACTCTAGGTGGCGAACATATGGCACAGCGCTTTGAAGATTTAGAAGGTGAAGGTAGCCATAAATTTTATTTACAGTATTTCTTCCCTCCTTTTTCTGTTGGAGAAGTTGGCAAAATCGGATCTCCTGGACGAAGAGAAATTGGCCATGGAAAACTTGCAGAAAGAGCCATTAAGGCCGCTTTACCATCCAAAGAAGAATTTCCATACACGATTCGTTTAGAATCTAATATTACAGAATCAAATGGATCATCTTCTATGGCTTCTGTTTGCGGTGGCTGTTTAGCTTTGATGGACGCAGGTGTACCTATTAAGCGTCCAGTTGCTGGTATTGCTATGGGTCTTGTTTTAGAAGATTCTAAATTTGCCATATTATCTGACATTTTAGGAATTGAAGATGCGCTAGGCGATATGGATTTTAAAGTAACTGGTGACCATAACGGTATTACAGCTTTTCAAATGGACATAAAAGTGGAAGGGATTACTTTAGATATTATGAAAGTAGCCATTGCACAGGCGAGAAAAGGAATTTCCCATATTCTTAATAAAATGTTAGAAGTTTGCCCAAAATATAATGAAACTATGTCACGACATGCACCTCGCATTGAACAAATGCAAATACCTCCAAGCAAAATTGGGGTAGTGATCGGTCCTGGTGGCAAACAAATTCGCGCCATTACGGAAGAAACAGGTGTTGAAATTACAATTGATGATAACGGTTTAGTCAGTATCTCTTCTAATAATGCAGAAGGTTTGGAAAAAGCCAAAAACATTATTCATGGTTTAACAGCTGAAGTAGAAGTGAAAAAAACTTATATAGGTAAGATTGTAGCTATCAAAGAATTTGGGTTATTTGTAGAAGTTCTTCCTGGTAAACAAGGACTTTGTCATATCTCTGAATTTGATAATAGCCGCATAGCTGATTTAAATGATCACGTAAAAGTTGGCGATTCTATTACCGTTAAAGTAATTGGGATTAATGAACATGGACAGATCAAATTAAGTCGTAAAGCAACATTAAGCTAAAAAAATTACTGGCACTTATAATCTTATAATTAAAGGGCTTTGTTGAAAAACAAAGCCCTTTTTCATTTATTTTAAGTTCTTTAGCTACGCAGTATATAAAGCAAATGGGTCATAAAATTACTTTTATTGGCAAATAGTAATAAAAAACTTTATAGCCCACTTTATAATTCTTTTTAAAAGGACCTTTCTTATCAAATCTTCATAATTAATTAACGTACCATTTATAAATAAGATTTATTATTTTTTTGCTTTTTATATAAAAAATTAATAAAATTTACTGTTAATAAAAATTGGAGCTTTTTAATGGATCCTTATCAAAGTTATAATAATCAACCTTATCCACCCTTTTACTACGATCAAAATCCTTATCAACAACCCTATTACTACGACCAAAATCCTCAACCGCCCTATTTTGCAGAAGAGTATTCACATTATTCCGTATATGCTGATCCTTACGCCCAAGAAAATTTTTCAAATGGTGAGACAGTTTATTTTCCTGAAAATGACGTCTATAGAGACAAAACTGATAGATTAATTGTTAAGTCTGAAAAAGAAGTGGATGCTACCATTCGTGGGGAACATTTTTACAATCTAGATCTTAAAAAAGCGTCTGACCTTTACGAGAGATATTCTAAAGAAACTAGCTTTGAATCTTTCGATGAATTTGGTGGAACTTTTAAATATCATGTCGATTTAGAAGGGCGCTATCATGGAATGGCTTGGTACTACCTCGATAATAAAACGTATCGAATTTCCTATGTACATGGAACAGTTAAAAACACAATTGCTTATATAGATGAGAGCGGCAAAAAGTTAACCATGTACGAAGGTACAATTTCTAACTACCAGTCAAATGATGGCGAGGGAAAAGTTACTTTTTTTAATGAAGATGCAACAGTCGGCGCTATTTTTAAAGGTTCATGGAAAAACGGCATTATTTGGAAAGGAACGTTAATCGACTACAATGCGCAAGCAAAACAAGAAATCGATCGAGAACTAAATAATAAAGCTTGGACATTTACTAGCACCCCACCAACTTTTGCAAATGAGATTGATCAAGAGGCTTACTATTCAAGTTTTCCACAACCAAGTTCCGCTCTTACACCTACCGCAGATAATGCTTGGTTAAACAAAACAAAAACCGATGAAACTACCCCTTATACCGCAAAAAAAATAGAGGGCACTACATATGGGGTAAAGGTTTTAGAAGATGGCGGACCAAACGGATCGGGTGTAATTCTTTTTTTTGATAACAAAGAAAAAGTGGCAAAATTTGTTGGGCAACTAAGAGATGGGTTTATTTGTAAAGGATCCTTAACTTTATACAAATTGAGCAAGAATTATAATGGGGAATGGCAGAAAGGTGTATTTGTAGAAGGTTCCATTAAAGATTTTGTCACTAACGAAGTGAAGCAAGTTAAAAAACAAGAAAAAACTCAGACTACTGTAACAACACAAAAAACAAAAACAATTCGAGAAATTTTAAGTGAAGAAGCAGAACTTGCAAAAACACGAGAAAAAATATCTATCCCTGCAGGAACTGAGAAAAGATTGAAACCAATTGTCCAAAAGGCTATCTCTTTTAACAATTCAAAAGCAACTTCAGAAAAAAAGGTTATCACAGCCAAAAAACCATATTCATATTTGCCTTTGACAGATGAACAAAAAGATTACCTAAATCCTAAGACACCAGTAGAATTAAGCGATTTTATTGAAACGACATTGGCCGAGAAATTGAAACAATCCTTTAAACCAAAAGCTCAAAACTTAAGCGAGATTGATCTATCAACGCAAGTTATTGATTCAAGCGTTGAAGATGAACTAAATTCAAATGATGAAGTGGATAACGAAGATTACCACAATAAAGAAATGTTTGAAAAAATGGAAAAAATGCACATGAGAACATCTCAAGAAAAAAGTAATACTAATCAATAGTTAGAATTCTCTTTATAAGGCGATTTTTCGATCGCCTTATTCTTCTTTAAACAAAACTTGCAAATAAATAGCTAATTTCAAAGACTGTACTTGAATACAACTTGGGTTTCCAAATGAAATTTTGTATTTTATGTACAGGTTCATATGGTGATATAAGACCATATATTGCTTTAGGAAAAGGTTTAAAGCAAAAGGGACATACTGTAAAGATAGTCACTCATCAACCTGGAGAACAATTAGCTAAAAAAGAAGGTTTAGATTTTCATCTTCTAGACGGTGATCTTACTGAATCCATTACTCATGAGAAAACTACTGAATTTTTATTTAATAAAAAAAGTAAAATTTCGATCATTAAAGAAGCGATAATTGAGACACGAAAAAATGTAGAAAAGCAACTTATGAGTGCTTTAGCCGCGGTTACAAAGGAAACTGAAGTTCTTATCTATAATAACATAAGTTTTGCAGGCCCCCACTTAGCCGAATATTACAAGATACCAAGTTATTGCATTTATCTAACACCTGCAATTCGTACAACGGAATTTCCTTACCCCTCTAACTATGCCTTACAATTTAAATGTTTAGGAAAACTTGGGGCCTATTTGAGCTATCATTTTCAGGAACAGCGTTCATGGCAGACGGTAAGAGATAAGGTAAATAAATGGCGAAGAGATGTTTTAGGTATACGAAATGTAAGTTTTTTTGGACCTTTGAATGATCCAATAACTAAAAAAATTCCAATTATTATTCCCTTTAGTCAAAAGATTGTTAAACCTCCTAAGGATTGGCCTTCTAATGTTCATATGACAAATTTTATGAGCCTCAAAAACGAAACCGACTGGACTCCTCCACATGAGTTAGTAAATTTTTTTGACGGAGAAAAAATTTTGTTTTTAAGTTTCGGGAGCCTAAGTATGGCATGTCCTCCTTTCATTGTAAAAGAAATAGTAAAGGTATTGCACAGGAACAGAATAAAATCCCTTGTTAATAGTAATTTGCCAGGCCTTAATGAATTACAACTTCCCTCTTTTATCAAACCAGTTTCTCATATTCCTCACAGTTGGTTGTTTCAAAATATTCAAGCGGTTGTCCATCATTGTGGTGCTGGTACCATGGCTGCTACATTACAGGCAGGCCTTCCCAGTATGGCAATGCCTTTTGGCTTAGATCAATTTTTTTTAGCGGACAAATTAACTGCATTAGGGCCAGGACCATCACCTTTACCTATCCAATTCTTTGATATCTCAAAATTTGAAAAAAAAGTTTTAGATTTGATGATGAACCAAGACACATATCAAAAAAATGCTAAAAATGTGCAGTTTGAATTAAACGATTCAAGAGATGGGGTTGATTGGACAATCGATGTTATTTTTAACTTATTAAATAAATTTGATTAGATTTTTACGGCAATTGTTTTTCGACCTTTCCCCTCCATCCAAGAGGCCCTTTATTAAAAGATACTTAAACAAAACAAAAACAAAGATGAAAAGTTCTACTTACTTTGTGAAATCTTGAATACCTTAAGTTTTTATCAGATCAAAACAAAAGCAGTAGATAAGAGGATTTTGGTTGTTTGTCTTAAATACTCTTTAAATAAAATTTAGAGGCTATCATACAGACGTCAAGCTTGAAGATCCTTGGCACTTGCTAAGTGAAAAAGAATCAGCCTTTTCTCATAGCTAAAGATACATCTTTCTGCCCTTATTTTCCACTTGCCAAGTTCGGCTATGTTCAAGTGTGATGTAGGAGTTCTAAGTTAGATTTAAAGGTCATCCATCTAATAGAATGAATGACCTTTGAAAAATATTTAGGCTGAGGGTTGAATTGGTGATGGTGGACACGGTGATTGATTCGTGTCGTTATAAGCTTCAGGCGGAATTGGAGGAGGCAGAGTAGCATTTTTCTTATGCAACTCGTCTGCTTTTTTCAAGCGCTCTCTTTTCTCATTTATATCCCATTCCCCTTTCACTATTTTTTGCACATCTTCTGAGTCTAATGTTTCAAATTCCATTAACATTTGAGTCATCAACTCAACTTTTTCTTTGTATTCGCTGATAATTTTTCTAGCAGTTGTTAAAGCTTCATCTAAAATACGACGAACTTCTTCATCGATAGTTTTTGCCGTTTCTTCAGAATATTTCTTAGAAGATCCACCAGATCCACCAAGATAAGCTTGCGTTTCATTTTTATCATCGTAAGCGACAGTGCCAAGTTTATCGCTCATACCCCATTCACAAACCATGCTTCTTGCTAAATTTGTCGCTTGCTCAATATCTTGTCTAGCTCCGCTAGAGATATCTTCAACGAAAACTTCTTCCGCTACGCGGCCTCCCATTAAAACAGCTAGTTGATCGATAACTTCATTCTTCCAGTAGCTTAAGCGATTTTTCTTTGGCAAGAACATTGTAGCTCCCAAAGATAAACCTCTTGGAATAATCGTTACTTTATCAACTGGATCCGCATTTTTCACAACTAGTCCAACAATTGCGTGACCAGATTCGTGATAAGCGGTTGTTTTCTTTTCGTTTTCATCAATTTCTAAGCTTCGACGCTCTTTACCGTATAGTACTTTATCGCGAGCTTCTACTGTTTCAGACGCAGTAACTGCGGTTCTTCCTTTTCGAGCGGCTAATAAAGCTGCTTCATTAAGAAGGTTAGCTAAATCGGCTCCTGAACATCCCGGAGTGCTTCTTGCTATTGCCATTAAATCAACGGATGCATCCATTTTTATCTTTTTGGCATGCACTTTTAAAATATCAAAACGCCCTTTCACGTCAGGCAAACCAATGACCACTCTTCTATCAAAACGGCCAGGTCTTAGTAAGGCTTTATCCAAAACATCGGGACGATTCGTGGCTGCCATCAAGATAACCCCATCATTAGTATCAAATCCATCCATTTCAACTAATAATTGGTTTAAAGTTTGCTCTCTTTCATCATGACCACCGCCTATACCTGCACCTCTATGACGACCGACAGCATCAATTTCATCTATAAAAATTATGCAAGGAGCATTTTTTTTGGCATCTTCGAAAAGATTTCTGATACGGCTAGCTCCAACCCCTACAAACATCTCAACAAAATCAGAACCAGAAATTGAGAAAAAGGGTCTATCAGCTTCACCAGCTACAGCTTTTGCAATCAATGTTTTACCAGTACCTGGAGGTCCAATACATAGGACACCTTTAGGAATTCTGCCACCTAGAGCTGTAAACTTTTGGGGACTCTTTAAAAATTCCACAATTTCTTGCAATTCCTCTAATGCCTCGTCAATACCTGCTACATCTTTAAAGGTAATCTTATTAGATCCTTTAGTGAGAAGTTTAGCTGGTGATTTACCAAAATTCATCGCATTAGTTCCCATACCCTTCATTTGTCTTGCAAATAAGAAGTATAGAACTGAAATGACTAAGAATATGGGTAACAAAGTAAAGAGATAGCTTAAGTAATTTGGAGTTGGCTCTTCACTTTTAAATGTTTTTTCTAAAACTGTATTTAACGGTTGATCTGGAGCTTTGAAAAATTTACCCTTATTATAGTTAAAATTTTCCCACTCTTCTTTTGCATTAACAAACCAATGGTTGAATTGCTCAGTATCTTGTTTTTCTAAGGCTCTTGTTGACAATTCTTTGTTGTTAAAAAACCAGACTACATGAGATACAGCTTGTCTTGCTTTATCTAATTGCGCTTGATTATCTTCAAGTTTAGTTAAAGTTTTCGTGTATTCGTCTAAATTTTCTTTATAATTGCGAACACTGCGTAACTTACTTAAACGGGTGTGATCATCTACTTGATTCAAATCATTTACAATGATTTGAAGTTCACCAAGCGTTTTTTGATAAGTGTTTAGAATTTGCTTGAAGTTGCTGTCTTTTTGATTTTGTAATTCTGCCAGTTCAGCATCAATATTTTTTAAATTTTGCTTAATCCCTTCATTTCCAATACCTAAAGCTGGAGATCTAAAGTTACGCACGAGATCAGATAAAGATTTTCCAAATTGGTCTAAACTTTCTTTAGTGGGAGCTGATTGTACATGTTGGAATTGTTTTTTTAGATCTTCTAAGCTATTAACATTTGGCTTTACGGGAATATTTCTTAAAACAATAGAATAATCTTCATTTTGACTATGTTGTATATCATCGATTACTTCATAACCGGTTGAAGAAAAGGGAAGACCTGAAAGTGTCAAAAAGTAACCTGAGGCTTCTTGAACCTTAGCTTTCGATTCTTCAAGTTCTTTACTTAGCCTTTCTTTATCACTTTTTAGCTCGTGATTTCCATTCAAGAGTTCTAAATATTTATAACGGTTTTTTCCTTCCTCTGTTGAACGTTCTCTAAAACGACCGCTAAAAGTAACTAAATTATCATTAAGTGCCGTTTTGCGACTATCTTCTGGCTGTATCAATTGCATATTAACTAAATGCTCTAATTGATAACTAAAAGAAACTTTTGCCAGCTTATTGTCGACGACATTTTGAACCATCAATGCTAACAGGAATGCGGCCATTAAAAACCAGATAAACCCGTTAGAAAAGCCTTTTTTAAGGTCTTGTTTTTTGTCATCACTCATGATCTACCTAAGTTTTTAAAAAAAGTAGTTGCCGATTGAAATATTGCTTACTTGATACATTTTGAGATGTTTTACAACATTATAAGATACTGAAAATAGAAAATGCGTTATATATTTGCCATTGTATCAAATAGAATATTCGTGTTCAATACCTAAACTCTCAAAGTGCTCTTTATTTGTATAAAACTGTAAAATAATTTTCTTAGAACCCTTTATATTTTCCTTTCTCCCACTTAAAAAATCATAGATTCGACCGCTCTGATCTTTTATTATGGGAAACTTATCCCTTAAAAAACAGGGTACTTTTGCATTATTAAAACGTTTTTTTAACATGGAATAGTAAGATTTGCAATCAAGCCACTCTATTTTTTGCTCATCTGGAATGACCATCCACAATTGTCCCTCCAAGGCTTGCCTCCAATTAGAAGTTTGTACAAAGTGAGGATTGGTTAATTCCACAATAGTATGAGTAAATTCAAGTGATTGATTATTAGTTAGATAAAAATTTTCAAAAAAAAGATTGCCTCTATCAATTATCATTACTTTATCATGCATTTCCACCTTTTTATTAGAATCATTTTGTACTAAGTGTTTGATAATACGGTCTTTTTGGTGATAACTCAAATATATTTCAAACTTTTTAGCGATTAGTGAAACAATAAATTCCTGCTCTATCGGAAATAATTCCTTAAAATTTGGAAAATGGTAATAAATTCCAAAAGGTCCTTTTTTTTCTATAAATTGGTGTTTTGTTTTTTCGAAAAGATATTGTTCTAATTGTTTGGCTGTTTTTGCGTTACGCAAAATAGGTTCTTTTATATTTTTTCCAAAAGTTTGGGTGAGGAACGGTGTGATAGAAATACGCATTCTTGAACGCAAATATTGTAAGTCGCGATTTGTACTATCGTCGAAAGCCGTTATATTTTGTTTTTGGAGCCAATCTAAAATTTGTTCTTTTTTTAGATCCAATAAAGGCCTAACAACTCTTAAACCTTGAATATCAACAACGTCATTAATTCCATGCATTCCATAAAGCGGAACTCCTTCAAAAAATTGTTTTAATACATTTTCAATTAGGTCGTCGCTATGATGAGCTAACAAAACGCCTTGATAATGATGTGTTTGGCAAAGATTTTTAAAAAAGGAATGTCTTAAGTTTCGACAACATTCTTCCAAATTTCCTTTTAAAAGAGAGGGATCTAACGTTTGCAAGTGAAAAGGTATTTGGTGGTCTTCGACAATTTTTTTTAAAATTTTTGCTTCATCTGCACTTTCTTTTCTCCATCCATGATCAATATGAGCCACTGAAAAAGGAATTTTTAATTCTAGTAGAATATAAAATAAAAATAATGAGTCGGGCCCACCCGATAATCCTAAAAGGACAGGTTTATTTACATCTATTAGGGAGGCTATTTTTTTTTGCAAATTTTGTAGAAACATAAAAGTTAGTTAAAAAAGGACCGAAATAAAAAGTAAGAAACGAGAATTAAAATAAAAAATATCCAAAGAAAATTAGGAGGGTCTTTATCTTCTAAGGATAAAGCAATCTCTGGGTCGGGTTCAAGTTCTGGATTTATTGGCTCTTCTGGATCGAGACTTTTTGGTTTTTGTTTTTTATGATGTAATGCTTGCGCTAATTCAGGAACATCTTTTGCTTTTTCCCAGCCATTCATCCCCTCTTTCCAAACAAAACTTTCGGGAGAAAAACTATGAAGATCGGTCAAATCTTCTTCTGAAAAAGGACCTTCAGATTTTCCGTTTATAACAATGTGCCATTGTACTAGCATTTAATTTCTCAAAATAGTTTATTTACTATTTACGTTATTCTAACAAAAAGATCTACCAATTTGCAAAAATTAAATCTAAAATAGATATACTTTTATAAAGTCTTTAAGGTTTTGTTTAGTTAATTTAGATTAGATCAGATAAAAGATATAAAGATTACTGATGCTTACTTTGTGGTTTTACCTTTTAAATCAATACTTAAAAGTTCTTATTTTAAGTACATGTGCCTTTATTGCGATTCTTCTAACGATTCGACTAGATGAAATTGCCAATTTTGCAACCATGGGTTCCCATTTTAGTGCAGTAATCACCTTTACCCTTTATCAAATAATTTATATTTTACCCATCGCCCTTCCTATCGCTTCCTTAATTGCAAGTGTGATGACTTTGCAAACTTTAAGTTCTTCCCATGAAATTACTGCCCTTAGAGCATCAGGCCTTGGACTTAAATATATTTTAGCCCCTATTTTGACAATGACTTTAGTTTTATCTTTTATAAATTTTTATATTGCCTCTGAACTTGCTACTCAATCCCATTTAAAATCGGGACAACTAAAAGCTGAACTTAAGTCAATCAACCCTTTATTTTTAATGCATAATAGACATTTGATGAAAATGAAAGGATTTCAATATGATTCACTAGGAGATACAAAAGTTGGAGAACAGGCAAGCGATGTCTATTTAGTTCTTCCAAATAAAAATGGAAGAATGAATATCCTTTTAGCAAAAGAACTCCTTACCCAAAATAATCAATTTATTGGAAAAAACATTACTTATTTAGCTTCTGGTAAAGAGGATAAAACCCTTTCTATTGAAAATATAGCTCATGTAAAAATGAGTTTAATGGATTTTTCTAAACTTCTTCAGAAAAAAATTTGGAATTTGAACAATGATCACCTAACTTTTAAACTGTTACAAGAAAAGATATCTATAGAAAAAGATAAGGTTGCTGCCACAACGAGTTCTATTGAGAAAAAAAACATTCAAAGAAATATAAATAAAACTTTTTCTGAAATTGCTAGAAGAATTTCTCTTGGCATATCCTTATTTACATTTACCTTACTAGGTGCTGCCTTTTCAATAACGGTTGGAAGAAATGTAACTCAAAAACGATTGATTGGTTTAATTTTCTTTGTTTCTCTTTATTTAATAGGCTTTTTTTTGGGAAAAGGTGTGGAGCAAAATGTTATTTTTTCTGTTTGTCTATACATTGTTCCCCATTTTTTCATGCTATTGATTAGCATTTACCTCTTAAGAAGAACATCTTTAGGTTTAATTTCATGATTTCAATTTGGCAAAAATATTTAGTAAAAGAAATCATAAAAACTTTTTGTTTATTTATTTTTGTTTTTTACGGCCTGTATGTATTGATTGATTATTCGGTACATGCAAATCATTTTCATTTGAAAGGAGCTGGCTTTCAGTGGAAAGAAATTTTTCTTTATTACTTGCTAGAATTTATCAAAAGAGGAGAAGTTTTTTTTCCTTTTGCCCTTCTACTTGCGACTATTAAAGTTTTGTCACAATTAAACACTCGCAATGAACATATTGCGTTGCTAGTTGGTGGCATCAAAATAAAAACTCTTTTAAGGCCTTTTCTAGCTATTGCTATTTTTCTTATTAGCTTTATGTATATAAATGAACAATTTTTTCTTCCCCAAGCTCTAAAAAAATTAAAAAGCATTGAAGAAACAAAAAAAAGACAAACAAAAAAGCTTTTCAAAGAAACGGCTGTCCATCATTTAGTTTTAAAAGATGGCTCACGTATGTTTTTTCAAGATTATGAATCTGATAAGCAACGTTTTTTTGATGTTTATTGGGTAAAAAATATCGATGAAATTTATAGAATTGCCTATCTTTATCCCTCTCAATATCCACCCCTTGCCGAAGAAGTAGAGTATTTATCAAGAAATGATGAGGGAAGTATTTCACTTGTTGAAAAGCATCAAAGTCAGCTATTGCCGGGCATTGTGTTTAATAAAAAAGAACTACTTGAAACGATTACTCCAGCAGATGAGCTTTCTTTAGTAGAGTTAGCTAAAAAAGTTTCCTCTTTTTGGACGGTAAAAAATGAAAAAGAAGCCCGCTTTTTGGCTAATTTTTATTATAAATTATTTATGCCATGGTTATGTCTTTTTGCCGTGATTGGACCTGCCCCCTATTGCTTGCGTTTTACGCGGTTGTTTCCAAGTTTTTTTATTTACGCAGGCTCAATTTCTGCCTTAGTAGCCACTTATCTATTGATGGATTCAGCTTTAATTTTTGCGACAAGAAATATTATAGCCCCTTTACTTGCGCTAGGCATTCCTTTTTTCTCAATTTTTGCCTTATTTTCTACTAAATATTCTTTTCTTCGATAGTCTATTGAAAATTATTTTCCTATTAAATACATTTCCAAGCTTACAGTTATTACTTTGTAGGTTACCATGGACGAATTTGATTTAAGAAATTGGCCTCAATTTTCCCAAGCGGGTGGAGCTTTAAGCACGCCAGCAATCGTTGATCAAATTCAAATAGATTCTCGTAGAATTGACTCCCCTCGTGCATTATTTATTGCACTTCCTGGTAAAACTTCAGACGGGCATCATCATATTCATGCAGCTTGTGAACTTGGCGCCAAATATGTGATTGTCAAAAAAGGAAAACATTTTAACAATTTGCCAGAAGGTGTGAATCTTTTACAAGTAGACGATCCACTAGAAGCCTTTCAAGAAATTGCAAGTTGTTATAGGAAAACTTTGCCCACAAAAATAGTAGGGATTACTGGCTCTTATGGCAAAACAATGGTTAAAGATCTTCTTTTAGCCCTACTGCAAAATTCAAATGTCGTCACTGCATCTCCTGAGAGTTTTAATAGTCAAATTGGTGTACCTTTAAGTTTATTGACTATTAGAAGACATCATAAAATTGCTTTAATTGAAGCTGGTATTTCTAAAAAAAATGAAATGGATCGATTAGTTGATATCGTAAATCCAGATTATACAATTTTAACGCATATTGGAAAAAAACACGTTACAACCCTTGGCGATCTTTCCTCTATTTCCAAAGAGATTTTTAAATTTTTACAATTTTCCTCAACTCAATGGCATATTTTACCAAAAATGCCCCATACATTACCGTTTATTGATAAAATCTCTGGCAAACATTATTTTTGGAATGATGAAATGCAAGCATTGCCACATGCATCGTTTACAACCAATGATCGTTCCTTAAAAATGCCCTATCAAATTCGTTTTCCAAATGGTGAAATTTACCAGGGACATACAACGTTTGGCTTTTATTATTTTACCGATTTATTAAATATGTGTATAAAAGCTGCTTGGCTGCTTGGTGTAACAAGTGATGCTATTGCCCAAACCCTTCGTTGCTATTTACCAGAACCTACTAGAACTGAAATATGGAAAACTCCCCTTGGCACAACTATAGTCAACGATATTTATAGCTCAGATCCTCAGTCTGTTGATCAATCTTTAAAGTATTTTGAAAGAGCCGCACCCGATAGTCGCAGAATTTTTGCTTTTTCAGGTCTTCGTAATAAAAATGTGCGAGATTCTGATTTAAAAAGGGTTGGTACTGCTATTGCTTTAAATAAAATTAAGCTTTTACATTTAATAGGAGAACATAACTATTCTAGCTTAATTGATGAAGTTAGAAAAAAATCACCTCAAACGGAAATTTCTTACTTTCCTTCCCAAGAAGATTTACTCAAACACCTAAAAAGCTATGTTAAATCAAACGATGTTGTATTATTTAAAGGGGAAAAAAAGTTTGCTCATGATCAACTAACCGAAGCGTTACATGATAGTATCACCAACAATCAGTGCGTAATTAATCTAGCGGCTGTCGAGAGCAATCTAAAGGCTATCCGGAATAAATTAGCTCCCTCTAAAAGAATAATGGTCATGGTTAAGGCTTTAGCTTATGGAACAGATGATGTCCAAATGGCCAAGTTTTTAGAAAATTGCCAAATCGATATTTTAGGTGTATCCTATGTTGATGAGGGGGTTGCTTTAAAAAGATCCGGAATTCGGCAAGACATTTTTGTAATCAACGCAGCTATTTATGAGATCGCAAAAATTGTTAAATGGGAATTAGAAGTTGCTATTAGCAATGAAGAATTTATCTTTGCACTGGAAAAGCAAGCTAAATCACAAGGAAAAATTCATAAAGTACATTTACACATCGATACGGGTATGAATCGCTTTGGATGTAAAAGAGATGAAGCGATTAAATTAGCAAAACTTGTAATAGAAAGTCCTCATTTAGAGTTAGAAGGGGTTATGACCCATTTTCCAAGCGCCGATAATCCAGCGCATGATTCTTTAACGTTGGCTCAAGCCGAAGAATTTTCTAACTTAGTGGAAGAGATGAGAAGGCTTGGAATAAATATTCCTTGGGTACATGCTGAAAACTCAAGCGCTTCTATTCGGTTTAATTTTCCTCAATTTAATATGGTGCGAATTGGTTTAGCGGTATACGGTTTATACCCTTCTCCTTTTATAAAAAGTGAGATTGATTTGCGTTTGGCCCTATCCTTATTTTCTCGCATCGTTGGGATAAATAGATGTAAAAAAGGGGAAACAATTAGCTATGGTAGGGAATTTTTAGCAAAAAAAGATCATATCATTGCTGTATTACCAATCGGTTACTTTGATGGTATACATCGTCATTATAGTGGAAAAGGGTCTGTAATCATACGTGGCCAAAAGGCGCCCATGGTTGGAAAAATTTGCATGGATTATATGATGGTGGATATAACAGATGTGCCAAATGCAGCTATTGGTGATGCAGTGTTAATTTTTGGGGAAGATGAATATGGACATTACTTGTCTCCCGAAGATTTTGCTTCACAAGCAGATTCTATCGTTTATGAGCTAATCACTTGCTTAGGGCCTAGAATTCAGCGTATTTTTGTGTATGAAGAAAACAATGAAATAGCAAAAATTTAAAAATCTATTTAAAGTTTTTAACTACCACAGAGCCCACAGAGAACATAGAGAGAGTATATAAACCGCTTCTTAAATAGAGATATTCCTGAGCAAAACCTCTCTATAGTTTTTATGTTTTAAATTCGTGCGCGCGATTATATGCCGCTAAAAATGTTTGATAAATACTGTTCCTCAAACCCGTTTCTTCGAGCTTTGCAAGTCCTGCAATTGTAGTACCAGCTGGCGAAGTCACTTGCCATTTAAGTTCAGCTGGATGTTTTTCACTTTTTTCTAAAACGCTTAAAGTTCCTTTCATCATTTGTATAGTTAAATCGGTGGCATCTTGACTTGTAAACCCCATAGCAATGCCCGATTCAATCATTGCTTCTATCATTGTTAAAAAAAATGCCGGACCTGAGCCTGCAAGAGATGTAAAAGCATTCATTTTTGCCTCAGAAATCCAATAAACTTTTCCAAGCGGATTTAAAAGTTGGCCAATATAGAGCTTTTCACGACTACTCATCTCTTTATCTTCTTCCACAGCAACAACACCATCTCCATAGGAAATGGCAAGATTTGGCATGATTCGCACGATTTTTTGAGATGGAAAAAATCGTTTTAGAGTGGATCCATTTATACCGGCTAATAAACTAATAATCGTGTATCGGGAGGGTTTTAAATTAAAATTTTCAACTGCTTTTTCTAAACTCTGAGGTTTTATAGCTAAAAACAATATTTCAGCTTCCTTTAAGGCTTCCTCTATTGTTTCACAAGATATACCAAATCCTTGTGATTGCAAATGATCAATTTTTGTCTTATTGCGATCATAAAGAAAAACCTCGTTATCTAAAGACAGTCTTTTAGCAAGAGCTGAACCCATATTGCCACAACCAATGATCGCGATTTTCATAATTTTTACCTATTTACGCGTTGTATAATTTCCAACTATAACCCATTTGTAAGAAGTTAGTTCCTTTAAACCCATAGGTCCTCTCGCGTGGATTTTTTGAGTACTAATCGCAACTTCAGCGCCAAGACCTAATTGTCCTCCATCTGTAAAACGAGTTGAGGCATTCACATAGACAGCTGCTGAATCGACTAAATCGATAAATAATTTAGCGTTATCATTATTTTCAGTTAAAATTCCATCACTATGTCCGGTGCTGTGCTTTTTAATATGTTCTACAGCTTCTTTTAAATTTGAAACAACTTTAATACCAAGCACTAGCCGCAGCCATTCATTATCCCAATCCCCTTCTTTAGCAGGCAAAGCATTATCTGGCAAATTTTTAAAAATAGCGGCTGCTTTTTGGTCTAAATGACAAACAACATTATAAGCATTCAACTCAGCAACTATTTTTGGGATAAAAGTATGGGCAATTTTTTCATGCACAAGTAATGTATCTAATGCATTGCAAACAGTTGGCCTTTGCGTTTTAGCATTAATGATCACTTTTTCTGAAAGCTTATCGTTTGCTGATTCATCTACAAATAAGTGGCAAATACCAATTCCTCCTGTAATGACTGGAATTGTACTATTTTCCCTGCAAAATTTATGAAGGTTTGCCCCACCTCTTGGAATAATTAAATCGATATATTCGTGAAGATGCAACATTTTTAACACTTCCGAACGATCAATTGTTGGAATAAGCTGAATAATATTTTTAGATAAATTAACTTGGCTTAAAGCATTTTGAATTAATTGTATTAAAAAAAGATTAGTATGAAGAGTTTCAGAGCCGCCTCTTAAGATGGCACAATTACCAGATTTTATGGCAAGTGCACTAATGTCTAAAGTAACATTTGGCCTAGATTCATAAATGACCCCCAAAACACCAATTGGAGTGCGCATTTTTACGATTTTTAAATCATCAATGATCTTTTCTTCAAAAACCTCTCTTACTGGATCTTCTAAAGAAATTACTTTTTCAATGTCTGCAATTAACCCATCTAACCGTCCTTGCAAACTTAGTCGATCAATCATTGCATCGTCTAATCCTTCACTTTTTGCAAAAGCTATATCTTTTTGATTTTCTATTAATAATTGTTCGGCATTATCCTTTAAAGCATTCACTATTGCCAAAAGGGCTTTGTTTTTAGTTTCTGTCGTCGCTAAAGCAATGCTCGATAAAGCTTCTTTGCTTTTTTTTGCCATTTCTTCAATTGCCATTATTCCCCTTTAATCCTTGTCATGTTCGTTCGATGAATAATTTCTGAACCGTAGCTATATCCTAAAATATCTTCGATTTTTGCAGAATGCTTACCTATTAATTTTTGTATGTCCTCCTGTCCATAGTTGGTCATTCCAACTGCCACAATTTTATTCTCATAACGTATTTCTACAATGGCTCCTCTATCAAATGACTCTTGAATTTTGGTGATACCAGAAGGCAATAAACTAGCTCCATGGTGAGAAATTTTTTCAGCTGCGCCTTTATCAACAAACAAAATCCCTTGCCTTTTTTCAGATAACAACCATCTTTTTCGACTCTCTTGTGGCGTGATTTCAGTTGAAAAAAGTGTTCCAATAGACTTTCCTTCTAAAAGCTCTAACAATACATTGGGGTGATTTGCCGACGCAATAGCCGTTGTAATACCACAATGAGCTGCTTTTTGAGCGGCTTCTATTTTTGTTGTCATGCCACCAGTTCCAAGAGTTGTAGAAGATCCTTTTGCTAGAGCAAAAATCGATTCATCAATTTTTTTTACCAATGGAATTAATTGAGCATCTGGATCATTTCTAGGATCTTTTGTGTATAAGCCTTTTTGATCTGTAAGTAAAATTAAAAGATCGGCGGCCATTAAATTAGCAACTAATGCCGCCAAATTATCGTTATCTCCTACACGTATTTCTTTGGTGGCTATAGAATCATTTTCATTAATAATTGGGATGATTTTATGATTTAAAAGCGCATTAACTGTATCACGAGCATTTAAATATCGTTTTCGAGAGGAAAGATCTTCTCTTGTTAGTAGCAATTGCCCTACATGAATATTAAATAGGGAGAATAGTTGGGTCCAAATTTGCATTAATTGCACTTGACCAATCGCGGCAAGCATTTGTTTAGTCGGGACGGTTTGTTCAGAAAAGGTTGAATGCAATACTTCTCTTCCAGCGGCAATCGCACCTGAAGTCACTAATACGATTTGATGTCCTTGTTCGTAGATTAAGGCCATCTGACGCGCTATTTCTAGCATGCTTTTACGAGATAAGAACTTTGTTCCTTGAGTTAAGGTGCTTGTTCCAACCTTTATTACAATTTTTTTCTCTTTCATCGGTTTCCGTTCATTTAACTATAAGTTCATCATAAAAAATCTACTGTAATTATAAAATAATTAAATGACCAACAACTTTATACTCCATTTTTTTCTAAAGCACTATTAATAATACTCTAAAAAAAACATTACTACTTAATAAGCTTGTATTTTTTTATAAATAAACATTATAATTTTCGAATAAAATTAAAAAATAAAATCTATGAGCGCTATTCCTCCAACATTACCTATAAGTAATACTTTTAATAATAATCTATTTGAAAAAAGCATAAGTAACCTAACCAAAAAAGTGATCGATTTTATCACTGTCAATTATGGGAAGGATTTAAATTATATATCCTTTTTAGAAACGGAGATAACTAACTTTCATAACGAGATTTCAAAAAGTTCAAATACAGTAGAAGATTGTGTAAAAGAATATAAAATATTTATCTTTAATATTTTACAAATGTTTGCTTCCAGTAATAATGATGATAAATTAAATAACTATTATACAAATTTATCTAATCTTTACTTTTCAAATGATCTTGAAGTTAGCGTGCAAGCTTTATACGAATTAACTGTTGGCAACTTCCCCTTTCATATCCTGCCATACATAGAATTTAATCGACTAAAACAAAATTTTTCTTATCTTTTTTCAGGAAGAATTGATGAGCAAGAAGGGCTTCGTTTCATTATTTCTTATCAAAGATATCTCTTTTATTCTAACGAAAGGTTAAATGAATCTCATCTTGAAATCTATATTTTGCTACTAAATCTTTATACTTGTTCGTTCGGAAACCAAGAAATTATCGATTGCATTGATGAAAAACCAATTAAAAAAGATATTAAAACCGTTGCCTATCTTAAATTGATAGATCGAAACATTATAAAAAATGAATCTGAAAAATTAACGGGCATTTATGAACTTCTGAAGAAAAAAAACTTTATTGGTAAAGATTTTATACTAAATTATTTAAACGATTATTTACAAAAGATCACTACTGATAAAGGATATAATATTTTCTTAAATGATGAAATAGAAGAACCTGCTTTATTTAGTCAACTATTGAAAGATACTTGTCGCAGTTGGATTGCGATCTCCACCCTCATTAATTGCTCTTCCCTTGATACCTCAATTAAAAAAATCTCGAGTATTACTATTTCTGACAATGTTTTTATTTATGGATTTAATCATTTGTTAAAGTTTCATATAGTGCATGCCCTAGATTTTGCCTGTGAAGTTTTAAAACAAAGATCTAATAAGGAAAGTTTAACAAAATATATTCTAGTCAATTTAAGTCATTACTTTAATTTATCCCCCTTTATTAGATATTTAGCTTATTATGAACTATTCACCTACTTTTTATGTGAAATTGAAGATTCAACAAAAAAACTCTTAAGAAATATTATCTTTTCTTACTTTTTTTCTGATATTAATTGGAATTCTTACCATAAAATCAACATCATTCGTCATTTTAATCTTACCGATGAAGTCAGTAATGTTATTAAATTAATTTATTTAAACGAATTTTTTGTGTTAATTAACTCTTTTATTCATTCTCAGAACATTCATTCTTTAATAAATAAAATCATTATTGATTGGAATAATTACTCTGACGAAGCAATTACATTTATAAATAATAACTATCCTGAAGTTTTTAATTATTTATACAAACGATAAAATTAAATATAATATTATTAATACTTTGTATTTTTAAAAGGATTTTTATGGCTAGTTCTTCCCCTTTTGCTCCGTCTCCATCTGATCCCATTTTCACTTCTTCTTCTACCACCCCTACAACTCCTTACTACGAACTACAAGCTAACTCTGAAATTCAAAGAATACCTTTAATTATTAATGAGTTATCGACAATTTTCTCTAACAATCAATTAGATAGCGATCCCAATGCCTTAGCCGAAAGTTATGAGTTTAAACAAATTATAGAGACTGAAATTAGTAAACTTAACGATGAAATCGATCATAAACTCATTATTTCTAAAATATATACGTTTATAACAAATTTTTTTAATGAACTTAATGCAAGAACGCCTATTTTTGTCGATCAATCAACTCCCTTCTTTAATCAACATTTTGAAAAAACTTTATACCATTTACATACAAGTGAAAATATAGAAGATTTATCCCAGAATTTTTCTGCTTTAATGGTCACTAATCCAAAATTATTAGAAAGTTTTCTTCTCCATACTCAAAATGTTCATGTGGTAGGACTTCTACAAAATCTTTATTTTACCTACGAAACGAAAGAAGAAAAGTATCAATTTATCTCACAAATGACCCAAACAGAAGGTATTGCAACGAAATATAAAGAATTGATCCATCAACTCATTATCGACTATGTGCAAAATTATAGTTGTGAAGAGATTATCCCTATCATTGAAAATATAAATGACAAACTCATAAAAACAGATTGTTTCATCCAAGCTATAAAGATTAATCTTGCGAATAAAAACTACCAAATAGTCGAACAATTACGACAAAAACTAAATAATACCATATTTTATTTTGATCTACTTCTCATTGTTGCTAATTCTTATAAAAGCGAAAAATTTGCTCAAATTGCTCTAGATTATTTAGAGGAATTTTACAAAGTACCCTATCAAGCAAATTGGCAACAAGACTTTTATCAAATAGCCATTATGGGTGCTATCTATAATCAAAAAAATTTAAAAAAAAATTTTGTTAGACAGGTTCAAACCTATTACCCACCCTCTATTTTGTTCGGCATGATGGCTTCAGTAACAAACACTTCTGAATTTTATTATGTATTAAACTTAGGAATGGAAATAACACGAGATTCACGAACAATCAATAAAGATGACTGGATGAATGGTTTTGCCAAAAGTTTTGAATACTTACCTACTAATAAATATTTAATTTTCTATGATTTTTTTGCATGGGTAAAGCAAAGAAAATACTTTACAGAAGAATTCTCCGGTCTGTTGTCCAAACTTGCAAGTGATTTTTTTTCTTGTAGCTATAAAGATATGTTTAAATTGAAAGATATAGATATTGAGCTAAAGTATGATGACAAAGACATTCTAAAATTAATGAATCTTTTTGAAAACATTTCGTTTGCCAACAAAGAAAACATTAAGGAAGAAATTATCGATCTGGTAATTGATCTTTTAAATGAGTCTCATAGAAAAGTATCCATGGATACTGTTGAGAAAATTATCTTAAATAAACTCAGTTACAGGGTAACTTTTGCAAACTATTCCACATTTATAAAGTTATTGACACAAGTGGATCGAATAAATGATCCTATGAAAAGAAAGTATCACAAAAAAAATATTATCGATCGATTATATGCGTTAGTTCCTTACGAATTTCGTTTTCAATATAGAGAAAATTCTGGTCATTCAGAGAATAATGACTTTTTAAACTATGCCTTAACTATCGAAACGATTGCTAATAGAGAACATATTAATCTAGCTTAAACTTTTTAAAGACCTTTCTACATCAGAGCGGTCGTAACCTTCTTTTTTTTCAAGTTGTGATACATATTCAACTAAGAGTTTCACAGCTTCAATTTTACTCAATCCTTTTTCCATTTTGTATTGGATAAAAGAAGGCAATAAAGCTTTAACTACATTAGCATGGCAATAGAAGATAGCCAAGTGGATAGGCATCATTCCTCTTGTATTGGGATGCTGAGGCATCTTTTGTTGAAGTAGAAAATTGACAATTTTTTCACTCCCTTGTTTCGCAGCTAAATGTAAAACTGAGTAATCATCTTTATCTCTATAGTTGACATAATCAATTTCCAATTTTTGAAAATAAGAAATATTGTCTGCCAAAATGATATGGTGAAGAGGCGCTGTATCAATGACAATAGAAGCGACCTTACTAATATTCATTTCCTCGTGTAATTTATCCATATGAAGAATGAAATTATCTTTTTGAAAATTTTTCAAAGCGAAATTGCGTGTTTTAGTAAGATCTGGATACGTTTCCTCTTGATAGATTTGGGTGACAGTTCCATGATAGATAGATGTAAATTCACTAAAATCTTCTTTAAAATAACCTCTATAACATAAATAGAAAAATGTTTGCAGGTTATATAAACCTGAAGTTTCGTTTTCTTTAAAGGTAATATCTCGTTTACTCCACATCCTTATTAATTGTGGTGAAATATTGGGTAATTCTTTACCTATAATTTGATCGATTTCTTTAAGAGAAAGATTTTTTATTTTTACTAGAGAGGCGTAACTATTTAAGCTTGTGCGAATCAGTAAAAACTTTTTGTTATAGACCAAATGATTTTTAAGAGAAGAATTAGTAGCAATTAAGGAAAATAGATTCTCCAAATAATCTTGTCTTGTACTATTTAACTCTTTTGAATATCCATATTCTTCAAGACGAGCTAAAAAAACGTCTATCTTAAATGAGTGCAATTGTTTTGAAACTCTGCAAAAAGCATAATTATCAGATTTTACCAAACAATCTAGGATAATTTCATTGGGTAACTCTTGAAAATTCATTACAATCCCTGGCTAAATTTTCAAATATTTTAACAAGGGATTGTAAATTTTCGATAAATGTAAAATAATGTTTTTACAATTGTTGTTGTAGAGCCTCTTTTAGTGTAGGGTATTTAAACTTATACCCTTTTTCTTCCAATACTTGGGGCTTGACTCTAGTACTTGCAAGAAGCATTTCTTCTGCCATTTCTCCAAACATCATTTTCGCTGCAAACTCAGGAAAAGGAACAATAGTTGGTCGATTGAGTACTTCCCCAAGTTTTTTAGTAAATTCTTTATTTTTAACCGATTCAGGACTAACCAGATTTACCGGGCCTTTAATATCATCCTTTTCTGCTAGAAAAGCAATAATTGCAATGAGATCTTCTATACTGATCCAGCTCACATATTGTTCGCCGCTACCAACTTTACCCCCCATTCCTGCTTTAAAAGGGGTAAGCATTTGTGCTAAAGCGCCCCCTTTGCTCGATAATACCATCCCTGTTCTCAACTTTACGACGCGAACCCCTTTTTGCTCAGCGGGTTTTGTGGCATCTTCCCATTTTTTGCAAACATCACTTAAAAAACCCGTGCCTGGAGCTGAATTCTCGCTCAATTCTGCTTCGCCTCGATTTCCATAGTAGCCAATCGCGGAAGCATTGATCAACACTTTAGGGGGATTTTGAAGTTCGGCGATAGTCTTAGCTAAAAGATTAGTACTTTCTACACGGCTATCTAAAATGTCTTTTTTTACCTGTTCATTCCATTTTTTAGCGATATTTTCCCCCGCTAAATTAACAATACAATCAAAGCCTTCTATTTGATTTTTATCGAGGATGCCTTCTTTTGGATTCCACAAAATTTCATTAGGTTTATCTGTTTTTTTCCTAACTAGAGTATAAACAGTATGTCCTTGAGTCGTGAGAAATGGAATTAAGGCTTGCCCTACAAGACCGTTACTTCCAGCAATTAAAAATTTCATCCGTTTTCCCTTACTTGCTTTCAATGTTTTTATGTCTTCTTGTACGATTTGGTGTCTAAACCTAAACAGTTTTTTTAAGTTTCTTTTTACAAAAGGCAAACAACACCATTTGATCACTTTGCCACCAGGCAATTGATATTGTAATGAATCGATTAAAAAGCTACTTTTATCATTAATTTGTTCAAAAATGTGATTATGCTCAAAAAATTTAAGAGGTCCTTTTAGTTGAACATCGTTAAAAAAATGTCCTGGATGTACCTCTTTATGTTCAAGCTCCCATTTGAGCTTAAAAGGACCTTTGGTAAGCAACAATATGGCTTTCCCTCCTTTTTGCAAGGGTTCGTCATGCTGTACTATTTTTATTTGCTGCCATGGTGGAGAAAGTCGCTCAAATGCGCCTTTTCTATTATGCCAATCAAAAACCTCTTTGGCATTAGCTTCTAGTAAGGTTTTTTTAAAAAACAATTCGGCGTTTAATAATTCCTTAGATATTGGCTTTTGACTATTTTCAATGGCTTTTTTTGCAATTCCTTTAAGCATATTCTTAAAGATAAAATGATGAATCGGATATAAAGAGTACCAATAAACTAAGCCAAATAAACCGTAAGGTTCATATATGGCTTTTTGCTTAATCACAGATATATTCTCATATCCATCCACTGTAAATTCTAACCATGCTCTTCCCGCCACTTTCATTTCTGCGCGCAATAATAATCGTTCATTAGGAATAATTTTCTCTACTCGCCAAAAATCAACCACATCGCCTTGAAATAATCGTTCAGGATCGCGTCTTCCCCGTCTGAATCCGACTCCGCTAACAAATAAATCAATTAACCCCCTGATGCGCCACAACCAATTGCCATAATAATAACCAGTATTCCCCCCGATTCTTTCAATTGGCTTAAACGCTTCTTCAACAGGTACTGGAATGGTAATACTTTTGACATCAATAATTCGATTGCCAGCTTTAGCTCCTTCTTGCCCAGTTGTTTCATCAACATATGTAAAGGTGTCAATCCAACGCGTTTCAGCCATTTTAACATCTTCGTATAGAAGGGCTTTCTCGATGGATTCTTTCACTCCCATAGGCTGAATAGCAAATGTTTTTTTAGCCAAATCATTTGTTACAACTGTTGGAAAGATCGCACTTTCAATAAGATAACGCCCAACAGAGGCGTATAAAGGAGTTACCAGTCCAAGCCATAAACTAGATAAATAAGGGGTTAAAACGGGAACATTTATCATGTAGCGTTTCAATCCCCTTTGTCTTGAATACTCTTGCATTAACTCAGCATACGTAACGCGATCTTTTCCACCTATTTCAAAAATAGGATGGTTTTCAAAGGTTAATTCAGAAGCCTGCACTAGATAACTAATCAAATCTGTAATGGCAATGGGTTGTAAAAGAGTATACACCCATTTTGGTGTAACCATAATGGGTAAACGCTCACATAAAGCTCGAATCATTTCAAATGATGTACTCCCAGACCCAATGACAATCGAGGCTCTAAATTCAATTACTTGCGTAGCACCTGAAAATTTTCTTAATATCTCTCCAACTTCTTGTCGACTTTTTAAATGGGGTGATAATTCATTGTTTTTGCTATCGCCAAGACCTCCTAAATAAATGATTTTTTTCACTTTGGCTTTTGCAGCTTCTTTGGCAAAAATTTCAGCAGCTTGACGGTCTTTTTCTTCGAATTGATCTTTCCCCCCCATTGAATGAATGAGATAATAGGCTACATCTACATCTTTTAAAGCTTTTGACAAAGCCTCCTTATCAAAGACATCTCCTTTTACAAGGCTAATCTTATCTAAGTAACGCTCTTGTAAATTTTGAGGATGTCTAGCAAGACAAACAATCTCATAATCTTTATTTAATAAGGGCTTAATTAAACGGCCCCCTATGTAACCTGTAGCCCCTGTAAGAAGGATCTTTTTTTTCATACTAAATCACACGCATCGGCTGGCATCCAGTGTCTTTCTTGTCCTTCCCATTTAACATTACAACCAATGGGGTTGGTTAAAGGATTAGAAATGGGTTTTCCTTCAACAAGCTCTTTTAAAACATGATCTAAATCATTCACTTTCATTTTACTTGTATCTCTTGGACTATCAACCCCTCTGCCTGTGTAAACAAGTTTTCTATTTTGATCAAATACAAAAAAATGAGGTGTTCTCAAGGCTCCATATTTTTTTGCTATTTCTTGTGTTTCATCATATAAATAAACCCATGGAAACTGCTTATCCTCCATTCTTTCTATCATTTTTTCAAAAGAATCATCAGGTACAGTTTTTTTGCTATTAGAATTAATACCAACAAACACAACTCCATCTGCTCTATATTTTTCAGCAGTCTCTCTTGTCACTTCATCTGATCCAACAACATATGGGCAGTGATTACAAGTAAAAAAAATAACCAAATATTTAGCATCTTTAAAGGAATCTAGCGTGTATGTTTTTAAGTCAGTCCCTTTTAAAGAAAAATTGGGCGCTTCAGTTTTTAAAGGTAGTGTAAATGGCATAATTATCCTTGTGCTTTTATAGTATTAAATTTTTCTAAGGCTTTTCTTCTAGCTTCCTCATGATTGACAATGGGATATGGGTAGTTATCTCCAAGAGTAATTCCCGCTTTTCTCAATTCATCTTCTGGAGCCTCCCAAGGTTTATGGAGCCATTTATCTGGCAAAGCTGCAATTTCTGGAATCCACTTTCTAATAAACTCCCCTTTAGGATCAAATTTTTCACTTTGCAATACCGGATTGAAAATACGAAAATAAGGAGCTGCATCCGCACCACATCCACCAACCCATTGCCATCCAAGTGTATTATTGGCAAGATCTGCATCTACTAATGTATCCCAAAACCACTTTGACCCCTCTTTCCAATTAATAAGCAAATCTTTTACTAAAAATGAGCCAACCACTAAGCGAAGACGGTTGTGCATCCACCCAGTTTTCCAAAGCTGTCTCATTCCAGCATCTACAAATGGATATCCAGTTTTTCCTTTTTGCCATGCTTTCAAATGAGACTCATTTTTAACCCATTCAAATTTGGTAAAATTTTCTTGTAAAGGATTTTCCGTCGTGAATGGAAAGTGATATAAAAGGTGGTAGCCAAACTCTCTCCATCCAAGTTGCCTTAAATAACTTTCTACTTTTGCAAAGTCGTGTTTTTCTAAAGCCATTTGCCAGATCATTTTAGGGCTAATTTCACCAAAGTGTAAATATGGGGACATATGTGAAACACCTGGTAAACTTGGAAAATCCCGATCTTCCTTATAGTTTACTATCTCTTTTTCAATAAACTCTTTTACATATTTTTTTGCATTAGCCGTTCCCGGATGCCAAGTGGCCGCAATGCCTTTGTCCCAATGAATTTTTGGCAACAATTCTAATTCATCAATTGTTAAAGAATGTAATTTAGGTGTTGAAATAGATGGTTTTTTTGAAATTTTTGAAAGTTCAAACGAACTTTCTTTGGCAAGGCAACTTTTCCAAAAAGCTGTAAAAACTTGGAAAGGTTTTCCTTGCTTATTAAGAATATCCCATGGCTCAAATAGTAAGGAAGATTTAAAGGTTTTTACTTCAATTTCTTGAGACAAAGCTTGTTTTATTTTTGTATCTCGTTTTATGGTGAATGGTTCATAAATTCTAGACCAATAAACAGCCTTACTTTGAGATTCTTTAATAACTTTTTTTAATTCTTCTTCAGGATCCCCTTTTCGAATAATTAACTTTAAATTTAAACTTTTTAAGTCTTTGCTTAAACTCTCTAATGAGTGATGTAACCACCATTTAGAAGCAGCACCTAATTTCCATTTATTTTTTTCCTCTTCGGAATAGATGTATAGGGGCACAATGTGATGACTCTTATCAATAGCTTCTTGTAAAGCGGGGTGGTCTTCTACTCGTAAATCTTGTCGAAACCAAATAATGATGCTTTCTTGTGTCATAAATCTTTACCGTAAACCTTATTTTTTTCGTTACGATGTATAACGGAAATGGTTTTTATTTGAAAACTTGAAGATTTTTTCTTATAGGTTTAGAATTTATATTTTATCACTTTATCAAAAGTTAACTATGATTGAATTTAACGAAGAAACAATTAAAACTTTAACAAATTTAAGTTATATTGATTGTACTGAAGAAGAGCAAAAAGCGTTGTTAAAAGATCTTAAAGGGATTATAAATCACTTTGAAAATTTATCTGAAATTGACACGGATAATGTTAAGCCTTGCAATCATGTTTTGGAAGATATCCATAACGTAATGCGAGATGATGAAGTTGGCAAAACTTTATCAAGTGAATTATTATTTATGAACGCTCCTTCTAAAATTGGCGGTCTATTTAAAGTTCCAACAGTCATTAAACAATCTTAAAGCAAATAATAGCCATGCATACACTTACCGGTATTGAACTAAAAAATAAATTTATCAATGGCGAATTATCTGCCCTTGAAATCACAGAATATTTTCTCAATCGAATCGCAGAATATGATCCTAAGATCACAAGTTTTTTAGCTGTTACAAAAGAGAAAGCTTTAAAGAAAGCGCAAATATTGGATCAAAAGAGAAAAAATAAAGAAAAGCTTGGAAAAATGGCGGCAATACCTGTCGCTTTCAAAGACAATATTCATATCTTAGGTGAAATTTCCACCTGTGGATCTAAGTTCTTACAAAATTATAGAGCCCCCTTTGATTCAACGGTCGCTCACCTTCTAGATCAAGAAGACGCTATTTTTATTGGCAAAACTAACTGTGATGAATTTGCTATGGGCTCATCCACAGAAAATTCAGCCTATAATATCACAAGAAATCCTTGGAACTTAGATTGCATTCCAGGTGGTTCATCTGGTGGGTCAGCCGCAGCCGTGGCTGCAAGATTATGCCCGATTGCGCTTGGCAGTGATACCGGTGGCTCTATTAGGCAACCAGCTGCCTTATGTGGAATTGTAGGCTTTAAACCAACTTATGGAAGAGTTTCAAGATTTGGACTTGTAGCTTACGGTTCCTCTTTTGATCAGGTGGGCCCATTATCTGTAGACGTGAAAGATACAGCTCTTACGATGGAAGTAATCGGCAGACATTGCACAAAAGATTCTACCTCTATTGATTCTCCAGCAGAAGATTATATGGCTCATTTAGCCACAGACTTTAAAGGTAAAAAAATTGGAGTACCTTGGAGCTTTTTAAAAGATTTGTCAAGTGAAGCCAAGCAAAATTTTGAACAATCGATTCAAAAAATGAAAGAACTTGGCGCAGAAATTGTAGAAGTTGATTTAGATATATTAAAACATTCTTTAGCTGTTTACTATATTTTAGCTACAGCTGAGGCCTCCACAAATCTCGCACGCTTTGATGGAATCCGTTATGGCTTACGTTCACAAGAAGCACAAACTTTAGACGAAGTGTATCGTTTTTCAAAAGAAGAAGGATTTGGGGCAGAAGTTAAACGACGTATATTACTTGGCACATTTGTATTATCTTCTGGCTACCAAGATGCTTTTTATAGAAAGGCGCAAAAAGTACGCACGCTTATGATCCAACAATATAAAAAAGCGTTTAGTATTTGCGACTTAATCGCGACTCCGGTAACTCCAGAACCAGCATTTAAAATTGGTGAAAAGACAAAAGATCCGATCCAAATGTATTTAGAAGACATTTATACTATATCGATTAATTTAGCAGGTCTTCCAGCAGTAAGTATTCCAAGCGGTTTTTCAAAAGATAATAAACCTGTTGGTTTACAGCTAATTGGCCCACAGAAAAAAGATGTAAGTGTTTTAGCTTTAGCTCATGCATTTGAACAAGCTAACAAACAGTTTACTATGATACCGGAACTATTTAGGTAGGAATAAATTTATGACACAACATCCAGAATGGGAAGCTGTAATTGGCCTAGAAATCCACGCAGAACTAAATACAAAGTCAAAGCTTTTTAGCGTGGCGCCTAATCGTTTTGGTGATGAGCCAAACACTAATGTAACAGAAGTTTGCACCGGGCAACCAGGAGCTTTACCTGTACTTAATAAAGAAGCTGTAAAAAAAGCTGTGCAGTTTGGTTGTGCAATTAATGCCACCATTGCAAAGTTTAGCAAATTTGATCGTAAATCCTACTTTTACCCCGATAGCCCTAGAAATTTTCAAATTACACAATTCGATGAACCAATCGTGATCGGCGGAATCGTTGTGGCAGAGGTCGATGGTGAAGAAAAGCAATTTCCAGTTAACCATGTTCATTTAGAAGATGATGCTGGCATGCTAAAGCATTTTTCTAATTTTGCAGGGGTTGATTATAATAGAGCAGGTGTTCCCTTAATAGAAATTGTTTCTGAACCTTGCATGAGAAGTCCAAAAGAAGCTGTTGCTTATGCAATTGCCGTAAAAGCTATTTTGCAATACACCGACGTTTCAGATTGCAACATGGAAGAGGGTTCTCTTCGAGTCGATGCGAACATATCGGTTCGTTTAAAAGGAGAAACTGGTCTTCGCAATAAAACCGAAATTAAAAACATGAACTCTTTTAGCAATATGGAAATGGCTTTAGAGTCAGAAATTAAACGGCAAATTAAAGAATATTTAAATCATCCAAATAAACCCTTTAACGAAGTTATCGCACAAGCGACTTACCGTTTTGATCCTGATCGTAAAGAAACGATTTTGATGAGAAAAAAAGAACAGGCTTCTGATTATAGATATTTTCCAGAGCCTGATTTAGTTCCCATTATTTTAACAGATGCCTTCATAGAAGAAATAAGAGCTTCTTTGCCAGAATTGCCTTTACAAAGAGAAAGACGTTATGTCAAAGAGCATGATTTAAGTGCCCATAATGCTTTTGTAATAACTAGTGAAAAGGCCTTAGCTGATTATTTTGAAGAAGCATTAAAAGTTTGTTCAAATGCTCGTTTACTTTGTAATTGGATTATTGTGGAATTTGCTGGTCGCTACAAAGACTCTGGCAAAAATATCCTAAATTCAGGCATACCAGCTGAGCATGTTGGAAAATTAGTCGCTTTGATTGAAAACAACACGATCAATGGTAAAATTGCCAAGTCCGTTGCCGATGATATGGTAAAAGAACCAGGCAAAGATCCTCAAAAAATTGTCAAAGAAAACCCAGATTATCAACCTATGGGTGATTCTAGTGAAGTGGAAGCTATTGTCGATAAAATTGTAGCTGAAAATCAGCAATCAATTGTTGACTATCACAATGGAAAAGACAAAGCCTTTGCTTACCTTGTAGGACAAGTGATGAAAGCTACAAGAGGTAAAGCTCCTCCACAACTAGTCAATGATTTGTTACTCAAAAAAATTCAGAAATAATGAATGGGGAGAGCTTAAACGCTCTCCTCTCTTTTAAAATTTATGGATAAAACGATAATCTTTGATTGTGACGGGGTACTAGTTGACAGTGAAATTATTGCCAATCGGATTGATGCAGAAGAACTAACAAAAAAAGGCTATCCCTTAACAACGGAAGAAAGTATTAGAAGGTTTTCAGGTATCAATGCCACAACCGTACGAAAAATTATTTTAGAGGAAACTGGCTTAAACATTTCTTTAGAAGAGTTTGAAAAGCAAGAAAAACTTGGCTTAAAAGTATTTGAAAAGGAATTACAACCTTTAATTGAACCTGTTTTACAATTTGCACAAGCCAATAACTTAAATTATTGCATTGCTTCTAGTAGTTCAAAAAGTAAAGTTGTTTACTCTTTAAAGTTGACCAATCAGTTAAAATATTTTGACACAGAAACTATATTTACTGCTGAAATGGTAAAAAATGGCAAACCAGCACCCGATCTTTTTTTGTATGCAGCAGAACAATTAAAGGTTGCCCCAAAAAACTGCTTAGTGATTGAAGATAGCTTAGCAGGTGTAACAGCTGCTCAATCAGCCGGAATGGATGCTATTGTTTTTCTTGGAGGATCTCACGCTACATTTGATTGGTATAGACAACTCTTTTCTCAATTTAACATTCCCAAAGCCTATTCTTCTGATGAATTAAAGACGATGCTTGATAAACTTCTGAATTTTCTATAGTATCATTTAAAACATTTTTTCCTATGTATCCAGATTACATTCAACCTAATTGCATCAGCATTATTTCTTAGTTGAAAAATCACTTGATGAGTCATTTTAATGTCAAAGTACATAAGCTGTAAGCTATATAATTGGGAATTATTTCCCTAAGGTAGCCTTGCGAGTTTGTAAATGTGATTCGCCTATCCAAGTAATACCTCGTTCAGTTGATTGTGCAGGACTTATTATAATGCTTACATCTTGTCCCAATTCGTTTAGAAAACGAATTAAACGCTCAAGTGAAAAACTTAGTCTTCCATGAATTAATGCAGAGATCTTAGGCTGATCAATTCTTAAAATATCAGCTACTTTTTTTTGAGTAAGTTTTTTCTTCTTAATAAGCTTTGCAATTTGACGAGCTAGCTCCGATTTCGCTAAAGCTTCTTCAGGATTTTCAATCCCTAAATCGGCAAATACGTTTCCTGAGCTTTCTTCATATAGTCTTTTTTCACCCATTACTTTTCTCCTTTTAATTCTTTATAGATAGCTTCAGCATCTTTTAAACGGCGTTTAATTAAATCAATTTCTTGTTTAGGTGTTGCTATTCCGCTTTTCGATTTTTTTTGAAAGGCATGTAAAACAAAAATAAATTTGTCCATTTCTAATGTATAAATTACTCGGTAAGTTCCTGATCTGTCGTTTTCACGAAGCTCAATCAGTTTAGCGTTGCCTATTCCGCTAATTGTTTTTGCATGGTTATGCCTATCTCCCATTTGAGCAAGATATAACCCATGACCCACTTCTCTTTGAACTTCGTCCGGAAATTGCTTTAAATCTTCGAGGCTCGATCCAATCCAAAATAGTCGTTTGATTAGCTAACCTTTATCCATCTAATCATATTATGCCTAAATAAGCATATCTTTCCTATCAAAATCTTTATAACTCTTGGGACAATAGCGATTAAATCAAGACGATGCTTGATAAACTTCTGAATTTTCTATAGTATCATTTAAAACATTTTTTCCTATGTATCCAAATTATATTCAACCTAATTGCATCAGCACTTTCATAATCTATTCTAAAAATGGAGAACATCGCTACCTTTTGATTAGAAGATGTTCAAGCTACTTAACCGGTACCTGGCAAATGGTAACTGGTGGAATACAAGAGCCAGAAACAGCTGTTCAAGCAGCCTTAAGAGAGATTTTTGAAGAAACAGGGCTTGTTCCTTCCAAATTTTATTCAGCTGATGCTGTAGAAATATTTTATTTAAAAACCAAAGATAAAATTGCTTTTGTTCCGGTCTTTTTAGCGTTTGTTGATGAACTAAACTCTGTTACATTATGTCCGCTCGAGCATGATGCGTACGAATGGTTAAGTTATGAAGAAGCTAAAGAAAGATTGGTATGGAGCGAACAAAAGAGAATCATACAACATATTCACGAAAATTTTGTTTTAAAAGAGCCATTAGAAATCCATCGCATTGATATTTAAAAAATTGGTTAGAATTAAATGAGAGCAATAATAATTTTTCTTACCATTTTTTTATTTATTCAATTTATTAAAAAACTTTATTTTATATTTAAGCATCGTAAAATTCGATATCAAGCCAAAATTCTAAAAAAGCAATTTCTTTCAGACCAAAATCTGTATAATTGGGACTTTTTATCGTATGTATTAGAGATTAAAGAGTTAGACATTTTCACATATTTATTAAAAGTAAAAAAAAGAAAACTTTGGCACTATAAAAGTTTAATTCAAGAATTAGACGTTTGCCAAACTACGCCCCTTCACACTGCTATCAGACTTCAAAATTCAAAAATATTATCCTTTCTATTAGATAATATTTTGATAAAAAGTGTTGTCGATTTATATGAAACTAGACCTTTTTTAGAAGGAGAAATCTTTACAATTAATCCTCTTGCGTTAGCTTTAAAAAAAGAATATTGTTCTGCCGAAATTGTTAATTTATTATGCAATAAGCTCCCTCAATTGAAAACTTTGAATCGCTATGAAGGACAACAACTTTCCTATAATGACAGAATGCTTTTTGAATCTATGTGTCCTTTACAGCAAGCCTTAGCAATAGAAAAACTCGATGTATTTATTGTTTTATATAAACATGGATTTCCTCTTACCTCTAAAACTTTGCAAGATTGCATAAAGCTTCAATGGAAAGAAGGCATTGAACTTCATCACAAAAACGGAATCAATAACTGCTAATTATTTTTTAAAGCAAATTTCTTTGTAAAACGATAAATTGTTCATTTTTTTGGCTGGTTAGTTAAGTAACAACTAATAAAAAATTTTAAATTCTTTTCATTTTTAAAAAATTCCTTTATTACTAAAGTAACAAACATTTCTAACCTGACGTGGGATAATGGAAGTTTCTCTTTATAAGTTTAAAGTTGTTCTAATCTTCACAATCGGTTTCGGACTTGCCAGTATTTTTGGCTACCTTACTCAAAGATTAAAACTTTCCCCGATCGTCGGCTATTTATTTGCAGGTTATTTAATTGGCCCCTACTCTCCAGGCTACACAGCTGATATAGAATTAGCAGAACAACTTGCAGAAATTGGTGTTATTTTAATGATGTTTAGCGTGGGGATGCATTTTCGCCTCGAAGATCTCAACCGTGTAAAAAACGTCGCTCTTCCAGGAGCTATTGGACAAACGTTTGCCACAACCATTTTTACAACAATTTTTTTATATTTCATAGGGTGGAAAATAGAATCTAGTATCCTTATGGGATTTTCGATAGCAGTGGCAAGTACTGTAGTACTAGTTAGGCTTTTATCTGATAATAATCTTTTGTCTACAAAAGAGGGTCATATTGCTGTCGGCTGGTTAGTTGTGGAAGACTTGCTCACAATTGGAGCCTTAATCCTACTCCCTTCTTTAGCCCCCTCTAACACAGATATCGATTGGGGAACATTTTTTCTTTCTATGGGATGGGCTATAGCTAAATTTGCAATTTTAGCAATCCTCATGTTTACAATTGGCCTTAAACTTATTACAAAATTTTTATATAGCATCGTTAAAACGAAATCCCATGAATTATTTACCCTTGTTATTTTATCGACTACCTTTATTGTAGCTTCTGCCTCAGCTTTTGTATTTGGCACATCCATAGTTTTAGGAGCTTTTATTTCCGGAATGGTTATAGGAGCCACCGAGCTTCGGCATCAAGCTTTAGCTAATGCCGCTCCTATGAGAGATGTTTTTACTGTCATCTTTTTTCTCTCCATTGGTATGTTATTTAATCCTTACGGAATACTTGATCATTACGCTCTTTTTGCCTCTATTTTATTTATCGTTCTAATCATAAAACCAGCTGCAGCTATACTCATTGTGATGCTATTTAAATATCCATTTAAATCAGCCTTAATTGTTGCTATTGCCTTAGCTCAAATTGGGGAGTTTTCCTTTATTTTAGCTGAAGAAGCTTCAAAGTTAAAAATCATGCCTGAAGAGGGTTATGATATTATTGTGGCTTGCTCTATAATTTCAATTTCTTTAAATCCCTTACTCTTTAGACTACTACATAAAATTCCAGGGGACAAATTTCATCCAGTTCACGTAGAACCCCATCATGACGTTAATGCTAATATACCCCTAGCTATTATCATTGGCTATGAAGAACTTGGAAAAGAGATCATTAATGAAATTAAGAGAAGAGGGTTTAAACCTTTTGTAATAGATCAAAATATAGAACAAATAGCGATTGTTAAACAGACTCAAAAAGAAGCCATTTATGGCGATGCTAGCCAAGCTCTCATTTTAGAAGATTCCAAAATCAAGGACGCTCAATTATTGGTTATTGTTTTACATGACTTAGAAGTCATTGAAAAAATTATTCATAATTCAAGAGAAATTAACCCAGAAATCGCGATCTTTGCTTATGTGGATAAAAACGAAGAAAAGAAAAAAATTGAAAAATTGGGTGTTTATTGTTTGTCACGTGAAGAAGAACTATTTTACTCCTTCAAAAATGGATTAGATTTTATTTTTAGTGATACCTAAATAATCTCTAATTCTTTAAAATTCCACTAACTCTACTTAAATTTAGACAACTTTATGAATGCTAACGAAATTCCAGAATGTTCTATTTGCTTAGATCCCATACAAAATGATTTTGAAAAACTCTCCTGCAATCACACTTATCATAAAGTTTGTATAAAAGAGTGGTTTGAAACAACTCTTGCCAATAAAAGAGAAACAACCTGCCCACTTTGTAAACGGAAGATCGATTACATCAAACCTTCAACATACAAAACATCTAACTCATCTAATAAAACCTCGCCCTATCTTATCATTTTAGTTATCATTGCCTTTTGTTCGTGCATCCTATCAACAACCCTATTTGAAATAATTTTAAGTTTGTCTATTTGTTTCATTGCAATGATAATTATTAAGACGATTAACTATAGAGCAACAAGAGACATTGTTTTTCATTAATAACTTTAATAGATCTTAATTATTTAATTTTATTATTTATCAAAAAAATTAAGGTTAAATTTTAATGAATAATGAAATAAATAATTGTGCTATTTGTTTAACTGAACTAACCGATAGCGTAAACACTCTTACCTGTAATCATTCCTACCATAATGATTGCATTAACGGTTGGTTTAAAGCATTGGAGAAGAATAAGCAGGCGACTACCTGTCCTTTATGTAAAAGAAACATAGTGTATATTAAAACTCGCGAACCTCTATCAAATAAATCATTACAAGCTTTGGGAATTTTGCTAACCGCCTCAATTGCTTTTTCGTTTTTCGAACAATCAAAAAATTCTGGCTATGCATTGATTCTTTTAGTTTTTATTATTGTTACAATGGAAGTGACTGCTTCAAAAGGATTTATTAATCGTTTTTTTAATGAATAAATTACTCATTTAACTCACTTTTGGGCTTTTTACGTGTGCGTTTCTTTTTTAAAGGATGTTCCATTTGATTGAGTAAATCTTTAGCTTTTAAGGCTTGGATTAACATTTCTGAATATTCGGCATGCTCAGAAGAATATTCAACCGCTAAGTCTAAAGCCTGTAAAGCGCTCTCCCGATCATGTATGGCAAATAAACATTTGGCCAAATAAAAGTAAGGAACGGGATTGTCGACTTGACAAATAGCTGCCATCTCGTAGGCGTCTATGGCTAATTCATAATCGCCTAGCATTTGCAAGCTCATCCCAAGTCCAACCCAATAGTCATAGTTATAAGGATTTAAGGTGGCAAGAAAAAGAAAAGCATTGCTTGCATCTTCGAAACGCTGGTGTTCAAATAATTTGTAGGAAGCTCCATAAAATTTCGCCATCGATATATCGGAAAACTCTAAAATCTCTTGGGCTGTTTTTCCAGCTTCCAATTCTTCTTTTAAAAGAGTTTTATCTTTAAGTTTTTGCCGAACTTTTGGCGTTAATTTAAATTCTTTTAAATGGTCTTCCATATAGAAATAGTCCCTTAATTAATATTCTCTACAACTATTCATACTAACATTACCTTCATTTCCACAATAAACCGTTGAATTTAAGTATATTAATGAGTATTTTTCCTATATCTCTTATAATTTGTATCTTATTTATTATTTTTTGAACTGTCAATAGACAATAGTAAAACTACTAAAACACACTCGTAAATAAAATTTGTTTTAGAAAAATAGTTTTAGTATCATTTACTTTTTACTAATGAAACTGGAGTCTTGTATGACAGGAGTACAACGAACTGGATGTAATTGTTGGTCAGCAACCAAAGAAAAGCTTGATGGTTTTTTCAGACACCCTGTAGTTGATAAAATTTGTAAAGTTGTCACTATAATTTTCATGTCTTTAGTAACTCTTGCTTTACTTACCTATAGTCCCATTTTAACTAGCAGCTGTATAATTCTTGGAATTTTCTTTAAAAGACAAGTGCAAGAGGGTGTGCAACATTTAAAAGATGTCGCCAAAGGTCCCTTCGCCATTGTTTTAGTGGTGGCAGTTGTCGCTTATTTTGCTCTTCCAGTTGTTGCTGCTACTACACCTACATGGTTATCCGTTATAGGAATTAGCTTATGGAGCGCAAATGTGGGAAAAAATATTCATTATGCGGCTACATTTCAAAAAGCTCAAGATCCAACTGTCCCTCAAAGAGCTTAAGTTTTTTGATTAGAGGGGTGAAATTTTTGGAAAGCCTCAATCAAACGTTTGGGGCTAACTTGCGTATATCGATCCGTACTACTTATACTTACATGACCTAAAAGTTCTTGGATTATTCTTAAATCTGCTCCTTGATCTAACAAATGAGTGGCAAAGCTATGGCGCAATGTGTGGGGTGATATGTTTTTTGTGATGCCTGCTTTTTTAGCGTAATCTTTGATTTTTTTCCAAATGGTAATACGATGGATGCATTTCGCTTTACTTGATAAAAACAATTGAGGATAAGGACAATCGCCTCGAAAATTGATAAGATAATGATTGATCGCTTGCAAGGCTTTAGCCCCAATTGGGACCATACGCTCTTTTCTACCCTTGCCCTTCACTCGAATAAATTTGTCATCCACATCTTGAATATTTAAAGAACAAACTTCAGATACTCTAAGTCCTGCTCCATACAAAGTTTCAAATATCGCTTTGTCCCGCGCCCCCTCTAATGTGCGGCTATTGGGTTGTGCTAATAATTTTTCAATTTCTTTAATCGTCAAAATTTCAGGTATCGTTTTCCAAAGTCTTGGTAGATCAACATATAGTGTAATATTGTTCGCAATATAACCTTCTCGTTTTAAGAAACGAAAGAGGACTTTATAACTGATTAAATAGCGGCAAATGCTACTTGAACAATACCCTTTCGTTTTCAGCGATCCTAAATATTCGACGATATGGTTTATAGAAACGTTTTCAAAGCTAAAAACACTGCAACTTTCTAAATAGTTGACAAATTGATCCACGTCATGGGTATATGCTTCTATGGTATTTTTGGTTAATCCTTTTTCTGAAGCTATATAGCGAACAAAATCTTGAATTTGTTCTTGCATTTGTTTTATGGTCATCTTAAATCTTTCGTAAAAGCTTGAATTATCTATAACTACTGAATTTTTTGAGCAATTTCAGCTTGGATTTTTTCCACAGGGATTTGCGTTAAATCTCTTTTTTGTACGGCGTATATTTCTTCCGAATTTTGCAATTCTAATAAATGATATTTATGACCATCTTCGTGAACAACCTCTTCTTTCAAATAGGCCAATTTTTTTCGAATTAAGTACAAACTTAAAATAAAAATTTCATCTAAATTATCATTTTCTTGCATGGATAATTTAAAGAGATCAATTATTCGTTCTGAAAATGTTAAGTGAGCTTTTACATCACCTTCTTTTGCTAAAGGAACCTTTGATTTCCAATAACTTTTTTGGTCTAAAGAGCTATTGACCTCTTTCCAACATTGAATGCAAAAGTCTTCCCTATAATTTTTATTTTGGTCTAAAACTGAATAATAGTCTTGCCCTTTAGCAAAAGGGATTTCACATTTTAAACAATTTTTAGATCTTCTTGGTATTTCTATTCCGATAAGAGTTTTCATAATTTATTAATCAAATGAATGATGGTGTCTGCTAATGGGTAAGCTGGTTTATTTTCATGATCTGGTTTAAATCGATCCAAGATTTTGTTTGCTAACACTTTCCCGAGTTGTACCCCTTCTTGATCAAAAGAGTTAATTCCCCAAATAAAACCTTCGAAAGCTACTTTATGCTCGTAATAAGCTAACAAAGCACCCATTGTAAAAGGATCAAGCTGTTTTGCAAAAAGTATGTGCGAGGGTCGATTTCCTAAGAATGTTTTATTAGGATTTTCATTTTTTTCTCCTTGAGCTAAGGCAATCATCTGAGCTAATACATTAGAAAGGAGTTTTTGTTGGGATGTCGTTTCTTTGAAAGAAAAGTCTTCCTCGTTTTGACTCTTTTTAAAGGCAATAAATTCTAAGGGGATGATTTGTGTCCCTTGATGGATTAACTGAAAAAAGGAGTGTTGTGCGTTGGTGCCAGGTTCTCCCCATATTACCATCCCCGTATCAAAAGTTACAGATTCACCTCTTTTATCAATTCTCTTTCCATTCGATTCCATTTCAACTTGCTGGATATGAGCTGAAAGACGAGATAAAGCTTTTGAATAAGGAATAATAGCAAGGGTTGGAAGGTGTAAAAAATTATGATTCCAGATGGATAACAAAGCGCCTAATAAAGGCAAATTTTCCTGCATATCTTCTTTTAAAGCATTTTTATCCATAGCATTAGCGCCTTTTAAAAACTCTAAAAAGACATGAAAGCCAAAAGCAAAGGAAAGGACTACCCCACCAACCATTGAAGTAGTAGAATAACGTCCTCCCACCCAATCATACATATAAAAGCATTCCAAATAGTTGTCAGGATTATCCATGGGACTACCTTTACCTGTTACACAAACAAAATGATTGGCAGGTGTTAATCCTCTTTCTTTAAACTCTTTTCTTAAGAAAGCTTCATTCGTTTGCGTTTCAAGGGTGGTCCCGGCTTTTGAAACAATGACTACTAAGGTGTTTTTTAAGTTAAGCTTTCCTATTAAAGAGGCAACATCATCTGGATCGACATTAGCCACAAAATGAACATTACGGTTAGTCTTTAAAAGGTATTCTAAACCTAAATAAACGGCATGGGGACCAAGTTCCGAACCGCCTATTGCTACCATAATTAGATCTGTAAAACGATTTTCGACATCCATTTTTTCACTAAAAAGACGTAATTTATCTAATTCGATTTTACATTTTTCAGTTGCTTCTTTAGCTTTTGAGGATTCTATGCGATGGTCAAATAAGTCTCTTGTAGCGGTATGTAAAACGGATCGACGTTCACTTTCATAACCTTCGATGAGATTTATCGTTTCCCCTTGCTGCATAGCAACCATTTTTTGGTGAACATTTGCTTGGCAAGCCAATTCTTTTAAGGCTTTTATTGTGTGTTCATTCACACGCTCAGTTGCATAAAGAAACGTAAAACCACATTGAGTAGTTTGATAATTTAAAATTCTTTCTGGAGTTAAGGCATTAGGAGCTGTTAAATCAAAAGGTGTTAAAGACAGCTCCTTTAAAGTTTGAAATGCACTATATTGAGTAAAATCATTTGCCATATTTTCTCCTTAACTTTTATAGCTATCACTGTACTAGATTAAGGGAAAAATGCAAATTACTTTGAGAAAAATTCCTCTACTGATATCTCGTTTGGCAATTGTAAAGGTTGATCGATGTAAACAACCGTTCCACCGGCCGCACAAAACCCTAATAATTGTCTTTTGCCTCTAAAAGAAGTTCCTTTATTAGAAGCAAAAATATAATCGATCCCTTCACAGCTGCTCATAATTTTTTCTTCTGGAATTATAGAAAACAAAATATTTTGTTCTTCAAGTTTTGTGAAAAGAGATGTGAGAGTATTTAAAGAGTGCAGCTTATTTATGTAATGATCGGGAAAAGAAATGGCATGTGTTATAATTTTTTCATTCCCTCTTTCAAGCTCTTTAGTGCTTATAAAACCGTTTGGATGGTAGCAGTCCCAGCCAAGTCCAGAAAATGGAATTTTAGCTCCTTTCACACATAATTGAATCCGATCAAATTTATCTTCATGCAAAAGATTCGATTGAAAGAATGGATCCTTAACACTTGATGCATCAATCATCATATAGCAGGTGATTCCATCCGGAATTTTGGCTTGGATTAATTGAATATATTCTACAGTAACGTCGCGGCAATACAAATCTAAAAGGTGTTTACCCAAATGATTTTGTTCAAACGATTTAACATTAATTGCTTCCCAAGATGTAATTGGTAACTGTGTCTCTTCTTGAAGAGTCTCTAAAGTAACAAATCTTTCTTGTAACCATTTTTTTAAATTTCTAAACTGAATTTCATCCCATGGAAAATTATCAGAAAAATTTAACGTACCTCTGTAAATATTCAATCCTATCGTATGATGTTTAAACTCTTTCCAAAGCCCATCTACAAAGTGACGTAAGGACAAATTAAAAGATAATAAATAAGATTCGTGATTAATCCCATTTTTTAAATCAGCAAATAGACCTAAATCTAAATCCCAAAAAATTTTGACATTTTTCCTGACGCATTCATGAGCAATTTGCTTAGCATAGTCCCAATCAAGTGCTGATTTAATCCTGCCATCAATTGACAATGTGGCTGCGTTCATTGAGGAAGGAATCGGTAAAATTCCCTCATAAATCGCCGGTGTAAAGATTTTTCCTTTATCGTAATAATGGGGTGCATCAAAGAAAAAGTCCAAATCTTGGCCTATTTCATCTTGTGTAGAAGTAATAATGTCCATCATGGGTAATAGATAATTGGTTTATTTGTTGAATAATATTAGTGTTAGCTTTTTGATAGCCTAAAAAATTATACACTCTTTCTTGCTTTTTTGCCTGTGGATAAAAAGTATTTCTCAAAATATGTAAGGCATTAAAAGGAATTTTACTTTTCTTTAGTTTATATTTGACCGCTCTTTTTAAAAGTTTGGAGCTAAAATAATCAACTAAACGAGTTAACGTTTGATTTGGAAATATGGGTCCGATTTTTTGTTTAGCAACTTCAAGCCAATCTTGTTTAATCTCTTTTACTTCAAACCCAAGGATGGGATTCCATTCTTCCCAGTGAATAGGAATATTTTCCCAAGGTTTTATCCCTGTTTTTTCTAGCAAAGAATTGGTGTATGGAGTAATAAAGGAAGCGCTAAGACGAGGGATAATCATTGGCATAGATACCCCATGGGCTCTATGATAATCTTTTAACTGCCTGTAGTACGCAAATTCAGTCGGACCTGCAATATAAGCCAAGGTTGGAAAAAGCCAAGATTGCAAAACGGTTCTTGCCGCAACATTTGTGCTAAATCGTTCAGGTTCTTGGCTTATTTTTTGTAAAATTTGATCTTTTGAAAAACTCTCTTTTCCGATCTGAAAAATTTGATCATGAAAAACAATTTTTTGTCTTTTTCCCGCAGCATCTTTAAAAAAAAGGTTGGTTGGATTCTTCAAATCTATAATTTTTTTTCCACCCATTTCCTCTAAATTTGAAGTTGTTGTTTGGATGGTAGCCAATAAAGATTTAGCTTCGATTATTTCTTTTTTAAAAAAAGGGACGGCTAGTTTTCTTAAATATTTAGGTTCAATAAACAAAAGGCCCGTTCCTTTAAAAAGGTGAGCTAAAAGAGAAGCCATTGCTTCACAATAGCTATCTTTTTCAAAGAGAGGATACAAATCTATATGATCGCAATCCTTTAAAAATTGTTCGATTACTTTTCTTTCTTTAAAGGTTAAACGCAAATCTTCAACGAAAGATCCGTCTGAATGATACCCAGCAAAATATTGTTTAATATTCCCTAACGTATCTAATAAAAAAGTGTGGTTGATTTCATTTATGTCATGATCCTCTGTTGCTAACCAAAATATAGGGACAGCTCCTTGTTCACGGGCAACTTTTAAACAAGTTAATCCTTTTAAAATGGTATAAAAAGGGCCTCCCATGAAACCTAATTGCTGACCTGTAAAAACACAAAATGAATCCTTTTCTGCAAATTTTTTTAAGGACTTTAAAGCAGCCTCATCTGTATTTCCAATTGCGTTTTGATAATCAGTAAGTATTGGGATGAGTGATTCTCTTGGGGGTGTATTTTTAGCAAGATTTTGGTGAGCTATCTTAGAGGCATTAAGAGACAACCACGGGACTTCAAAAAAGGAATCTAAAGAAGAATCTTTTATAGGATCGGTCACATGGAAATATTTCATATTTCTTCTATTCTTTTAAATTCATGATAATGAATTTCTTTTCCTTGTTGTACCCATAAATCTTCAAAATAAGAGGATCCATAGTCATTACAAGAAGTTACAAAATAAGGCTCTTTATAAATAGAATTAAATAAATTATTATTTTTAAAAACAGTAATCATTTCTTGCGAGTAGTTTTTATCATCCGTTACCATTGTAATCGTCCCTTCTTTTTTCAAAAGACGAGCCATTTCATCTGCAAAAATTGGATTTATTATACGATTTTTTGCATGCTTTTTTTTAGGCCAAGGATCGGGGAAATTTACATAAATCTTTTGTATCGATTCTTTTGGAAAATATCGTTTTGTCGCGTTTAAACCTTCCCCACATAAAATAATTAAATTTTTTAATTGGAAGTTTTCAATTTTAGAGCGTATTTTTTTTACCCGTAAATATTTTTTCTCTACCGCAAGCCAATTTTGGTTGGGATTTTTTAGGGCTTTCTCAGCAATCCATGCGCCATTACCTGAGCAATATTCGATGTTGATTGGATTGCTATTTCCAAATAACTGCTTCCACCCTGGAAACTCAAAATTCTCATCATCAGATATATTGACTGGTACATACCATATTTGGTCTAAAAAGGCGACTTTTCTACTTTTCCATTCGTAGGTAGTCTTAAAATGTTCAGGTCTCATAAAATTTCTCTTTAAAATCCTATGTAGTTTACCTTAAAAAGTAATAAAAAAAAACATTAGAATTCTTTTAGGACTTACCGTAAATTTGTTACCTTAAGATAAGGTAACCAAATAGTTGAGATAAGTTAAAATGATTGGTAGAAACGATAATTGCTGGTGTGGAAGCGAAAAGAAGTGGAAAAAATGTCATTTCCCTCAAACAAATCCAAATGCACCAAAAAACTATAAGCACGATTATTTAAGAAAATATAATATTCTTATAAAAGATGAAAACGAAATTCAAGGAATTCGCCTTGCAGGCCAAATTGCAAGCACAATTTTAGATGAAGTTTGCGCCATGGCAAAATCTGGTGTAACAACTCTTGAATTAAATGCCTTTGCAGAACAAAGACATAAAGAGTTGGGGGCTGTTCCCGCCCCTTTAGGATATGGTCATCCCCCTTTTCCAAAAAGTATTTGCACTTCTTTAAATGATGTGATTTGTCATGGTATCCCCGATGACAAACCTCTAAAAGATGGCGATATACTAAATATTGATGTGACAGCAATTTATAAAGGTTACTACGGAGACTGTAGCCAAATGGTTGCTATTGGACAAATTAGTGATGAAAAAAAACTAGTCATCGATGTTTCGTATGATTGCTTAATGAAAGCTATCGCTATTTTAAAACCTGGAATTCCAGTTTCTGAAATTGGGCAAGTGATCGAAGACTATGCAACTTTAAAAGGTTGCTCAGTTGTCAATCAATTTGTAGGTCACGGCGTTGGCATTAATTTTCATGAAGGGCCTCAAATTCCACATAATCGCAATAACAATCCGATTCTTTTAGTTCCAGGAATGACATTTACAATTGAACCGATGATTAATGCAGGGGTTCGCGATGCAGTAATTGATACACAAGATCAATGGACTGCAAGAACAAAAGACGGACGAGCAAGCGCTCAGTGGGAACATACTCTTTTGATAACTGAAAATGGTTATGAAATTTTAACTCCTTGGAAAAGAAAGTGAAAATTGATCGATAATGTGATGTAGAGTTTTATTTTCTTCATTTAAACGATCAATTAAGCAAATATTTTCTTCTACAAATTGCCAAAGCGATGGGTCACATCCCATCGTTTCAAATTCTTTTTCTTGGGAATCCTTAAAAATTTCTGCCAATTTTTCATTTGTATAAAAAAGCTCTCGTCTAGTCTCTTCTAAGGTGCGATTCTTTTCTTCAAATTGCTCTTTTAACTGATAGTACATAGCTGAGGCTCTATTTTCGACAAGTTTGGGGCGCACGACTGGAAGAGGTTTTGGTTTGCTTAAATCGTTGATCACATACTCTAAAGATTTTCGCTCTTTTTCGTGCGCTACTTTCAATTCATTTAATTGAACATTTATTTCTTGATTTGCTCGCTCTTTTTCTTCTACGATTACTTCTAAGCTGGTTATTTTCTGATAAAAGTCTTTTCGTTCCAAAATCCAAATCTGTTCTTGCTCATCTTTAGTCTTCAAAGTAGTTTCTAAATGATGAATATTTTTTTCTAAGAGACCTTTTTCTTGGACTAAAGCATCGATTTGCTCTGAAAGTTCACCCTGAAAAGCTTTTTGGATAATCTGTTCATGCTGTAATTGACTAACTAGCTCTTGAGAGGCATTATTTTGTAAGTTAAGCTGAGAAATTTGCTCTTCTAGTTCCTTTTGCTTAAGGTGTTTGTTTTTTAAATCGTCCAAAGCACTATTTAAACGGTATTGCAAATTAAAAACTTCTTGCTCAAGTGTCTGGCTTTTTTGAATGAGTTCAATTATTTTTGTTTCATTCGCAGGATCTATTCTTTTTTCTAGGCCTCGAATTTCAGCTTTTAATTCTTCACATTCTATTGTTTTAGCTAAAAGTAACTCTTTTTCTACTTGTATTTTTTTTTCACTTATAGATTCAATTTGTTGATACTTTTTTAAAAGAACTTCAAAATCGTCATTTCTTTTGCGTAAATTGTCTTCTAAAACCCTATTGATTATAGCAAAATCATCTCTTTCAGCTGTTGCTTGCAATTGTTGTTGGATTGTTGTTTGTTGAATGGGCTCTTTTTCTTCTTCCTCCTCTGTTTCTTGTTCATCATAGCTCAATGCTGTAACAAAAAAACACAAGGCTATTGCTGCAATGACTCCAAAATACCATATGAGATGAGTTCCTAAAAAAATATGAACTCCATAAAGAATGATTAAGAGCAAAGAGGATATAAAAAAACCATTCATTTGTAGGTAAGCGCTAAGTCCAACTCCAACTATTGCCACTAGTGTATAATAGGTAGTAAATGAGGAAGGATATCTCATAAGCAATGTTAGAGTCATTAAAGTGATAAAAGGCCCCACAAATGATGTCAGAGAAACAGCTTGCGGATTTTCTATATCAACACTTCTGTCATTCATGTGAAGTATAACTCCTTTAATGTTATAGCAAAGCTCAACAAACAAAAAAATAGCAATTATTGCACAAGCGCATGTGCCGCTTAAAAATTAACTAAATTAACTTAAATTCAGGCAATAGCGCCATTAGAAAAAAATATAGCAAATTTTAGAAGAACTTCGCTACAAAAACTATTGGTGAAAATACTTTACGTCTTTATTTTCTGACAACAAAGTGGGAAAGAACACGATACTTCTTGAATTAATTTCTACGCGATACTCTGCTTTATCCATTAAGTCAATCGGTAAAAATTTATTAGAAATGAGGCTATAGAAATGATATTGATCATTTGGATCCACTAAAACAATGATTCCTGTTTTAATAAATTCTATACTTTTATCTTTAATAACGTCGATATATTCGCCTTGGTGATTTAAAAGGATAATAGTGTCTTTGGTTTGTATAATGACTGAAGTCGGAGAAACTTTAACTGCTTTACACGTTTTCTTTAAATATTTGAACAAAGGATTTTTTTTATCCTGTATAATCTCGCTGAGTTTTAGATTTTTCTCAGTTTTGAGATTATAAAAAGAAATGTTTTTCAGTTTTGTAGAAGTTCCATCAAAAAAAACGATGAGGGATCCATAACCACTTCTTAAAGGAGAAAAATCTTCCTCAACTTTAAGAGGATGTGTTTCCAACTTAAGTATCTTTTCTTTTTTTTGTTTTTGTACAATCTCTTTTTGTTCTGTTAACGGCTGTATTTGATTCGTTTCTAAATTATAGGCAACTAACTCTTTTTCTCGAATAAGTGGCACCAAATGATTTTTTTTACCTATGGCATGGATTACTTTAAAGTGACCTGACTGAAACAGTTCTACATCATCTATTTTTGAGATGGAGCCATCTAGACAATTTAAAACGATCAACTGATGTTTATTCTCGGATGTTTTTGCATATAAGAATAAATGAGAGCGGGAAAAACCATAATTTAAAATTTGGATGTGCTTTAAGTCGATTGCATAATATTTAGATTCTTTAGACTTAATAAAAAATATTTCTATCCCTTCATTTATAGAGTAAAAAATCTTTGAATGAGACGAAAAGAACAATTTACCGTCATAATTGTTAAATACAGCAATAGGTTCTTTAGAAGTAACGGTCCAAATTTTACAGGTATGATTTTTAAGGGGAGCTTTAATTCCAAAAGGAGTCGTTTTAATGGGAACTACTTTTTCTATGGCTACAAACGTATTATTATCTACTACCTTGATTTGCGCATTGTTATGAACGGAGATTGCTAACTGAACACTTGGACTCTCATCGAATGATAAGCACGTCAGTTGTCCACCTTGAAAATTTAAGTAAAAGTCATCTAAAAAGATTATTTCTTTCGTCTGCGCTAAGGTTTTTAGAGGCAAAGAGGAAGATTTTACAATTGTTTCGAAAAATTTTTTGTTTTTTTCGGGCAATTCTTGCCATAAATGAAGAAGTTCTCGCCATTTTTTTGATACCAATTTAATTTTTTCTACCTCTTCCCGATCATTTTCTACTACTAAAGGAAGGATATGTTGTTGAACTAATTCAATTGGTAATGAAACGCTTTGAAATTCCATAATTTATTATTACTTTTTATTAAATTTTAACAAATTATTTAAATCATACACAATCTAAATAATTTATTAATATTTAGATACTATTATTAAATTATAATTAACTATAATTATTTAATTATAGAATTGAGCTGTAAAAATGAACGATTATTCTATTAACGTTAAAAATTTAATCCAACAATTTGAAGGCATTTCTCGCCCCGTTCCAAATCTTTTGAACAATGTGGAAGAAAAGGTGCAAAAAGCGACTAAAGATGTTCCTTTAGATCACAATCCTGCCCTTTCCAATAAAGATTTTACTGCAAAGCTCGAACCAATTAAAAAAGAATTTAGAATATCGTTTATTTTAGCACCAACTGAACCATTAGATTTAGACTCTACCCCCTTTGTACAACCGGTAGTTATAAAGCTAGCTGAACCCTTGGATTTACAAGATACTCCTTTCGATACCCCTTTTGCTTTAAATGATAATGAACACATCGATTTACAAAGCTCCCCTTTTGAATCTTTAGAGAGTATTCAACAGACTGTCGCAACAAATGTTAGTTCTACACAGCTCAATCAAACAAATCCATCTCGCGTAAGTAAAAGACTTTCCTTGCTACCAAGTAATAAGTTTTTTTCGAGTACCGAAAGCACCGTTTTATCAAGTTTACACCAAGTTTTAAATCAGGGCTTAGATGATAATCGAAAATTGCGCTTTGATGCCGCGAACCAAACCTTTATTACAACTAAAAGAGAGGCTGGACTCACCTCTTCTGTCGGTAAATCAAAAGAAACGACCATAGTCTTTAACCAAATTTTTTCTGAAATAAAGAAGATGTTAGAAGACGACAAAGCGTTTATTTTTTTTGAAAACGCCTACATCTCTGTTGTTGATCTTTTAAAACAAATCGGACGTACGAATTGGGGCAAAGAAGTTATAAAAAATAATGTTCAAATTAATAAAGTTTATACGGATTTGTTAAATCAAGCTCGCCATAAGCAAGCCGTAGAAATACTTGGAGATAAGTTAGCTTACTCGTCTGATGACTTCTTAAAAATTACGAAATACGTCAAAGATCATAAAAAAGAACTTGGAAAAACCTCTTCAATAATAGATGGACAGGAGATTGGGGTTCCAGGCAAAGTCTTTTTTGACGGAAAAACTAAATCTATTTTTGCGTTATCGGAAGAAAAAGAATATGAACTAGGTGCTGGTAAATCGCAAATTGTTTGGGCCGGTGTAAATGTAAAAACTGGAGAGCCTGTTGCGATTGGTAGAGATTTTGGTGATACCATTGCAAGAGATGCTAATTTATCGATAGCTCAAAAATTTGTAGATCACCCTTCTTTTGTTAAGGTATTTAATACTTTTGAACAAGAGAATGGTACTTTTTACGCTGTTTATGAATTCTGTGAAGGAGGCGACTGCGCAGCATTGCTCCAAAACAAAGAATTAGTTTTGAGTGCTGCTCAAAAAAATAGAATGGCTTATGACATAATGTCAGCTATCAATGAACTTCATAAAAATGGAATAGCCCATAGAGATGTATTTGCTTCTAATTTTTTACTAAAAGATGGGTTTGTTTTAAGCGGTGATCACGGAGAAAGCGTTTTTAACAATGAACGAGAAGCTAAAAAGTTGATTCAGGAAGAGTTAAAAAACGTTGGAGCTCTTTTATATCAAATCTACATAGACTCTGATGATTTAGATCCTGAAACGCAAATTAAATTTAATCAATTAAAAACAGAAGAAGAAATCACCAATCACATTAACCGAAGTTTAGCCAAAAAAGAGATAGAGAGAACTGCGGAATTAGATGTCATTATTCGCACGATTGTTGATCTTGCAAAACCACAAGATCGAATTTCTGTTGACGAAGCTTTAACAACGTTACAAACAAATGTATTTCAAGTAGCTTAAAAAGTTGTTAATTAAAACTTTTGCTCAGTAATTAAGTTATATTCTTTAAATTTTGTTTTGTCCGAAAAAACGATATAATTCCCATCTACGTAGTCTATTTGTGGTAAAGAATGAACATAATGGCCTTTGCGATCAATTAGTAAACATTCTTTCTCTAAATCAATAACACAATGATGGGTTGACACCCATATCATCTCAACTTCTTTTTCTAAATAGGCATTTGGAATCGTTAGAATCATTCTCTCTTTCAAATCTAAATTATACATGTGTATATTTTTAACAAGTTTAGTTTCATCTACATAAATAATCATATTGTCATCAACACAACAGGTAAAATAGCCAGACTCCCCGCATTCTTTAAAAAGATGATTTTCTAATGTTTGTGGATCGAATAAATAAATGCTTTTTTCTGATTCATCAAAGTTACAAAGATAATTGCCATAATTTTTTAAGGGATAATCTAAAATATGTTTATTTGGATCTAAAAAATGGGTTTTATTATTTAAATCAAGGCAAAGAATACCGTGACAATCACTTGACAATAATAGGGCATTTTTTGCCTTCAAAAAGATAGCCTCTTTGAAATCTTCGATAATAAAATCAAAAGTAAATTCATAACTTGTGGTCTTATCATAAGATAGTATTTTTATTGATTGATGTGTCGGTTTTATAATGTAGAAATGATCAGTAAAGAGCATTTCTCCTTTCGTTTCTTCATAAAATTGATGTAAATGCTCTCTATTATTCACATCCCATAAAAAACCACCTGTATGATGTGTAGGCCAACTATAGTTCCACCAAGTTACAAAGAAACGATTCGTAATCTTTTCTAGACAAAACTCGTGAAAGAAATTTCTAAATGGCTCTAATTGATCCAAAGTGATGGCATGAATAGAAGTAAAGGTGAGAAAGCCTTTTTTATGGTAAAGAAGAGCTTGTTCTCCCATTTCCGTAAGTGAATAATCTTTTCCAGCTAATTGCTTTACACTTACCTTTCGTTTTTCCCATTCAAAAACTTCATTTTGTTTAAGTAATAGATCGATCCCATTCATCCATTCTTTGCAAACTAAACGGATTTTTGAAAAGTCTATTTTATACGCCTGCATAGCAAGAAATAAGCGATTTGATTGAATGGGAAGTAAAGAAACTGAACTAAACATGAGCCTACATTGCTAAGTCAATAATGAGTTAATTTTTATGATCTATTAATTTTTTTCGAATTTGATAAGTAATAAGGTTAAAAATGTACGTTTCATTTTGTTTTGTATAAATGATATTATTATCTTCAATCGTGCAATCTTCATCTATATATCGAACAAATTTTCCATTTTGATCAATTATTAGATTTCCACATATTACGTCAATTACTATATGGTTGGATGTCATGTAGATCATTTCTATTTCATATTTTAAAAAGCGACTAGGGATATTTAAAACCATTTTTTCTTTAGTGTCTAATCGATAAAAGCAAATATCAGCCACTTGGTGAGGAAAATCGGCATAGATCATCGTCGTCTTACTTGCATTTCCTAAACGGTTTAAATCAAAAATTTTTCCTATAAACGGGTAGTTTTTTAATAAATAGGTGTCAAATAAATAGATAGTTTGTTCTTTATAATCGTAATTGCAAATGTATCTTCCATAAGTCTTGCTTGGGTAAAAAAAGACTTGCTTATTTTTGTCTTGTTTATAAGTATTTTGAGATAAATCAAGGCAAATCATGTCATTGCTAGTAAACAATACAAGGGAATTCTTTTCTTTTAGGAAAATGCCTTGTTCAATTTCATCTATAACATCAATAAAAGTGAACTCATAAAATTGTTTCGTATCAATTTGTACAACTTTAATTTTATGATGACACGAAAGTTTAGAGATAAAAAAGAGATCAACAAATAACACTTCTCCGTCACTTTCTTCATAAAACTGAAAAATTGCATTATCGAGATGATCTATATCCCAGATTTGGCCGCTTAAGGATACATCTGAATCTTTCATCCAGGTCGCAAAAAATTGATTATTTATTACCTCTATATCAAATTGATTAGAGTTTACGGCTAACTCATACTTAAGTTTTGATGGTACAATCGAAAGAATGGAAGAATGAGATGAATCTTTTATCTCTTCAAGTAGAATTTTTTTTCCTATTTCTATTACAGAATAGTTATTTCTAACGCTATGGCTTATTTCAAATAGGTATTTTTCCCATTCAAAAGCTACATAAAAATCTACCCATTGTTTCCATGCTTTACAAACTAAACATATTTTTGAAAAATTTAGTTTGTTTTTTGTTGATGGCAAAAAACGATTTGATTGAATGGGAAGTAAAGAAACTGAACTAAACATGAAGCCTTTTAAATGTTATAGATTTTAAATTAAATTTTAAGTCCAATCAGGTTAATTAAATACATCAGGAATATCTTTTTCAGGAATTTTGAAAAAACGATTTTTAACAAGATCATATAATTCAAATCCTTCAGCCTTTTTAGGTTTATAAACTTTTGGAAGAAACTTTAACGAATAAGGATCTCTTGGTTTAAAAGCAATCACATTATTTCTAATCAATTGAATGGCTAAAGGAACAAATTGGATGAAATTGCCATTATAATCAAAAATAATTGTGAGCTTATGGACAAGTTTGATTAGAATATGCCATTTAGTAAAAATAACAGTTTTTACAAATTCATCAGAATAAGAGGATGGGATACTCAACTCTATCTTTTTTCTTCCCTCAATCTTGTAAATTTGCAAACTACTTAACGCAATATGACAAAATCCTATTAATGATTCAGATGCAAAAGTTTTTTCAGCACTCTTTTCATCGCAGTTAAAAAAGTATTCGTTTATTCCTGTTTGTTTATCAAATAAATAAACAGCTTTTATTCTCCTGTCATAATTCGCTATATATCTTCCTTCTAAACCTTCCGTTGAAAAAGGGATATTGTCTGGAAAGTTTTCAACAGAATAATCATCTAAATGAATAACGATTATGCCATTTGTTTTATTTATTAGAATTAACGTGTTATTTGTTTTTTCAAAAATAGCTTTTGCTTTAGCAATAAAATCAAACGATAGATAGATTTTTATTTTCAATTGTGGTTTTGAAACGTGAAAGATTTTGAAAGAACTACCATTTTCTGCGACTACATAAGGGTAAGAATAAAGAAAGCAACCATATCCTTTAATAAAGGCAGTCCATACTCGCTTGGTAGTACTTCGAACTTTCCATAGTTGCAGTTCTGTTTTATTATATGTTATTTTTTTGATAGCAAAAGTATTTTTGTTTAAGAGTTGAAACCGAAATGTTTCAAAAGGAAGGGGAATTTTTTTTGGTTTAAAACCATTATTTTTTTCTTCATATAGTGAATCAAACATAAACTTGGACTCATCGTCTCTGTAATGTCCAATTAAAATAGAATCTCCTATGGCAAAAAAAGCATAGTCTGGATGTATTTTTTTCCAATGATTTATATACGCAATCGTTTTTTGGTTCGCTAAGTCTTCTTTTAAGTACTCTTTTTGATATTCATAGAGTTTTTTTATAAACGTTTGCCATTCTTTGCAAATCGCTTGCATTTTGGAAAGATCAATCTGAAATTCATGAAAAGCACTTAAAAGCCTATTTGCATGAATAGGAAGAGTGATAGAGTGAAACATTGAAGTTTTTTCCTACAATTTAACGTAAAGATAAATACCGTAATCGCAAGGCATTTAAAATAACAGAAAAAGAACTCAAACTCATAGCCAATGCTGCAAAAGCTGGATTAATTAATAGCCCAAAGAATGGATACAAAATTCCAGCAGCGAGTGGAATACCTAGAACATTATAAATGAAAGCAAAAAATAAATTTTGTCGAATATTTCTCATCATAGCGCGACTTAAAAGAATGGCTTTCGAAATAGCCTTTAAATCCCCTCTTAACAAAGTAATTTCAGCAGCTTCAATAGCCACATCTGTTCCAGTTCCCATTGCAATACCAATATCTGCCGCAGCAAGGGCCGGTGCGTCATTGATCCCATCGCCTGCCATAGCAACAAATCCTTTTGTTTTTTTTATGTTTTCAATGATCTGCTGTTTTTGTTCTGGATTCGTTTGAGCATAAAATTGATCAATGCCAAGGGCATTGGCAACGCTTTTAGTGACCGACTCATTATCTCCTGACAAAACGATAATTTCAATTCCTAGATCATGCAAAGCCTTAACCGCTTCCACACTTGAGGTTTTGATGGGATCTTTAATGCCTAATAACCCAATGACTGTCTCTTCGAGGGCTACAAAAATAACTGTTTGCGCATCCTTTTCTAAAGAATCGGCTCGTTCACTAACTTCCTCTTCCACGACAACTTGCTTTGTTTTGAGAAAAGCCTTGTTTCCAATTAACACTTTTTTCCCTTGAACTTCCCCCTCTAATCCAAAACCTGCAGCTATTTCAAAATGAGAGACAGGCAAAGGTTCAATTTCTCTTTTTTTCATTTCATTTACAACGGCTGTTGCTAAAGGATGTTCACTTAAAAGCTCTAACGATCCAGCCAACTGTAATAATTGCGTATCACTCATATGATATGATTGAATGGCAACTACTTGTGGTTTTCCAAGGGTCAATGTCCCCGTTTTGTCAACTACGATTGTTTTTACCTTTTCCAATTTTTCTAACGCCTTTCCATCTCGGATCAATATTCCTTCTGTTGCACCTCTTGCCATTCCAACGGTTAGTGATAAAGGGGTGGCAAGTCCAAGCGCACATGGACATGCAATGATTAATACTGATACCGCGTTAATTAACGCGTAAGAAAAAGCTGGAGTTGGCCCTAAAAAAAACCAAAAAAGAAAAGTAAAAAAAGCAATAACGATTACAGTAGGTACGAAATAGCTGGACACTTTATCGGCTAATTGTTGAATGGGCGCTTGGGAAGCTTGCGCTTTTGCCACAAGATCTACGACTTTTGCAAAAAATGTGTCATGCCCGACTTTTTCAGCTTGCATAATGAAGGAAGATTTTTGATTGATCGTCCCTCCAATCACGCTATTGCCAACTTTTCTTTCAACTGGAATCGATTCGCCAGTGATCATCGATTCATCAATATAGCTACTACCTTCTGTTATGCGACCATCAACTGGAATTTTTTCTCCAGGTTTGACTCTTAATAAATCCCCTATTTTTACAAGATTTATAGCTACTTCTTTTTCCCTTCCATCTTCAATTATGTGAGCAACCTTTGCCCCTTTTTCTAATAAACTTTGAATAGCTCGACTCATTTTTCCGTGAGCGCGAGCTTCTAAAACTTGTCCGAGCAATACAAATACCGTAATCATGGCCGCTGTTTCAAAATATAATGAAGCTTGTCCTTTATGAAAAAAATGAGAGGGAAAAAGTTTAGGGAAAAACAAAGCCGTAACGCTATAAAGATAAGCTACTCCTATTCCCATAGCGATCAAAGTAAACATATTTAAATGACGATTGATAATAGAATGGTAGCCTCTTTGAAAAAAAAGACTTCCTCCCCATAGAACTACAATTGAACTTAATATAAATTGTAATAAGCGGTTTATTGTTGGAGAAAGATTTACTTCAAACCACATTTCTCCCATAGAAAGAAGAAATAAGGGAAGAGTTAAAAAAGCGCAGATCCAAAATTTTTGTAATAGTTGCCTATATTCTGTCTCATTTCCTTCCTCAAAATTTGCCACTAAGCTCATTCCGCAAATAGGGCAATTTCCAGCCATTTTTTGCCGAATTTCAGGGTGCATCGGACAAAAATATTCATGAATATTTTGAGAAATTTGGACAGCTGGTTTTAAGTAGGTGTCTAAACAATATTGAGAGCAAAAGAAGATATCCTTTCCTTCTTGTTTTGCATGAAAGGGAGAATTACTCTCCACTGTCATGCCACAGACAGGATCAACTTTTTCTTCAGTAGGATAATTCTTCCTCTTCTTGGTCATCTATATAACTTTGAGCTCCCTGTATCAAATAGGAAATTAACGACGTATCACCTTGATGGGACATTTCTACTTGAATGTTTCCATCTTCAGATGGCTCATCACAGGTAATTAAGACATAACATGCGTGTTGTTTACTTAAAGCTTCTTTGATGTGATTGTTCTGTTTCATGCGTTTTTCGTTTTGTTAGTGTACCTGTTATTTTGTTAAATAGTCGTAAAAGCTGCTTTGGTATCGACCTGGCCATGAAGCGTTATCATCCCAGTAATAACGAGTTTCGTCAATGGTACTATTCTCATATATGTGGGGCTCTTCCTGATCTCCATCTTTTTCTACGTCGTAGGGCTCACAATCATTACAGACTTCTTGTGAAAGTAATGGCATAGTAGCGAGGCATAAACAAATCACCAAAAATGGCACTTTTTTTAAAATATACTTATTCATATATATTACCTCTTAAGTCTATTACTTAGACCATTCTCTAATTAATGACAACCACATTTTGAAATATTGAATAGCTTTAGGTGTGTAAAATCTCTTTGTTATAACTCTGCTCTTTAAAATTGCTTCTAAAATAAATTTTAAGGCAAAATCAAAGTTAACATCTATTGCAGAACGTATATTTTCTTAAATTATGGAACAAATTTTTGGACACATAGAGCGTATTACTTTTCATAATGAAGAAAATGGTTATACCGTCGCTCATATAAAAATTCCCAGCCAAAAGGATTTAGTCTGTGTCGTTGGTATTATGCCATCGATTCAACCTGGGGAAACGGTACGTTGCTTTGGAAGCTGGAAAAGACATTTAGTCCACGGGCAACAATTTGAAGTTCAGAAATACCAGCTAGAGGCGCCCGCTGATTTACTCGGAATAGAAAAATATTTAGGTTCTGGCTTAATCAATGGGATTGGTCCAACTTATGCTGCGAGAATAGTTGCAAAATTTGGGATCGACACCTTACAGATAATAGATTCAAATCCCGAAAAGTTATTAGAAATTCCAGGACTTGGCGTAAAACGAAGAGATAAAATAATTGCTTGTTGGCAAGAACAACGCTCGATTCGCGACGTTATGATATTTTTGCAAACGCATGGAATAAGCTCCACTTACGCCCAAAAAATTTATAAAGTTTACGGCAAGGAAAGTATTAAAAAAATTTTAGACAATCCTTTTTGTTTAGCTCGAGATATCCATGGAATCGGGTTTAAAACATCGGACGAAATTGCCCATAAACTCGGTATTTCTAAAGATTCTCCTCAAAGAATTGAGTCTGGCATAGAATTTTTACTAAATGAATTTTCTATGGATGGACATGTATGTTACCCTTATGAAGAATTTGTCACTTTTTGCCTTCAGCAATTAGAAGTGACTGAAAGCCATATTCGGGACGCTATCCAACGTCTAAAAGAAACTCACCGGATAGAAATTTTTGATTTAAGTCTACTAGGAAAAAAACTCTCTTTTATTTGGTTAAGAAAATATTTTATCACAGAAATTGGGATTGCCCAGGAGTTAAAAAGATTAAAAGAATACCCTTGCCAATTAAGAGAAGTGCATCTCAATAATGCTTTAGATTGGGTGCAAACCCTTTTAAACATTGAACTTGCCGAAAATCAAAAAAAAGCTATTCAAACTTCCCTTTGTGAAAAAGTGCATGTAATTACAGGGGGACCAGGTACCGGTAAAAGTACAATTACAAAAGCTATTTTACGCATCACCGAAAAACTAACTTCACACATTATTTTAGCCGCGCCAACTGGAAGAGCTGCCAAACGTATGGCTGAAATTACAGAGAAAAAAGCTAGCACCATTCATAGTTTGCTCGAATTTGACTTTGCAAAAGGGCAATTTAAAAAAAACAAAGACAATCCCCTTCCTTGTGATTTAATTATTATTGATGAAGCTAGCATGATTGACACTCCCTTAATGTTTCATCTTTTAAAAGCCATTCCAAGCCATGCAAGAGTGATATTAATCGGCGATATTCATCAATTACCAAGTGTGGGTCCCGGTAACGTCTTAAAAGATATTATAAATTCAGGCTTCGTTCAAGTGACAACCTTAAACGAAATTTTTCGACAAGCGGCCGAATCTCGAATTGTCACTAATGCCCATCTTATTAATAAAGGACAATTCCCAGATATTCGCAATTTAAGTGATAGCGATTTTTTCTTCGTAGAGTGCCCAAATCCTGAAGAAAACATAAAACAAATTGTTTCTTTAGTCTGCAATCGTCTTCCTCAAAAATATGGGTATGATGCTCTGCAAGATATCCAAGTACTGTCTCCTATGAAGAGAGGCATTATCGGGATAGATAATTTAAATTTAGCTTTGCAACAAAAATTAAATCCCAATGGTGAGAGCCTTAATCGATTAGGGAGAAAATTGCTCGTTGGCGACAAAGTTATGCAAACGCGCAATAATTATAAAAAAGAAGTCTATAATGGCGATGTCGGTTACATTAAAGCCATTGATCAAATAGAACAACAAGCCATAATTCAATTCGATGACAAAGAAATTGTCTATGAATTTAAAGAACTTGATGAAATTGTTTTAGCCTATGCAGTTTCCATTCACAAATACCAAGGAAGCCAGTGTCCAGTTATCATTATTCCAGTGGACACATCCCACTATATTTTGTTAAATAGAAATTTGATTTATACAGGACTTACAAGAGGACAAAAACTTGTTATTTTTGTGGGCACCAAAAAAGCCGTTGCTTTAGCTGTTAAAAATGATGAAGTAAAAAAGAGATATACAGGACTTGAACACGCATTAATTGGAACTCTACATCCAAAACTATGAAAAAACCTTTTATCCGATTCAACAATCGGTTTATAAATTCCCTTATTTATATCTTTGTCGCTTTGGCTTTAAGTTTTGCGCTTTGGATAGCTGAAAAGCCTTACGAAATAAGAATTCCAATCGATCAACAAAATGTGGAAGTCTTTTCCACGCAAAATAGGGATTTAAGGCCCACTATCTTAACAGCTATTAACCAGGCAAAAGATTCTATCCTTCTTTTTGGTTACACCTTAAAAGATTACAAAGTACTGGAAGCTTTGCGAAAAAAAGGAGAAGAGGGTTTAAATGTACAAGTAATCATAGATGCAACCGCCACTCCTCACGCAGATGTAGCTTTAGGCCCCAATGTTAAAATAATCAAGCGATTTACATCTGGACTTATGCATTTAAAACTGCTCGTTATCGATCAAAAGTATGTATTTGCAGGCACAGCCAATTTCACATCTGATGCTCTTTTAAGACAAGGGAATATGGTCTTAGGATTTAATCTTCCTCCCCTTGCCAAGTTTATTCGAGCTAAAGCCGATGCTATGAATGAAACAACCAATCAAAAGGACTTTCCCCATCAACGCTATCAGTTTTCCAATCAAACGATAGAATTTTGGTTTTTACCCGATGATTATAGGGGTGTTTCAAAAATTAAAGAATTGATTCAATCAGCCAAAAAAAGCATCCATGTTGCTATGTTTGCCTGGACTAGAAGAGATTTTGCCACAGCTTTAGTTAATGCACACAATCGAGGGGTTAAAGTTGACGTTGTAATTAATCATCAAAGCTTAAAAGAAGATAGTTTTGCGATAGCACGTTATTTAAAAGAAAACGGAATAGAGGTTCGAAGAAGTGATGGCCCTCACATTCTTCACTATAAAACAATGATTGTGGATGATTCTATTTTAGTAAATGGCTCAGCTAATTGGACTCGTAAAGCCTTTAGAGAAAACGATGATTTTTTTATAGTGATAGATCCCTTACTTCCAAGCCAGGCCGAAGTTGTGAGCCAAATTTGGAAGAAGATTATGCAAGAATCAACCCCATGGTGAAAAAATGAAAATAGGACTTGTAGGTTATGGCAAAATGGGAAAAATGCTCGAAGAGCTTATTCACCACAAAAACTGGGAAGTAGGAGAAATTTATACTGAACGAAACCCCCTAACTATTCATGCTAAAGTCGATGTGTTTATAGACTTTTCAAATGCAGCAGCTTTTTTACAAAATTTTCCTCTTTATTGTACCAATAAAATTCCAGTTGTTGTTGGAACGACAGGCTGGGATCATCATATAGAGGAAATTAAAGCTGAAGTGAATCGCAATAACTTTGGGATGATTTACTCCCCAAATTTTTCAATTGGTGTCCATTTGTTTTTAAAAATACTAGCCTCTGCTTCTAGTTTAATCAACAATTTCCCCTCTTATGATGTAGCTGCAAGCGAGATTCATCATTCAGATAAAAAAGATCATCCGTCTGGCACATCCAAAGAAATTATTCATACATTGATGAAGCATATCGATCGAAAAAATGAAACATTGTTTCATGCCCCCCATGGAAAAATTGATCCTCACCAATTACATTTTTCATCCCTCCGCTTGGGATCAGTCATCGGAAAGCATGAAGTCTATTTTTCTTCCCCTTTTGATATGATTACCTTGACTCACGATGCGACTAATAGACAAGGGTTTGCAGAAGGAGCGTTACAAGCGGCTTCTTGGATTCAAGACAAAAAGGGATTTTATACCATCGAAAACCTGATAAATGAAATGCAACAAGCAAAAGTTGAAATATCTCATGCAAACGATTAAAGGATTATATACAGCTTTAATAACCCCTTTTTTAGAAAATGGGGAAGTGGATGAAGAAGGGTTTATTTATTTGATAGAACGTCAAATGGAAGCGCAAGTTGACGGGATTGTTGTTTTAGGAACAACTGGAGAAGCTCCTACCCTAACCTCGAAAGAAAAAGAAAAAATTATTTCTTTGGCAATTAAAACGGTAAACAAAAAAATTCCGGTAATGGTCGGAACTGGAAGCTATTCTACCGTTCAGACTATTGAAAGTACAAAGCAAGCACAAGATTTAGGAGCAGATTTAGCCCTAATCGTTGTACCTTACTATAATAAACCAACCCAAGAAGGATTATATCGCCATTATGCCACATTACATGATGCTGTCGATTTTCCCCTTGTTGTCTATAATATAGTGGGAAGATCTTCTGTCAATTTACAAACAGAAACACTGCAGCGTATAACCGCTTTGCCAAACATTATTGGTGTAAAAGAAGCATCAGGACAACTTTCCCAAATCATGGAAATAATAGAAATGATCTCCCCTATTTACCCTCAATTTAGTGTAATGTCAGGCGATGATCAATTCACCTTTCCCGTCATGTGTTTAGGAGGCTCTGGAGTCATTTCGGTAGCAAGTAATTTAATACCCTATGAAATGAAGCAATTAGTTAGCTTAATTCAACAAGGGCAATACGCAGAAGCTAAACAATTACACTATGCGTTAAGTCAATTATTTAAAACGTTGTTTATAGAAACTAATCCCATTCCAATCAAAGCAGCTATGTCTTTATCGAACCTTCCGGCAGGCCCATGCCGCCTTCCGCTTTGTGAATTACAACCATCGAGCTTTGATACTCTTCAAAAAGCTTTAGCAAAAAACCTTTTTTTATCCTTTAAAATATGATCGAAAAAGGAAATCCATAGGTCATTTCACCACCTAAGAAGCCTGTAATGCTAACACTTAAGAATAAAAACGTTAAAAGAGTGTAATAAATACTTAAGCTTTTATTTTCACTTGGCCATTCTCTTGCAACCGCTGTTAAAATGGCCAAAATAGCACTGGTTATCCCAAAAAACATATGCCAATTTAAATACGTTTGCATAAGGCCTGTAAAAGTTCCGATCGATGCAAAAACCAAGCCTGTTAAGATCGTCGGTACAACTAATATAGCTGCTGCTACAATCATAAATTCAGCGGCTTGATGATAAAGGGGTTGTTTTGTAAAGCCGTAGAGTATTTCAGCTAACGCTGTCATAAATACGAGAGCTATTGGAAAATGGACCAACATTGGATGTGAATAACCTATTAAATCCCACCACTTGCTAGGAGTTGGAATAGCATTTCCCCCATCTTCTGCAAAAAGGATAAATGGAAAAACAAAGGCTAGTAAAAAAGCATACCTTTTCATAATTCCTCACAATTGAGATAAAAATTTATCAGCTAGATTATAATGCTTATGTAACTGATCTTTATCCATTTTGTCAATTTGTTGCGCAAGTAAACCCAACCGTTGTTGACTTTTAAAGAAGTTAATATTTTTATGCATAAAGCGCCAAAATAAGCTATTCCATATTTCTACCCAGGGGCCGTTGGGATAATTGCTCATTTTTTTTACATAATTAGAACTACTTATATAAGGCTTTGTGGTCATAAGACCACCGGCGGCATATTGACTCATCCCGTAGACATTTGGAACCATCACCCAATCATATGCATCGATAAAAACTTCCATAAACCACTGGTAGACCTCGTTTGGTTGAATTTCACAAAGAAGCATAAAATTTCCTAGTAACATAAGCCTTTCAATATGATGGCAATACGCGTTGTTAGAAATTTTTTTTATGGTATAATCAATTGGTTGAATGCCAGTAGTTGCGTCATAAAAAGCTTTTGGTAATTTTCTTTTCAAATTCCAAAAATTGCTATTTCTAAGATGCACACCTTTGACTTGATAAATCCCCCTAATAAATTCTCTCCATCCAATAATCTGTCTAATAAAACCTTCAAGGGAGTTCAAAGGTATATTTTTTTGTGATACGACACGATCGATTACCTTGTTTGGTGTTAGCAAGCCAATATTTATAGAGCTAGATAGAACAGAATGAAATAATGTTAATTGATCTTTATCGATTGCATCTTCAAAAGGACCAAAAGAAACAAGTCTATTTACAATAAAATCTTCTAACCATTTTTTAGCTTCTGCATGTGTGGTTGGAAACCAAAAGTTTTCCCCTTTCCCAAAGTTTTTTCCAAAATGTTTTTCAACGTAAATAATCGCTTCCTTAACAAAACTATTTTTTGCAAAAGTTGGAATAGTTGGAATCTCTAAATTTTTAGGAATTTTTTTTCGATTTTCAACATCATAACTCCATTTACCTCCTATTGGCTTACCAGTATCTGTTAGTAGCAAACGAAGTCGTTTCCTTTGCTTGATATAAAAAGGGGTAAAAGCATAATGCTCTTTTTCTCCCATTAATTCATCAATTTCATTTTTTTGTAAAAAAAAGGCGGGCGTCTCATCTATCTTTAAGGAAATTTCTAATGCTATTGCAGCTTTTTGCAGTCTTTTTTCAAGAATAAAGTCTACTGGATCGGCGATTGTTAGAGAGGTTATTTTTTCTTTTTTTATAAGCTTCTCAAAGCTTTTCTCTCCTCCACTTAAATCTTTAGCTTCAATGTATTTTGTTTTGTACCCTCTTCTTTCCAAATAATCTTGGTAATATTTTAAAGAGGCTCGCAGAAGAATAAGTTTTTGCTTATGAAAGTTTGAAGGGTAAATTGAATCTAAAAAGAATAGGGAATCCTCTAATAGATAAATTGTTTTATTTTTTTTTAAGGATGGGTGATTAGCAAACAGTTGAAAGGGAAAAATAAATATAGCTTCAGTCATACAATTCCAAGTTTAAATTAAAAGATTTTTTATCATAATTTATTAACAATCAACTACTTCTTTTCAAAATATAGTGAGGCGTTTATACTGACCTTAAATGAGAAAAATAGAGTCCTCTCGGTTCCTAGAGGATTTTTTTAAGGTTTTTAATATTTTTAAAGGAGTTTTATTATGAAACTCAAGATATTTAGTCTATTTGCAGCCATTTTGTGTTTAGGCTTTATCAATCCAACACAAGCAGAAGCTAGAGTTTGTACCAACTTTTCGGTCAATATAGGTGCAGGACCTGCCTGCGGTCCTTATGTTGTGCAAAGACCTTATCCTGTCTATGTGCAACCAGCGCCCGTTGCTGTTTATCAGCCTATGCCAGTTTATCAACCAGCACCAGTTGTAGTGTATCCACAACAGTATTATGAACCTGTCTACGTTCAGCCAGCGCCTGTTAGAAATGTTGGTTTTTCTTTTGGTTGGGGCTGCTGCCGTTAGTTTTTTTTAAAGCCCATCTTGAAGTATCTTTTTTAAGATGGGTATTATTCTATTTATTCTATAAGCCTTGAATTAAAGTTGGTGTTCGTCAATTTAATGCCATTGGTTTATAAAAAGAGTATATTTCAATATTGAAGATGAGGCTTAAATTTATGGAAAGCAACTACTCTATTACAACCTATCTTCCGGTCGATCAAAGCCAAGATTTGGAACCTTCTCCAAAAGATCAAACTTTTACTTCCTTCGTATCCACAGCAACCAAAAAAATTATTTCAAAAGTTGAAGGAAAAATTGAAGAAACTTTTCAAAACGTCTTTACCAAAAGAACAGAAATTGAAAAATTGGAACTGGAATTAAAAAAATTAAAGTTTACTAAACAAGCCGATGCTGAAAAATTTGAAGAGAAAGCAAAAAGCACATCCATTTTACAAAAAGAAGCTATACGTTTGCTAGCGGAAGCATATGAAAAAATAAAAAATTTAGAAGAAACGTTTTTTACTTTTTATAAAAAAACACATGCCATGCATTTTTCTTTTCAATCAAGCGAATCAACTGGTTCTCATCCGCTAGATCAAGTTGTAGCCCTCCTTAAAAATATCGCTAATTACTATCTTTATAAAGAACCAATCCAAACGATTAGTTTTGATTTAGAACCAATATCTGCAACTTCTCTTGAAGGAGAATTAGAATCTTCATTAACGGCACAAGCTGCAAAAAGAATTAAAAAACAATTGCTTGAAATTTGCTCTCAATTAGATCAGGTTGAAAACGATCAGACTTTACGCAACCACATTTATCAAGGCAGCTGTTTTGAAAATATAGATAAAACTATTTTTGAACCTAATAACAAAATGCAAAAGGATCAATTTAAGGTTTGCCAAAAAATTATTCAATATCTCGAAATAATTGTTTCACATAATTTAGAAAAGTTAAATAAAGCTCAAAAACTTATACAAGGTAAGCCTTTATATACCTTTTATATCGAAATAACCGACTTAAATAAATTAAAAAGTCAATATCCATACGTTCCACTCCCTATCCTTGTTAAAAAAAATGAATTTGATCGAGATCATTATAAAGCGCAAAAATCTATTAAAGACTATGAAAATACATTTGAAATTTTGGAAAACATGGCACATTCCATTCAAGAGCTTAGTGAAAAAATAGTAGAAACTGAAAAGAGAAAAGAGTTTTTTGAAAAACAAGAACTAGCTAAGCAACCTTATAAAGTAGTGCCTTACAATCCTTCCGCACCAGATTTTGATCAATAGGCTTCTAAATAATACAATCACCGAGCCCACAGAGAACACAGAGATATCGATCATTCTTTAGTTTTAAATGTTATTCTAATCAAAAAAGCTCGTTAAGCGTCTGTTTGAAGCCCATAAAGACCGCAGTGAATTATGGGGATATGTGGATACTTTGATTTTCTAGGAATTGATATAGCGTCCCTAATAGACGCTATATCTGATGTTATTATCTTTGAGCTAATACTGAATTTAATGGAGCAAACTCATTAGTCTGCGGATTATAAAATTCAATGCGACCGTTTTTAATGTCAAAATACCATGCATGAAGATAAATTTTACCTTCATCGACTGCTTTTTTTACTTCTGGATAACTTAAGAGATGTTCAATTTGATATAATACAGACATTTTTTCAGTAGCTACAAATTTTTCTTGTTCTGATACATCACCAATGCTTTCTTGAACAAGTTTACGAGCTTGTACACCCCATTGAATCCATTTTTCAACTAAGGGCATATTCAATTGACCAGGTTGAGCATAAAGCCCTCTAATAGCACCACACTCAGAATGTCCACACACAATAATATCTTGAACACCTAAACCATTAATAGCAAATTGGATGCTAGCCCCTGTTGAATCATAATCACTAGGTGTTGCTGTATAAGTTGGCACAAAATTACCAGCATTTCTTGTTACAAACAATTGACCTGGATTTTTTTGGGTAATAAGTTCCGGAACGACTCTTGAATCACTGCAACCAATAAACAATGTTCGTGGTGTTTGCCCTTCTTGCACTAAACGTACAAATTCTCTTTCATGCAGTTTGAAATTCACGTTTTTAAATTCATTATGTCCTTTAGCAAAATCTAAAGCTCTTTTAGCTACATCTTGATTTGGTTGTTGTGGTCTTTGCCTTTGTCCTTGTTGTTGAAATTGTGGTTGTTGTTGATTATAGGGTTGCTGTTGGTAGTTCTGCTGTTGATAATTTTGCTGCTGATAGTTTTGTTGATATGGTTGTTGAGATTGGTATTGATATTGTTGTTGTGGGATTTGTTGTTGTTGATTTGTTCCATTGTTATATTGGAACTCTCTTTCTGGTTGATAAGAACCATTGTAAGAATTACACACACCTTGCGTATTAGTAAAAGCTGTTGCCACCACTAATAGGCTTGCATTAAAAATCCATTTTTTCATAACGCTCTCCCATTTTTTAAATGAAATAAATCTTTTAATTGTCCGGCCATATTATAGACCTTAACTTCCGGTATTAGCTTTAAAGAATTTTTTGGCATATTTAAAAGTAAAATATCTTCATTAGCTTCTGCCCACACACCTCCTCCAATCACAATTTTCCAAATCCCATCTTCAAAACGTCTATCATATAAATCTTCTTGTGAACAAAGGTAGGCTAAAACTTTATTAGTTGTTAACGTTTGCCAAAATTTAGCTCGTAAATTTCGCTCCTCTTCTTGTATCAATCCAGGTCCCACAATCGGTACTACAGTGGCAAAGGGTTTGGGACCCATAACAATTTTGACCTTAGCTGATGTTTTTGCTAAAACATCCTGTAACCAATCTGTTAATTCTTTAGTTAAATCAGATGAAAAGGCGATATAATCTACATCATGCATAGATACTAGAAAAGCATAGGAATTGTCTGAAAAAAATTGGATCTGTTTTACTTGTAAGTCTTTATAAATGGCTTCAATTTCTTGTCTTTCCCCTTTTAAAATCAAAGGATAAAAGGAGATCGATTGATCACTTATTGCTTTGATTTGCCTTTTGGTTTCTTCTATCGATTTTTGAATCGTTGTTTTCGGATCTTGGAAAACAGCTGAATAATTTCCTAAAAAAAATATTTGCCCAGGTTGCAAAGATGCAATTTTTTTAAAAATGGCAGAAGAGGCTTCATTGGATATCGGCTGTAGTTTATTTGACTCACTTCCAAAAAACACCGTATTGAATTCATTGCCATATCCATTTGCAAAAAGGAGGATTAAACAAAAAATTATTTTTCTCATTTACAAACCTTGATTTATTTTGAACCTAGCAAAGGTAAAACTATTTTTCAACATTCATTTTAAAGTTTTTTTTGACATTACATTTTATTTAAATTAAATTGAATTCTACTCAATTTTATTTTTAGTATTGTTATGAAAGCAGTTACAATAGATCAATTTGGTGGACGAGAAGTTTTAAAAATAGCAAATGTTCCAACGCCTTTGCCAAAAGACAATGAAGTGCAAATCAAATTGCATTATGCCGGTGTCAACCCCATTGATTGGAAAACTCGTGAAGGCTGGCTTGCCAATAGAGGAATTGTTCATCATTTTCCATTAATTTTAGGGAAGGAAGGTTCAGGCGTAATAGCATCGATTGGTTCTAAAGTAAAGAATTGGAAAATCGGCGATGAAGTGATGATTTATTATAAGCCAGAAACTCTACAGTTTGGGACCTATGCCGAATATATTTGTTGTGATGCGTCCACTATCGCAAAAAAACCCAAAAACATTTCTTTAAAGCAAGCGGCCATTATCCCTTTAGTTGGCTTAACTTCCTGGCAAGCCTTATTTGATGTTGGGCAATTGCTAGCAGGTGAAACTGTATTAATCGAAAGAGGAGCCGGGGGCATCGGCAGCTTGGCCATACAACTGGCAAAACAAGCCTGTGCGACTATTCTCACAACGGCTTCACCTAAAAATCATGACTATGTTAAAAGCCTTGGCGCTGATTTTGTGATTGACTACACCAAAAGAGATACTGTTAACCAAATAAAAAAAATCTGTCCAAAAGGAGTTCACCTTCTCCTTGATTCTGTTGGTCAGGAAACGTTAAGACAAAATATAAAAGGGGTGCAAAAGGGAGGTCGCATTGTTAGTTTGCTAGAACAACTTTCAGAAGAAGAAGCAAAACAATACGATGTTAAAGCCTTTTATCATTCTTGTTACCCAAGTGGTGCACAATTAGAACATTTGAGTTCAATGATTGAAGATGATTTGCTACAAGTCCCCCCCATTCAAGAATTTTCTCTAGAAGATGTAAAACTCGCTCACGAAGAATTAGAAACCAACCATACATTAGGAAAAATCGTTTTAAATATTTCATAAATTTAAAATTTTTCTAAATTTTCTAAATCTACTTTTACGTATGTTTCTAGAAATGAATCAGTTCTAAAAAAAACCAACTATTTTTTTTAATGTTTTTTTTTCGTTGCATTGGAATTATCTCTTTGACTATTGTGGTACATTCGGATGCTAAAATCTTACCGATAATATAAAAACGAAACATATGAGGTAATTATGACTGTTAGTTTAACAAATGTAAACTCATGGAATAATCATATTAGTTATGGAATGAGAGATGGTGTAAATGCTGAAGAACCAGACAATCAACAAAAGTCAAAAACAGCGGCTCACTGGGCAAAAGCTGGAAGAGTTGTTGGAATTATCGGTTTAGGTGTTACGATTACAGCTCTTGCAGCATTAGCTGGCTTAGCAACTTATGTTGCAATTAACGCTTTATTAGCAGGTGCTGCTATTGTAGCTATCGCTCTACCATTTGTTGCTGCAGGCGTTTGCTTAGCATCAGCTGGAGCATTAGCTGATCTTGCAAAGAGAGTGGCAAAAGAAGTGAAACTTATAGACATCTACTTAAATAGTTTTTTTGTTGAAGACGAAAATTCACGTCTTTTACGCGATGGCGCTCGTCGCGGTGCTCTAGTAGAGAACAGCTAATATTTTCTATAAGCCCCAAAGACTTTTGGGGCTTTTTTCCAAATCTTTCCCTTTCCTTTATTAAAAAAACATAGGAGTTAGCAATGACCACGTATGTAGGTTTTAATAATCAACGATTTGGCTTTTTACAAAAAGAATACCATCAAGATGGAGCGGCTATAACAAATGGCCCGAAACAAGCCTTTTCAATGAAAACAAAAAGGATTTTTGCCCTTGTAGGTTTGAGTTTTTGCACCTTAGGTCTTGTAGCTATCGCCTCTTCAGCCGTTTTCTTTTCTACTTGCTTTATAATAACCTCTACCTTTATCCCTTTAACGATTGCTCTATCTGTTATTCTTATTACTATGGGAAGCGCAACCGGTTTAATAAAATTAATCGATGACATCTACCATCAAATAAAAGAAATTAACGCGTTTCTAAAAGATTTTGATCCAACTGTCGATGTACTGAGTTAAATTTATACATTCTTTATATTAATCATTTAAAATATAGCTCTTATATTGAGGTATTTATGGTTAGTGTTAGAAGTCCTTTAGATAATCCCGCGGTAGAAAAAGATTATTCTACTAGTGGAAAAGTTGCAACTCACGTTAAGTATGCATTTATTACTACCTTAAATGTAGCAGCAGTAGCCTTAGGTGTTTTTATGCTTATTTCAGCGGTTGCAGCAGGTGTGGCTTTAACTTCTTTAGTCGGTCTTGGCATAGCGGTCTTAGCAATCACGGGTGTTGCTGCGTTAATCCTCGCCCTATGGATTAAAACTTGCATGGAGCAAAGAAAAGTAACAGAGGTTGTCGTTCATCAACACCAACCTTTACTCGTTGAGTAAATTTTAAGCCAATAGAGTATTTCGTAAAAAAAAGTAGGCTACACTAAAATAGATAATGATCCCTGTCACGTCGACAAGTGTCGCTACAAATGGACCTGACGAAGTAGCGGGATCAAATCCTAACCGTTTCAAAATAAAGGGAAGCATTGAACCGGTTAATGTGCCCCATAATACGACCCCTATTAAAGAGATGCAAATCGTCATACTAATTGCTAGCCAATGATCCCCATAAGTCCCAAAAAACCATTCCCAACCAATCACTCGCAATAAACCAATAATGCCAAGAATTGTTCCTAAAACTAAACCAGAGCCTATTTCTCTTTTAAATACCCTGTACCAATCTTTCATTTTTAATTCATTTAAGGCAAGCGATCGAATAACTAAAGTGGACGCTTGAGAACCTGAATTTCCTCCACTCGATATAATCAGGGGTATAAAAAGGCTCAACACCACAGCTTTAGAGATTTCCTCTTCAAAAAATCCTAAGGCCGTCGCCGTTAGGAGCTCACCAAAAAATAAAATAATTAACCAACCGACCCTTTTTTGGATCAGTTCAAAAAAAGGCACTTCGATATACGCTTCTTCAAAAGCTTGCACCGCTCCAATTTTTTGAATATCTTCTGAAAACTCCTCTTGCACAATTTCCAAAATATCATCCAAAGTTACAATTCCTAAGAGTACGTTTTGTTCATCAACAACAGGTAGAGCGATTCGTCCATTTTTTCGAAAAACTTCAATGGCGTTTTCAGCTGGATCTTGTACATGTAAAGTTGTGAGATTAGTGTTTAGCAAAGGAGCTATTTTTTGATTAGCAGGCGCAATGAGACAATCTTTTAAATTAAGTTCAGCTATTAAATAATGATCCTCGTCAACAACATAAATTGTGTCTAAAAATTCGGTATCTTCTCGAACTCTTTTGCGGATGTAACTTAAGACTTGTTGTACAGTCCAATTTTTTTTAACAGCTACATAATCTGGGGTCATTAAGCGCCCCACACTATCTTCTGGGTAACCGAGTAATTGTAAGGTTAACAACCTTTCTCTTGGGGACATTAATTTTATTAAGTCTGCAACTGTGCTACTCGATAATTCTTCTAAAAAAGAGGTTCTATCATCCGGTGACATTTGGTTTAAAATTAAAGCTGCCTTATCTGACTTGATTTCTGCAATGATATGTTTTTGAAGATCTAAGGGTAGAAACGGAAAAGTATCTACCATTAATTTTGGATTTAACTCGTTAAAAACCAAAACTTGCTCTTCATCAGAAAGGTTATTAAACAATTCTACGATTTGAGAGGGAATCAATTCATTTAACTGTGCGCGTAAATACCCTAGCTTATTTGTTTGTAAATAAGTGCTTACGTTTTTGATAAAATTTTTACTAAAATAAGGCATTTTTTTCTCACAGCTGATCGACTCATCTATACACCATTGTTAGAAAAAGCTAAAGCGCAACAAATTTTTAAACTGTAAACTTAAGTGATTTCTTAATAAAATCTTGATGTTTACTTGAGATTATAAACGACGTCTTTAACTTAACATTGAAATTTAAGGAGAATTTATGGATGCATGTGTTAATACTTATAGTTATGGAGATGCAAGCAATCTTTATAACACTACGCAACCACCCTACACTACGACAGTAAGGGATAAAATTCAAACTTTAGAAGAAGAAAATCGCTCTTCGTTGAAATCCAAAAAATTTTCTAAGGGTTGTAACATAGCTGAAATTGTTGTTTATTCAGCGCTAACTGTGGTAGCTGTGGCAGGCGCCGTATTTACTGGTTATGTAGCTTGGAATTTCTTCCTGTTAGGAAATGTCCATGCCACTATTCTATTTGGAACAATATCGTTTAGCTCTTTAGCATTCGCTAGTATATTCATTGCAAAGATCGTATTTTTAGCTAAAGAAATACACGAGCATAAATTAGCACAAAAAAATTTTATGACTGTTGCTTAAAATATCCCTCTAAACGCTTAAAAAACTTTTAAGCGTTTAGCTTAAAACCTCTAAAGGAAAGTCTATGGATCCTTACATTTCAGTTAGTCAACCATACGCAAAAACCAATATTTCTGTTAGCCGTCATGTGTGTGGACTGCTTAGTTACTCTTTGTTAACGATTTCCTCTTTAGCTTTAACCGTTTTGTTGGGTTTTTTAGGTTGGAACTCACTTTTGACAGGTAATTATGGTAGCTTTGCCCTATTTGGCTTCGCTGCAATTTTTTCGCTCTCTATTAGCTGTATGTCAATCGCTAAAATTATACGACTTTCAAAAGAACTTTTTGAACATCACAAAAATAAATACGTCAAAGTTATTATTTAAATGATACTCTAATACATTCTTAATAAAATCTTGATGTCCATTTGTCACTATAACTCTCGTTTTAATTTTAATCACATTTAGGAGTAGATTATGACGTCCTTTGATCCGCAACACGTGCCGGGTGCTTATACTTATCAGCCTCACCATCATTCAATGCAACCACAACAGCCATACATGCATAGATATCAACAAACTGTTGACGATACAGCACAAGTTTATCAACCTAGAAAGATTTCGGTCGGTTGTCACGTTTTTGGAATAATTGGTTTATCCGTTTTAACCATTGCTTCTTTAGCTACAGCTGTTCTTTGTGGGTATTGCGCCTGGAATTCGTTTTTGACAGGTAATTTTGTATCTTTGGCTTTATTTTCAGCAGCTACCGTTTGTTCGTTAACAATTGCTTCCTCTTGTATTAGTACTATTGTGCAGTTGGCAAAAGAAATTCATTTGCATAATAAAATTAAAAGACAAACTATTGATTTTGATTAATCAATCTAGCAATAATTAGTAATACGCTTTTAAATTATTTTTAAAAGCGTCTATCTTTTTATTGTTCATTTAAAATCTAATTTAATTTTTTATACTTTTCTTTATAAAATATTAACTATCTATGTTTATAACTTAAGGTTTAATTTATAAACTCACATCTAAGGTTTAATCTTTAGATTAATTATCGAGAGACTCTTATGGTTCATGTATCTGATGTATCCACAAAACTAGAAATTAATAAAGGCGCAAATGCCGCTAAGATATTTGCTTATTCCCTTTCTACTATTACTAATATAGCAGCGGCAGCTTTTTGTATTTTAGCTACAATTCCTTTAATTTTTTCAGGTAATTTTCTCTTTGCTGCAGTAACTATAGCTGGTGCAGCAGTAACTTTAAGTACAGCGGCTTATTCCATTTCTCGCATCGTGCAATTAAGTAAAGAAATCCACCGCACCAATAAACTTAATTAGATTACTAACTATTCTTTAATTAGAATTAATAAAAACCTTTTATAATTTTGGAAAATTTAACTTAAGAGTTATTATGAATCCAACAACAAACTGCAACGCTCAAATGCAGTCAAGTACTTTAGAGCAAACTGATAAGCTATTGACTGCCGGAGGCATGCAAAGAATAAATAATTACGAAAACCTCGAGAGCTCAGAAGTTTTTTTTGCAAGGGCATCTGGCCAGTTTCAAAATCTTACAGGACGTTCTCTAGTTTTAGATAGAAGTATTCATGAGGCTGAAAGAGATGACGATATTATGGACGCTTCCACTCAATCCCACAACCCTCTTGAAGAATCTACTATAGATCCTCCACCTTTAACAAATTCAGTGCTTGACGGACATTTTGGCGACCTTGAACGAAAAAATGAAGTAGTTAAAAACAACAACGCTTCTCAAATCAAAACTAATAAAAGAAAAATAGTTCTTTATGTGGCTTTGTTAGTTGTAGCTGTCGCTTCCGCAGCTTTAACCAGTTTTATGACTGTAGGTTTTGCTCTAACAGGTAACCTTCCTTTTGCAGCATTAACAGGTGCAGCCGCGCTTGGAAGTTTAGCTACGATTGGTATCTGTATAGCCAAAATTGTTCATCTTTCAAGAGAAAACAGACGTTTACAAGGTTTAGTCTAAAAGTTTAATCTAATCGCCAGCCCATAGTATCCAATAAGCAACAACTGCAGGAATTATGGGCAATCAACTATTGCATACTATTAATTTAATAAAACAGCTGGATTTTCAATTACTTGCGCAAAATAGTGTGAACAATACGCTGCCATCTCACCATCTATGACCCGATGATCAAAACTCCAAGAAAGATTTAGGATTGATTTTACGACAACAGTATCATTTTTAATGACGGGTTGCTTTTGAATTCTTGCCGCCGCTAAAATAGCAACTTCTGGGAAATTAATGACTGGAGTCGCCCAAAGCCCACCTCCTTTAGAAACCACACCAAAGTTACTAAGCGTAATTGTCGCCCCTTTTAAATCATCCGTTTGCAGTTTGTTGTGAAGAGCTTGGATCTTAAGTTCACAATATTTTGCAATCAAATCGTTTAAAGACAAATTTTGTACATCTTTAAGAACTGGCACTATCAGTCCATACTCTGTGCTCACGGCAAATCCGATATTATGTCGATGATGTAAAATGAGTTGTTGGTTTGGCTCATCGTAAGAACTGTTAATCTCAGGGAACTTTTTAATGGTAAGGGATAAAGCTTTGATTAAAAAAGGCATATACGTTACCTCGAGATTTAACTTTTCCCCCTCTAGCTTGAAAGTTTCTCTAAGTTTCATTAAACGCTCGGCATCAACTTGTTCAAAAAAAGAAAAATGGGGAATGTGTCTTTTAGATTCTGCCATTTTTTTGGCCATTAAGCCTTTAATGCCTTTATGAGGAATCACTTGATCTCCCTCTTCCATGAAGGGAACCGCTGATGACTTGTGCAAAATTAAATCTTCATCCGTTATGCGCCCACCTTTACCGGTTCCTTGCACATGCGTTAAATCTATTTGCAATTCTTGCGCTTTCTTTCTAGTGGATGGCAACGCTTTTATACCTATTCCACAATCTTTTGGAATTCTCGTTTGCTTAACTGTATGATCTTTTGAGACCACTTTCTCATCGTTTGCCTTTGTTTTCTCAATCTTAACGGATAGTTCAATTTCGTAAAGGGGTTTATCTTTGATAGCCACTTGTCCCACATCATAATAATGTTTTACGATTTTGCCAGGGTGGGGTGCTGGTAGTTCTACGGTCGTTTTATCTGTCATTACCACGACTACCGGCTCATCTTGATTTACATTTTCCCCTTCTTGTTTTAGCCATTCGATAATCTCCCCTTCTACTACCCCCTCTCCAATATCTGGAAATGTAACCGTATAAATATTATCCATATCAATACTCCACAATTTCTTTGACAGCACGCTCAATGCGATGTGCATCGGGCAAGTAATCTTTTTCTAAAACATTGGGAAAAGGAGTATCTAATCCGCAACATCGTTTAACAGGGGCTTTTAAAAATAAAAAACAATGTTCCATTACTAAAGCAGCAATTTCAGCCCCAAATCCTTGTGTTTTAGGGGCTTCATGAGAAATCACACAACGACCGGTTTTTTGAACAGAGCAAACGATAGTGTTTAAATCTAAGGGACATAAAGTGCGAAGATTAATGACTTCAACATCGATATTTGCTTCTTCTTTAAGCTTTAGGGCAGCTTGCATATTTTGATGATGCTGCGCTCCCCAGCCAATTAAAGTTACCTCTTTGCCCCTTTTGGCAATGCTTGCTTGTCCAAATGGAATTTCATATTCTTCTTCAGGCACTTCTTCTTTAATAGAGCGATAGATTCTTTTTGGTTCAAAAAAGATTACTGGATCTTGGGAACGAATAGCACTGATTAATAACCCTTTAGCATCATAAGGGCTTGATACAAATACAATCTTTAACCCTGGAGTATGCAAAAACTGAGCTTCAGGTGATTGAGAATGATAATGCCCTCCGTGAATTCCCCCACCATAAGGCGTTCGAATGACAACTGGCGCAGTGTATTGCTGCCCTGTTCGATAGCGCATTTTGGCCAGTTCATTTACAATTTGGTCATAAGCTGGGAAAATATAGTCTGCAAATTGAATTTCACAAATGGGCTTAAGACCAGCTTGCGCTACCCCTATACCAAATCCAACTATCCCCCCTTCAGCTAAAGGCGTATCGAAACAACGTTCTTCCCCAAATTTTTTTTGCAAACCGGTAGTTACACGAAAAACGCCTCCAAAATGGCCAACATCTTCACCAAAAGTTACTAAACGAGAATCTTTTTCAAACTGTTGATGAAGCGTATGATTTAACGCTTGGATAATTGTCATTTCAGGCATAAATAAATCATCACTCAATTATTTTTATTTCTTCAAACTCATCTTTTAAACTTTGAGGAACCTCAAAATAAACATTTTCGATCATACTTTCTAATGGCGGAAGAGAGGTATTTTTTGCAACTTCAATACTTGCTGTAATTTCACGATTAATTTCCTCTATTTCTTTTTGATCTAGCTCTTCAGACCATAAGTTTTGTCTAATTAAATAGTGCTTTAATCTAGTAATTGGACAAAGCTTTTGCCATTGTTCATTTTCTGCTTCCAATCTATATAAAGTTGGATCATCAGATGTTGAATGCGCACCTGCTCTATAAGTCACAGCTTCGATTAAAATGGGACATTGTTTTGTTAAGCAAATTTCACGCGCTTTTTTTACAATTGCATAAACGGCAAAAAAATCATTCCCATCTACTTTAAAACTCTCTATTCCGTAGGCTAAGCCTTTAATCGCAACGTCTTTACTTAAAAATTGGTTTTTTAAAGGAGTAGAAATGGCATATCCATTATTGCGACAGAAAAAAATTACAGGAGCTTTGCGTACAGCGGCAAAATTTAAACCTACGTGAAAATCCCCTTCTGATGTTGCCCCCTCTCCAAAATAACAAACAGTAATACTATCTTCTTTTTTTAATTTCATGGCATAAGCTGCGCCGGCAGCATGAGGAATTTTAGTACCAATTGGGGAAGATACCGTTACAACATTTAATGCTTTTGAACCAAAATGATTCGGCATCTGCCGCCCTAAGTTTAAATCTTTAGCATTGCAAAACATATGATGAATATAATCTTGAATAGAAAACCCTCTCCAAAACATAATGCCGGCTTCTCGATACTGCGGATATAGCCAATCTTTATTATCTAAAGCAGCAGCACTCGCAACGGCGCAAGCTTCTTCTCCAAGAGAGGATAAAGCAAAAGAAATTAGACCTTGTCTTTGCAAAGTAATCATCCGAGCGTCCACTAATCTTGTAATTAGCATGGCCCGATATCCTTTTAATAGGATCTCGTTATCTATAATTAAAGAAGACTCGTTAGAAAGAAACCCATTTTCATTTAATAAATGAAAGGTTGAAAGATCCATAGTTTACCATACAAATATGCGTTGCTTTATTGGCTATATAGCAATTTGATAGATCTTACAAAAGGATAAAATTCTAATTATTATTTTACTTATGAAAAAGCTAGACGTCAAAATTAATTGAAGAATAAAAAAACATTCGAAAGTTAAAATAAAAAAATAAACCTAAGTAAATTAGAACTGACCAAATGAGCCATAATAAATTTCTCTTGAAAGACTTTGAGTAGGAAAAGCTAATAGAGTCCAAAAAAAGAAAAAGAGAAAACCAAATAAATATGCCAAAAAATAAACTGATAAAATTTAGAAAAATTATATTTTGTATTGTAAGCATTTCTATACTTTTTTAAGAGCAAAACAAATATTTAAATAATAACTATGCATTTATGGCTAATATTTTTCTGACCAAGCGTGGTTATGAAGTTTAGGCTGTAAGCTATACATTTCTTCCCCTACAATAGCATAAATTTTTTGATGCAAATGAGTATATAAACTTACATAATGTTCCTTTAACCATTCTTGTAAACGAAACATTTTATTAAAGAGTTCATATTTGTAGATTTCTTCAGATTTTAATTGTTCATTAAAAACAAATTGCCCGACATCTATATGAAGGGGTTTAAAATCGATAATTCCTGTATTTTGCATTAAGGCATGATCATTATCAGCAAAACCTCTTTTATATTCTGAAATGATCATGGTAAATAAACGATCGATCAATTCTTTCGCTTTTGCTTCTTCTTGATTTACCATCAATTTTTCAAGGGTTTGGCAAAAAGGTTCCGCTTTTTTTTGAAGAATAAATTCAACTTCATCCAAATTTACAACATGAGTTAATCCGAGTTTATCTTGGATAGTTAACTTTGTATTTAAATCTTGGCTTTTTTGTAAGTGGGCATAGATAACACCTGTCTCCTCTTGCAAATGATCGAAAGCTAACTTCCAACTATCAAAAAGCATTTTGGTTTTTAAGTTTTTTTTCTCGACATTTTTTTCGGCAAATTTTTGTCCTATACCCCATTTTTTCATCCAGATAATCCAAGGTTTGGGGTGCAGCCTTGGGTATTTTAAAAACTTAATGACAAACTTATTGTCTTCACTTGAAAAAACATAGGATTGGCAACCTTTTCCAAGGTAGGTAAATTTTTGAGCTAAAATGGACTTTATTTGGTTTTGCTCAACTGCACTTAAACGATGCGTCTCCCGATTTTCTTCAGAAAAGAAAGAGGAATGAATGTTAGATATAACGAAACCATCTGTAAAATAATAAAAAAGGCGAACTGATCCGTAGAAAGCACCTATAATTAAAAAAATTTGGACTACTTTTAAGAAATTATGTCGCATGATTAATCAGTTGTTCAGTTATAAAGGAAAGATTATAATTCAAACCTTATGAAAGTAGGTAGAAAAAAACACTTAAAAGTTTTAAGGAAGAAATAAGCATGCTTAAAATTGATCTTAAAGGAAAAATTGCTTTTATTGCAGGCGTTGGCGACGATCAAGGCTATGGATGGGCTATTGCTAAAGCTATCGCAGAAGCTGGTGGGACGATTATTATTGGTACATGGACTCCCCTCATGAAGATTTTTACTACTGGCTTAGAAAATGGAAAATTTGACGAGTCTCGAAAATTGTCCGATGGATCGCTTATGCAAATCGCTAAAATTTATTCACTAGATGCAGCCTTTGATAATATGGAAGAAGTACCTCATGAGACAAAAGAAAATAAACGATACAAGGAAGCATCCGAATATACAGTAAGTGATGTTGCAAATGCTGTAAAAAGAGATTTTGGCTCCATAGATATTTTAATCCATTCCTTAGCTAATGGACCAGAAGTTCAAAAACCATTAATTGACACGTCCAGAAAAGGATATTTAGCAGCCGTTAATGCCTCTGCCTATTCTTTTATAAGTCTGTTAAGTCATTTTGGCCCTCTTATGAATGAAGGTGCTGCCACTATTTCTTTAACATATGCCGCATCTGAAAAGGCAATTCCCGGCTATGGCGGAGGGATGAGTTCAGCCAAAGCTGCCTTAGAAAGTGACACTAGAGTTTTAGCTTATGAAGCTCCAAGAAAATTTGGCAAAACAATTCGCGTTAATTGTATATCAGCCGGTCCTTTAAGAAGTCGCGCAGCTAAGGCTATTGGTTTTATAGATGATATGATTGCTTACTCTAAAAAACATGGGCCTTTAGCAAAAGAGATGGAAGCTGAAGAAGTGGGTCATGTGGCAGCATTTTTAGTTTCCCCGTTAGCGACAGCTATTACCGGCACTGTAATTTATGCAGATAATGGAATTCATAGTATGGGAGTCGCTCCTGCTAAAGATTAAAACCCAAGTTTCCCTTAAATCCTAGTAAAAACTTAAATAGACAATCAAGATGGCACGACTAACGCCGCATTCAAGGATAATCCCTTGACAAGGTGTTGGAAGTGTCTGATTGGCAGCCAATTTTTAAGTTTTTACTAGAGACCTGCAAAATTCATTTCTATTTTGAGTAAAAACCTTGTTTAGTTACCACATATATCTTTCTTGGAAACATGTTTGTTAATTGACTGAATATGGTCTAGTAATAGGCATGAAAACATCACAATTGAACTGGTCTGCACTTGACAATTGAACGCTTAAGTCTCGTCAGGGGCAAGGACCTTGGCTCTTCGGAACTTACCCTTCCACTTGTCAAGTTTGGTTTTGTTCAATCGTGATTTAGGGGCACAACTTGGATTTAAACCATTTCCTTATCTGACTAAAACAAAAATGGGGCTTATGTTTTTTTTTATACCATAAGCTCACATCTTGTGCTTTTCCAAGCTTAACCAATCGTTTCAGTCCATGCTCTAATTTTTCGGGTGAAAATACAGGAAATTTGGCATAAATCGGATCTTCCCATAATCGAATTTGGGAGCCATAAACTGTTATAGTTGGAGAAATATCCACAACTTCTAAAGCATCAATCGTGATATCGATTTGTTTTAGTAATTGAAGGCAAAAAGTTGTGCACTGATTTTTTACTAAACAATATTCATTAAAAGGGTAACTTTGAATGGTTTGAAGAATTCGATGATATTGCTCTTTATTTAAAATAAATTTGGCAGCAAAGCTTGGGACATGCCCCCCTGATCCTTGTTGAAAAAAACCGTCTTGTTGTACGACCCAAAAGTATTTAATAGGATTTGGCTCATATCTTTTCTTCTGTGTGGGATAAGGAAATCCATATTCGTGTAAATTCATCAGCCCCTCAAAAAAACGGGGTTGAGTTTGTCCAAGTTCCCCGGAGTGTCCTCCTTCTACAACTTTATTTTCCCCTTTAAGATAGATCCAAGCATGTCCAATTTCACCAGATTTTGATCCGGTTCTTGGATGCTTGGCTATTGAGCGAATCAATTGTTGTTCTGTGGTATACCTTAAACCTTTTGCATCTGTTAAAATAATCAAATAATAATCGTCTGCAAATGACAAAAGAGGAAGAAGAAAAAGAATAATTCGCAACATACCTTACAATTAAAGGAGTTTTAGATTGATTCTTAAACGACTTTCAGGATCTCTTGCAACAGTTCTAATATATCCCATCCAATCGTAACAATCGAATTTTTTTATCCCTTTATTTTGTGTTTGCGCCAGTCGATTTTGACGAATCACGTGCCCTACAAATTTACTATCTTTGTTATCGGTTGAAAAGCTAAATTCCCAAGCAAAATTGTCGGATGTGAACTGTATTGTATCATTTAGATGAAAAACATTGGCTGTATGTGCATCTACTAAAAAAGTAGATTCTTTAGCTATGTCCCAATACCAAACGATTTCTTTTTGTTTATCGCGATCATCCACATCAAAGTCATGGTTTAAAATAAAATCTAAATAAATACGATCCTCAAAAGAAGTTAATACTTCTGAACAGTTAAGATTTTGAAAGATTAAACTGTGTTGTCTTTCTAAATTGCCAAAAACCATTCTAAAAGGGGTAAATCCTTTTTCAAAAACAACAGCTATAGGTTTATTTTTTTGAATGGCAGAAAGTGCATATTTTTCATCTATCAAACAATCCCAATTCAATCCGTCTGTGACCCCTTTTACAAATCGTTTTGAAGGGATATCCTTTTTAGAGATTGGTTGTATTAAAACTAATTGTAAGTGAAGAGGCTGTTCTACTTTTAAGCGCGATGACAACATATTCGCGTCTTGATTAAATATGTAATCGTAAAGTGTTGGTTTAGTCTCAAAATTTTGGCTTAGCTCCATCCAACAAGGCCCCACATAAGACTGTAAATGGGTATGCCAAAACGAATTTGCTTGATCAATAAATTTACTCCATGGAGAAGTAAAGAGATCCTTATAAATCATTTGGAGATGAACAATTATTTCTCCAATAGATTGAGAAATAACCCAAGCAGCTTCTTCGTTGCCATTGGCTAATTTTTCTAAAGATTTAGTAGCCTCTTCTTGCCACTCTTTATTTCCCCATAAAGTTCCAAACGCTTGTAAGGCGCAAAAGTATTTTACTTTTAGAAGATAAGGAACATCTCTTAACCTCATTAAGTTTTCAAAAAAACGAAATAAATGTACAACAGCTTCAAAGACCTTTTTCTTTAATTCTTGCCCTAAAATGTGTCCATATTCTTTTTCAATCCAAAATAAAGGAGCAAAATAGTTTATACAAAAGTAAGAATCTTGTGCAAAAGGGTATTCATGCACATAAGTTGGGAAAAAACCTTCTTCTTTATTTTGAAAGTGGAGCAATCGTTCTAATAAATGCTTACCTTCTGTCACTTGATCCATTTGCCGTACATTAAAAAGGGCTAAAGCGTATAAAAAATTTTCATATAGGGGGATTGTAAGGGGATGTTCTTCTGGTAGAGCATGATAAAATAAGTGGTAAAAACCTGTTTGAGAACTAACTTGTTTTTTCCCAGCATGTAAAGCCATAGTTTGTAAACGATCACGATTGATCATAATTTAAATCCACCTGTCACTTCAATATTTTGCCCAGTTATATAATCATTATCGGGGCTTAGCAAAAAAAGAATTGCATTTACTATTTCTTTAGGACTTGCCACTCGATTATTTATTAATTTCGCATTTGGTCCCGGTTGATCAACAGATCGCTCTAAAAAACCTGGTGACACCATATTTACACGAACGCCATCTGGGACTAATTCTTTAGCCATTGATCTTGTCAAATCAAAGAGCGCGCGCTTAGTCATCATGTACGCTCCAGCATGAACTTCTGCTTTCGCTGAATTGATCCCGGCCGTTCCAATACTTATGATATTACCCTTATTTTTTTTAATGGATGGGAGTAATTGCTCAGTTATTATATAAGGAGCTAGAATATTTGTATGCAAAAGTTGCTCAAATTCTAAAGGTTTCAAAGCTAACGTTTTTTGTGTATTATAGAGAGCAACATTATGAATAATATTTGCTATTGACACTTGTAATTCTTTGATTGAGTGAGCAAATAGTTCTATATTTTTTAAATCACTAAAATCCCCTTGCACAATGTGTGCCTCGACTCCCTGCAACCTACATTCTTCTTGTAACTTAAGAGCAGAATCTTTACTTGTGCGGTAGTGAATGATTAATGAGTGCCCTACTTGCATTAGTCTTTTACAAATTTCTTTACCAAGACCTTGGGCACCTCCCGTTACGAGTGTCCACGTCATACATCACACTGGCTTTTGAAAGGACATTCTAACCATTGAATAAGAAGCGTTTGGAATTGCTTGTGGCTTTTTAATGGTGACATGTACCCAATAAACCGGGAATGTTTTTAAAATATTTTCTATTATATCGACAGCATAAGTCTCTAATAATTGGTAATGTTTTATTTCAACTAGCTGTTTGCAAATATCTGCCAAAACAACATAGTCGATCGTTTTAGAAATATCATCTTCTTTTGTTGCAGGATCGACATCGGCGCCGACTTCTAAGTCAATTAGCAAAGGTTGCTTTTCTTTTTTTTCAGCTTCATGGACCCCAATTGTACACTCTATTTTAAGTTCGGAAAATCCAATAGATCCAACTTTCATTTTTTATCTCCTAATTGCTTGATTTAATCCTTCAATAATTCCATTATCTTTGGCTGAAGGTGCTATAATATCTGCATTTTTTTTTAAATTTTCGGGCGCGGTCACCATAACAACTTTTGTTGTCGCTACATTAAACATAGGCTCATCATTGTAATCATCTCCTGCAACAATAATCGGGAGTGATTTTAGATGCTTATCGTGAACATATTGCACGATATCCCCTTTATTAGCTTTTGGATTTGTTCCTTGTGCTACAAACTTTAAGGGAGAAAAAGGATCTTTTATAACAGGTATGTATATTGATAAGTTTTTTTGCACATCTTCGGCCACTTGCTCAATAATCGGTTTTTCTCCAATAAATTTAATCGATGGAAAATCTAAAAGTTTTAACGAATGATAAGACTCTATCGGTTGCCAATTTTCTTTAAAAGCAATCGCTCTTTCTTTTAAATAATTAAGTTGTGGTTCAGTATAATTTTTTGGACGAAAGTAAACGATATCTTGGTTTTCAAAACCTGTATAAATAGCATAATCTATTTTATACTTTTTTAAAGTATTATCAAGGGAGGTAAGAATTTCTTGGCTTAAATTTTGCTTATGAACCATTTTTTTTTCAGGCATCTTAATTAACATGGCCCCATTTTGCACAGCAAAGTAGTAAGGAAATGTAAATCGATGTAAGATACTGTACCCAAATTGGAATGTTCGACCTGTCACAAATAGGATCATCCATCCTTGGTTATGCAAGCATTCAAAATATTGAACAACATGCGGTGAAATTTCATGTATGCCATCTGTTAAAGTACCATCGATATCTGATGCAATTAAACCTTTCATTATACTTATACTTTCACTACATTTATTAATAATTAACTTAAATCAATTATAAGACCTTAAATAAATAAACTATCATATTATAGACGCAAGGTTCAAATGTTAAAGTTTTATTTACCATCTATTTTTTTTAGCATTCTTTTTTCTTCAACTTTTTCACAAGAGATCCCTCTTCCCTCTCCTCCTGAAGCTGATAGATTTATGAGTGAATTTTTTCACATGTTGCTCACCCTTGGATTTATCGTAGCTTTTTTGTTATTAGCAGCCTACGGAATGAAAAAATTTTTACATACTCGCATGCACCAAATCAATGCCAATAGTGAAATCAAAATTTTAGAATCGAGAGCCTTATCAACAAAAACTACCCTTTACGTCGTTGAAGTCAAAGGCCATCACTTAACGATTGCAGAATCTGGAAATGGAGTTACCCTTTTATCTAAAAGTAATACCAAACAATTTACGATGGATTTAACTCAAGAAAGTGAATAGTTTTAGTAAAATTATTATAAATCTAGTATCTTAAGACTCCTAATAAAATAACCTAGAACCTGGATATTTTTATGAAAAAAATCATCTATTTTCTCTTAAGTATCTCACTTTGTAGTTCATTGATCAGCTGCTATCGCATGCCAAATGAAGATGAATACTCACTTATTCCTACAACAAATAACCCAGATGTAACAAGAGAAAAGGGAAACCAAGCACCAAGTTTTGCTAATTACTAACATTTAAGGTACTTTAATGATTCCTTTAGAATTAACAGCTCTCCAACAATTTCTTTCTCAAAAATTTGATGCAAAAATTCAAGAAGAAACCAAGCAAATCTATATTATTTTTAAAATACAAAAATACGAGTTTCCTCTGTTTATAAAAATAACAGAAGGAGAACATCTGCTTCAGTTACTCCTCTTTTTACCGAATCAAATAAGAGAAAGTAGTATAAACGATTTATCTCGCTTATTACATTTCATCAACAAAGAAATGGATATCCCAGGTTTTTGTACAAATGAAGAAGCAAATGTGGTCTTTTACCGAGTCATGTTACCAGCTCATGAAAAACAAATTTCAAAAGATGTTTTGCTCTCCATCATTGAATCCATTCAAACTGTAGCAGACACTTTTTTCCCCGTTATATTAGCCGTTTCCGAAGGCTATACAACCTATCAAGAAGTTGTCAAAAAGGTGCAAGAAGCCAAAAACGAATAATATTTATGCCAGCAAGACACATATTTTACGATACAGAAACAACAGGTGTTAAGGCCGATAGAGATAGGGTAATAGAAATTGCCGCTTATGACCCTGTTCGCAATTTAACTTTTGAACATCTAATTAATCCTCAATGTCCAATCCCTCCCGATGCTTCAGCCATTCATCACATTACCGATGATATGGTCGCCAATGCACCTATTTTTGAAGAAATTGCCGAAAAATTTATTGAATTTTGCGATGGGGATGTAATTCTAATAGCGCATAATAATGATGGATTTGACATTCATTTTTTACGTAATGAATTTCAAAGGTGTAATAAAGAACTTCCTCCATGGAAATTTTTAGACACCTTAAAATGGGCTAGACGTTATAGACCTGATTTACCCCGCCACTCCTTACAATTTTTACGTGAAATTTATGGATTTGCAGCAAATAACGCTCATAGAGCTCTCGACGACGTTATTATCTTACATCAAGTATTTGCCTCGATGATTGATGATTTAGATATTGACACGGTATATAGCCTACTTAATAAACCAAAAGAGATTCTTCATATGCCTTTTGGCAAATACCAAGGGATGCCTATACAACAACTGCCAAAAGATTATGTTAATTGGCTATCTGGTAGTGGAGCGTTAGACAAACCTGAAAATACAGATTTAAAACAAGCGCTCGATAAAGTTGGATTGTTATCACCTGTTATGTCTTTTATATGAAAATAGCAATCGTTGGCTGTGGATACGTTGGAACACTGCTCGCTAAAAATTTAATAAAAGATAGTCATGAAGTGACTATCTTTACTCGTTCAAATGACAGACAAAAAGAACTTCTTGCCACTTTTTCGAACGTAATCCTTCTGCCCTCTTATAATGAAGAAAATTTCAAGCCACTTCTTCAAGACATAGAAAAAGTCGTGATAACCGTTGCTCCAAATAAAGCCGATGATTATTACAACACCTACTTTAATACGACATTAGCTATTTCAAAAAGTATTAATCCCGCAACGCAAATTATTTACACTAGTAGCACATCTGTTTATGGAGATTGTAACGGCGAAATAGTAACAGAGAGTTTTAACGCAACTCCTGCAACCAAAGAAGGGGTTATTTTAATCGAATCAGAACAAAATATATTATCTACCACAAACGGTTGCGTATTAAGGCTTGGAGAAATCTATGGACCTGGTCGCGAAATCGAAAATCGCTTAAAAAAAATGGAAGGAAGATCTTTTCCTGGAAATGGGGAAACCATCACAAATCTCATTCATGTCGATGACATTGTAAAAGCTATTTGTTTTGCTATGGCAAAGCCATTAACAGGCATCTATAATGTCGTAAACGATACTCATGAAAAAAGAAAAGAGTTTTATAATAAGCTTTGTAAAAAGTATGCTATTGCTCCGGTTGAGTGGGATAGTACCCTGAAAAGTAGACATGGTGGCAATCGTATTGTTTCTAATCAAAAATTGAAAAACTCAAGGTTTACATTTTCCCATCCTTTTTATGAATAATATTTCTTTTGAATTAGTGATTATTAGCCACAAGTTCCAAAGCACAAAGAGAAATTTGATAGATTAAAAAACACTAATAAACTTACCTAACACACTTCTTTTCCATCGGTATGATAGAGGTAATCTCCGTCATTTAAATTGCTATAGAGATAATTACCAAAGATCTAAAGTCTATATAACACCCTCTGTGCACTCTGTGGGCTCTGTGGTTATCTGTTCTCTTTATTTAAAATTAACTACAGAGAGCAAGAGAGCACAGAGAGAATTCAATAACTTAAAAAACACTAATAAACTTACCTACCCCACACTTCTCTTCCATCGGTATGATAGAGGTAATCTCCGTCATTTAAATTGCCATAGAGATAAGTACCAAAGGGTCTATGTCCTTCATAACCATAATCTTCAAACGCTTTTTTTAATCGTCCATGTAAGGCCCACTCCATCGCCTCTTTGTGGCATAAGGGTAAGACGAAATTATGATAATAATCAGTTCTTGTTATGTGATCATTATCTGACCAACCGCAACAACGACATAATGGCACAAAAGCTCCCCCTTCGATCACTTCATCTACTGGACCGTCCCAGTCTGAAAAATAGGTGTTCCAAGGTGCCCGATTTAAACGCACATGTTTAATGTTAGGATTTAGTTCCATTGAAGCGATCACCCCGTTTAAATCAAAATCTTTTTGTAAAATAAAATCGTGCTGGTGAATAAATACATAAGGCGTGGTCACATGCTTCAAGGCCTCTGTTATAGCCCCTGAAAGATGCCCCCACTCTTTACAAAAAACTAATTGGGTGTTTGTAAAATAGGGATCTGTGTAGGTTAGTCTGTAAATATTGCATTTATATTGTTGATAATCAGCTATCCGGTTTTCATAACCAGATTGAATGCCGTCAAATACAATAATTTTTTTACACTTGGCAAAAGCTGGAATACGAAATAAGCTTTTTTGAGTTGGATATATATGGGTAGTAGACGGGATCGAAGGAATGGGATTTGTCGTAGTAATAACAGTAATCAATTTGGAAACGGTATCATCATTGTAAATTTTGTCATCGACAACATATTCGTTTGCATATACTGCAATAGAAAAAAAAAGCATAAATAAATTAAAACAAAACCTCATAGGTAGAACCTCTTTATCTGTTTAAAAACAAATTCAGATATAAAAGTCTTATCTTAATCCTGCAAATTATTCCTGTATGAGATGAGCAATTGTTGCAAATAGTCAAACAAATTAATATCTTTTAAGTATTCAATGGCAAATGAAGTGCTATTCTTGGCCAGTTCTTTTGCAAAGGGTTCGTTTTTTTGCAACTTATCTATAATGGATAGAAGTTCTTCTTCAGAATCAAATGACAAAAAATGTTTACCCTCTTTTAAATATGGATAAAACCATTCTTCACGATTGGATTGCTTTTTTAAAACAACACTTCCAGTAAAGAGCTGCCATTCAAAACTAGAAGGAGCATTTTTGCCATCTATCGAAATTAAATATTTATAGTTTGATTGTTCAATTGGAGTTTTATATTCTTTTGAGATTTCATTTTCTACAAACCATTTCTCAAAGCTTTTTATTCCAGATGAATAAAAACCGGCATCTATTAATGGTTGATTTTTACATTTTAAGCAAAAAGAAGCGCGCGGGTTTAAATCCCAACTGTAAAATTCATATTTACCATCCGTTGGAGCACCCCTCCAACAAGCACTATCCATTTTGGTTTCAAATGGAGTAGTTGAATTTTGAAAACTCGCTTCTCGATCCCAATTCCAAAATCTTGGTATCAACCATACTTTATGGTTCCCTTTTTCTTTGCTAACTGCAAAGACCGGAATTTGAAGTTGTTTTAACACAATCGGCCGATCAAAATTTTCTAATGCTAAAATAAAATCGCAAGATGGGATTTTTCTAAACTGATTCAAGCATTCTAAAGCACTTATAAAACCTTGTATTTTTAAGTTTTGTTCTTCGTTTAAAGGAAATAGTGATAAATAATTAATGGTTTCATTTTCGATATTTACTAAACAAAGCCCACTTTTTTCAAGCCCTAAATGGGTTAAACTTTTTAAATAATCCCATGTTTTTCTAATTTCTTTTTTAGAGAACTTTTCAGAAGGGAAAGAATACTGTTTGCCACTATTTATTAGCTGTTGCTCAGAGTTTGAAATGTTCCAGCTAAGTAAAAAACTTGGGATGCTAAATAATAATAATATAGCTATAAAAAAGGTTTTAACTTTCATGTGGTGGCAAAATTTATGTTTTTAAGAGCCTTGTTTAGTCTTTTTTTCATTTTTTCGCAAACAGTAAATGGTTTTGAATTAGATTGGGAATTAATTCATTATAAATTACAGCAACCAGTGCCATCTTGGATGATTGAACAAATACAAGAAGACCTACAACCGTTTGAAGAAATCAACCTCACGGAAGCACTTATTGATCAAACAATTAATAGTGTAAGGAGTGTTCCTTCAGGAAGTTTGTCACAATTTGTTAAATATACTTTAAAAAATAATCAAGTGTCTTTTCAAACAATTGAAGCGACTAATGACCCACGCATAACTTTCGTTGTAGAAGCTTTAAATGAAATTATCTCTCATTTACCCTTGCCGGATTTAACTTTTTTGGCCTCGTTATGGGATTATTATGATAACCCTTTGTTTTTAGAAAAAACTGATTGTCCAGTTTTTGCTATTTGTAAAAAGAAAGGAAATAAAAAAGCGGTTTTATATCCTGAATTTCGCCATTTTGATTACCGCAAACGCCTCTACTCTGATATAGATTGGATAAGTGGAGCCATCGATTGGAAAAACAAAATTCCAGTCGCTTTTTGGAGAGGGATGAGTTCAGGAGGACATTATGCTATAGATACTTGGGATCAAATGCCTCGTTCTCGATTAGTTTTACTCTCTCAGCAGTATCCCGAATTGGTAGATGCCGCTTTTACAACGCCTTACTCTCTGTATGAACCTGTAAAAACGATTATGGAAAGCTATGGCATGTTTAAAACGTGGGGCTATCCTACCGATTTTGTAAAATATAACTATCTTATTTCGATTGATGGCAACTCGTTTGCGTCCAATCTTTGGTGGCAACTTCTTTCTAATTGTTGTGTTTTAAAAACAGATTCCCCTTTTATTGAATGGTTTTATAAAGGAATAGAACGAAATATTCACTATATTCCTTTCTCATTAAACTGCTGTGATTTAAAAGAAAAAATTGAATGGCTAAATGAAAACGAGCAAACTGCCTTTGATATTGCCGAAAGAGGTAGAACTTTTGCAAAAGAGCATTTGACAAATGAGGACTTAATTATTTATTTTTATCAGCTGCTACAAGCTTACTCTAAACTTTATCAAGGAGAAAATTAATATGAGCTCACCAACACTTGACACACAATTAGTTTTTTTTTGCCAAGAAACTACGCAACAACTTCCTCAAACTAAACAACTAGATGATCTATATCAAAAAAAATTTCACATTATGCAACAAATTTCTTTTTACCAAATAAGCACAAAAAATGTCGATCCTCATACCGGCTTTATAGAATCTAAAAAGAAAACCGTCAAATTAGGTCACTCGCGCGTCCAAAGGCACAACAGAACCAATGCAATACAACCGACTCATTTAACAACCATCTCATATAATATTGAAAAGTTAAGAAAAGATTTAGCAGCCATTGATAATGATATTTATGTTTTAGAAAATTCCAATGTTTAAAAAGGAAATTAACACCCATGCAAAAAATAAACTCGTCCTTTTTTACAGAAAAGACTTCAAATACACTTACTCCCTTTAAGCTATCTCTTGTAGACCAAAAAGTTTTAAAGCAGTTTAGTAAATATAAAACGACGCTCGAACGAATGATGTTTGCTCTAGGAGGCGAAAAAGAAGTAAACGCCCTGCCAAAGTTTAATAATCTAGGCTTCAACACTTCTAAACATGCTATTATCAGTGGATGTGACACAATGACTTCAGCGATTGGGCAAGGTAGAAATACTCACCATTTTTATATTATTATAAAAGCCCAGGATAAAGTTACCGATGAAATTGCTTTTCAAGCCTTCCTTACAAAAGATCAAGAGAATTGGCATCATGCTGGAAATTCAATAATTGATACCCAAAATTTTCCTTTTTATTTGTTATTTTCTAAAACTTCTCCAAAGAGAAAAAAAGAGGAAAATCTTTTTTTGTTAAACTTAAAAAAATTTATAGAGAATAAGGAGAATGAACGGTTTAAGTTAGTCGAAAAATAAGAATATTTGTAAGACAGCTTGATCCAGCCTTTAAGTACCACCATAAAATCTTATGGTGGAGAATTATTTAATGTCAAAATCTGACAGGACTAAAGCAAATCATCTACCTTACGCTTATGTGAGTTTTAGATTGTCTTTGCAAAAACTAAAAAAAACATTATTCAACTAAAATGCCCGTTGCTAACCGGATAGAGGTTTGTCTAAGTCTTACTGTGGCTATAATTCCATCGACAAGATAGTAGACACCAGCTGCGGCAATTGTACCTGCTATAATCAAACCAATCAAAGCACTAACAGGTGGCGCGAACACAAAAAATAAAAGGGCAAAAGCTGCAACCGCTGAAGTCAATCCAATCACATCTTTTGCTACGCGTGCTTGCGCGAAATGATGTTTTGCTAAATCAGGGTTACAATGTTCCTCTGTACCTATAAAAGTATAAGAATGATTTTTTTTAACATGGTTTCTAGCGATAGGATTTAATAGATCTCCTACAAGGGGAAGAGCTGAACAAAATTTCACAAAACCATTATCTAAACGACAAGTCATTTTAATCTCCATTTTCAAAAAGCATAGAATGTAAATATTAAAAAATGATTAAGATTTTTCTAAAACCTAAGAGGATAAACACAGGGAAAAACATTTTTGAAAGATGAAAAAAAATATAGGTGATTACTAATCACCTATATAATTTTTTAATACTCTTAAGGCTTTTTTAACGGCCTTTTGAAAGGTCTCAAATTCTGAAGGTTGTATCCTTCTAATTAAAACTTTATTAATCTTTTTTTCTAAATTTTTCACTTCTAACTGAAGGGATTTTTTATTGGCTTTTTTAGTATCAATTTTATTCCAGATAGCTTGGGCTGATGTTAAAGTTTTTTGAATCAATTCATCATTACCCTTATTATCAAGGCTTTCTTGGCTTATATGTAACGTACGATTAGCATAAAAGGCATAAATTAAAAATAACTCTAAAAATTTTAAGGATTTTTCAGCGTCTTGCGTTTTATAGTTATTTAATTGCTTTGTCTTAACAGCAGAAGATGCATTAATAACTTCGTGATTTAAAGTTCTCATGTAAGTAGGATTTGAATCATCGGCACTTTCAAAAGTCAAGTTCCCCAACCGGTGAATTTTTTGATCTAAATTTGCTCTATCCCCATCTGTTAGATAATTTGGGTTTAAATTTTCGGCAGTTGCAAAAAGTTTATACATGGAAGCTGGATCTACTGTCATACTGTATCCAATTTTTATTATTATTATAAACGAATAACTTAAATATTTAAATTATTAGTTATCAGATATTTATAAAAAAATTTAGCCTCCGAAGAGGCTAATAAATCAATCCTTTGCCGTTAACTAAGCTTCAATTCCTTTATATTCGTTCGCAGATGATTTAAGTCTAACTGCGGCAATAATACCATCTACGAGATAATAGACTCCCGCTGCAGCTATTGTCCCGGCGATAATCAAGCCAATTAAAGCACTAACTGGTGGTGTAAAGACAAAAAATAGAAGAGCAAAAGCTGCAATCGCTGATGTTAAACCAATCACATCCTTCGCAACGCGGGCTTTAGCAAAATCATGCTTTGCCTTTAATGTATCTATTAATTTCTGAGGTTCTAATATATTTTGTGCTGCATTTTTGCTTAGCTTTTCCATACTATTTTGGGCAATTGGATTTAAAATATCGCCAACTAAGGGAAGTGCTGAACAAAATTTTACAAAACCATTATCTAAATTATTAACCATATTAGTCTCCTGTATAAAAAATAAAACTATAAAGGATATATATTAAAAACTTATTAAGATTAATTGAAGGTTTTTATAATTAAAATCTTTTATAATATATAAAACTCTAATATTTTAGTAATGATATAATTGGCTTCAAAGAATAAAAATTAAGATTCATCAAAGTTTAATGGCATATGGTTCGCCTTTACACGACTTAAGCTTCCTGACAAATTGATTGAAGCGAAAATTCCATCCACACCATAGTAAACACTCACCGCAGTGATTACTAATCCAATGATAAGGGCTATAGGAAAGGCTGGGGGTATAAACACATAAAATAAAAGGGCAAATGCCGCAACCGCAGCTGAAACTCCTACAATATCTTTCACAAGACGAGTGATATTGTACACTTTTTTAAGTTTACAATAATCTTCTTGGACTAAAACAGGATCTAAATGGCTTTTTAGATGATGTTGCACGATGGGATGTAAAGCATCGCCAACTATTGGTAAAGCAGAACCCACCCTGGTAAAAAAATTGTCTAATCTACAATTCATAAAATATCTCATTTAAAAAAGAAAAAATAAATCATCTTTATTAAAAGTCGATTAAGATTAAGTTAATTTAATGGATAGCTTTTGAGATTTAATTTTCATCTCTAACAAATTCAGCTTTTTTCTTATCTTTAATCCAATAAGTTTTAAAGGAATTTAAAAGAGATTTCTCTTTATCAAAATGGTTCAAAGGAAAGAATGAATGCAAACTAGTCACTAAGATCCATCCTATAAACCAGCCTGCTATAATATCGGTAAAAAAATGAACCCCTAAATAGATACGGGAAACGGAGATTAAACAAAAATAACTTAAAGCCACCACCCATTTCCAATTATTTTTAAAAAAACGAATGATTAAATTTGAAATGATTACAGCCGATTGAGCGGCTCCACTTGGAAACCCATAACCACCTACTTTAACAAGGCCAAGTTCAGGATTTAAGTGATAAGGTCTTGGCAAAGCAAAATAATCTTTTAAAAGTGCCCCTAAATAATAACTCGCGATAAATAAACAAAATACTTTTAGACCCGTTTTGGGTTTAACTAAAATAAGAATAAGTAAAAGGATTAAATAATAGGGTACGGAATCGAAGTGATTTAAAATAGAAAAAAATATGTCTGCAAAACTGCTTCGAAATTGTTGCAAAAATGATAATAAAATTAATTCTTGTTCGTGAATCATCAGTTAATTTAAATAATTTCATCTATTTTATAATAAAAAATATTTTAAATCAAACAGATTTGAAATTTTAAGAAAAGGTTGGTAATTGATTAATTTTAGTATAAAACGTATCGATTCCATTGTTGCGCAAAAGACAACTTGGGCAGGTCTGGCACCCTTTTCCTTTGATGCCTTGATAACAAGAGATTGTATTTTCTAATACATAATCTAAAATGCCAAGTTCATAAGCTAAATGAACCACTTCAGCTTTTGTCTTATCAACTAAAGGCGTTATGATTTGAAATGTGGGATCATTAAAGTCTAAGCGAAGGATTTGTTCCATTAAATCCATATATTCACGGCTACAATCGCGATATCCATTTTTAGCGCCATCTACAGCTATAACTCCCATATATATACAATGAGCGCCGAGATGATTGGCATGAGTCGCTGCAAGCATTGCCATTAACCCATTTCGACCCGTGACTAAAGTATTCGCATGGCCCCCTTTTTCATGTATAATCTCAAGATCATGACAAACCAAAGCATTGGGACTAATTTCTTTTAGGCTGACGATTGGTATGACAACGTGATCAATCCCCCAATCCCTACAAATCGTTTGCGCGGCCTGAAGTTCTGCTTTTCCATGTCTTTGTTGATAATCAAAGGAGATACTTAATACATTTTCTTTCCCATAAGCTTGACTTGCAAGGTACAAGCAAACGGTTGAATCCAATCCACCAGAATGTACAATAATAGCTTTTTTCATGAGCGGTGCATCATCTCCCACATTAAGCTAAAGCCACGACAAGTTTTGAGTAGCTCTTGCTTACTGCCTTCTGCCACTTTTTGCCCTTTTTCAATATAAATAATTTTATCCGCATCTTCTATCGTTGATAATCTATGCGCTATAATGATTTGGGTTACTTGACCTCTTAATTGCTGTATGGATTCCTTAATTTTATTTTCGCTTACGCTATCAAGTGACGAAGTTGCTTCATCCATGATTAGGATGGGGGCATTTTTTACTAAGGCTCTCGCAATGGCTAAACGCTGCTGCTGTCCTCCTGATAGATTTTTTCCTGTTTCAGAAAGGACTGTTTCATACTTTAAGGGAAGATTTTCAATAAACTCATGTGCCTGCGCTCTTTCAGCTGCTTGCTTTATGGCTAAAGGATCAAACTTTTGACCATAAGAAATATTTGCCGTAATAGAATCTAAAAATAGAAAAGGACGTTGTGGAACAAAAGCCATCCTCTCTCTTAGAGATTTTTGCGTATAGGTTGTTAAAGGTTTGCCATCAATTAAAATCTCCCCTTGCTGGATTTCATACAGACGTGGCAACAACTGTACAATCGTCGATTTCCCAGCGCCCGTTGGCCCAACAATTGCAACCATTTCCCCTTTTTTTACCTTAAAGTTTAAGCCCTGTAAAATCCATTCATCATTATATTTAAACCAAACATCTTTAAATTCTATATGGTCTTTGAATTCTTCTAAATTAACAGCCGTTGGACTATCTTGGATTTGAGGTTTTAAATCTAACACTTCAAACATCCTCTCAGCTGCTGCCACCCCTCTTTGTATCTGAGAATTCTCTTCAGCAAATTTTTTGAAAGGCTCATAAAAAATATAAAGAAGACCACAAAAAACTAATACTTCAGAAACGCTTAAATGAAGCACGTATAAACCATAAATTAAGGCTGTCGCCAAAAAAAACATAGCTATGGTATGGACAATAGGTCTTGAAGAGAGATCATATTTAGCATTTCTTTTTTCTAAATTTGCCATATGATCATTATGTTCTTTATACTTTTGCAAAGAGAAGTTCTCCATTGCAAAAACTTTTACAGTTTGAATTCCAGCTAAAAAATCAATGATTACAGAAGCGAACTTTTCTTGGTTTTTCTGAATTTGTTTCGATATTTTTTTTACTTTTTTTGCTAAGAAAAAAATAGGATAAACAATTAAAGGAAACCCTATAAAAATCATTAAGGATAATTGCCAAGAAGCAAAAAAACAGATCGTTAAGGTTGTGATAATCGTAAATGGAGTTTGAAAATAATTGATTAAACAAGAATTCACAGCTTCTGCGATAATAGAAGCGTCTCCTACAACTCTTGATGATAAGGTACCAATATCGTGTTTTTGGTAAAAATCCATTGGCAAAGATTGAATATGCTCAAAATAAGACTGTCTTAAATCTCGACTAATTTTGATCGCGACAAGCTTTGTAGCAAAGCGATAAGCAAACAAGGTTATGGCTTTAAAAATCGCGACAAAGACTAAAAAAATAGCAAGATTTGTAAAGTTATTGGAGATTGGCAAAAATCGATTTATTATATTAATTCCCGATTGCACAATATCGCTATGATTGTGCTCACTCATAAATTGATTAATCTCAGATGATGTAATATATTTTTTATTACTTATATCAATCTCTTTTAATCTTATAGGAATAAGATCTACGTCTAAATTTTCGCCTTTATTTAATACACCGTTTTCAATAGGAGCAAATAATTCAAAAACGTCCGGTCCTTTTTTTGTAATTATTCCGATAGAAAACATTTCTAATTGTGAGGCTATTGTTGCCAAGCACATTGATACCAACGTGATGAAAATCATCGTTCGGTATTGGCTTTTGCTAAAACCTAATAGTAATAATTTTTTCATGAGAGATTTTTGTATTGATTTTCTAATGCTTCCACTGAAATAGAATAGTGAGAGGCATGCCAAACCGGTTGAGCTTTTTGAAAAATAATGACTTGAGGACTCTGGTGTGTTACTTTCGAACTATTTGCGATTTGATTGGAAACATCCCTTTCATGAATTACATCTACATAAGCCGATATAATATCGGAATGATGGGAGATAAATTCCTTAAAGCTTTGAAAGGCATGAGCGCTTATGGGACAACGAGTGCTGTGCTTAAAAATGTAAATTGGTTTTTCAGTACTATTTATAAGCTTTGTAAACTCTTCGATGGAAGTTAGTTTTTCCATACTTTTCCCTTAATTTTCCTTCTTCTTATATTGTCCCATTTTCCGGAATTTTAAGTAACGTTGTTCCAATAAGATTTCTTTAGGGATTTCTTTGAGGATTTGATATTGTTCTAAAATAAATTGTTGTACATTTTTGTAGACAATTTCTGGATTGTGATGAGCCCCACCTAAAGGTTCTGGAATAATGGTATCGATCACGTGTAAAGGGAGTAAATCTTCTGAGTTTAATTTTAAAGCTTTGCTTGCCTCCATATTTTTGGAAGCATCTTTCCAAAGAATGGAAGCACACCCTTCTGGAGAAATCACAGAATAATATGCATGTTCCAACATTCCGATTACATCACCAATTCCCATACCAAGAGCGCCGCCCGAACATCCTTCTCCAATTAAAACTATAATAATAGGTGTTTGGATACGAGCCATTTCTCTTAGATTGTTAGCAATTGCCCAACCTTGACCTCTCTCTTCAGCTTCAAGCCCTGGATAGGCTCCCGGTGTATCTAAAAATGAAATAATGGGTAAATTAAATTTTTCAGCTAAACGCATCAAGCGAAGCGCTTTTCTAAACCCTTCTGGATTTAACATGCCGAAGTTATGAAACACACGACTTTCTGTATCATTACCCTTCTCTTGTCCAATCACAACAAAGCGCTTACCTTGAATGGTTGCTAACCCTCCAATCATCGCGTGATCATCACCGAATGTGCGATCTCCATGTAGTTCATGAAATTCAGTACAAATATTTTTGATGTAATCTATTGTGTGGGGGCGAGCTGGGTGACGACAAATTTGAATTCTTTCCCAAGGGGTTAATTTAGCGTATACGTCTTCTTTGAGTTTGTCGATTTTTAATTCTAACTTTTTTATCTCTGAGTCAAAAAGTGGATTGTCTTGACTTTGCTTTTTTAAATGATCAATCGTTTTTAAATATTCATGAATTTGCTTTTCATGGGGTAAGGTATCCAAAATCATCTCCCTTTACTCTAGACTCTTTTCTGTACCAGGCAATTTAGCTTCGTGAAAATCACGCACTAGCTCTATATAACTTGGTTTTGTTATGATAATTGCATAAAGTTCTTCAATGTCGGCTGTACTCAATCTCACACAGCCATCACTTTCATATTTTCCCAAAGATGTAGTCACTTCTGCTAATTGTCCTTTGTCATTTAAGTCCCAAGGAACTCCATGTAGTCCAAAACCTTTTGCTTGAGCCGTATTGCCCCCCATTTCTTGATCAAATGGGATCCAACGGGTACCAAAGGTTTTTATCATTTCTGTTTTTTGGTTATTATGAATACCCATAGTTTTGGGTCTATAAATGGCCACTTTATTCCCTAGCGAATATTTTCCAAGAGGTGTCAGTAATCCAGATTCTTTCGTTTCATCGGGACGACCAAGACCTACATGATACGTTTTAATTAACGTTCTTTCTTGACTATCTTTATCGAAGCTGTAAAACCACATCTTACAACGAGAGGTATCAATCACTAAATAAAACTCTATATTCTTATCTTTTTTCAATATGTTGAAACGATCCCCTTCAGCTATCTCTAACTTTTGGTAATCGGCTTTTCCATTTAAACTACGTGCGATAAAATGTAAGGAGGTTGCATAATGCTTTGCGTAATCAGCCAGCCACGCTTTTTTTTCTTTTTTCCAAGGAACATGACTCTTATAAGTAATGGTTTCAACAAAAGGGAATTTATTTGGACCTTTATTAAAGAATTGTTCAATGCGATTGGCTTCAGGTAAAGGCAAATTGGCAGACACTTTTTTAAGTTCCGCCTTTTTCTCTTCTTTTACAACAATCTCATTTTGAACGGTTGGCTTACTCTTTTCAATAACGGGTAAACTTTCTGTTTTTATAGGGATTTCGATAGGCTTTTCTTGGACAATTGCAACTGCGGGCACTTCATGTGGTTTTTTTTCAGACTTTGAAAGAGCTGCAATTCCAATTCCTGCAAAAAGAAGGATACTAAAAACTCCTAAAACTTTTGGTAAAGACATATGCTTTCTTCAAGATTATTGAAATTAATTCTGTAAAAACAAAAATTTTACTCTATTAACTTAAAGTTTGCGTTTATTTATTTAAACTCTAAGATTAAATCATTTAGCGCTATAAGCGCAAAACTTAAGTTATTAAAATTGTAAATTTTTTTTAAATTTACAAGTACCAAATATACCAATACTTTATAAATTTGCCAATATAGTTTTAAGGTTTGACTGCAAACAAAAATCTTTGGAATTTTAAGAATAAAATCCCAAAGATTAACTTTTTATCGCAGCTCAACGTATGGAATTATCAATTAATCAGATTGACGTTTTCCTCTATGTCCCTTTTCGATTACTTTTCTCATTCTTTTTCCAGGAGTAAATTTTACGGCCTGACGAGCTGGAATAATAATTGGTTGTTCTGCTTTTTTTGGATTTCTTCCGATTTTCTGTTTTCTTTCAACTACTTCAAACACACCAAAATCTCTAAACTCTAATCTTTCTCCTTCTGACAAAGAATCTGTCATTTTGTCTAAAAATGATTGGATGACGTGGCGAACATCATTTGGGTGAATTCCTTTTTCTTGTGAAATAGAATTAATTAATTTCTTTTTGGTCATTGTGTTTTTTTTTGTCATGGTCGTCATTGGTTTTGCAACTCCTTTACGTTAATCATGCGAATATTGTTCTATATGTGGAGAATATTTTTATATCCTCTTGATTTTCAGACAAGATATTTAATCTTGGACCTAGTAAAAAATTACTTTTTTTCATAAATAAAATTATTTTTTAAACATTTGCTATACAAATGTCCATAAGAAATAATGTCTTTATCATAATCATACAAATTTTCGATTCAAGAATATTTTTACCATTTTGTCAAATATGGCTAATCATTTAGCTGAACAACGATTTTATTTTTTTTACCAAAGCTTAGCAATAACATGTTGCCATCGATTAAATGCTTATCTAAAAGCACAGCTTCTTCATCGGTAATTTTTTCATTATTCAAATAAATGCCACCACTTGTCATAGATTTTCTAGCTTGCGTTTTGCTAGGTTGAAGACCGCTTTTTACCAAAAGATCTAATATTTTATGGTTAACAACTTCTTTGTAAGATAGTTGGCAAGATCCTAAATCCTTTGATAATGCTTGTAAGGTTTGTGAATCTAGTTGTGTAATAGCACCAGGGGCTATACCTTGAGTGACTTTAAGGGCTAACTGTAAATTATTTTCTCCATGCACAAGCTCTGTCATAACATGCGCTAAACGCTTTTGTGCGGTATTTGGAATATAATCAGATTCTTTCATTTGTCTTTCTATTGTACAAATTTCTGACAAATCCATGAATGTGAGCATTTTCATTAACTTTATAACATCAGCATCAGACACACGGATAAAATATTGGTAAAATTCATAAGGGGATAGTTTGTCCGCAGATAACCATACAGCCCCTTTTTCTGATTTTCCAAATTTTTGCCCATCACTTTTCGTTAAAAGAGGAAATGTCATCCCATACACCGGAACTCCTAAAACTTTTCTCACAAGTTCAATTCCAGCAGTTATATTTCCCCACTGGTCACTTCCCCCTATTTCCATTTGTACCCCAAAGTTTTGGTATAAATGCAAAAAGTCGTATCCTTGGAGTAATTGATAGGAAAATTCAGTAAAACTCATTCCTTCTTCACTATTTAGCCTAAGCTTAACGCTTTCTTTAGCAAGCATTGGACCTAATCTAAAGTGTTTACCAACTTCTCTTAAAAAGGAAATAAAGGAGAATTCTTTAAACCAATCTAAATTATTTAAAAGAATTGGATTTTTTAAGATTGCTGCTAAGTTTTTCTTAATTCCAGCAAGATTAGTCTCTATAGTTTCTGCATTTAATAATTGCCTTTCAGAAAGTTTGCCAGAAGGATCTCCAATCATTCCTGTTGCCCCACCAACTATAGCTACTGGTTGATGTCCAAATTTCTCAAACCAAGCAAGCCCCATAATAGCAACTAAATTTCCCACGTGTAAGCTATCGGAAGTAGGATCAAATCCACAATAAATTTTGGTTGGTTTTTTTAATAAATCCACCATTTCTTTTTCAGCAGATAATGTCTCAATTAGTCCCCGTTCTTTTAAAACATCAATTACATTTTGCATAAATCCTCAAGTTCCGAATGCTTAATGCGAAATTCTCTGTTTTTGACCCATTTTATGTCAATAAAACTTCCTTAAATCTTTCAATCTAAATCCTCAAAGACATTAATTCAAATATTTGGTAAAATTATATTAAATAAATCACATAATGGTTTTTTTATGAAGATTGCATCGGAAAGTTCCCAAATTTTAAGAATGAGAGAACAAATAAAAAGTGAAATTGATCGTCAAGATCAAGAAGCTACTCCGAGAGCTTTACAAAACGCCGCACGCACAATGTTGCAGCAGTTAGGGCAACGCCTTGAAGAAGGAGCCACTAATAAGCGTCCTTTTTTTGATGGAAACAAACACCCATCACCCGCGAGTGAAAAGGTAGAAAGTTTACGACAAATTTTACAAAATCAAACACCTTCTTCTTGAAGTAGTTGACTTACGTAAATTTTTAATTTTCTTAACTCAAAAATAGATTGATTCAGTTCCTCTATAGGATTTTGAGAAACTATTTTTCCTGGATCAATCCCTATTTTATCAAAAACCCAAAGTAATACTTTTGAATGAATAATTTGAGCCAAAAAAATTAGATAAGGTCTTTTTTTCACCCTAATTCTTTCTACTAGTTGGTCAAGAGCCTTGCCACACTTAAAATTATAATGTCTTTTTTCTTCAACGGATAAATGATTAACTTCCTCTTTAATCCACTTAAAACTATCTTTTTTAGTGATGCTTTCTACAAGTTCACTTAAAGTGGTTTGTCCTTTTTGATTTATGCAACTAATTGTATTAGCCCCTTTGCGGTATGGGATCGCGACGATAGTATAATAGTTTTTAGGGCTTAAACTTCCAAGGGTTGTAAAAAAGTTAGAGACCAACATATTATTAAAGCTTTAAGGTTTAAAAGGGATTATTTGTATCAATAAATGAAGTATTCACAGAAAGCTTATTTTGTAAAAGCTTTTGTAGTGCTCTAGGCCCTACTTTTTCAGTCGCAGTATGCCCTAAGGCTAGAAAATGGATTCCCAGTTCATGCGCTTGACTCCAGGCAGGTTCATCAAAATTTCCTGTTATGAAACAATCCACCCCACTTTCTTTAGCGTCTTTTATATTTTTATAAGCGCCACCGGAGACAATAGCTGCTGAAGAGACCATTTCCTTCCCCCCTAAAGCTTTATGGGCGTGACTTTGATAATAGTTTTCTATCTTTTTGACAAAATCTTGAATAGATATTGGAGCAAACTCCCCTTTTACTCCAATGGGTATTCCCCCCATTTTTAAAAATTCATCTAATTGGGTCCACTCCAAATCAATAGCGGCTTTCCAGTTGTTGCCAATTTCGCGATGGGCATCTAATGGCAAATGATAACTAAAAAGAGATAGCTCGTTTTTTAAGCAAAGCTGTATTTTTTCTTTAAATATTCCTGTAATCGTTGGACATTCATTGCCCCAAAAAAGTCCATGGTGCACAATTAATGCATCAACACCTTGCTCTATTGCTTTTTTAATCGTTTGAAGATCCGCGCTAACTGCTGTTGCAATTTTTGCTATGTTTGTTTTACCTTCAATTTGTAAGCCATTTTTTCCAAAATCAGTAAAAAGTTGCGGTTCCAATAAATGATCTAAAAAATGGTGAAGTTCTTTTAAAGTAATCAAAGAAGGCCTCCAATTTAAAAAACAATGATTTAATTTATGCCATTATCTCCAATTAATCCACAAGAGCTTGCTAAACAAGCTGCTGCAAAAGCTGCAATAAACTATATAAAGCCTGGAATGAAAATTGGCTTAGGGACAGGCTCTACGGCAACTTTTTTCATTCAACTTTTAGGCGAAAAAGTAGCGCATGGACTGGACATTGCCGTATTGCCAAGTTCAAAAAAATCTGAAGAATTAGCCCGTTCTTATTCGATTCCCCTTTTAGATCCTTTGACAACTATACAGCTTGATTTGACAGTTGATGGGGCCGATGAAGTTGATACCCAAAGGAGAATGATAAAAGGAGGCGGGGGAGCTTTACTAAGAGAAAAAATTGTGGCCAACATTAGTAAAGAAATGGTAGTCATTGTCGATGAATCAAAGCTTGTGACCTCCTTTAACAAATTTCCACTACCTGTCGAAATTACAAGTTTTGCAAAAGATGGGATTATTCATTGCATCAACTTAAATGGACTAAAGGGAACTTTACGATTAAAAGCGGATAAAACACCTTATTTAACCGATAACAACAATTTTATTTACGATATCGATTTAAAAAATATTGAAGCTGATTGGAATGAGGTAAATCTTAATTTGTTGCAAATCCCTGGCGTTGTGGAAACTGGGTTGTTTATCGACTATGCCAATAAAATAATTATCGGAAAGAATGATGGTTCTATAGAAATTCGGTGACGAAAATAGGCTTGATTCATAAGATGAGGATGATAAGCCGAGATTTGGGAGTAATATGTTATCCGAACTAGTGCAGTTGTCTTTTGATAAGATTATGCAAACAAAATCCTATACCGTAATAATATTGGGATCCAATGATAAAAGATTTGCAATCTATACAGATCCATCCACTGGAAAAATACTACAACTCTATTTGACCGGCGCAGAAAAACCTCGCCCTCTTACCCATGATTTATTAAATAATGTCTTACGTGGCTACGATGTGCGCGTAAAGCAAGTGGTCATTGTAGATGTTCAAGACACAACTTACTTTGCTCGTTTATTTTTAGAACAAGATACAGGAGACTATCGCCATATTGTTGAAATTGACGCGAGACCAAGTGACTGTATAACGATTGCTTTAATGAATGCAGCTCCTGTTTATTGCACGAAAGAAGTATTAGAAAAAACTCTACCTTTAGAAGATATTTAACATAAAAGATATCTGCTAATCTGCTAAGATCTTTTTTTCCCTGACATTTAAGGAGATTAGCTATGTCTAAAGAAAGAAAAGATGTAATTGAAAAAGATAAATGGAATGTAGAAGCCCTATACCCATCCTTTGAAGAATGGCAAAAAGAATACAATTCTTTCGGTTCTCTTGAAAAACCCCCTTTTTTTCCCGAAGTGGCAAAATATAGAGGCCATTTAAATGAAAGCCCCGAAAAGGTTTTGGAAGCTTTAGAAACTATCTTAAAATTAGATCAAAAACTTAGTCGTTTGTATACATACGCTCATTTGCGCTTTGATGAAGATATAGCCAATGACGAGCATAAAAAAGCGTTTAATCAAATTTTATCTACACTCACTCATTTTGGCCATGAAATATCTTGGTTTGAACCAGAATTATTAGCCTTAGATGAGAAAAAGCAAAACGAATACCTTCAATCAACTGTTTTAACCCCTTATAGATTTTATTTAGAGAAAATTATTCATTTAAAACCTCATACTTTATCAGCTGAAAAAGAAGAATTGCTTGCTTTATCTTCTCAAGCATTATATGCCTCTCATAAAGCTTTTAGTGCCATTAACGATGCAGATTTTGTATTTCCAACTGTAAAAGATAGTGATGATCTAGAGCACCCCTTAACGCACGCGACTTTTGCTTTAAGTTTACGTAGCCAAGATAGAACCCTTAGAAAAAATGCATTTTTAGCTTATCATGGTACTTATCAAAATTACCAAAACACCCTTTGTGAGCTATTAAATGGACAAATTCAATCCCATGTTTTTAATAGTCGCGCTCGCCATTATCCTTCATGTCTTGATGCAGCACTATTCCCCAAAAATATTGAAACCCAAGTCTATCATTCTTTAATTGAGGCCGTTCACGCTGATATTCCTTGTCTTTATGAATATATTGACTTAAGGAAGCAAATTTTGGGATTAGATGATATTCATCTTTATGATATGTATGTGCCCCTAACAAAAGATTTAGACATCAAAATGCCTTATGAGGAGGCTGTAAATCTTATTATAGAATCGGTAGCTCCCTTAGGATCGGAATATCAAGATATTCTTCATAAAGGTTTAGTTCACGATCGATGGGTAGATCGCTTTGAAAATAAAAATAAACGCTCAGGTGCTTATTCTAGCGGTTGCTATGACAGTATGCCATACATTCTGATGAACTACAAAAATATTTTACGGGATGTATTTACATTAGCTCATGAAGCAGGTCATAGCATGCATAGCTACTACACTCATAAAAATCAACCCTATCAATATGGAAGTTACCCTATTTTCTTAGCAGAAGTAGCCTCGACTTTTAATGAAGACTTACTTATGCAATTGATGATCAAACGGGCAAAGAGTAAAAATGAAAAAATCTTTTTACTAAATCAAAAAATAGAAGATTTGCGCGGGACTTTATTTAGACAAACCATGTTTGCCGAATTTGAACTCTTTATTCATGAATGTGCGGAAAAAAACATTCCGTTAACCCCTAAAAGCTTAAAAGAGAAATATAGAGCATTGAATCGCCTCTATTTTGGCAATAACGTGCAGCTAGACCCTGAAAGTGATATTGAATGGGCACGCATTCCTCACTTTTACTATAATTTTTATGTATATCAATATGCGACAGGAATTAGCGCCGCTTTATCGTTATCACAGATAGTAACAAATGGTGGCGAAAAAGAGCGAGATGCTTACCTTAACTTTTTAAAAAGTGGGTCCAGTCGCTATCCTATTGAAACATTACAATTGGCCGGTGTGGATATGCTTTCGCCAGAACCTGTCAAAATGACGATTAAAAAATTCTCTGATTTAGTTACTGAATTAAAGAAAACAATCAATAGTTAGCAATTAAAGTATCTAACTGCTAATTTTTGTTGCAGAAAAAAAGGCAGTTCCCCTAAAATCCCAATTTCAATCAACTGATTATCTTAAATATAAGGTAATCAGTTAACCACATAAAGAAAAAACAGGAGACCAAAAGAATATGGCTCAATCACTCACTAAAGAAAACACACAATTAAAAACAAAATTCCAACCCTTGGGTAACAGAGTTCTTCTTCGTCGTTTAGAACAAGAAGAAAAAGTAAAAGGCGGAATCATTCTCCCAGACTCTGCTAAGAAAAAACAAGAACAAGCTGAAGTTATAGCCATCGGACCTGGAAAAAAAGATAAAGATGGCAACTTATGTCCAATGCCTGTGAAAGTTGGTGATGTAGTGTTAATGGAAAAGTATTCAGGTCAAGAAATTCAATTAGATGACCAAGAATTTGTTATCGTTCGCGCTGAAGATCTAATTGCGATTATCGAAAAAAACTAGAGAAGGTAAATAATTATGACATCAAAAGATATCATTTTCAAAGAAGATGCACGTCAAAAAATTTTAAAAGGTGTGCAAACCCTTGCAAGAGCAGTTAAGGTTACCTTAGGTCCCAAAGGGCGAAATGTTATTATAGACAAATCTTACGGCTCCCCTCATATCACAAAAGACGGCGTTACGGTTGCTAAAGAAATTGAGCTTGAAGATAAGCATGAGAACATGGGCGCGCAAATGGTAAAAGAAGTGGCGAGCAAAACCGCTGATAAAGCAGGTGATGGAACCACAACCGCTACTGTTTTAGCAGAAGCAATCTATGCAGAAGGTTTACGCAACGTAGCAGCAGGCGCCAATCCCCTAGCTTTAAAAAGAGGGATGGAAAAAGCGTTAAAAACTGTTACTGCAGAACTTGAAAAAAGAAGCAAGAAAATCCAAAACACGCAAGAAATTGCGCAAGTGGCTACCATTTCTGCCAATAACGACAAAGAAATTGGTGATATCATTGCCAAAGCAATGGAAAAAGTAGGTAAAGATGGAACGATCACTGTTGAAGAAGCAAAAGGTTTCGAAACAACATTAGAAGTTGTAGAAGGAATGAATTTTGATAGAGGGTATCTATCTGCTTACTTTATGACTGATGCAGAAACGCAAGAATGTGTGTTAGAAAATCCATACATTTTAATACACGAGAAAAAAATCTCTGCTATTAAAGACTTTGTTCCTTTGTTACAAGCAGTCGCTGAAACTGGTAGACCTTTATTAATTATTGCAGAAGATGTTGATGGTGAAGCTTTAACGACGCTTGTGATCAATAGACTTCGCGCAGGTTTAAAAGTATGTGCTGTTAAAGCGCCAGGTTTCGGAGATCGTCGTAAAGCTATTTTAGAAGACATTGCAGTATTAACCGGTGGACAAGTAATCAGTGAAGAACTTGGCTTATCCCTTGAAAATACTACGATTGAAATGCTCGGTCGCGCTAAGAAAGCTGTTGTAAGTAAAGATGAAACAACTGTAATTGATGGCGCTGGTCAAAAAGAGCGTATTCAAGAAAGAGTTGCATTAATCAAGCGTCAAATTGAAGAAACTGATTCAGATTATGACAGAGAAAAATTACAAGAACGCTTAGCAAAACTTTGCGGTGGTGTGGGTGTTATTTACGTTGGTGCTGCGACTGAAATTGAAATGAAAGAGAAAAAAGATCGCGTGGATGATGCGCAACACGCTACTGCTTGCGCCGTAGAAGAAGGTATTCTTCCAGGCGGTGGTGTAGCTTATATTCGCTGTATCCCAGGCGTTCAAGCCTTAATCGAAACATTAGAAGATGATGAAGCAACAGGCGCTAAGATTATAAAATCAGCCCTAGAAGCTCCTCTTCGTCAAATTGTTGCGAACGCTGGCCAAGAAGGTGTTATAGTGGTACGTCATGTACAAAGCCTTCCAGAAACTCATGGTTACAATGCCTTGACTGGTGAATATGTTGATATGATTCAAGCCGGTATTTTGGATCCAACTAAAGTGGTTAGAACCGCATTAGCAAATGCTGTTTCCATTTCTGGTTTGTTATTAACAACAGATGCTTTAGTTGCAGACATTCCGCAGGAAAAAGGTGCTGCAGCTCCTGCAATGCCAGCTGGTATGGATTACTAAAATTAGTAATTAAAAAAACGTTTAAAGGGCTCAAATTAGAGCCCTTTTTTTTATTCATTTGCTAGCCCGTCTACTAAAATTTGCTTTATACTCTTTTGAAAGTAATTTTGTGAGAGTTCCATTATTCGCTTCAATCGCTTTTCGCAAAATTTTGTGAAGTACTGCATCTTTGCTTTGAATCAAAGGTAAAATCCTACTAAAAACTTCTGTAAATGTAAAATTAGCAACTTCTAGAACTTTTTCTAAAAATTCATCGTCTTGAAATTTATTACACACAAAGTCTTTTAGCAAAAATTCACTTAACCCCTTTAATCTATTTCGAGAAATTAACAAGAGTAAAACATCGCTTAAAATATCATCATCCTCTTGTAAAAAATTAAGCACAATTTCGTTTGTAAGAAATACTTTTAAACTATTTATACAGTCGTGATAGCAAACTAATATAAAAGGGATCATTTGAGAAGCATCTTCATGGTCACTATCTTCCTCAGCGGTGTACTCTTCAGGAGACAAAACAATGGGATAATCTTCTTTCATTTTTACAGGATAACTTTCTAAGGGATTAAAAAAAGGCAAAAGATTTAGAAGACTTGTGTCATCTGTTTTAAGGGCAAAAAAATAAAGTCTTAAAAGAATATCTTTATTTGGCTGAAAGAGTCGATCCTTAATAAGATTTTTATCCTCACCGTTCCCTGTCAATGCCCTCTCATTCATTGTTTTATAAAAAAAAGGATTTGCTAAAATTTGCTTTATGGGAGGTATTGCTTTGTTTTGCATAAACATATTGAGCAATCTAGTAAACTGCCCATTCGTTAACTTTGCTACCTGCAAAGATTCAAGTATTGGCTTTGCAAAACTAAACGTTTTATTAGGAGATGAAATCTTAAAAAAACCTTCTAAAAAGGAGATAATTCTATCGTTTTCTTCAGAGTGTACACCAAATTTTATTCGATCTTTAAACGTAGATAAACTTTTGTCTACTACTAATACTTTTACTTCTTTTGAAAATAAGATAATCTCTTTTATCAGTTCTTGAGGTAACTGATTTAAAGGATTGTCATCTGCATTATAACAGTTTTTGATTGAAGGGTATAAGGGACCGTTTGCATTCGGTTCCATAGTAATTAAGAAATGTTTGGATTTTGTAAGAGGAGCTGAAAGATATCTTCTTTTTGTTCTTCTCTAGCTATTGCGATGGCTTCTTGGTAAAAAACTAACATATCGGGAGCTGCCACCCGTTCATCTTTGATCAATTCCTCTACAACTTCTGTATGACCCGCTCTCACAGCTTCTAGTAAAGCCTCATTATCCTCAGCGGATGGATCAACTTCTTCAAATGTCAATAAGTAGCGCACAACATCTGCATGCCCATTTTTACTAGCAGCTCTGATAGCAGCATTCTCTTGATCTGCTACATCCACATTGTTAGTATTTGGATTAGTTGAATCAGTCAACAATTCTAGTAAAAATAAATGTCCGTTTTCGGCAGCTTTTACAAAAGCTTCATTGTCCTCGGCCGCAAGATTTATCATTTCATCTTTAGCTAAAATAGAAGTTAATTTCGCATCTCCTGTTTCGGCCGCAAAAAATAACATTTTTATCCCTAAATCTTCTCTATCATAAAAAGGATTTTGAGCGATCAAAGACAAGGAGGGACCATCTTTTTTACTAATAAATAAATCAATTAATCGTTCAAATTGCTCACTTGTAAGGGCTGCCTTATCAATCGTTTTTAGTATACCTGATATAAAGTTGTTCCGTTCTTGATTGATTTCTTCCGGTTTATTTTTATGAATATAACTTTCTATAAAGTTTATAATCTTTTCATCGATTGCCTTATTTCCTTTAAAAGTAATTTTATTTTTTAAATTCCAAAGATTTTTATTAACTTGAAGAAGGTTTTCATCAGATTTAAATAAAAGTTCAAAAATAAGTTCTTCTGGTAAACTCTCTAAATCACTTAAATTATTCTCTTTTATCTGTTCATTTACTATTTTATTAGGAGGAATAGAGCCTGAAATATTATTAAACTCCATAAAAACTCCTAGTTTTATTAATTTATTATAATAAAATAGTTAATTATTTATAATGTATTAAATATTTTAATTATAAGGAGTTAAAATGACTTATTCTGTTACAAATAAAAAAAGTGACCTTGTTCATTTAAGTGCAATGGCTGGAGTCTATGCTATTCCAGTAACTAAATTTCAAAAAATTATTAACACTATTAAAAATATTTTTACATTGTTTATTTATAGCGCTTATCAAAATTATCAATTTAAAAAAGCGCTTGATAAGGAAGATATTGACGAATTATCAAAAAGAATAAAAAAAGGGGCATCGACGTATGTTTGCGCAGAAAAAATCATTGCTCTTTTAGAAAATGGAAAAACAACGGTATTGCAGTTTTTAGTGGCTCAACTAAATCCGGCTCATTTAGTATCTTTAAGGAGTCTTTCTAAAGAAACTGAGGCTTTCGTAAAAGCTCGCGACGACGATTATCAATCAGAAAAAAGTTTAGTGCCTATTTTTCCTTATAGTTTATTTCCAAGAACTGAACTTAAATTGGTACAGACCACTCAATCGAAATCTGAAAAAATCCGTCAATTCGTAGTATAACTCAAAAGCCTTAAGCGATTTAAAAGCTTTAAGGCTTTTTTTAACTCTTGCTACCTTAAATCCCCATCCGTTAACCTACTCAAAAACTTTTATCTTATGAAAACCCTACTTATCTCTTTATTTTTTGTTTTCTCTTTATTTAATTTAAATGCTTATAACCCAAGTGATTTTGGTAAACTGCCCACAATATATTGTGAAGATCCATGGTATACTCTCCTATTGCAAGGAACAAAACCTGTAGAGGGAAAGAAGGGGTTACCTAAATACCGCTCCCTTCAACGGGGTGATAGAGTTATATTTGTTTGCTTAGGACAAGAAGATACCTATTTTTTCGCTCGTGTAATAAAAATAGACAGTTTTGACTCACTTGATGATTACTTACTTTCCGTAACATTAGACAAAGCTTTGCCAGGCATTGAGACTTTAGAAGAAGCTCGTACCATCTATTATCAGTGGAGCACAGAAGAAGACATACAAAAATATGGATTTTCAGGCATTTGGATTGAAATTGAATAAATGATTAGCTATTTTTGCTAGATATCTATGTGGAAGCTAAATTATGACAACTCCCCTATCGCTATCATTTAATAAACAAGATCCCTTAACTTACGATACTAAGGCAACTGTTCAACAAAAACGAGCGTTAGAAAATCTGAGCCATTTAGATTTTAGCGGGTTTGAAAATGTATTAGACGTTGGATCTGGCAATGGTTACGTTTCTTCCATATTAGCCAGTCATAAAGTACCTCACGGGAAAGTATTAGGAATAGATGTTGATCCTGCCATGGTAGAATTTGCCAATTCTAAATATAAAGACAAAAACATAGAATTTTACACTTGCGATTCAAAACAAATTCCTTTCCCTCAACAATTTGACGTTGTTACTTCATTTGTTGTTTTAAGCTGGATACCTTTAGAAGATCATGAATGCGTCATGCGCAATATGTATCAATCTTTGCGAATAAACAGACGTCTTTTAATGCGCTTAGCAAGTGAAGGAAAACGCCCCTTACACGAAGTTATTCGTCAAGTTTGCCAAGAAGCTAAATGGCAAAGTTACTTTTTACAGTACCATCCCAATTGGGCCTTCCAACAGATAGATCCATTCAAAGAAATGTTGGAAAAAATCGGATTTAAAAATATTTACATTCAAGACGCTACGACGACAAGTCATTTTAATGATCTCAATCGATTTGCAGACTGGTTAACGACATGGGTACCGCATCGCCATGCTATACCTGAAAGTCTTTGGCAAGAGTTCTTTTTTTCCTTAGCGAAAGCTTATTGCATACATTGTAATCAATTAGAAAATCAAATTACGATTACAATGCCTGCTATGTTAGTAAAAGCTGATAAATGATTTAAACTTTAGTTTTATTCGAACTTATTATTTCTTCCTTTTCTTTATTACTTGGTATTTGTAGTTCAAGTAAATTAGAACGGAAAAGATTCCAAATGGTATTTCCCTTTTGTTTTCCTGTTATATCTTTATTAGAAATACTGCCAAAATATTGACAAATGGTATCAGGGGTTATTTCGGTTCCACCGAATTCTTTTTTTTCAATTTCAATATCACTTTTCAAGTGTAACACATGTGCGTTAGCTAAAAGGAAATAATTCTCTTTTTCAAATTTTTTAGAGTCATTTTCGAGCACTCCATTAAAAGCATATTGATACGGAATAACCTTTATGAGTTATGTCAAATTAGTGAATAAAGTTAATAATCACAAACGCTATTAAAGATTTTACGAAAACAAAACAAGAAATAAAGGCAAAATTTAGTTATTATTCATTAATCTTAAATTTATCAAAACAATTAATCCTATGAACGAACTAGTAGAATATATTCTCGAAAATAAATCAAAAACATTAGATTTATTAGATTGGTCTTTTAGGAATAATTTTATTGAGATGTTTAACCTTGATACAATCCTTTTAATGGCAAAACTAAGACCTGATATAGAAAAAATAAGTATCGCTTACATCTATCCTGAAATGCTACGCAACTTACAACACCTACCAAATCTTAAAGAACTACACTTAGAAGAATGTGTTGTCATTCAAGAGGATTGGCAGGAAATTGTTTATCTAAAAAAATTAGAGTCCTTATCTATTTGTAGAATAGAATATATCGACAAAGAACTCTTTTTTTATTTATCGACACTTCCTAACTTTCTCTCTTTATCTATTGATGAATGTGATTATTTATCTCCAAAAGATTTGCAAAATATCTATTTAATTGAAGACCTGAATCTACTGAAATTAAACAACATAAGATGGTCTGAATATTCATTCGAAATTTTTGAAAACATCGCTAAAATTAAAAATTTAAATGAATTAATTTTTCTTAAAAAAATGAGCATTACAGATGAGTTTTTAGTAGCATTATTACCCTTAAAGAAAAATTTAAAAAAACTTTCTATTTTATTTGATGAATATGATTCAGATATTTGCATTTCTGATCAAGGTATAAAGACTATAAGTGAGTTCAAGCTGTTATGTTTTTTACAGATTAACAATTGTCAAAAAATTACCAAAAGTGGATATAGTTTCTTAATAAATTTACCCTATTTGAAAACATTAAAAATTAAAAATTGTCAAGTTAATGACGAGATTTTAAATCTTTTGAATAAATTAGAAAATTTAGTTGAATTAAAGATAACTGGTTTACATGCTACAACAAAGCCATTTTCATTTATAAGTAAATTAACTAATCTACAAACATTAGCTTTTAATTTTTCAATTAGCTCATTGCAAGGAATTGGAGTACTATCAAAATTACAGGCTTTAGAATTAAATGGCTGCAAAGAATCAAATATATTAAATTTTAATGAATTGTTAAGTTTAAAACATTTAAAGTATGTAGATTTTAGTTATTCATTAGTAGATAGCAACGCTCTATCATTCTTACTAAATTTGCCTAACTTGGAAACTTTATTTTTAGAAAACTGCAATAATATTACTGGCGAAATTCATTCATCTTTAATCATTCAATCTAATTTCAAAAATATTAGCTTTAAATCATGCATAAATATGAATGACAAATTCTTAGAATCTCTCTCACACATATTGTCTTTAGAAAAGCTAAATTTGAGTGGATGCGTAAAAATTACTGATGAAGGGATTCAAAATTTAACTAAATTAAAAAACTTAACTCATTTATCATTAAAAAATTGCATTTATTTGACTTACAATACAATAAAATTTTTAACTCTTATACCATCTCTTAGAACAATTGATCTAGAAAATTGTAATAATTTATCGGAAGAATATTTAAAACAATTATTATTATTACCAAATTTAAAAGAAATTAATTTACGTGGATGCGATAAAATAAGCGATAATTTCCTAATCAAAAATATTAATTTAGTTGAATGGCATAAATATTCTTATAAACATTTTTTAAAAAAATAGTTTTACGATTTATAAAATTAACTTTTACTTATCTTATTTTTTAAAATTATGAAAAATTAAACGGTATTAATAATTACTTTAAGTTTTTTTGTTGCATGCTAGTTATTATTCAATAATCTTAAGACCTATCAAAAATTTTAATCCTATGAACGAACTTATAGAATATATTCTGGAAAGCAAATCAAGCAGGTTAGATTTATTAGATTGGTCTTATAGGAATAATTTCAATGAGTTGTTTAACCTTGATACAATCCATTTAATCGCAAAGCTAAGACCTGACATAGAAAAAATAAGTATCGCCTATATCTATCCTGAAACGCTACGCAATTTACAATATTTACCTAATCTTAAAGAATTATACTTAGAAGAATGTGTTGTCATTCAAGAGGATTGGCAAGAAATCGTTTATCTTACAAATTTGCAATCTTTACATATTTTTAGAATCGAATATATCGCTGAATTTTTCTTTTTACAATTAACTAAATTAGCAAACCTGCATACACTTTTTATAGAAAATTGTGAAAGTATAGATCATTATGATTTAGAGTATTTATTTAAAATATTCAATTTACAGTCCTTAATTTTAAATAATATTACTTGGAATACTTTTTCTCTAAAAATTTTTGAAAATATCGCCAAATGCAAAAACTTGAGAAATTTAGAATTTTTATCTGATCAGCTAGATGATCTAGCTTTAGCTAGTTTATTACCTTTAAAAAATAAATTAATTAAATTGGTTCTTGATAGTCCAAGAAACGATTTTACCCAAAATGGCTTTCAAACAATTTGTAAATTTAAATTTTTAGAAACTTTACATTTAAAAAGCTGTAATAACGTTAGTGATGATATTTTCGAATGTATCTTAAATTTAAATAATTTAAAGGATTTATCTATTCGTTATTGTAACTTTTTAAATATTAAAAAACTTGAAATAATAGGAAATCTTAAAAATTTAATTTCATTAAGCCTGCCAAGTGTACAAGATATCGATTGCCCATTTGAATATTTGAAAAATTTGAACAAGTTAGAAAACTTAAATGTAAGAATGGTTTGCAAAAGTCTTACAGGTATAGAAAAATTAAAAAAAATCAAAAAAATGATTTTACCTTTTACTTCTAATATCGAAAATCTAACAATATTAAACTCACTGTTAAATTTATCTGAACTTGATGCTTCGTATGGCAATTATGAAAATAATGTTGTATTGAATCTTTTTGAATTATCAAATATTTCGAAACTAAATCTTGAATGTAATAGCTTTGCTGGTGAATTTAAGTATACCAAAGATTTAAAAAGTAATTTACGTTATTTAAATTTAAATGGATGTAAAAATATAAAAAACTCTTTTTTAATTTTTTTATCCCAAATAACAATTTTAGAAGAGCTTATTTTAAGTGACTGTGTTCTTATTTCAGATCAAGGAATAAGCTCAATTAAAAAATTAAAACTAAAAAGTTTAAATTTAAGTAATTGTGAGCTTATATCAGATAAATCTTTAAAGTATTTATCTGAAAATATTAATTTAACGTATTTAAACTTAAGTTATTGCAAAAATATTTCAGACGATGGTTTAAAGTTTTTATCAAGCTTATTTAGCCTCGAAGAAATCAACCTTAAATGGTGTGAAAGAATAACTGATAAAGGTTTAGAATATTTAATTCATTTACCTCAAATAAAAACTATCCAGATCAGTGGTAATCAAAAAAAATTTTCTAATGAGTTTTTTATGAGAGTAAAGAAATTAAAACCAAAATTGAAGATTTTAATTTAACTACTTTCTCTCTAATAAAACTTTTTTTAATTAAGTAATTAAAAATTGAATAAAGTTACTGCAAAAAAACGCAATTAATTATTAATTGAAACAAAAACATGAAATAAAGGCAAAGTTTTGTTATAATAAATATTCTTAAATTTACTGCCCTGTTAATGCAATGAACGAGCTAATAGAATATATTCTCAATAATAAATCAAGAACACTAGATTTATTAGAGTGGTCTTATAGGAATAATTTCAATGAATTATTTAACCTTGATACAATCCATTTAATCGCAAGGTTAAGACCTGACATAGAAAAAATAAGTATCGCATATGTCTATCCTAAAACACTCCGTAATTTACAATATTTACCTAATCTTAAAGAATTATACTTAGAAGAATGTGTTGTCATTCAAGATGATTGGCAAGAAATCGTTTATCTTACAAATTTGCAATCATTGACTATTTGTGGCATTGAACATATCAATAATAATCTCTTTCTACATCTAGCAAAACTTTCTAATTTTGAAACTCTTTCTATTGTAGACTGTGAGCATCTGTTAGTTGAATCATTGACAAGACTTTCCTGTATAAAAAACCTCAAAAATCTTTCTCTAAGCCAAATTACATGGGTTGGATCAGAAAACGAAATATTTCAAAAAATTTCCGAAGTAGAAAGTTTACATTCACTTGAAATTTTATATGGCATGAAACTTACAGATGAAAATATAAATAGTTTATTAAAACTTAAAACCCATTTAAAACGCCTAATAATAACCGGATTCAATGATTTAACAGATTCTGGATTTTATTCTATTTGTAAATTTTCTCATTTAGATTATTTACATATCGAACAATGTAACCAATTCACAAATAAATCTATCAATTACCTTACTAATCTTTTAAATTTAAAAAAATTAACTTTGAATTTTTGTTATGACTTATCAGAGGAAAATTTAAATAATATAGGAAGATTAATAAATTTATCTTCACTGACAATTTCTTTAATCCGTTGTAGTGACTATCCTATTCATAAATTATCTAAATTAGAGGCACTCGAACATTTAAATCTTCATGGTACATTTAAAAGTATAAACGGTATAGCATCGTTAACAAATTTAAAATCTTTAAGCTTTTCTGAAATATCTGATTTTGAGGATTTAAAAAACTTAAATTTATTAAAAAATTTAAAAAAAATCGATATAGCAGGCTCAAATTATAAAGATGAAGTCATTCAAGTTTTTTTTGAATTAAGGCAAATAGAAGAATTAAATTTAAGTCGTAATAATTTGTTTTTCGGTGATAAATTAGTTACATTTAATTTTAATTCAAACTTAAAAAAACTAAACTTTAATAAATGTAGTAACTTAATTGATGTAAGTTTAGAAGCTATTTCTAATTTAAAGAGTTTATCGGATTTGAATTTATCGGAATGTAAGAAAATCACAGACAATGGAATTGTTCATTTAGCAAAACTCCCTTTAACTTCTTTAAATTTAGAAAAATGTGACTTATTAACTAACGAAGCTTTAAAATATATAGGAAAAATCGATAGTTTACATTATTTGAATCTTGAATATTGCATCAATATTGCTGATGAAGGAATAAAACATTTGTCAAATCTCAACCAATTGGAAGAAATTAATTTACGTTGGTGTGAAGGCGTCACTTATCAAGGTTTAAAACATTTAATAAGCTTGCCAAATTTAAAAATCATTAAAATTAGAAATCATTTAAAAAGGTTTCCTTGGGAAGAGTTAAAAAATTTAAGTCAAGGTAACAAAAATATTAAATTTCTTTAATTATAACCTAGCAAATTTATTATTTTTTTTTAAATAACCTTACTAAATTCAAAATTAAATTGATAAATAAAAAAATATATTCTTGCATCTTTTTATTTAAATTAGTAGCATATCGACGGTCATTAATTGACTTTTGCAATAATGAAACTGACATCACTTCGCTTTTCTTAGACTCCAACCTGATTGCAGATAACTATTTGCTTTGCATTAACAAAATACAACGAAAGACTAAACAAATAAAATGTAATAATATTATTAATATTTTTAAATTTTAATACATTATTCATTATTCTTAAGCATAACCATGAAAGATTTTATTCTAGACAAAATTAAACAAAAACCAACTTCTATTGAATTAGACGGATATAAAATAAATAATGAAGAACTAAAGTTTTTACTAGAAAACTCTCCTCAACTTATTGAAGTTAAGTTATTACATCCAGTAGATGAATGGTTTGAGCATTTGTTACTTTTACCTAATTTAAAAAGTTTACATATATATAACAATCGCTTCAAAAAAACAGAAGCTTTAGTAAATTTAGGTAAATTAAAACAATTGGAAGTTTTAAGTCTTGATTTTTGCGAAGGTGTCACGCAAATTTTATTTGATTATTTAGAACATTTTAAAAGATTGCAATATTTAAATTTGACTGATAACGAAGATATTGATGATGCACAAATTTATTCGATCTCAAAAATTACTAGTTTAAAGTCTTTAACTCTTAGTCGAACTATTTGCTCTAGTAAATCTACCAACTCATTTGCTAAGTTAATCAATTTAGAAGAATTATCATTTGAAGTTTGTAATATTAATCAAACATTATCTTTTTTAAAGCAAATAACTAAATTAAAAGTTTTACACATTAAAAATTGTTCTGTGAATATTTTAGGGATTAAAAATTTAATTCAGCTTACTTCCTTACAAGAACTTTTATTAACAAATATGCGAAACGATATTCAAGACAATTGGATTGAACAAATTTCGAATTTAAAATCCTTAGAAAAATTAACTTTATCTTCATGCGGTTCTATAGGGGATAAGGGAATTTCATATATCAGCAAGCTTAATAACTTGAAAGAATTGGACTTAGAAGGAACTTACTTTATCAGTGAAAATGGTTTCAGCTTTCTAAAAAGTTTAAAAAAACTAAAAAAATTAAGCTTAACTGGCAGTAGCTTTAATAATGATAATATTAAATTTTTAATTAATTTAGAGAATTTATCATCATTAAATATTTCCTTCACAGAAGTTAATAACAAAAGTATTGATAAACTTTTACTTCTTAAATCATTAAACACGCTTGAAATAACAAATATTAAACTCTCTCCAGAAGAAATAAAAAAATTAAATAATAAAAACGTAACAATTTATTCATAAGGGACTAATGCAACAAGCTTCATTTGTAAAAGTAAATTATATACAGCAAGATATTAATTCCGCTAAAGTTAATTCTGATATTAATCTAACAAGAATTACTAAATTATATAAAGACTGTTTGGGTAACTGCATTCAGTTATGGTTTTCACAATCAAAAGGTTTATTCGGAATAGTGATAGATCAAAAACAAAATTTTTTTATAATTCCTGAAAAAAACATACATAATCCTTTATCTAATAAAACATCTCATAAATTTAACATTGATTTAATTAATTCATCACTATCATACGATTTAACTTACGATATCTCAAATTTAAGTATAACTATTTGGCCTCATTTAGTTGGAGCTATTAAAGGAAAAGAAGTTAGGCGAATTTATGTTAAAGCTAGTCCACTACGTTTTTCAACCGAAGAATCAATAATAAAACGAATCGAAGCTAGAGGTTTTACAAAAAAAGCTGGGGATCCGAATGCGTGGATTAACGAAAAAAAAGGGCTTGAACTACATATCGATAGACCAGACGAAGGCAATAATAAAGGCGAAATTTTGCATATTGACATATCTTTAACGAATGAGCCTTTATCTGACGATACCGATATTTTAACTAATAAACAAAAGCATGAATATTATAAAAAAATAGGTAGGTTACCTAGCCGACGACAGTATGAAAAAGAAAAAGCCAATAATATTAAAAAGTTTCTAATAAAAGAATATAATGACAAAATTGAAAAAAAAGTTAGAAATGGAGAATTGAGTAAAAGAGAAGGTGATAACAAAAAATTTCTTTATGAAAAAAAAATTGAAATTCAATCCGAAAAGCATGATGAATACAGAACCAAATGGCGCTTTGCATTCGGACAAAATCCCCCTTCTGATGATCGTACAAAAAAAAATAATCCTAAAGATCCGCAAAATCCAGATAACCAAAATACAAATAAACGTCCTCCAAACAACATTCGTCTAACCGACACACCTGCCAAAAAGCAATTTGAACAAAATTTACAGCAAGCTAAATTAACTAAGTCATACAATTCCAATCATCCTGATAATCCAGTATCTGAAAAAGGTTCAACAGCTAGAGATACCGGCGGGGTAGAGTGTCGCATTGAATATATAGAGGGGTTATTCGACTCTATTGATGAACTTTTTGAAAATGAATTTTATTTTTGTTTGCCAAATCTACCTGATAATACAGTTCCCTTTTCAAATAATGAATTAAAACAAATTTTAAGGGAATTAGCGATTGGAATATATGTTCATAATACAGTCCCCTTCTTCAGTTTACATTTTAATCAACAAGGTCAGTTGTATCCGATCATTCATCCTGCTTATAAAAACACGCTCGTCGGTAGAACTATAGCTATGCTTGATTACATTATGAAAGGGTTCTTGAATGGCGGTGTTTTTACAGAAGAATTTATTGATAAATGGGAACAAGTTCGCTCAAACGACCTAGATTCTTCATTTAGCGAAATGATCGATTTTGAAGAATACGTTAAAGAGCACTTAGGAGAACAGACTGACTACCATTCTGTTAGACAATTGATTTCAAGTCGCAAATTACGCGGTTTAGAAAAATTTGCCGAAACTCTTTTAAATAAATTATTTTTAAATGAGCCTAATTTATTAAGCGATTATTCAGAATTTTCTAATTCATTTCGCATAATAGCTAAACAAAATAGCATTCAAAAAGAAGGCAATGTATTTGTTATAGATTCAGATTTTGATGTGGAATATACCATTCAACCATCAGCTAGGTATGAACAAGAATTAGAACGATTTTACAGAGAAAATGGCGCATTTCCTAAATCTTATACTGTTTTAAAAGACGCCTTTGAAACAATGAAGAATGAAATTCATGAAAAAATGGCAAAACTACCGATTTGCCAAAAGTATTTCTCAATCCTATCTGTGATTAATTTTTTCTCTAGTTATTTTCTTACCTTAAAGAAATATAACAAAATGCCAAGTTTATCGACTTTTGCATTAAATAAAAAGGAAGTTTGTCCGTCTCTTTTTCCCCATTTACCACTAAAGTCTTTAAAACAAGAAGAAGTTAAAATAGATAAAAAATTTTGGGAAGAGCTTGTTAAAACAAATAAGGACCTTATTAAAGACTTTTTAAAATTTCAATGTCAAAAGGATAATTTATTTTCTGAGACTGAGGAATTTGATAATTTATTATTAGAAAATTTAGAAAAATTCTTTTTATCAAATACTAGCAAAACATTAGTCCGTTTTTTTAATGAAGATGAATCTAACCTACGAAAAAGTTGTGAAAAAAACCTTCTAAATATTAAAAAAAACCTCTTAGAGATATTTGCTCAATTCATAAAAAATTATAAATTAGAATTATTTCCTCAAGAAGCACATCCGCTCATTATTGAGCTAAGTAAACCAAGTATTACTAAAAATGACCAATTAAAAATTCTAGAAAAAATAGCTCTTGTATATAAAAACCATAATTATTCCAATGAAAAAATTAATAATAGCCTTACTAGGTTACAAGCAAATCATGTAGATCTTATCGATATATTTATATTTAATTTAGTAAATTTGGTTGATGAAATAACTATTCAGATCCCTCATCAGCTACTTCGTTCTTTATCTGAACTAACCCAAGAAGAAGTAACAGAAGGTAAACGTGTTGTGGGTGGTTGTGGTTTAAAACTTGAAAGAAAAGCTATCACCAATTCTGCTTTAGGTAAAACAATAATTGAAGAGAAATTAGATGAATTAGTAACTACAACTGAAGAAAGTTGGAATTTACTGTCTGTTGGCAATAATGTGAAAAAAACAGCTTTTTTTAAACTACATATTGAGGACCTCCCTCCTTACGTAGAAGATTACGATTGGATGGAAACCTCTTTGATTGCAACAGAACAAGGTGGATCTGAAATTTTGCAAACTTTTGTTGATGCTTTTACTGCCATTCAGCAAAACAATGCCGAGCTCTTCGAATTAATTTTAGAAGAAAATCCAGAACTTAAAAATTTCCAGGATAAAAATGGAAGATCTTTAGTTCATTACGCGTCTCAAATTTCCAACGTTTATTATATCGAAGCTTTAAAAAGATATGATTTCGATCTATATTTGCCAGATAACGATGGATTCACACCATTACATTATGCCGCTATGCAAGGAACATTATCATCTTTGCAATTTCTTACATTCGGAAATCCAAAAAGTCTCAATGTCAAATCAAAGGAAGATACAACTCCACTAATAGTTGCAATTCAACATGGACAAAAAGAAGTTGTAGAGTACCTTTTAGAAATGGGGGTGAAACTACTTTCTTCAACTACTGGATATAATCCCCTTCATTGCGCTTTACATTATCAAGAAGAAGAGCTTTTTTACGTTCTTGCAAAACATGCAAAAAAAGATCTTATAACTTTGATCAATGAAAATTCGGAAGAAGGCGGAACCCCTTTAATGTTAGCATGCGAAATCGATTCGCTACCATTAGTGCAATTTATGGTAAAAAATGGCGCTAATGTTGGTTTGGTTAGAAAAGATGGACTAACATCTTTAGAAGTAGCCTTTCGAAAGAAATTTTATGATATTGCAGGTTATTTAATTCGATATTGCATACCCTCTAAATATGCGATTGAATATGTGGTAAAAGAAGGAGATCTTGAAGCCTTAGGAGTTTTGCTAAAAAGTCCTTCCGTTGCTACACATAAAAATGCTTTTGATGAAAATATCCTTCAAATGGCTATTCATTATGGAAACATTCCAGTTGCTGTCCATCTGATAGATTATTTAGATTCTAGTGCATTCTATTCTCTAAATAAAGAAAAAGAGAATGCCATACAAGTGGCTATTGAATGTGGTTTTTGGGATATTTTAGAAGCCTTTTACAAAAAAGGGGTGGATTTAAGCTCACACTCTTTCTATCTTGAGATCATAAAAAAACCTTATTATCCCTTACAAAAAAATTTCTATAAAGCAGAGCTTTACACTGAAGAGCAAAGAAAAGAACTTATTCAAGCTTCTATTGAATTTGGAAATTATCCTGCTTTAACTTCAATTTTTAATGTAAGTAACGAAGAATTAGTGGCTTTTCAAGGAGATAATGGTTGGAATATCTTTCATTACATGGCTAAATTCGATGGTGCATACTTACTTCGAAAGTTAATTCGCAATGAACAAGATATCTTAAAAATAACAGATGATGGTAAAAGTTTAGCCTATATAGCTGCTGAAAGCGGTAGCATAAAAGTTTTATCTTATCTCTTAGATTTATATAAGCAAAATAACATCGTCTTAAAGAATCAACACAAAGCTAAACATCTTCTTTGGGGAGCCATTTACCATAACCAATTAGAAGCAGTTGAGTTGATCCTTAAATTTTCGGATGATGATGTATGCCAAAGAGAAATAGATGATGAAGGTAATACCCCTTTACATATAGCAGCAATGGCAAGCTCTAGTACATTGCTTGAAAAATTCGCCACTATTTCTGGATATAATAAACAAAATAATAAAGGATTAACGCCAACTTACTATTTAATAAGAGGTAGTGCAACTCAGTTTTTACAACCTTTGCTGGAAAAGGGAATTTGTAAAATAAGTGCAAGTGAACTTTACGCAGCTGTTAATCAACCCGATCCTTTCCTACTCCAGCTAGTTATTAAGGCTCAAAATAATATTGATATTGTGGCAAAAAGTGGTCATACAGCTTTAAGCTTAGCAGTCGTTGCCAATAATTTTGAAGCTTGCGAAGCTTTAATAAAATTAGGTTCAAATTCACAGCATGTTGTCAAAGGCAAGTCTATCTTACAACTAGCTATTGAAAAAGGACACTTAAGAATTATAGAACTATTGTTAAAGTCTTCTCAAATAATTAAAAAGCCTCATTTACTCCATTTTGCTTGTCAATTAGGAAATATTGCTTGTGTTACGCTTTTATTAGAGGCGGGTTTTTCTTCTAGAGACAAGGATGATAGCGGCAAAAATGCCATAGACTATGCTTGTAATTCCGAAATTAAAAAATTAGTCTCCCAAGGAGGCGAAGCGTTCCATAAAAAAACAAATCGTTTTAGAGAAAGCTTATCCCTATTAGTTGGCCAATCAAGTATTGGAAAAAAAATGATCGAAGCGTTTAATTCTTTAAAACAGATTCTTCCAAAAGAACTTCTAGAGCAATTCCCTAAGAATAATACGACTATAGATGAATCTTTCGAAAAATTTAAAGCCGTCTTTACAACCCTTAAAGAGGATGAAATTACTTTTATTGAAGTCGAGAATAGTAAAATCTGGGGACCTCCTTTACTATTATTGCTCCATTTTTTAACAAATCCTTTAATCGAAAAAAATGAAGAATTAATAGAGTTTATTAAAGCTGAAGTTAAAAAAATTAAAAGGGACAATTTTGTAGATAGTGAAGGTAATACTTTAGCTCATCTGTTATTACAATTAGATATATCTCCAAATGACTATCCACATTTACATTTAACAAAAGCGAACTATAAAAAAATAACCCCTTTACATCATGCTATTCTGCATAGTAACGAAGAATCTCTCAAAACGTTATTAAATCTCTTATCACCAAATGATTTAGAGTTAGAAGATAGAAAAGGGAAAACACCTTTATTCTATGCTATAGAACTAGAAAATAATGAAAAAATTTCATTATTGCTGAAAAAAGGTGTCAACGTTAATCATAAAGACTTTCATCATATGACACCGTTAAGCTATGCCTGTGTAAACGAAAAACAAAATCTAATGGCATTGCTAATAAAACATAAGGCCGATGTAAATATTCCTTTTTCTTACGGTAGAACTTCTCTATTGCAGTATGCAATGATCAAACAACTTGATCAAATAGCTCTGTTTCTTTTAAGAAAAGGTGCGGATGCCAATCTTTTTGACGAAACTAATAGATCGGCTGTTACAGTGGCTATAGAAACTGAGAATACACAAATTCTTCGTTTTATTGACGCTACGAATCAATCTCTTAAAATAAAAACAAAAGAGGGGCACTTACCAAGCCATTTAGCTATAGATTTTGGAAGTTTAAGTGTATTAGAATTATTTAAAGATTTGTACGTTCCAATTGATACTAAGTTTTCGTTAGAACAACTAGGTCATCTAACTAGCAAAGAAAAAATCTCTCCTTTACTCATAGCTTTAAAAAATGAAAAAATGGATCTATTTCATTTTCTACAAAAAGAAACTAATGAAAATATTGAAGACTTAATTCGTGATAATATTGACAAATTTTCTTTAAACTGTGGAACATTTGAATTGTTTAAAACTTTAAAGATTGCCCAAAATCCAAAAGTTATTAGGCAAGCAATAATTAGCGCTATTAGGGCAGATCAGACACAAGTTGTAGAAAAGCTTTATAACCTTGGTATCAATAAAGGCCTAGAACTAGTAGAAAATGGGTATAATGGCTTACATATAGCAAGCCATGTTGGTTCAATCCAAACAACTTCTTACCTTTTAAAACAAGGACTTGATCCAAATCATAAAGGGCTAGCAAATGAAACTCCTTTAGAAATCGCTGTCAAAAAGAAGCATTTTCATCAATTTAAACTACTTTTAGATCATCAAATGGTGAAATTCACTTACAACATTGATGAAAAAAATAGAGATGGGCAAACTTTAATGCACTTGGCTGTAGAGGCTAATAATCTTAAAGGATTAATGTATCTCATCTATTGTGGAGCGAGTCTAGAGGTTAAAAATTATAGTGGTTTAACACCTCTTCAAATCGCCGCCATAAGTGGAAATAGAGAGCTTTTGGGTCTACTTTTATTTGCTGGCGCCGACTATAATGTAAAAACGATTAAGGGTGATGAGTTAGCAGACCTAATAGAAGAAGATGCAAGAGATGCCTCTCTTATTTTAGAAAAGTTTTTAGATGTAAAAGAAAAATTTCCAGGCGATTCAAACCTGCATTTAGCGATTCGTTTAAAAGAGATAAATAGCCTTATCCTTTTAATGCAAACAGATGACATCAATGCTATGAATAATGATGGTTTAACACCTTTACATTTAAGTATTCACAATGAATATAGTTGGGCTACTCAAAAGCTTCTTCAACTAAAAGTAGACGTGAATACTATTGATAGCAAAGGAGAAAGCCCTCTTTGGACAGCTTGTATCGATAAGAAAAATAAGGTCTTGTCCCGTACATTGATCAATCTTGATGCCAATATGGACATTACTATCAATAATCATTTTTTAAATCATCATATACAAAAATTATTTATGTAAGACAAAGGCTCTTTTTAAGAGCCTTTTTTTTAGGAGAAAATATGTATCCCCTATCACAATTAGAAAATTATTGCCATTTTTTGTCCGAATTTGAGTTAACGCAATCTCAAATACCAAGCTTAAATGAGGCATTGAAACGTCTACAATTATCTGCATCTTTTGCCGATAAAAAAATTTTGCAAGCAATCTCGCAATCAATTAGCAAAATTGACGCTATTACTTACCATCAAATTCTTGGCCAAACACTCAATCATCTCATTTCGATTCATTTTCCTAATATTGAGCTTTTTATCCATTATCTGGAAGGTTTACATAAACATGATTGGTTAGCAAGTTATGAAGTATTTGCTCTCCAAGCCATTTTATTAACTAATAATCATGACAAAATAGAAGAAATAAATTCTTTATTTTTGAACTATTGCTACTCCAATACCAAGGAAACTGTAAAAATTTGTCCTTATGAAAAGGGTGGTAGAGAGCTTGTAACCTCATTACTTGCTTTAGAACGAGGAGATACCTTTTTATTTAACTCGACTATCATTGAAAAATGGTTATCTTATCAGTCGTTTAAAAAACTATCGCATGACATAAAGTCTAGCATTCATCAGTCAAATATTATCGAAAAAAAGTTTGTGTCCCTTTTAAAACTATTGGACGAAATTGAATGTGAACAAATTAAGCTTATTTTTATTCAATGTATCCTTTCAAAGATCTCAAAAGAAAAAGTCTCTAAGACTTTTTTAATGACATTGGAAGATATTTTTAAGATATTTATTTCCCAGCAAAAAGATTTAAACGTTGATTTTTTTATAGAACTTTTTCAAAAACCTTACTTTTTAAAACTCTCTTTATTTGAACTCGATGTTTTTTTTAAAGAAATGGCCAATGTAAAAGATCCGCTAATGCTATTAGAAATAGACACAAAGTTTTTACCCGTTACAACGAACTCCCAATCTTTGCTCAAAGATGGAGATTTAGAGGAACTTAAAAAACGTTTTTATGGAAAGGATCGTAATGTGACCTTTCCTTTATCAAAAGAAAAAATTGATTGTATTTTCGATCAATATTACGAAGTAAATAGTCACTGTGACAAATGGAAAAATTATTCTCTTGAACAATTAGTGTCACTTTGTTCAAAATTTAGGAAAAATGGAAATCTTAGTGTTTTAGAATTGGTGGCTATTGGCCGCCTTGCCATGCGTCACTTATACGGAATTTACCTTTACTCCACTCAAATACTTTCTGTATTAAGTTTTTTGAATGAGGAGAAAGGATTAATAGCCCAAATACTTACCGGTCAAGGAAAATCTGCCACAATTGCTTTATTAAGTTTAGTAGAGGCTTTGCAAAAAAAATCCGTTCATATCACCTGCTCATCCTCGAGTCTTGCAATTCGTGATTTTGAAAAATATAAATTGTTGTTTGATACATTTACTATCACAAGTTCACATATTTGCCATCCAAATCCTAATTTATCTCACTTTGAAGGACAAATTCTATTTGGTACTGCAACCGATTATGAATTTGCCATTATGCGTACAAAGGTAAATTTTACGGATTATTTTTCCCATCAGAAAAAATTTGCAAATGTAACGAATCCTTTTGCTGTAGTCATAGTGGATGAAAGCGACAACTTAATGAAAGATACCCTTTTAAATTCTGCCAGAATTGCCATTCCCAAAAATCAATCTGAACATTGGATTTATTCTCTCATTTATCAATTTTATGTAAACCAAGCTTCCAAAATTGTTAAACAAAATCAAAAAATTCCACAAAGACTTTTCATGGCTAGTTTATTAGATACTTCTTCCGAGAGTATAGCTAAATTAGCAATGGCAATCTTAGAAACTTATCAAAATCCTGAACAAATTGTTGAAAAACTAAAACTATTTTTAGACCAAGAAACGACAGATGAACAAAAACGTTACCTGGGTATCATTTCGGATGATCAATTAATTATTTGGATGGGCATAGTCGATCAGGCTGTTAATAGACTTCAACTAAACAAAGAGTATGTTATTCAAAAAAATGATGATGGAAAACGTTCTATCAAAATTGTCGATAAAGATAATACTGGAAAAATTTTAGAGGGCATGCGGTGGAATAATGGGTTACATGACTTTTTAGAACTCAAACATAACCTTTCGAATGAAGTCGAAACAATTGTTCCGATTTCCTATTCCCATTCGTTGTTTTATAACAAATATCAAACGATTTACGGATTAACCGGCACGCTTGGCTCTACCAATGAAAGAGAAGAAATTCAAACAATTTACGGTGTTGATTGTGTTGACATCCCCCCTCACATTCCTTCGATTCGAATAGATAATCAACCAATTATTTGCAACAATCGTAAGCAGTATTATAGCATAATTTCATCCATTTTAGAAAAAGAAACTTCAGCTGGTCGTCCTGTTTTGGTTTTAACGGAATCGATAAAACAAAGTGATTTTTTCTTTTCTTTTGCTAAAGCTCGTAATTTGAACCCACAATTGTTTAATGAAAAACAATTAGAACAAGAGCACATGATTTTAGCTAATGCTGGGAAAAGTGGTTGTATAACTATTGCTACCAATAATGCAACAAGAGGTACAGATATCATTTTAGAATCTAAAAGTTTAGAAGCTGGTGGTTTGGTTGTTTTATTAACAACTCCCCCCCAATCAGAGCGTGTCTATAAACAAGCTATTGGAAGAGCTGGTAGACAAGGGCAGCCTGGAACCACCCACATGGTATTTATGGCAGAAGACTTAAAGTACCTAGATTGGGATGGTTGGCTTGCAAAGCTAAAAGAGAACGAAAGTGAGGTTAAGAAAACTCACATAGCAACCGCCACAATCGAAACGTTCACTGATACTGTCACTGAAGAATTTTGGGGAAAGCTTCATGTTCTTAAAAATGTTCTTGAAAATGATTTTTATATACGGGAAAAGGCAACTTTATTGCAAAAGCTTCATCTACATAGAATGCCCGTAATAAAGGAAACATTAAACGATAACGAAAAAGAACTTGTTACAACTTTTTACAAGCTTATAAAAGATTCATCTACAACTATAGTTTCTTTTCAAGATTTTTTGACATCAGCAGGTCGCCTTTTAATAGAAAACCTATTAGAAAAATGGTCTATCCATTTTTTCCATACTTATGAAAAGAATATTTTGCCAAACGTTAGTGAGCAACCCCTGGAAGAGGTGAAAGGGAAAATTTATCAACTATTTGAAAATAGCCGATCTTTCTGGGAGACTTATTTATCCTCTCCCGATGGACTAATCCTTTATTTAGAACAAATTACTACCATTAATTTAAGTCATTTATAAGAGAATATTATGATTGTCACAGCACCTGGTACCGTCAATTTTAAGATTATTAAAGATGAGGAACCATTCAAAACCATTTTATCAAAGTCTGAACTATCCTGGGAGAAATTTCCTTTAACTTTAAATGAAGCCCAATGGCAGTTACTTGATCCAAGTAATCTTTTCAAAACTATCATGGGTGATACATTTTTTTTAGAAGCATTTGAGGAAGATGAGCTGAAAACTCCACTCTTATGCGCTATAATGAAAGAATGGAAGGAATTGCAAAGCCACGCTATAGATGCCATCATTACCTCTACTGAAAAAGATCTTCAATTGATAAAAATGGTTATTAATGAGAAATGTCTTAAAATCCTAAAAAATCCTAAAAATGAAGATATCCAAAAAGTTTATAATAATCCTCAATCTATAAAGAATGAGAAGTTAAAAAAGAAAATAAAAAAATTTATTAAATACCAAAGCTGTGATTTTCGAATTGCTAGTTTACATCAATTAAAAGTCTTAAATGATTTAAGAGAATCTAATGTAAAAAGAGTGATTCAATATCAATGGCAGCAAACCGCCACCAAGTTGAATCAACTATGGGAAACCAAAGTATCCCATCAAGGCCACATTAAAGAATTAATCTTACTCGATAAAGCTTATCGTTTGTTATTTACAAAGAATCAACCTTTGAAAATTAAGGGTCAAGAGTTACAGACTTTTTTAAATAAAATGGAAAACTTTGGCAAAGAACCAGAAGTGAAAGAAGATCCTTTGAAGAATTGTCGTACCTTTGATCCTATTTTTGAATAACTTCTAATAACATTAAACATTTTTAAATACTTGGGCTAAGGTATGCTTGTCTACTTAGCTCAAATATTTTAAATTATAGTTTAAAATTGACTCCCAGATAGCGTTGCTTCACACTTTCATTTTCTGTTAATTCTTTTGTCGTTCCAGATAAAAATACTTTCCCATCTACAACCAGATAACTTTTATCTACGATAGAAAAAATTTCACGGGCATTGTGATCTGTAATTAAAATGCTGATGTTTTTCGTACGCGCTAAATGTTCAATCATTTGTTGTACTTCCGCCACAGAAATAGGATCAATATTTGCAAAGGGCTCATCTAACATTAGTAAAGTAGGTTCAGTCACTAAGGATCGAGTGATTTCTAGACGTCTCCTTTCTCCACCAGATAGTGCCATTGCTTTTTTTTTGGCATGTTTTGTTAAGTTCAATTCACCCAAAAGAATTTCTAAACGCTCTTTACGTTCTTGCTTAGAAAGGGGTAGGCATTCAAGTATGCAAAGAATATTTTGCTCAACTGTCAAACTCCTAAAAACAGAGGGTTCTTGCGCTAAATACCCCATTCCCATACGTGCTCTTTGGTGAATCGGTAAGCTAGTAACATCTTTTTCTTTAAAAACAACTTTGCCATCATCTGGACGAATAAGGCCAATTGTCATGTAAAAAGCTGTGGTTTTGCCAGCACCATTTGGACCTAAAAGACCAACAATCTCTCCTTCCCTAACTTGAAAAGAAAGGTCATGCACAACTTGTCTACCACCATAACTTTTTTTTAAGTTTTGTACATCTAAGGTAATTCTTTTATCACTTGCCATTGACATTTTTCTTTTCCCAACCTTTTTTTAGATCAAAGCGCTTTCTCATTAACTCAAGCTCTTGTTCAACTAAATTAAATCTTACTACACCTTTACCTATAATCTTTTCCTGTAATGTTAAAGGATCTTTAGAAATTTTTAATTCAGGCGCACTCATTTCTAAAGATTTCAAATGATCAACAAATAGCACTTTTTTTTTGGGAAGGGCTGAAAAAGCTATTTCTTGTGTTTGGAGATTGACCTTCCCAAAGTCTGCTATCACATAACGAAAAATATCTGTTGTAAAGGCTTTATGAATGATTTTTACATTCCCCTCTAATTGCATCGCTTTAATCTTTATTTTATCGATTGTCTCGTAGGTAATAAGCCAATCATCTGCAGATGCTTTTCCTGAATAATCTTCCAAAACGAGCTGTAACTCTTCTTTGCCTAAAGGACTTTTAGCTTTTAATTCTCCTTTATCGTAATCGATCTCGATCGTTCCGTAAGAATGTAATTGATGCAAAGGTTCTTCCTCATTTTCCCCAACTTCAACTTTGGCTTTACCGTGGATAGATATGGTACGGATTTTTTTATCATTTACGCAAATCACTAATTTTTCTTCAGAAAATATCTTTCCATAACCGGGATCTTTAACGGAAGTATTACCTAAAAACGTAGCCGTTTGTAGGCCTTCATCCCAAAGAAATTGATCAGATTCTAGATAAATTGATTCAAGATTTTCCTTTTTATAAAATCCAGAGGGTTTATAAAACGTTACTAATGAGTTATAAGTATCAATTTCAACTTTAGAACAATTAATTGTTATATTCTCTTTCTTGACTAAGCAATCTTTAACTTGACTTGACAAAGTAATCTTTCCATGAGGGGCAAATTCTTCATTTTGGACAAAAATACAATTGTCGGCTTGCAGTTCATAATCCCTATATTGAACAACTACGTTTTTGGCTGTTAGGTGATCTAGCGCAGTTTGCAAATCGGATTTATTATCTAAATGAAAAACTATGTGAGGACTTTTTAAAAAAAAAGGGATGGCTTTACCGGTAATTTTGTCAAAAAAATCTTGCTTATATTCTGCCTCTTTTTTTCCTTCTATTTGCCCCTCTAATTTTAAATAATCAAAGGTTATTGAATCGCAAGTTAGCTGTCCCCCTTTTGTAAAAAAAACACAGACATGATTTTTACAAATGGCTTGTACCGGAAGTTTTAGATTTTTTTTATCTAAGTATAATTGAATTTCCTGTGCTGCTATTTTGCCCCATTCATTTTTTAAACAAGCATTATCTTTTAACAACACACATTGGTTTTTATATTCAGCAAAGCCAGAATCTATTTCTATTGCTTGAAGATATAAGGATAAAATAGAAAAAACGATTACTCCAATCAATCTCTTCATCAAAGAACCTTTTGAAAATTGACTTTCATTTTTTCCATTTGCAAAATGGGAGCTCCTTCTTCAAAATGACAGGTCACAAGTTTAGCTTCTCCAACTATTAGAGGTGTTAAATGAGCGACTTGCTCAGGTAATGTTTTGCCTTCTGTTTGATAGGTATAAATGGTCGCGTCTTCTAATAAAATGGAATTTTTTGATAGGTTGTATACAGCATGATTAGCTTTAACATACCGAAATGTTTGTGTAGGTATCTCTTTATTCATAGTTATTTCAGTTTGAATATAACAAACAACATCTGTTAAATATTCACAAAAATCAGAACCTTTTTCATTATTTTCTATAATGAACTTGGAATTCTTGGCTTGTAAACGAAGCTCTAAAACATCTTTTTCTTTTGTAAAGTAAATAGATTTAACTGTCTGTCTTCTTTCTTGAACCACTTGCGTATTTACTTTATTTTTAGACTGGTCAAAGTAAGTTAGAATTTTTTGATATTCATCCTTTTCTAAGCCATTTTTCAAAAAAACTAAAGAAGCTAAAAAAAATACAACGGCTCCAAACACTGTTAAAAGGCTACCAATTTTCCAGTTGAGTAAAGCTCGTTGTTGTAGATTATGCATTTGCTATTTCGTGTAGTTTCTTTAATTTATACAGTAAATTTGGCAATTCATCAAAACTCATTACTGTTGAAGCATCACTTTTTGCCTCTTTTGGATTAGGGTGTGCTTCAATAAATACCCCATTAGCTCCCGCTGCAACAGCTGCTTTTGCCAACACTCCTGCATATTCTCTTTGTCCCCCAGAGCTTGTCCCTTGCCCTCCTGGTAACTGCACAGAATGTGTGGCATCAAAAAATACAGGCACATCAAAACTTTGCATAATAGGAATGGAACGCATGTCACTGACTAAATTGTTATATCCAAAGGTTGTTCCCCTTTCTAATAAAATAATATTATCATTGCCACAAGAACGTATTTTTTCAACGACATTAGACATATCCCACGGCGCTAAAAATTGCCCCTTTTTTACATTTACGATAGCCCCTGTTTGCGCTGCTGCTACGATTAAATCTGTTTGTCTACATAAAAAAGCTGGTATCTGGATAATTTCACAAACAGCGCCTGCCATTTTTGACTCTTCGATCGAATGAACATCCGTTACCACTGGTAAATTCAATTCTTTTTGTACTCTTTGTAAAATGGCCAATCCTTTTTCAATACCCGGTCCTCTAAAGGAATGAATGGAGGAGCGGTTCGCTTTGTCGTAGCTAGATTTAAAAATAAAAGGGATTTTTTCTTTATGAAATATCTTTTGCAATTCCTCGGCAGCTTTTAAGCAATGCTCTTCACTTTCAATCACACAAGGACCACACATAATTGCTAAGGGTTGTCCTTTTCCTATAGCAAAATCTTTCACTTTTATAGCATGCATATATAACCTTTAGACTTTAATAACTATTTCATTATGGTAATTCACAAAATTATCGATCAGATCTTTTATCACTATTGTTTTAACCAAATTTTCCTCTATGACTGTGACTTGCTTTGTAATTTCCGCTAAAGGAACTAATACAAATAGTCTTTCTTTCCACCTAGGATGTGGGATTGTTAAATTTTCTGTATTTAAGACACTATTTTCAAAAAATAAAATATCTAAGTCAATGATTCTTGGCGCAGTTTTAGGTTTTTCCATTTTTCCAAGACTTCGTTCTATTTTTTGTAATACTTCTAACAATTCATGTGGGTGATAACTTGTAAGAAAATGACAAACAGCATTATAAAAATTATCTTGATGACTATTGCCTACGGGAGTTGTTAAATAAATACTTGAGCAAAAAAATTCTTTAATGTGAACATCACCTTTTAATTTCTGAATTACTTGTGCAAATATTTCTTTAGTGTTTCCAATATTACCACCTAAAGCAACATAAGCTAAAAAATAAGATTGAGTTTCCATTTTTTTACAAAGCATTAAGATACAATAAATTCCGCTTAGATATAAGAAGTGTATAGTATAACTTAAGGATAAATTAAGAGATAGATTTAGTCTTATTAAACATTTAAGATAAAAAAAAACGGAAAAAAAAGAAAAAAACTCTTGAAAAAATCATGAAAGAGTTATAGTATTCATCTCTTTAGATCACACGGACTGATAGCTCAGTGGATAGAGCACCCGCCTTCTAAGCGGGTGGTCGTAGGTTCGAATCCTACTCGGTCCGAATTTTATACTTCTACTTTAGAATTTTCTTCTAAAATCTCAAGATTAACTCTAATACCATTACGGCTAGCAACTGACATTAATAAAGTGCGAATAGCATTTATTGTCTTACCTTTTTTCCCGATAATTTTGCCGATATCAGATTTTTCTACAGATAATTCAATAATTAATGTTTGAGTACCGCCAATTTCATTAATCTTTACTTTATCTGGATGATCCACTAAATTTTTTACTATGTATGCCACAAATTCTTTCATAATTTTTCGATCCTTTTATCAAAAATAGATATATTGATACCTTTGCCTGTTAGCAATACGCAGTACTGCTTTGTTATAAAATCCAAACTTTAGATTTTTAAGTAAAAGAAATTGAAAAAAAATTCAATAAAGTTCTTATTCTTTTACAAATATTAATTTAACTTAAGCGTATCTAAAGAAAAAAATTTTAGCTAGAAAAAAAAATTTTCATTAAATTTAGAAAGGTGTATTTTCAATAAATACCTTTTACAATCAGGCAATTAGAATTGTTAAAAAAATATTTTAAATATTTAGGATGAGAAAAAGTTAAAAGACCTTCAATTTTCTATAATAAATGTAACTGGTCCATCATTTATTAAGGCGACTTTCATATCGGCACCAAATAAACCCGTTTTTATAAGATACCTTTGTTGAAATCTTTCAACAAACTCATCATATAAAAGTTTTGCTACTTCCCCTTTTGCCGATTGTATAAAATCGGGTCTTCTACCGTTAAGACAATTTCCATATAGTGTAAATTGACTTACTAGTAAAATTTCCCCATTGACTTGTAAAATGTCTTTATTCATTTTGCCATTTTCATCTTCAAATATGCGCAAATGTAGAATTTTATTTATAAACCAATCAATTTTGTCATTTGTGTCATTTTGGTGGATACCAAGAAAAATAAGGATACCTTTTTCAATTCTCGAAAGAATTTTGCCATCTACCTTTACAGAAGCTTCTAATACGCGTTGAATCAATACTTTCATCGAATGACTCACTTAAAATGTTTATTCAATAGAGTTTGCATATCTTCTGGAATTGGAGCTTCGAATTGGATAAGTTGCTCAGTTACTGGGTGCAAAAATTGCAATTTTTTTGCATGCAACATCTGTCTCATAGCTTTATATTTTTCATTTTGCCGCTTATTACCGTATAAAGAATCTCCTAAAATGGGGGTATTCAACGATTCCATATGGACTCTAATTTGATGGGTGCGTCCTGTTTTTAAAACAATTTTCATTAAGCTAAAATAGGGAAACTTAGTTTCTGTTTCAAAAAATGTTAGGGCTGGTTTGCCATTTTCTACGATTGCCATCATTTTTCTGTGAACTGGATGGCGTCCAATGGGAGCATTAATTTCCCCTTTACCGGGATGACCCAAACAAATGGCTGCATATTCTTTATAAACCTGTTTATTTGCAAATTGTTCAATCATTTTTTTCTGTGCAAACAAAGTCTTGGCAGCTACTAATAAACCGGATGTATCTTTATCTAAACGATGCACAATTCCAGGACGTAAATCAGAGATTTCCAAGGCTTCTTTAAAATAGTGACAATGATAAAGTAGAGCATTAACGATCGTGCCAGAGTAATTGCCAGGAGCTGGATGAACAACCATATTTGCCGGTTTGTTAATCACTATTATAGCGTCATCTTCATAAACAATGTTTAAAGGGATATTTTCAGGAATAATATCAATAGAAGGCGCTGCACTAAATAAGACTTGAATCTCGTCTCCCGTAGAGAGGATTGTTTTTTTTTTCACAATTTCGCCATTAACTAAAACATTTCCTTGTTCAATTAAGTATTGAAAATAGGTTCTAGAAAATTGAGGAGAAAATTTTGTAGCGAGAATTTTATCTAATCTAACGGCACTTTCTTCTTCAGTAATTAAGAAAGTATCTGATTCAATTTCATTCATAGGGAAATAAAAGAAGAGGATTTTTGTTAAAAGGATAATCGGAATAAACTTTTTTTAAAAGAGAGTATATTTCTTTTTCTAAGATTTCTAATTCTTTATCATTGGGAATATCAGATAGAGCATAACCTATATAGACGCAATTTTTAAAAAATTGTTTCTTGAGCTTAATTTTTTCTATATCTTCATCAGATAATAAACGCGTTGTATCTGGGTAACCTAAAAAAAATTTTTTAGACATTCCCTACCCTATTCTAAACTTGAATCAGGAAGGGTTATTACATAGCTCTTTCTCTTGCGGCTCTAGCTTTACGTCTAGCTTCAGCTTTTTGCATTTGATTGATAGTGACCATGGCGATGTTTTTTAACATCTGCTCTTTTACGTCATCTGGTAAACTTTCGAATGTGCTGAAACCTTCAGCGCCTTCCCCTTCAGGAAATGTTTTAGCAGCCTCTTTTCGATTCGCAGCATTCGCACCGGTAACGTTCGCTTGCGCTTGAGCTCCTTGGGCTGCAGCACTAGCAGCTGCATTATTTACAGAGTCAGCCATAATAACCTTACATTAATAGATTTACTCTTCTAGTATATCATTAAATATTTTTAATTATCAACTGAACTAAAAGACAATAAACGAAAACAATCGTTAATTAACTCAAAAGGAAAACCTTTTCTTAATAAACTATTGATAATCTTTTTTCTCTCTTTGAAATTAGATAAATCACAAGATCTAGCTTTTTTAGATAAAAGCGACATAATTTGTTCTTTTTCATCTTCTACATCTTCCACTAAACATTCATTAATTAATTCCAGCGGAACTTTTTTTTGGATAAGTTTAAAGCGGATTGCTTTAGCCCCATATTTTTTTTGTGTAAATTGACGAATTTGGGAATTTACCCATTCCTTATCATCGATGTAACCACTATCGATCATTTCTTGTACGATTTTACCAATGATCCTTTTAGGAAGATAAAACTGCTGTAATTTATGGATGAGGAGGAAGGAAGGGATGTTTTGTTTAGATAAGCAAAAAAGGACATATCTTTTGGTTTGTTTATAAAGAAGCTCTTCTAAGGCTTGCGGAAAATCTTGTTTGTCTAAAGACGTAATAAGTTTTGGGTATTTAATGATTTTTTGATGCACCTTAGCATAGGGCTGATCATTATAACTGATCAGCCAGCTAAGATTATCACTGTCTTTTTCACATGTTATTGTCACACTATTCCTGCATAAGTACTATTTTTTTTATGCCACGGTTAGCGCAACGAATACCATTAGCTGTAGGATTTTTTACCCGAACTTCTTTGAACTCAAATATTTTTCTATTACTTTTTTGTCCCACTTTTGGGATAAATTGTAGTTCAACAATTGGATCTACTCGAGTCGAAAAAAACTGTAGTTCCATATTATCCTCAAAGTAAGGATAGGTTTTGTCTAAAATAAATTTTGTTACGACAAACTTTTTAGCATAACAAAAATTTGTACTCAAATCTTTATAAATAACATTTACAACGGTTTTTTTATCGGCAACTCCAGCGTATACTACCTTATTACCATCTTGGTGCACATATTTTTTTTCGGGTATATTTATAACTGTATATGTTCCATTTTGATAAAAGAGGAGAAGTTTATCAAAATTTGTGCATTCAAATGTCTTTTCACTCACAACCTTAGTTCCAATAAAACCACTAGCTGGATCAAAGCCAATTTTGACTGTTTTGGTTTCTATGGCCCGTCTATCCACGTTTTCTATGACTTGGATTTCAGTTCTTCTTGGAAAAAACTCACCATATTTCTTTAGTAAATTCTTTAGATAATTGATCGTAAACTTAGTTATCTGGGAAAGATCTTTTTCCACTTTTGATAAGTTTTTTTCAGCTGCTGCAATATCTTCTTGGTTTTTATCCAAATCAAAGCGAGAAATTCTACGAATAGGTATATTTAATAACCGTTCCCTATCCTCATGAGTTGGTATTCTTAAAAGTTGATCATGATAAGGTTCTAAACTTTTAGCTATTTTTTCATGAATGACATCCATTGACTTAATCGTTTCTAAAACTTTATACAAACGATTTTCAATAAAAATTTGTTCTAATGTCTTTTCAAAGATCTTTTCTAAAAGGCGATCTCTTTCAATTTCTAATTCACGTTTGAGATATTCTTTTACTTGAGCCGTGTTATGTTCTAGAATTTCATTTATCGTAGGCTCCCAAGGATAGTTATCTTTAATCACAACTATCATTGAGCTTTGTGACACTTGACATTCTGTAAAAGCATATAAAGCATCGACCACTTCTTCGGCATAAACACCCCTTGGAAGTTTTATTTCAATGTCTACTTTTTCAGCGGTGTAATCATTAATAGCGTCAATTTTTACTTTGCCTTTTTTGGCTGCTTCATCAATGGAGCGAATTAAAGATTCAGTTGTCGTACCATAACAAATTTCTACTATAGCAATTGTTTTGGGATCTCTAATTTCAAGTTTAGCTCTTAATTTAACTTTTCCTCGTCCTTTATCATACTCAGACGCATCCATTAAGCCGCCAGTTGGAAAATCTGGCAAAATCACATATTCTTTTTTTTCTAAAATAGCGATTTGGGCATTAATTAATTCGTTAAAGTTATGAGGTAGAATGTGGGTAGACATCCCCACTGCAATCCCTTCAGCTCCTTGCATTAACAAAAGAGGAATTTTGGCTGGCAAAACTATTGGCTCTAAATGACGACCATCATAAGATGGAATTGTATCTGTCAATTGAGGATTAAACATTGTTTCTTTAGCAAGATCTGATAATCTTGTTTCAATATAACGGGAAGCGGCTGGTGGATCCCCAGTCAAAATGTTTCCAAAGTTTCCTTGTAAATCTAACAGATATCCTTTATTCGCTAAATTGACTAAAGCTTCAGATATGGGTGCATCACCGTGAGGATGATACGCCATCGTTTGCCCAACAACATTTGCCACTTTATGTAATTTGCCATTATGCATAGTTAGCAAAGTGTGTAAAATTCTTCTTTGCACGGGTTTTAAGCCATCTGTAACATTTGGTATAGCACGGTTAGAAATTACATAAGAAGCATAGGTTATGTAATTATCTTTCATCAATTGTTTTAGGTCTTGTGGTTCTTTATGCTCATCCATGACAATTATTCACTTTGGGTAGTTACAGATAAAATTTCTTTTTGCTCTTCTTCTTCAGTTATGAGATTTTTCATGATGAATTGTTTTCTTTCTGGAGTATTTTTACCCATGTAAAACTGAAGAGTATGTTTGATATCGGAAAAATTATTAATGGTGACAGGAATTAGACGAATATCTTCTCCAATAAATTGCTTAAATTCATTTGGAGATATTTCACCAAGCCCTTTAAAACGAGTTATCTCTACACCTTTCTTTAATTTTTTTATAGCTATGTCTCTTTCTTCTTCCGAATAGCAATAATAGGTCTTTTCTTTATTTCTTACTTTAAAAAGAGGAGTTTCTAAGATGTGCAAATGCCCATTAAGTACAAGTCCTTCAAAATAGGTTAAGAAAAAAGTAATTAACAAATTGCGTATATGCATGCCGTCTACGTCTGCATCAGTTGCTAAAACTACTTTTTGGTAACGCAATTTAGCAATATCATCTTCTATATTTAAAGCACTCATCAAGTTGTACATTTCTTCATTCTTATACAATTGATCGAGTTTCATTCCAAAAACGTTTAAAGGCTTTCCCCTTAAAGAAAAGACAGCTTGAGTTAAAGGATCTCTTGATGCGACAATCGATGCACTGGCTGAATCTCCTTCGGTTAAGAAGATCATCGTTTTTTCACCAAATTTTGAATTATCTTGGTAGTGATATTTACAATCTCTAAGTTTTGGTATTTTAAAACTAATTTTCTTTTGCTTTTCTTTAGCTTCTTTTTTAACCGCAGAAAGCTCTTTACGCAATTTTTCGTTAAAGACAATACGCTCTACTAAAAGATTAGCTGTCTCTTTATTTTTAAGGAGTAAATTGACGACAGCTTCTTTAACTTCTTGCACAATAGGAGCTCGAATTTCGTTATTGCCAAGCTTATTTTTGGTTTGTGACTCAAAAATTGGATCTTTTACTTTAATTAAAATGGTTCCAACAATCCCTTCTCTTACGTCAACCCCTTGAAAATTTTTTTTAGCATATTCATTCACCCCTTTTAAAATACCTTCTCGATAAGCTGATAAATGAGTACCCCCGTCAGAGGTGTATTGTCCATTGACAAAAGAAAAGTATGTTTCTCCGTAACTTTGTGTATGCAAGAAGGCAAATTCTAATTGTGCACCTCTATAATGTAGAGGTTCATACAATCGATCTTCTTTGACTTCTTCATTTAAAAGATCTAATAGACCATTTTTAGAAGCGATAATTTCGTCGTTAAACTCAATTTCAAGCCCTGTGTTTAAATAAGCGTAATGCCATAAACGCTTTAAAATAAATTCTTTTTGAAAATAAAATTTTTTAAAGATTTCAGGGTCAGGCGTGAATTCCATATAAGTGCCGTTAGGCTCTTTGGTTTTCCCCTTTTTTTCCTCTAATAATTTCCCTTGTGAAAAAAGGGCTTCTACATATTGCCCATCTCTATGACTTCTAACTAAAAAATGGCTAGATAAAGCATTGACGGCCTTAGTACCTACCCCGTTTAAGCCAACCGAAAATTGAAAAACATCGTCATTGTATTTGGCGCCCGTATTGATTTGGCTAACGCATTCTACCACTTTACCAAGAGGTATTCCCCTTCCAAAGTCTCGAACACTTACTAATTTGGAACTTTCTTCTAAATGTACGATGATTTTTTTTCCATTTTTCATTATGAATTCATCGACGCTGTTATCGATAACTTCTTTTAACATAATGTATATACCATCATCTGGATTGGAACCATCACCCAATCGTCCGATATACATCCCTGAACGTAATCTTATGTGAGCTAAAGCATCGAGTGTTTTAACTGTGCTTTCATCGTATTTTTTACTCATGGTTTCCTGTGCGCATCCTTCAAAAATAACTTGAGTTCTCTATCATGCTTGAAGTGAATTGAACTTGACAAGGGAAAAAAAACAAAGATACAAGAAGTCGTACTTTGCAAGAAATTAAAGAATTATTTATAACTCACCTTACGCCTAAATGTAAGAGAGAATTTGTTATAATCAAAGTTATCTAGATTCAATCTCTTAATAGGTAAAGTTTAAACCATTTTTTAGCTTTACCTCTAAGCCCATAAGGCAAATGTGACGATAAATAGCGGAGGAAGCATGCGAGTGGGTATTGTCGGCATTAATCATAAATTAGCCGATCTTAAGCTAAGAGAAGCCCTAGCAAAAGCTTGCAACAAAAAGTTTAGTGCTGGTTTTTGTTTTCACGAAAATCAATTTTTTATCCTCCTTTCTACTTGCAATCGCACAGAAATTTATTTTTTTTCAGAAGATTTAGCGGCAACCCATACCTATATCATTACACTCTTGCGGCAAGAGGTAGAAGTTGATTTTGAACAAAAACTCTACTCTTTTTTTGGTTTTGATTGTTTTTTACACTTATGTCGCGTTACGGCCGGGTTAGATAGTGCCATTGTGGCCGAAACTGAAATACAGGGGCAAGTAAAAAATGCTTATGAAAAAGTGCAGTTAGATTGTAACATCCCGTCTGATTTACATTATATTTTCCAAAAATCTTTAAAAGTTGGTAAAAAAATCCGCTCTAACCTACTCATAAAACCTGGAATACCAAATTTTGAGGATGCCATTTATTCCATAGGATCTTGTCATTTTTTTAATTTACAAAAGGCTCGCATTTTATTTGTTGGTGCATCAGAAATTAACAAAAAAGTGATCTCTCATTTTGTAAATAAAAAAATTAAAGCATTAACTCTTTGCAATCGCACTAAAAGTCGAGGAATGGCTTGTGCTGACAATTTTTCCATCCAGTTTATCCCATGGGAAGAACTTGAAAATTGGAATCAATATGATTGGGTAATTGTTGGTACGCATGCTGAAAAATATTTAATCTCATATGAAGATATACCCTTGCAAACTTCGTTAATAATGGACTTATCTGTCCCTCGCAACGTAGATCCTAAAATGGAACAAGCTTGCACTCTTTACAATATTGATCAAATTAACCAGTCTTTATCTATGCGAAAATTTGAAATGACCCAAACATTATTAAAAGCAGAAAAAATAGTTTACGATTCTGCCCAAAAATTGTATTGCATCTATAAAGAAAAAGAAAAAAATAAAAATTACTATTTTGCTAATATTGCTTAAAATTTGAAGGGATTTATGAATAGATTGACAAGCGATCTGCCACGTACAGCGTATAATAATGGATCAAACCCTCATTATTCGTTCAAATATGTTATTAACCATTATATTTGTTGTTTTTTCCCCTATCACTTAAAGCAAATAGCCCAAAAATCCTTAGAAAAACAATTACAATTACAATCTCCTGGAAAAGCGATTGATAAAAAAAGAATAAACTATATTGGTGCAAAAGCTGTAAGCTTCCCCGACTCTTCTTTATATTGCTATAAAGAAGGAAAAAGCAGCTGTCAATCTTTTGTAAGTGGGTTATCTTTTCGCTTTGCTGTTAATGGCAAAATTTTTCATGTACACAATTACCAAAACAAATATAAAGTTCCAGAAACAAATTTATCTAACTATCCTTTAGAATGTTTGGATATTATTTTAGAAAAATTCCAGCTAAAACCTTACGAAAAGGAAAAAATTACTATTTTGCAATCTAATAAACTTTGCAAAGGAAATGATAAATATCTTTGGATTATTGAATTAGTTGTAAACCTAAAAAAGTATACTTTTCAATTTGCATCAAAAGAAAATAAGATAACTTTAATTTCACCCCTTGAAATCAACAAAAACGAACAAAAAATTATTAAGAATGATTTTTTTTCAAAACTTTACGAAGAGGGCTCAGAAGTAAGTTCCTCAAACTTAAATCAAGTAGATGAACATAAAGCCCTAAACAAATTAATCGCCCTATTACAAGAAAATCCAAAATATAAAAATTTTAGCAACGATGAGTTTTTCTATATTGGGGTTAAAGAAGTTGTCTTTCCAGATGCTGGTATGTATTGCCCAAGACCTGGTAAAATTGTTAAAACTTGCTTCACACAAGGGTTTTCCTATCGCTTTGCCTTAGACGGCACACAAATTTTTCACGTTCATTCTTTAAGGGGAACTCATTTTGATGTACCCGAATTAGTGGCAAAGGAAATATAATGGAAGCACCTTCTATTCAAACATCCTTCATTATTAATCAAAGTGCGTATGACTTGTATGAGCAAGGCAAATGGTCCTATTCATTTACAAAAACAATACAAAAAGTAACGTCCATTCTTTTAGGACAATTACAATTAAAATATCCCCATGAACAAACGCTATCTTCCAAAAAAATTAAATATTTAGGGACTAGCAAAGTTGTTTTCAAAAACACAGCTCTTATGTGTCCTAAAATGGATGAGAGAATTGAATATCGAGACGTTAAGGGATATTCTTATCGCTTAGAATTTGAAAAACAAATTTTTCATGTCCATCAAGTAGGTGATGATTGCCGCGTTCCAGAGATTAATCTTGAAGAATATACAAAAGAACTTTTCAACATTGTAGATAAAAAAATACCATTGTCCCATTCAGGTCCCATCACTGTAGAAAAATGTTCTAAGGTATATAAAATTTATAAGAAAAAACCTGAATACCATTACTATTTTACAGTATCTACCGAAGGAAAAAAATTTGAAATTTGCTTTGAAGAGCAATCTGGTGAAGATCGAAAAATTCCTTACTATAACGAAAAAATGTTTAATGCTATTTTGTTTAAGCTTCGCACAACCCTTGATAGAGTCGAATTAAAAAAATGCTTTAAAAGACTACTCTCTTTTAACGAAAAACCACAATGGCAGTATGTTTTTCGCTTTATTCATAATAAAGAAAAAAAGGAAATTGTTTTTAATGAATTTGATGAAGAGACAAAAAATCTTTTAGTATAAAACTTTTGAATAGGATTATAGTGTTGGTTATTTAAAACAATCAATCTACCTAAAAAGTTAAGAACTTGAAACTAAAACTTTAGGATTAAACGCTTCAATTTCAAGCTCAAAAGAGTTTGCCAACTTTTTAAATATTTACTGTTGAACAAAAGACTGTGCAAAATGGTTTTCAAAGTCTTTCATGGTAAAAAATTCTTGCGTAAGATTAACTTCTTCGAAATATTGCCTTACTACGAATGTTAGCTGATTATAATTTTGAGATTGTTCTTTATCTACAGCAATATAGATTTTATAATTTTTTGGAAAGTCACCTTCAGAGACAACAATACCATTTTGTTCAAATGCAGTTTTTATAAGATCAATTGGTCCATTTTTGCTAATGGTGATTGTCATTCCCTCTTCTACAAATTTTTTTGCCAAAGCAAAATAATTTTTAAGACCCTTTTCTAGTATTTCGATTAATGACATTGTAAATTTTGAATAATTTTCTTGCGTTGTATTCAAAGAGGAAGCATTAGGTTTAGGTTGTTGTCTATATTGCATTTTCAACACTTCTACCAAAGGCATATCCGCACAATCCTTTTGTATTTCAGAGAAAATAGTATTTAGAAGGAAATTGGTGTGGCTTCCAAAATTAGAAGAAATTGTATCTGTGAGCTTTACAGCTATTAATCCTATTTCGACACTATCTAAAGATGATATTTTGTTCTCTATATCATGAGTAGTAATAGATGAATGAGAATTTTCTACCAAATTTGTGGCATGAATGCCCGAATTATCAATTATCATCATATTTCCTTTATCGTTAATAAAAAAATTAGACAAATTATAATTTACGAAAACTATAAATTCACTTTTTTTTTATTTAAAGGAAGATTTAGCCGAAAGCATCAATAATTAAATCATTAATTCTAAATAAATTAGCAATTAAAATTGATGCTTAAAAGATTTATTTGAAGTTTTAGAAATCAGCTTTACCAGGATATCTTGGAAATGGATTTACATCCCGTATATTTTCCATACCTGTGGCAAATTGTACAAGCCTTTCAAAACCAACTCCAAAGCCAGCATGAGGTACACTGCCGTATTTACGCAATTCTAAATACCACCAGTAATCTTCTGGATGAAGATTAAATTTTTTCATTTTTTCTAAAAGCACATCTAAACGCTCTTCTCTTTGGCTTCCACCAATAATTTCTCCAATTTTTGGCACCAAAACGTCCATGGCAGCAACTGTTTTGCCATCTTCATTAGAGCGCATATAAAAGGCTTTAATTTCTTGTGGATAATCAATGAGTATAACAGGTTTTTTGAAATACTCTTCAGCTAAATAACGCTCATGCTCTGACTGAAGGTCTGTACCCCATTTTACAGGATATTCAAACTTTTTATTTGATTTTTCCAAGATTTCAATAGCTTTTGTATAACTTACTCTTTCAAAAGGAGTGTCCATTACGAGCGTGAGATTCTCTAACAAACCTGGAGCTATCATCTTATTAAAAAACTCCATATCTTCGGCGCAGTTTTCTAATACATATTTTATTACATATTTAAGGTAAGCTTCGGCGCAATCCATGTTATCAAAAATGTCCGCAAAAGCCATTTCAGGCTCTATCATCCAAAATTCTGCTAAATGCCTTGATGTATTTGAGTTCTCTGCTCTAAACGTCGGACCAAATGTATACACATCAGATAAAGCGCAAGCAAAAATTTCACCATTTAATTGGCCTGAAACTGTTAGGAAAGCAGGTTTTTCAAAAAAATCTTTAGAATAATCAATTTGTCCCTGTTGATTTTTAGGGAGTTTGTCCATTTCTAAAGTTGTTACTTGAAACATTTTGCCAGCCCCTTCACAGTCTGAAGCAGTAATGATAGGGGTATTAATCCAAAGAAATCCTTTTTCTTGGAAAAATTTATGAGTTGCAAAAGCTAAAGCACTTCTCACTCTTGCCACAGCACCAAGCGTGTTAGTCCTAGGGCGTAAATGCGCAATTGTTCTTAAAAATTCAAAAGAATGTCTTTTTTTTTGCAATAAATACTCTTCGGCGCTACATGTACCTAAAACTTCAATAGATGATGCTTGACATTCTACGCTTTGATTTTTCCCGGGGCTTTGTACAATTTTCCCTTTTACGCTAATAGATGCACCGGTTGTTATTTGCGCTAAAAGAGTATCATAGTTAGGAATTTCACCCGCATTTGCCACAATTTGGAAATTTGACAAAGTAGAACCATCATTGATTTCAATAAAGCAAAAAGTTTTTTGATTACGTACAGTTCTAACCCAACCTTTTAATTCTATTTCACTACCAATTAATTGATCATTTTTTTGTATTTCTTTAATTCTTGTCCTTGCCATAATTTCCTTTTAAACTTTTTAGCCTTATGCTTTTAAGTCTTTATTCAATGCAAATTCTTTTAATATTGTAAGTTCTTTTTTCCAAAGAGTTTCACCATTGGGTGTTTCTAAGTATTTAGGAAGATGTTTTGTTCTAGGATCTGTCATCAACAATTTAAAGGCTTCTATGCCAATCGCACCTTCCCCTAAATTGGCGTGCCTATCAACTCTTGACCCTAAGCCTTTAACCGAATCGTTTAAGTGAAACGCATATAAATGCTTTAATCCAACGATTTGATCAAATTCATTGAGTGTATTGTCAAAAGCTTCCTTTGTTCTAATATCATATCCTGCTACGAAGATATGACAAGTGTCTATACAAACCCCGATCGGTACTTCATTTTGAATTTTATTGATAATATAACCTAAGTGTTCAAATTTCCAACCGACAGCTGATCCTTGCCCAGCAGTTGTTTCTAATAATAGCCTGGTCTTCCCTTCACTTAGCAACGGTTTCATCAATAGAAGGCTTTCACATATCTTGTCTAAGCAAGCTTGAGGATCTTCTGTTTTAGCAGCACCTGGATGAAAATTTAAATATGTGATTCCAAGACTTGTACAACGCTTAACTTCTTCTGAAAAGGTAGCTCTGCTTTTACTTAACATTTCTGCATCAGGTGATCCTAAGTTAATTAAATAACTATCATGGCTCATCACTTCTTTGATGCCGGTCTCACTTAGTGCCAATTTCCATTGATCAATAGTGGAATTGTCTAAAGGTTTTGCTGCCCAACGCTTTTGATTTGCTGTAAATAATTGAATAGTAGTGGCTCCAAGCTCTCTGCCTTCGTAAAGAGCATTTTGAACTCCACCAGCTGCTGATGTATGAGCCCCAATTAAAATAGATTCGTTATTTTTTAACATGGAACCGCCTTAAATGAGAAACGACCTAAGAGATTCTCTTAAGTCGTTTCAAAAAATTAAATTGTAGTCACTTTAACTTTTTAGGTTGAGTGCGCTAAAAAGTCACAAATTTCAGGTAAACGAATTTCGATCGGCCATGGCATTTGCTCAATTGATGGTAGTGCTAATAATTGACCAGACATGCTATTTGGATCAAAAGATAAATACTCAGGAATCGAACGAGAACCGCTATCCACAGCATCTTTTACTTGCTTAATGTTGCGTGAAGATTCTTTTACAGAAATAACCATTCCAGGTTTTACTTGAAAAGAACGAACGTCTACTTTTTTGCCATTTACTAAAATGTGTCCATGAGAAACGAGTTGATGAGCAGAAAAAATAGTTGGAGCTAGCTTTAAACGATAAACTAAGTTATCTAAACGACATTCTAACATTGCTGCTAAATGGTGCGCTGTATTACCTGTTAAGCTTAAAGATTTTTTATAATATTTAATTAACTGCTTTTCGCTTAGCATTCCGTAGATTGCTTTTAATTTTTGTTTTTCTTCGAGCTGCAATCCATAATCAGACTTTTTACGTCTGCGTGCACCATGCATCCCTGGCGGATTTGGCTTATGCAATAGAGGATTACGAGTACGACCAAAAATGTTTGCACCAAAACGACGTGCGATTCGGTTTTTATTACCTGTATAACGAGCCATTTGTTCTCCTAAAGAATTTGCAGCTACGATTGTATTATTATTCTTTCTACTCTTTGAAATGATATAAAATATAAAGAAGCAGAACATTTGAAAGGTGAATTATCCCAAAGAAGAGTTTTTTTTTCAATAAACTTCTTTCGAAAGTATGGAACAAATGTAAATATGATCCCCTATTTTCGAAAAACGGGTACTGGAATCCATAACCCTCGGGAAATGATCGCTATCATTTTAACTAAATACTCATCCGGTATGCCATTATTTTGTCTTAAAAACTCAAAAGCTTTTTGCACTTCCTCTTTTTTTGTAAAAGCAATCGTTCGAGTTGAACGCTCTTTTAAAGAAAATTTTAATTTAAGCAAGTAGTTCTTGAACTGTTTAAAATATTTTTCTGCACATACAATAGTTAAGCCAACGCTATGATCTTGAAAGCCTGAAAAATAAAAGGATTCGATCGTTGAATTTTTTGTGATAGATTTAAAATTTATGATAAAAGCTCTAGGTTCCTTATAATCAATCCTAAAACTCCCCTTGTCGTGCACAAAAATGGCCCCTTTCCCAGGGTAGAGGTATTTAGAATTATTGATTGTTTTAGGATACATAGTGTGGGCAAGATTGCGATAGGAAAGGTCTGGATAAAACTTTTCTACAGGGATTCGACAAATTGGGCAGGTATTGGGTGTGATTGAACCTGAATGTTTCGTTTTTTCAAAAAGTCTTTCAGCTACGGATTGCTCCATTCGATGAGCGCAAGGAATTAAAGTAACAGCTTTATACAAAGGGGTGGCTTTAATTGGACAATAAAGAGCAGCTACCATATTTTCGTCTGTCTTAGTAGCCCCGTGCCTTATAATTTCTAGTAAATAACGAACTTGTTTATCGACAATGCAAGGAGTATTTTGCTTACACTTATTACAGACAACAGGTTGAAAAGAAATTTGAACCGCTTGAATTTCTTCACAGCAAGGAATTTTTAGATAAGGTGTGGGAGAATCAATGTTCAAAGCTGCTTGCAATATATTCATAGGAAAACTTAATTTTTTATGAAGTAAACAAATTTAAGTGGCTGATCAATCAGAAGTAATTGGAAATCTAAAAGGTCGTCTTTTTAGCTTGATCTTAACAAGTTAGTCTATAATAGACAAGATTTTGAAAAAACTATTAACTTAAGATATTCTCAATCGACATAAAGAAATTTTGGTTATTATTTCTCTGCTTCAGCCAAACAATTGAGATGAAACTGCACAATTTGTTTAAAACAACTTTGTCTTTGAATTTCAAGCTCTAATCGGATGCGCTGATCATTCGTTTTGTTCATTTGATAAATTGTAAATGCATATAAGCGCTCAAAAGCTTGATTTATATTTCTTAAGTAAATCTCCCAAACTTTTTCATTGTGAGATTGTGAAATGAGAAAATTTTCTAAATTATGTCGCCAGTCTTTTAAAACAACTTTAACTTCTTTATCTGCAATAGGATGACTATTTAATAAGGAGTGTATTTTTTCTTCAATAGGATGCTCTTGCCATAAATAGTTTTTTATAGTCTCTTCAAACGATTGATAAGGGATTCCCTCTATTGATAATCCACCTTCTGTGCAGTTAATCAAAGTAAGTTTTGGGTTTTTTAAGGCAAAATCTTCAATTAAGGTTTTCTCTACTAAAAAATCCCAAGTAGTTTTTATCTCATTATGATTTACATCATAAGCGTTAAACGTTATCGGATTTTCATTATCATCTTTCATCAAAGCGTAGCGGTTATTGGTAAAGCTTAGATCTAAACCAATAAAAAGAATTGGATTACATCCCATCCATTTTGCTACATTCATGCAAAAATAAGTCGCAGAGGAACCTACGTTCAATTCGGTTGAAGGGATCCCACATTTATTTTCAAGGTAAGTTGCGATACTTAAAAAATCTTTCCATGAAAATAAAAATTTATCACCTTTTACAAGTTTCAAAGCATCCTTATTAAATGTATTGGTATAGATGAAGGGAACGTTTGCGGGGTAGTCCTTTGTACGAACAATTTGTTTATCTGTTGGGTCTATTCCAAATGAAAAATGGGGATTAATTTGATTTTTTGCTAAGATTGAAAAAGACGTTCCAGGAGCTAATAATAAAGCTTTTTTAGCAAAATTTGGTAATTGGGTTAAGTGCTTTTCTAAAGAAGAGCCCGCTCCACAAATAATTGCTGGAATATTCTTAAAACTATTATTTAAAATTTTCCCTGAAAGGCTTTTAGGCGCTTCTTGAATGTTGGCATAAAAATTGCTATATTCAAGTAAAGACCATTTAAAGACGTATGAAAAATATTCCTTACTTGATTTAAACCCTTTTTCTAAATAGAGCTTTAGATAATTGGCTTTTTCAAGATTTTTGCCAAATACCAAAAATTGATAGACTCTATTGGCAAATATCCAAAAAAAATTCTCCCATTCTTTTGTGTTTTGCCCCCAATTTTGCCCAATTGGTGTTGAAAAAATTTTAATAAAGATTTGAGGATTTTTTAAAATTTCCTTAAAAGACTCTTCATGCAATAAGGGAATAAATTTAGTATAATCATCTTCTATTATCGTTAAAAAATGGCGCTTATCTTGAGCCAACCAATCTTTTGTAACTTCAAAAAGACCAGCTTCAAAGCCATAGATATAAAGATCTTTTAAGGGAAGTGGATTTTGATTTAAAAACCACGCTTTACTATCTGATGTGTTTTTTGCCTGAGTTGATGTTTTGGAATTTAGGCTTAATAGATCAAGGTGTGGATTCATTTGCATTAAAAGAAGAACATTTCTTTTAAAGGTATTCATGAGGATAGACAGATTAAATTTATAATTTAATCCAGCCCTTATCTCCCCCCATTTGTTTTAGTTTTTTCTTTCGTGTTCTGACTCTTGCAGCTTGAGTGTCACTCTTTTCGCTGGTCGGTTCCTTATTTTTTAGTGAGTTTTCAAAACGCCTTTGCATTTGCTCAACTTGTAGTTGTATTCTTTGCCCTTTTTCAATTAAACGCTTAGCTTTTGGTTCTAAATGATCTTTCGATCTTTTTTCTAAGGCTACAAGGTCTTCTTTAGTGATACCCTTTTGTGATAAAGCCGCTTCATTTGCTTGGATTAAATATTTTAATTGGTGTTGTAAGAGCTCTAGTTGGGCATACATTTCAGGAGGGATTTCTTCTTCTGATAAAGGATTATTTCGGATCATTTCCATGATCTCATTCGCTTCATCATAAAGACTTTCGAAAGGATTTTCAGGATTCATAATAAGATAAACCCCTTTTTATCCTTCATTTTATCAATTTATTATTTTATTTGATAGAGCATTAATAAGCGTGTGATAAGGATAAAGATTGTTAACAAAGCGATAAGATTTCAGGTCACTATCATACCATCCCAGTCGAATTTCTTGCTTGTTAGCTAAAGCAACATATTTCGCTTTTAAGTAAAAATTATAACCAGTGGCTTGTAAAATAACTTGAGGCTGTAATTTAACAGCCTTACACTCCACTAACAATAAAGGGAAAAGTTCATACTGAGGATGTATATTTTTAGCGTAGCAGACAATATCCGCTCTTCTATTAGGAAAGCGTGTTGAGCTCAAACTTAAATGAGGCATATCTTTTAAAGACTGTTCGATAACAATCTGTGAAAGGGGAAAATCCAACTTTTGAGTTAAATATTGGAGAATATTTTGTCGAACGACTTCTTCAGGAGTGGCTTTAAACCACCCCTTTCTTAAAAGACAATATACTGAATCCAACGAAACTACTCGACTTCTACTATTCCGTAATTATCTTCTTCATTTTTTTTGTAAATGACGTTTATTCTTCGATCAATCTCATTTCTAAAAATTAAGAAGTTATCACCAGAAAGATCAATTTTCATTAAGGCCTCATCAGGCGTTAACGTTTTTAGAGGAATAGATTTTTGTGAAACAATTTCCCCCATCTTACTCTGGGAATTGTCACTATTTAAGGCTTCAATTTGATCGTTTACATCCCATTCATCTTCTCCAGCGTAAGACTTAACAAGATTAACTCGCATGTCTATAACTTCTAAAGGTTTTGCATGGTGATCTTTTAAACGGGTCTTATATTTTCTAATTTGCGCTTGCAATTTATCAACAGCCTTGTCGATAGAAGCATACATATCATCCGTCGCAGCTGAACTTTTAATTTTAACATCATTGACTTTAACAATGATATCGACTCTATGTTCAAGTTTTTGAATATCCATCGTCACTATAGCTTCTACAATGCGAAGACCAAAACGATCTATCTTTGAAACTTTTTCGATCGCATAATCTTTCATTGCGTCCGTAACCAACACGTGTCTTCCTGTAACAGTAATGTCATATTCTTGATTAATAAATTCTTCCGCTTTTGACTTTCGGCTCATTGAATACCTCTTCATTGATTTCGGTTTAGAGACTCAATTCCTATTATAAGAGATAACGAAGGAAGAGACAAGCAATATAATTAATATCGGAAGAAGAGAAATTAATTTTAAAAATTTTAAGACGGAAAAATCATAAAATATAGCTTATATAGCAACTAGAGGGATATTTTTAGACTTGTTTTATTTTTTCTTAAACTTAAGTTGCCAAGTTGGCCACAGGCTGCCATAATTTTATCCCCTTTTGTCAGGCGCAAAAGCGTATAAAATCCCCTTTGCTGTAATTGTTTAGCAAAAGCTTCAATAGATTCCATGCAAGGAGCTTTATATCTTTCACAACTTTGATGATTATAAGGTATCAAATTCACTTTTACGTTTAACCCTTGCAGGTAATTTGCCAATTCATCAACATGATTGAGCTGATCATTTACCCCTTCTATCAATACATAAGCGACTAAAATTTCTCTTTGCGATTTATTACAATAATTGTACATAGCCTCGTAAAGAGCCTTCATATTAGCTTTACGGTTGATCGGCATGATTTTTTGCCTTATCAAATCACTTGAAGCATTTAGTGAGACAGCTAAATTTGGAACAAAATCTTTTTCTTCAGCAAAACGATAAATTTCATCTACCTTTCCGCTAGTTGATACAGTAATGTGATTTTTACCAAATCCAAAGCCTTTGGGATCCATGAGGATTAAACAAGCTTTTTTGACATTTTCATAATTATCAAAAGGCTCTCCCATTCCCATAAAGACAATATTTTTTAAAGATATACCAAACGAAAATCTGGCATGAAATACCTGAGCTATAATTTCTTCTACACTGAGATTTCGAATAAGCCCCATTCTACCTGTTTCACAAAATGTACATCCCATATTGCAGCCAATTTGGGAAGAGACGCATAAGGTATGGCCTGATCGCATAGGAATAATCACAGACTCAATATCTAAATCATCGTCAGTTTTAAGGAGAAATTTTCCTGTTTTCCCATCCGTTTTTTCCCCACTTAATTTGGGAATTGACAGATCTGTTAAAGATAGAATATCCTTTAAGAGATTTTGCGCATTAAGAAACGCTCGATTTTCTCCTTTGACATAACCTTTTCGAAAAAATTCTTCATAAATTAAACCAGCATGGGTTTTGCCCTTATTTAATTTTGAAAAAATTAATTCAGAGTATTCTTGGTGTGTTAAAGAGATTAAAGAAAAAAGATTCATGCGTATTATGAAAAGTAAAATGCGCACCGAAGAGGGCTCGAACCTCTAACCACCCGGTTCGAAGCCGGGTACTCTATCCGATTGAGCTATCGGTGCAAAAATGGATAATAACGATCAAGATCATAGCTTATTCAAGTCTTTTTATTGAAGGATTTTATTTGTGGCAGAAAACTTTACTAAAACACCAATAATTATAACACGTCTAACCCCCTTTCAAGACTTTGATCTCATTATTGAAGCGTTTTCCTATGAACATGGAATGATCAAAATTATCGCAAAAAAATTCACCTTATCTAAAGTAAAAAAAAGTGGTGTAGTTGACGCCTTAACTTATGGAGAAGCCGTTTACACCAAACAAAAATCTAATTTTTATAAACTTCAAGAGCTCCATACTTTGCAAGCTTTTCTACCTCTAAGGCAGAATTTAACAAAACTTGAAACGGCATCTACCCTTTTAAAAGATTTAAAAAAAGGGCTACCTTTTGAAAAACCCACTCCTATGTTATTTCAGCTTACATTATCGTATCTTAAAAGAGCTTGCCTTGATGCCACAAACTTAAGTGAAAGTTTTAAGCTGAAATTATTAAGACATGAAGGCGTATATCCTTTATCCTTAGATAACGATGTATATGAATCTCCAACACTTCGTCTTATGAAAGAAGAAGTGTATTTTTTGAATTCGTTTACGTTTGCTACATCATTTAGCTCTATACAATCGTTTTCTATACCTGAGGAAATGCAAAATAAAATTAATATTCTTTTTCAAGAAAGTATTGTTACATGATTATTCTTGCAAATTTATGCTAATTGTTGCTATTGTAGTTGCTTACAACTCTAAATGCGAAAGTGGCGGAATCGGTATACGCGCTACTTTGAGGTGGTAGTGAGGGAAACCTCGTGGGGGTTCAAGTCCCCCCTTTCGCAAAACAAATACCATACTTTCCAATAATTCAAAAAATCCTTATAATCGCAATAAAACTAAAAAACTATCATGGACTGCCGCGCCTACTGCACAGCCACTGCCTATAAATTAAAGTCGCTTTACGAACATTTTCGTCATTCTTATCAATGTACGAATCATCGTGATGTTGTACATATAGCTATCCAAAAGAATACCATCGATGCGCATATTTTTTGCTTTTCTTATGGGGCTACAATTATTTGGGGCTTACCTAAAAATTTAGAAAAACCATTCTTTGACGAGTTAACTGAATTTGAAATTCAATCTTTAGAAGAGATTGAAAAAGATGAATTCACTTATGTATATGGTGATACATCAAAAATCGTCGAAGATGAAATTATTTTAACTGATCATAATCCTTTGACCAAATTAGCTATATCACATGGAATTGCCCAATCGGTCAAGCTTGGCACATTTGAAACTGCCATTCAAAAAACATTTAATCAATCCAAAGACATTCCTCAAGATTTAGCAAAACACGGTCGAATCCCCCTTTCTCGAAAAGAAATACGACGAAAAATGGGGGAATTATTTATTGAGCGCAACTCTGTCAATTTAAATGTGGATGTTTTAGACACCCCTGAATTTTTTTGGGAATACCCTGAGTTGGAACAACTCTACTTAAACATTGCCAATTATTTAGATTTAGAAACAAGAGTAGATAGTTTAAATCATCGTTTGGATGTTGTGCACGAGTTATTTCAGATGTTAAACAATGAACTTAACCACCAACATTCTTCAAGACTTGAGTGGATTATTATTTTGCTCATCGTAACAGAAGTATTACTTTCCTTAATGCGCGACGTTTTTAAAATTATATGAAAACGTTATGTATTATCCTTATTCGCTTTTATCAATTAGCGATAAGTCCAATGCTTGGCAACTGCTGTCGTTTTACGCCAAGCTGCTCAGAATATACTTTACAAGCTATAAAAAAATATGGTGCTTTTAAAGGAAGCTGGCTTGGTTTAAAACGAATTTTAAAATGTTACCCAAGCTCTAAATACTTTGGCGATGATCCTGTGCCTTAAAAGATACTATTAGCATTAGACTTTATATTTTCTTAACATCTTTTATTTAATCTTACATCCTTAAAATGAGGCTGTTATGAGTATAAAAGTTGAGAATGATTCTAAAGTTTTGTTACCTTCCTTAACTAACCTAAAAGAACTTCCCCCCATTTCAGAAAAAACATGGGAACTATTTAGTCAATCAGCCCCTCAAACTACTGTTCTTAGCCCACCATTAACCTGTAAAATAGCAAAATTTACAGACTTAGTAAAAAGGCTAGAAGTCTCAAAAAAATCCAGTATTACACACAAAATTGTAAGTATACTTTCACTCGCCTTTTGGACCTGTGCAGTAGCAGCGATTGTTTTTTGCGCCGTTTCAGGTTTCTTCCTTTCAGCTTCCTTTGTTGCTTTAGGACTCTTTATAGCTATGACTTTTATAGGGGGTCAAATAGAAGGGTCCCTTTTTGCAAAATTTAACGCAAAACAAAAAAATACTAATATAGGTTATGGTGAGGTATGTATAGCTGCCTCTACTTTTGGCCTATCTGCTCTAATTCGGTATATAATTAAAAGCTTTAACTATGTTTCAGGAATTGAAAAACTAGCAATCGAAAAAGGACAAAAACTTGCTAAAGCTAATCAAAACCTTCAAGATTTCATCATTCAAAATTATGAATCCTTGAAGCAAAACTTTGAAAGTCAGTTAGAGATAATTAAACAAGATCTAGAAAAATTTGGGCAGATCACTAATAAAAGTGAGCAGCAAAAGATTCATCTTAATAATCTGTCAAAACAATACCAAGAAGCTCTGAGTCAATTGAACGCTTTGCATATTTATTATCTTAAAGAGACAAAAAGCAAATATATTTAAATAGAGAATTTTTCTTTATAATCTAAAAAAGCAAGCTCAATCACTTCATGCGCTTCTTTGGCAGAAAAAATATGCGTAATTTGCACTTTACTATTCTCTCGATCAGGAGAGTCTTTATAAGTTAAAAAATAATGCCTTAACCGTTCTATCAATTCTTTTGGACAATCGCTAATATCTTTAATTTTTCCATAGACAAAATCATCTACTAGTACGGCTATAATTTTATCATCAGCCTCATCGCCATCAAGTAATCGAAAACCGCCAATTGGGATCGCTTGTAAAATAATATCTCCCCTTGGAATAGTCTTTTCAGTGAGAACACAGACATCTAAAGGGTCATCATCCCCTTTAATATTGGATTTATTAATTTTTTTGGCACAATAATCGCCAATGTGTTTACCACAGTAAGTTTGCGGTAAAAAGCCATATAAACTTGGGCATAAACTTGAATATTTTTGGGGGCGATCAACTTTAAGAATACCAGTTTCCTTATCAAGTTCATACTTAATGGTATCGGTTGGAACCATCTCAATATAACAGTTCACAATTTCTGGTGAATTCTCACCTAATTGTACGCCATGCCAGGGATGTGCTCTATAAAGCATTTTTCTACTTAGATTATTTTTTTATCATCATAGATAAAGGAATAGTTATTTTCTCTAAAATAAATTTACATGACTATTTTATTATACACGTTTTAAATATTTCTATTTTCTAACTCATCTTTATTCTTAGAAAAAAGCTTATAAAGTGATGGTAAAGCTAGTAAGGTCAAAATCGTTGCACTTATTAGCCCACCAATAACAACTGAAGCTAAAGGTTTTTGCACTTCAGCGCCTGTACTCGTAGATAAAGCCATTGGTAAAAAGCCTAAAGAAGCGACTAACGCTGTCATCAAAACAGGCCTAAGTCTTGTTGAAGCGCCAATAATGATGGATTCTTCTTTTTCCATTCCATTTTCACGTAATTGATTAATGTAAGTAATTAAAACAAGGCTATTTAAAACGGCTATTCCCGACAAAGCAATAAATCCGATAGCTGCTGATATCGAAAATGGCATTCTTCTTAACCATAACATGATAATCCCGCCAGTAAGAGCTAAAGGTACACCAGAAAATACTAATAAAGCGTATTGAGAAGATTGTAGCGCAAGATGTAAAAGCATAAAAATTAGCAAGAAAGAAACTGGTACTACAATTAACAGACGATTGCGAGCCGATAATAAATTTTCGAATTGACCTCCCCACAAAATCCAACTTTCAGGCGGTATTATTACCTTTTCTTTAATATTTTGTTTTGCTTCCTCTACAAAACTTCCTAAATCTTTATTTCTTATATTAGTTTGTACAGCAATAAATCTTTTTCCGTTTTCTCTTCGTATTTCATTATAACCTTCTTTTATACTTAATGTAGCTATTTCATTTAGGGGTACATAAGGAAACGTTTTGGTATTGTCATTTTTACGCAAAGAAATGGGAAGAGGTATAGGAAGATTTTGAAGAGCATTTATATCTTCGCGTAGTTTTTCTGGTAATCTAACAACTAAATCAAATCGTCTATCACCTTCAAAAATTTGACCAGCTATTCCACCACCTACTGCAATTGACAAAACCTTAAGAGCATCGTCTGGATTTAACCCTAAACGACTTGCTCCATTTCTATCAACTTTAATATTTAGTACAGGTAAGCCACCAATTTGTGTCATTTTAACATCAGCAGAACCTGGTGTATCTTTTACAACTTTTGCTATGTTTTCTGCTGTTTTTTTTATGACGTTATAATCGTCTCCATAAATTTTAATAGCAATATCACTTCTCATTCCTGAAATTAATTCATTAAAACGCATTTCTATGGGCTGTGTAAATTCATAATTATTACCAGGTAATTGATTTATACTTTCTTCTATTTTTTTTATTAAATCTGGCTTAGATAAGTTGGGGTTATGCCATTCTTTTCTAGGTTTCAGGATTACAAAAGTGTCTGATATATTAAAAGGCATAAGGTCAGTTGCTATTTCAGCTGTACCTGTTTTAGAAAAAACATACTGAACTTCCGAAAAATTAAGTATTTGTCTTTCCAGATCTTTTTGCATCTCTGTAGCTTGAGTTAGTGAGGTACTAGGTAGTCTCACAACATTTATTGCTATGTCTTGCTCATCCAATTGAGGAATAAATTCTTCACCTAATTGAAAAAATAATACAAAAGAAAATAAAAGCAAAAAACCAGAAGTTTTAAGAATAACAAAGGGTTTATTTAGTATTTTTCGTAAAAGCATAGTGTAGAGATCTGTCAGTTTAATAATAATAAAATTACTTTTTTCTTTTAAACGTTGATTTACAAATATAGCAATAGCTGCTGGCACAAAAGTCAAAGACAAAATAAATGCTCCAATTAAAGCAAAAATCACAGTAATGGCCATTGGACGAAACATTTTGCCTTCAACACCAGATAATGTTAGTACAGATAAGTACACAATGATAATTATTATTTGCCCAAATACAGTAGGTTTAATCATTTCTTTACTAGCAGAAAGAATTTGTTCAACTCTTTCCGACATTTGCAAGCTCCTATGGAGTTCAACTTGTTTTTGGGATAGCCTTCTAAGGCAATTTTCGACTATAATAACTGCACCATCGACAATTAAACCAAAATCTAAAGCACCGAGACTCATTAAATTACCGCTAATTTTAGCATGAGTCATAGCTATCGCTGTTATTAGCATGGATAATGGAATAACTAATGCTGTAATTAATGCAGCTCTAAAAGAGTTAAGAAAAGTAAATAATATAACGATAACTAAAAAAGCACCTTCACTTAAATTTTTTATTACAGTTTTAACCGTATCTCTAACTAATTTAGAGCGATTTAATAATATTTTTATTTCAATGTCTGGTGGCAGTAACTGATTTATTTCTTTTAATTTATCATCCACAGCTTGAGAAACTGTTCTACTGTTAGAACCAATCAACATTAAAGCTGTACCAATAACAGTTTCTTTACTGTTTAATGAAGCCGAACCTGTTCGCAATTCTTTTCCAATAGAAACATTGGCAATATCTTTTATACGTATCGGAATCCCATCTCGTGTTGCTACAACTATTGTTTCAATTTGTTTAGGACTTTCTAACCGTTCATCAGAATTTACTAATAATGACTCACCTTTTTTTTCTATATAACCAGGCCCTATGCTAATATTATTATTTTTTATAGATTCAATAATATCATTAAAATTTAACCCTATTGCAATCATTCGTTCTAAATTAGGTTCAATATGATATTGTTTATTATATCCGCCTATAGAATCAATTCCTGCAACCCCTTTCACATTTTTTAGCTGAGGCTTAATAATCCAATCTTGAATTGTTCTTAGGTAAGAAGATAATTCTACTTCATTCTTTAATTTATAGCCTTCTGGGGTTAGATAAGTTTTATCACTTTGCCAACCGGGTAAACCATCTTCTATTAAATTTTTACCATCTTTTTTGGATTTAAATTCAACAGCCCACATATAAATTTCTCCAAGTCCTGTTGAAATAGGACCCATTCTTACTTCAGTATCATCAGGTAAATTTTTTTTTATTTCTGACAAACGTTCATTTATTTGCTGCCTTGCAAAATAAATATTAATGTCATCATCAAAAATAGCAGTAATTTGTGAAAAGCCATTACGAGAAATTGAACGTGTCATTTGCAAACCCGGAATACCTGCAAGACCCACTTCAATAACATAAGTTACTCGAATTTCCATTTGTTCTGGCGATAAACCAGGTATTGTAGCGTTAATTTGGACTTGATTATTAGTAATGTCAGGCACAGCATCAATTGGTAGAATAGTTAACGAATAAATGCCATATATTGCTACAATCAGTGTAAATAGAATAATGACAAAAGGAAAGCGTAAAGAAAATTGTAAAATTCTTTCAATCATAATTCAATGCTGATGTTCTATATTATTTTTTTCAAATTCAGCTTTTAATATATAAGAATTAGTAGATACGTAGAATTCGTTTTGCGTTAATCCTGAAGTTATTTCTATGTTTTCTGAATCCTCAAATCCTGTTTTAACAACTCGACGTTCAATGCCATAAGCGGTACGAACAAATATATAACTATTTGCTTCACTTATTTGTAAAGCATCCTTTGGTACCATTATAGAGACTGGAACTTTATCTGTTTGAATGTTTACATTTACAAAAACTCCGGGTCTCCATGTACGATCCGAATTATCGAGAACTGCTATAGCTTTAGCTGTTATAGTTTCATCAGAAACTAGAGGACTGACATAAATTAATTTTGCATAAGCTTTTTTATTTTCTGAAGATACTACTATTTCAGCAGTTTGCCCCTCTTGTACTTGATACAAATCTTTTGGAAAAATGCCAATATCAACCCAAACAACACTTAAGTCTGCAACTTCAAAAATTACTGTTGTATTATTAATAAATTCCCCTTTTGTAATATCTCTTTTGGTAATAATTCCACTTATAGGTGATAAAATATTGTACAAACGTAAATCTGGCTTAGGTCCCTGCTCTAATTTTTTTATTTCATTTTCATCAATTCCAAAAGAACGAAGTTTTTGCCAGGCCAGTTGCACATTAATTGATGCTTCTTCAAAAATATTTAACGCATTTAGATAATCTTGCCCAGCTGAAACTTTTTGTTTATAAAGCTTATCTTCTCGTTCTAATATTGAAGCTGCCAGTTTTTGTCTACTAATAGAAGCTAAGTAAGAAGCTTTAATGTCTGCTAGATCTTGACTTTCTAAAATGGCCATTAAATCTCCCATTTGCACCATGTCCCCTATGTTCTTGTATGCTTCGAGTGCAATACCAGAAACTTTTGGAATAACATGTGCTAACTTATCGGGCTCAATGATAATTTTCCCTCTTGCAGTCAAAATATAAGATAACACTCCGGGTCCTGCTTTAGAAAAACTAAGTTTCATTTGATTAATTTGATTTAAGCTTAATTCTAAGTTATTTTTAACATATGAAACGTTTTTGTTTGTTTTTTCATTTTCTTGACAAAAAGAGTAATTTGATAAAAAAAGAAAAGGTATAAATAAGATAAAAAACTCACATCTCAATTTTTTATTCATTTGACTCCTAATCTGTTTGACTATTTATATAATCGATATCAGCTCTTCTAGAATGATAATTCGATAAAACTTGTATATATCTATCTCTAACGTCAAAAAGGGTTCTTTGTGCATCTAGAACTTCTAAATATTCAAATTTTCCCTCTCTATACCCAATTTGAGCTAATTCAAATGCTTTAAATGCTGCTGGCAACGCCGAATTTTTAATCTCTCGCGCTTCCTTGTATGATTGTTCCAGCTCTTCATAAAATATACTTAAACGTGTTTCTAAAATTAACCATAGTTGCTTACCTTGATCTCCTGTTTTAAGCATATCATAATAAGCTTTTCCTATATTTCCTTGATTTCTGTTAAAAAGTGGAATAGGAAAAGATATGCCAGCTAACAATCCTTGATTTTTTTCTCTATAATTAGCTTTATAACCGACTTGAAGGGTTACATCTGGTACAGCATTAGCTTTTTGCAGTTTCCAGTTTTTTTTTGCATTTAAATAGGTATATAAAGATTGAACAACTTCTACTTGATTGCTAAGATCTGTCAAACATTTTTCGAAAGGATCTGGTGATATAATGTCATAAAAAGAAAAAAGTACTTTTTCAAAATCAGGATAACTTTCAGACCAAAGTATTGATAATTTTTTTTTTGAATTTTTAAAGTTTGTTTCTGCTCTTTGCAAAGATACTATTGACGCAGAATAAGCTACTTGGGCTTTGTTTTGTTCAATATAAGATACTTTACCAGCCTCTACTTTTTTAGTTGCTATATTAAGCATTTTTTTTGCTATGCTTGCTTGATCTTGAGTAAGCTTTAGCATTTCTTGAGCGGCTGCTACACTAATAAAAGCTTTGGTTAAACGGTTTAATAAAATTAATTTGACAACATCATATCCAACTAAAGACGCATAAAATTGAAATTTTGCGGTTTCAGTACGTAGTATTCTTTTATTTGCAGTTTCAAACAATTGAGAATAAAAATATCTTTCACCACGGTTATCCCAACCTTTCCACTGATTATTACCACCCCAATCTTCTACTTCATAGTATAGACTAGGGTTTGGCATTAAACGTGCTTGTCTAACCAAATTGCGATCAGCATTAACATTATCATCTGCAATCTTAAGTTCTAATGATTGAATTAAAGCTCTATAAACAGCATGATCTAAGCTAAGTTCTTGAAAATTCTCATCCGCCATATAAAAATGAGAAAAATTAATTAGATATATAAAAAAAAGAATTTTTTTCATATTAACTAGAAACCATAGCTTAACCTCATTTTTATAATGATTTCCTATAACAAAAAATTAAATTTTTTAAATTATTTAAGTTTATATTGTTATAATTTATCCTAAATCATCACAATGCCATCAATCAATTATTATTGATACAGTAATAAAATTAATTTATGAAATCAAGGATCTAGTTGTCTTATTTTTTTACTTGCATGTTCTAAAAAAGAATGGGTTAACAAATTTAAAGCAGCTAATTCTTGACGTTTTCTATCGTATAAAAGATCTTTTTCTTCGGTCTTTAAATTGGAATTACTTAAAAAAAAATCGTATATTTCTTCTATCTGAAAGTAATAAGCCTTTTTATAAGCAGGCCAAAAAGCAAATCCTAAAGCCCCTGCATTAATAGCTATACCTTCGGCAATGTAACCAGCAAAATGTCCTAAATTAGAGACAATTTGCGATTCATGATAACCTTCCTCAGTTCCTGTAAACACTTTTTCCCAAGGCCCTAAATAAGCGTTAAAGCAAGCGACAGACCCTACAAAAAGTGGGTGCCACATAGCAACTGCTACAACAACTAAAGTTGTTTTAAATAAGTTTATAAATGGTTTTTCCTTAAATTCAAAAAAATATTCTTTCAAAGTCAATTTAATAATATTTGCTTTAGAAATTTTCTTTTCTTTTTGTATTTCAATTTCTTTTAAAATTTGCAAAAGGCTACTTTCGATTTCTTGCTTAGAACGCGTTTGAAATGGCAAATGCACATTTTGAGAAGTCCCTATTGTTACTGCTTGCATAATAACTCCGTTTTAAATGTACCATAGGTTACACGTAACCTATGGTACATGTCAATTATTAAATTAATATTATGCACGAATTTATTTAGACTATCTTATGTGTAATTAAGCAAACGCAAGCTTATTAGCATAACAATAATGGTTACACCAACGTCTGCAAAAATAGCTGCAGCCAATCCAGTAATTCCCACAATCGCTAATATTATGAAAAGCAATTTAACTGCTATCGCAAGAGCTGAGTTAAATTGAATGGTACGAATAGCTTTTCTTCCAAGCCTTACTAAAAAGGGAATAATATCTAATCTATCATTTAAAACAACAATCGAAGCTGCTTCCAAAGCCATATCATTGCCTAAAGATCCAATTGTTATGCCTACATTAGATAACGCTAAAGCTGGAGCGTCGTTTACGCCATCTCCCACCATAGCCACCATTTTTCCTTCAGTTATAAGTTTTTTCACAATATTAGCTTTATCTTCTGGCAGTAGATTGGCTTTTATTTGATTAATACCAAGATTTTCAGCTATTATTTTAGCTCCAGGTAAGTTGTCCCCTGTTAACATAATAGGTTTGATCTTTAAATTCTTTAAACCGTTTATCAATGCTTGACTTTCTTCTCTTATTCGATCACTAACAGCAATAATACCTTCCACTTCACCATGAGTGGCAATTACAATAGAAGTTTTTCCTTGTAATTGTAATTCTTCAACTTTATCAACTATCTCTTGAGGTATTTCATGCTCTTCTAAAATAAAGGGAAGTTTACCAATACAATGATGTTTATCTTCACATACTAAACAATCAGCTTTTACTCCTTTTCCTACTAAACTCTGGAAATTTTCCACATCATGTGGAGTTAATTTACCCTCTTTAGCTGCATTAACTATACTTTGTGCTAAAGGGTGTTCAGAAAATATTTCAATACCTGCTGCACAAGCGAGCAATTCATCTTTAGTGACATTGCCAAAAGTTAAAATATCAGTAACTATTGGTTCACCGTAAGTTAAAGTTCGTGTTTTATCTAAAGCGAAAACATCAATTTGTCCTATAGCTTCTAAATAACGGCCTCCTTTTATAAGTGCTCCTTTTTTAGAAGCATTGCCAATTGATGAATAAATTGATATCGGCGTTGCTATAACTAATGCACAAGGACAAGCGATGACTAATAAGGAAATACCTTTTAGCAACCAAAGATTAAAAGATTCCCCAAATAACAAAGGAGGGATTATAATTAATAAAAAAGATAACAATATTACTAATGGTGTATAAATTTTAGAAAAAGATTCTATGAATTTTTGGGTTTGTGCTTTGGTTTTTGTAGCATTAAACATTAACTCATTGATTTTTGCAAAGGTTGTATCTTTTGATGTTTTAACAATTTCTGCTTCTAAATACCCTTGTTTATTTAATGTACCAGCATATATCTTATCTCCGATAAATTTATCTTGTGGAATAGGCTCACCTGTGATTGTAGACTCATCTACATAAGATGTTCCAGTTAGTATTTTTCCATCTAAAGGTATCATTGAGAAGGGTTTTATAAGCATGCGATCACCGATTTTTGCTTCTTCAATAGCAATCGGATTTTCCATTCCCTTGATTAAAACGGTTTTCGGCATTTTAGCAATCAATCCATCTAACGCTGACTTGCTATAAGCAATTCCGATGTCTTCTAACTTTTCTGCTAAGGTATAAAGCGCAATTACTACAGCTGCTTCTTCATATTGTTCTAAATAAAACGCTCCCATTACAGCTATTAACATTAAAGCATTTATATTCTTAAAATTTAGCGTTAAAAGAGACTTTAAGCCATGCCAAAGTGTTGCATGACCTATACCTAAAATTATCAAAGCTAGTAAGGGAATATTCAAATAAGGTGGCAACATTATATCAGCCAGCGAGAGAATTTCTAAAATAACAACTAATATGGATATAAATAAAATCCATAAAAACTTTTTATCTTTAAACATTTATCCTCTCATGTAGAGTAATGTTGATAATGTTAAACAATGTAAATTACCACTTATTTACTTTTTACATTAAATAAAATTAAAAACAATGACTATAAATGATCCGTTTGAAATAGCCTTTAGCGCTATCACGAATAAAATACCAATTCAAGCAAGAACAGGATCGTCTAACCTAAAGGGAACATTTTTATTATCGCATATGCATTCAGTATTTCCTCATAAAGTCGTCTCTTTAGCTAATTCTAACTAAAGCATTTGCATTTCCACATCTTACAGAGCTTTTAAGAACTTGACTTCGACGCGTAAATTACACATCTGCAAGCTATATTAACAAAAATCGAGATGTGTGCACAATTATGAGTTTAAGCGGAGGGATTAATCGTTAGAGTAACAGTATAAAAAATATCATAGAGAATAGCGGGAGCTTGTAACGCTTTAAAAGCCAATTGATTTATTTTTTCAAATTGTCCAAAAGTTAAAATAGCGATAGCACTTGCACCAACACCTAATAAAAGATCTACAACTCTGGTAATTGCACAAGATACAAGCAAAAGAGGATAAGATAACTTAGATCCAATATGTCTGCCTAAAAAATTCTCAGCCTGGCTTGTAAGTTTGGTAGGTATTTCACCAAACGAATAAATATAATCTGTTAGATATCCGTTTCTTTGATCCATAAGATTTTGAGAATCTTTAAAGAGATATCGCTCATTTTTAAGACTTAAATCACTTAAAGCTTGGAGGAAACATCCAAACGGTTTTGCAAGTAAACCATTAGCACCTGATTTTAAAGTAAATAAACTATAATCGTGAAGTTTATTGATTAAACCAAGGGTTAAAAGATTAGCGCAAGAAGACAAAACTCCAATGGCTAAATCAACGGTAGAAGTGATCAAAAATGTAGCGGAACAGTTAAGTAAACAAATTTTTTTTACTGCTAAGGGAAGATTTTCTTTAGTGTGAATATAATAGTAAAATCGATAGGAAATTTCATTACTTAAAGTGGATAAATTAGTCATCGTGAAAATCTTTATTTAAGCTACCATTATATTCTATTAAGAAATTTATAATCAATACTTTAAAAAGGAATTTTTAGAACGGTTCCAGGTTTTAAAAAATCTGATTTTAACTGATTATGATCTATTATAGTTTCCACACTTAACTTAAAACGACGAGATATTTTCCAAAGAGAATCACCTTCTTGAACAACATACAATTTATCACGAGGAATAAATGTTGGGGTTGAAGGCGCTGGTGGCTTTGCCTTTTCTAGCGGTACTTCCATTAAAGGTTTATTCATTAAAATGGGTTTTGGAAAAAAATGAGCCAAAATTTGTTGATGATCAAATTTTTCTGGAGGCTTTTCTGAAGACAAGGCATACAACCGATTTGCTGCCGCTTTCCAAACCTCATCACTTCTTGGACTTGCAAGCAGCGCTAAAGCAAACCGTTCGATTAAAGGATTTTTTTCATTTAATAATTCTAATAATAAAATTATATGATGATCATCTAATTTTTTAACTGCGAAACTTGGATCTGTTTTTAATAAACTTAAAGCTGCAGCAGAAGATTTTTGCTCTATATACTTTAACAAAAACTTTTGTCGATTAGAAGATGATAGGTCTTGCACTACTTTTTGTTGGTCATAAAACGATTCAATTGTGCTATAAGTTCCTTCTAATAAAATATTTAAAATCTCTTTTTTACTTAATGGAATTTTAGAGCGTGAAAAAAGCGCTTCAATAGCTGAAAATTCAGGGGTTAAGTAAAAAGCATCTTCAAGCGAAGAATCCTCGTTTTTTTTTAATTGTTTAAAAAGACCTCTAGTAGTGATTGGCCATTTTTCAGTTTTTATAAAATTTTGTATAGCTAAAAAGTCTTGATCGTCAAGACCTGTAAATAACACAACTTCTAGAGGTTTACCATTACGTACTAAAGGGGTTAAAGCTCTTCTTTTTTGTACTTTTTTTTGAATGGCGCGTTTAAGGTCGAAATAATGAAAATTCACCAAGGTAGCTAGTGCTAAATCTCTTTTAGTATACCCTTCGTCAACTTTTTCTGAATTGCTAAGCAAAGAATATAATTCGTTAGTGGAGAGATTTTTATAAATTTTTATCCATTCTCCATTAGATTTATCACTTGTTACAACCATTTCTTGAGGCTTAGGCATAAGAAATGGTTGTGGCGGCGTTTCCTTAAAAACGACAAATAATAAAGCAAAAAGTAAAATGATATTGCAGCATCCACTTATAATTAAGTAAACGAATATCTTATTTAACGTTTTTTGCTCATTTGTCATAAACGTTCTTTTAACATTTTTAATTGATGGGTTATTTCATCCGGCAATTGATCACCAAATAATTTATAATACTCTTCTAATTCCTTAACTTCTTTTTTCCAAATATCAACGTTAACATCTAAAAGTTCATCCATTTGCTCTTCTGAAACTTTTAGATTATGAAGATCTAAACTTTTTGCTTGTGGGACTAAACCAATTGGTGTTTTGGTATAATTTTCATTCCCGTCAGTTCTTTCAAAAATCCATTTTAAAACTCTTGAATTTTCTCCAAAACCTGGCCATAAAAACTCTCCCTTATCATTCTTACGAAACCAATTAACTGTAAAAATCTTTGGTAAGGATGGTCTATTTTTAAATGATAGCCAATGTTTAAAATAGTCTCCCATATTGTAACCACAAAAGGGAAGCATAGCAAAAGGATCATGTCTAAGCTTTCCTATTTCACCAGCTGCTGCCGCTGTCATTTCAGAGGAAATACTAGTTCCTAGGAATACACCATGTTCCCAATCAAATGCTTGAGTTACTAAAGGAACAGCACTTGAACGTCTTCCTCCAAACAGTATCGCTGAAATTGGCACTCCTTGAGGATTTTCCCACTCAGGGTCAATGACTGGACATTGTATAGCAGGTGCAGTAAAGCGTGCATTAGGATGAGCCGCTTTTTCTTTAGATCCAGGACGCCAGTTATGACCTAGCCAATCAATTAAATGACTTGGAGGCGTGTCTGTCATTCCTTCCCACCAAACGTCTTTATCGTCTGTAAATCCAACATTTGTAAAGATTGAATTTTTTTGCATTGAATACATAGCATTGGGATTTGACTTAAAAGATGTCCCTGGGGCTACTCCAAAAAAACCAGCTTCAGGATTTATAGCATACAACCTGCCATCTTTACCAAATTTCATCCAAGCGATATCGTCACCAACGGTATGTATTTTCCAACCAGGGATTGTCGGTGTTAACATGGCTAAGTTAGTTTTTCCACAAGCACTTGGAAAGGCTGCTGCTATATATTTTGTTATTCCTTGAGGATTTGTGATCCCTAAAATTAACATATGTTCAGCAAGCCATCCCTCATCTCTTGCCATTACAGAAGCAATTCTTAAAGCAAAGCATTTTTTTCCTAATAAAGCATTTCCACCATATCCACTCCCATACGACCATATTTCTCGCTCTTCTGGAAAATGAACGATATATCTTTGAGAAGGATTGCAAGGCCAAGGAACATCCTTTTCACCATTATTTAATGGCATTCCCACCGAATGAATACATGGTACAAAAGATTTATCACCAAGAGTGTCTAAAACTTTTTGACCCATACGGGTCATTATTTTCATGCTACAAACTACATAGGGTGAATCTGTGATTTGCACTCCAATGTGGGAAATAGAAGAACCTATTGGGCCCATACTATAAGGGACAATATACATTGTTCTTCCACGCATACACCCTTTGAAAAGAGATTCTAACTTCTCTTTCATTTTATGAGGATCAAACCAATTATTAGTAGGACCTGCATCAATTTCTTTTTGTGAGCAAATAAAGGTGCGATCTTCAACTCTTGCTACATCTTGTGGATCAGAGCGACATAAATAACTATTAGGTCTAAGAGATGAATTTAATGGGATTAAAGTGCCAGATTGTACCATTTGCTCGCAAAGTGCATTGTACTCTTCTTCTGAGCCATCACACCAATGCACACTGTCTGGTTGACAAAGCTTGGTTAACTTTTCTACCCAACCTGATAAAACACTATTCTGGGTATATTCTTTCATAAAACCTTTAACGAGATTTGCCTTGCTTGAATTTGTCTAGAAAATGTAGGGCACGTCCTGTTCCAAGGCATACTGCAAGCAAAGGTTGTGGTGCGACAATAACAGGTAGACCTGTTGCATTCATAATGGCATCTGGTAATCTTTTAATTAATGCTCCCCCACCTGCCAAAACCATCCCTCTTTCGACAAGATCTGCTGCAAGTTCTGGAGGACATTTTTCTAATGTCAATTTAACGCTCTCAATAATTTGCTGAATAGGTTCAGCTAAGCATTCTCGAATTTCAACTGAATTAATTCTTTTGGTAACAGGGAGCCCTGCAACTTGATCACGACCTCTGACTTCCATTTCAAGTTCGTTGCTACCAAGTGGTGCCGCAGAACCTATTGTCATTTTTATTTCTTCAGCAGTACGAGGACCGATCATTAAGTTATAGGTTCGTCGCATGTAATTAATGATACAATCATCAAATTCATCACCTGCAATACGAAGAGAACGAGCTTCGACTATGCCACCTAACGAAATGATAGCAATTTCAGTCGTTCCGCCACCTATATCAACGATCATATTACCAGAAGCTTCGTGCACGGGTAAATCGACTCCAATCGCTGCTGCCATTGGTTCTTCAATTAAAAAAACCTCTTGAGCTCCCGCATGTAAAGCAGAATCTTCAACAGCTCTTTTTTCGACTCCCGTTATTCCAGACGGGACAGCGATAAGTATTTTTGGCCTAAATAAGCTTCTTGCAGGGGTAACTCGCTTAATTAACGCCTTTAACATTCCTTCAGCTACTTCAAAATCAGCAATAACGCCATCTTTCATTGGTCGTACAGCGTGTATTTTACGAGGGGTTTTGCCAAGCATAGCCTTAGCTTTTTGTCCCACTGCTAATACTTCATTTGTATCTGAATCTACAGCTACAACAGAAGGTTCTGCTAAAACAATGCCTTTTCCTCTAACAAAGACTAAAGTATTTGCCGTTCCTAAATCTATACCAATATCATTTGAAAAAACGCCACGAAATTTATTTAGTTGTCCAAATGCAGCATTGTAAAATTGCTTTGCTGAAATATTGAACCCGGGTTTCGTTTTTTTTGTCATATTTACCGCTTTTGTAATCTACCATTACACTTTTTCATGAAAAAGATGTATCTCTTAAGTTTGTAATAATTCTAACACTTCTTCCCATGTCAATTTTGTGATTGCTTCTTCATCGGAACTCACCACTTTAGTTACTAAATTTCGTTTTCTATTTTGCAATTCTAAGATTTTTTCTTCGATTGTATTTAAAGTAACCAACTTATAGGAAGACACTGCATTTTTTTGTCCCAACCGATGCACACGATCTGTAGCTTGATTTTCAACAGCCGGATTCCACCACATATCATAGTGGATAACAGTATCTGCACCTACTAAATTTAAACCAGATCCACCAGCTTTCAAAGAGACAAGAAAAACAGAAATATTTTGATCTTCGTTGAATTTTTTTACAATTCCTAAACGATTTTTGCTAGAACCATCTAAGTATTCAAAGCTTATGCCAAGTCTTTCTAAGTCTTTGCGCATAATATTTAACATACGTGTGTACTGGCTAAATATAACTGTCTTGTGTTTTCCTTCAATAAGTGTTTGTAACAACTCTAACAACATATCATATTTCGCCGAATCACCATATTCTGGTGTTTCTTTGGCAAAAATTGCCGGATGGCAACATATTTGCTTTAAGCGTGTCAAGGTTGCTAGTACATGAATTTGAACTCGATCGAAACCTTCTTTTTTTACTAATTGAGATAATTCTTCTCGCGCCGATTCTGCGTAAGAATGGTAAAGTTCTCTTTGCGGTTCTGATAAATGGCAATGATATACTATTTCAGAAACTGAAGGAAGTTCAGATAATACATCCTTTTTCATTCTTCTTAAAATAAAAGGAGATACTTTTTTGCGTAAATTATCCAGATAGCTTCCTTCACTAGAATAAGGATTTCTAATGTATTTTTCTATAAACCGATCGTAGGTACTTAAAAGTCCAGGCATCAAAAAGTCAAATAGACTCCACAACTCATCTAAGGAATTTTCAATTGGGGTTCCAGTCAATATTAAGCGATGGGAAGCTTGTATCATTTTAACCGATTTGGCATTTCTAGTTCCGCGGTTTTTAATATGTTGAGCTTCATCTAAAATACAATAGCCAAATGTTAACGTTTTGTAAAATTCAATATCTTTTTGCAATAAGCTGTATGAAGTAATGATAACATCATAATCGAGTATTTCATTTTGTAACTTTTTCCTCTGTGATGGGGTTCCATCAACTGGAAGAGTCTTTAAACGTGGATTAAATTTATAAAATTCTTCTTTCCAATTGTAAACTAAAGAAGTTGGACAAACAATCAATGACAAAGCTTTTGGATGATCAATTTTAAATTGCGTTATAGCAATTATGGCTTGTAGAGTTTTCCCTAGACCCATGTCATCCGCTAAGATACCACTTAAATGCATTTGCCTTAATCGATCTAACCAAGCGACACCTTCCGTTTGATAACTACGTAAATTGGCTTGTATTAAGTTTGGAATTTCTTTTGTTATAATTTCTTTATTACCAAGCATTTGATCTTGGATGTATTTCAATTTATCTGTCATAGAAAAATTGATCGGCAAGTTTTTAAATTGAGAAGGCTCAATACTTGCAAGGCTCCATAAGGGTCTTAATTCTTTGTGGTTATCAAGTCTTGAAATGCCTATTTCGTCAAATACCTGAATAACTGGAGCTATTTTCTCTAAATCCAATACAAGGATTTTGTGAATTTTTGACGTATCCGATTTTTTTCGACTAGTGCGTTTTGGCGGAAGTAATTCAATAAATGATTTTTTGGAAGAAAGACAATCCCATAATTGCTCTAATGTTAGTCCGTTTAAAAAACCATCAACTTGCAAATCTACTTCATATTGATCAACCCGATCAGACTCTCTTAAAGATAAGGTAAAATGACTATTATCATATAGGAATTGGTCAAGTAAATTTTGAGGACAATTGAAAGTTACATGATGTTGATTGCGAGGAATTACATCGGTCATGAACTCTACAATTTTTTTATCATTTTTTATACTAAATACTCCCTGGACGGGATCAAAATTAAAATCTTGAAACAAATCTTTGATAATTTTTTGCTCTACAGTTAAATTACGAGCTAATATCCCTTCTTTATTTACAAATTGAATTAAGTGTTCAATTGTTAATGGAGCATCAACGATTGGAACCTTTTTATCTCCATATATAAAATTTAGACACGCTTCTAATTCACCGTCTAAATAATTGATATTGCATTCAGCTTTTAATTCTCCAACAAATGGCAAAGTGACAAATTTATCCATTACTTCGCGATTCGACACTAAAGCGTATTTCATAAGTTCTGGAATAGAATTTTCTACGAAAGTACCAAATAATGGCTCAGGAATTGTTACTTCTTGAAAAGAAGATAAATTTCGCAAGTGCTTTCTTCGAATATTACTTTCAAAGCGATAGAAAACGTTATTATGGATAAATCCAGGCTGTGAACATTCTAATAATTTAGGTTCATGTAAATTAACTATTTCATTGTTATCTAATAGCAGATGGGGACTTAACAAAATTTTAGGAGCTGGAACTTCTAGATATTCTAAATCTATTTTAATTTTGGTTGGTAATTTAGCTAATTTTAAAGGTTCTTCTAAGCAATTTACAAAAAAACAAGGACAGTTCTGTAGTTCCCCTTCACCTTCATCTCCTCTTAATGCTTTATGATTAGATGTTGGAACATTTTCATATACATGCGCCAATATAGAACCAAAAGATTCTAATTCTATAGAAACAACTTTTTGATATTTTTCTTCTTTTTGCTCATAAAATCTTGCAAAATCTATAATTTTTCGAATGATTTGAGAAGTAATTGTGTCAAATGAATTAAAGCTAAAAAAATATTGTTTATTTCCTATATAAAAAGGTTCTCCATATTTTATGGAATCTAAAAACTCTTTGCTATTAACTATATTTAATGGTTTTGAACGGTAGGGAAGTTTTAAGGCAAAGCTTACATCGATTGTAGATTGATTGTCTTGTTGTGGATTTAAAATGATAACAGCTAATTCTGCTGTGTCTAATGCTAACTCTTCATCTGGAAGAAAAAATGGGGAACGTCCAAGCATTTTAGAAGCAGAAACATACTCTTGAATTAATTCCTTTTGTACTTTCTTTCCTTTTCTGGCCTTTTCCTTTTTCTCCGCATCTTTAATAGCTTCTAAGAGTTTTGCCTTCTCAGCATCATCAGCTTCAACTTTATCTATTCCAGCTTCTTTAGAATATTCAACTAAAAGACCATCTAAGTTATCTTCTAAGTAAAAAAGTACAGCTGATAAATGTTGACAATCATATTTGTATGGGCAAGAACATTGGGAATCTGTAATAGTTGACTCTCGACGATCAATTTCTATTTCGCATTTATAGGTTTTATCAAAACTACCTTCAACCTCACAATGTAAACGGATTAGATCAACAGCTAGTTTGACAATTTTAACAGCTTTTGTGGCTTCTTTTTCGTTTAATGTTTTTCCATCTTTTAAAATATTCGGAGAAAAGTCTTGTTTTAACTTTCTAAAATTTAGCATTTTTTTCCCAAACTTATAAGATAAAGTCGTTTAGATTTTATTTTTTTTAAAACTGCACTCTATAATTATCGCAAAATCGCTTTTTAGACCTCTTTAGAAAAGGTATTTTTCGCTTTGCGCGCAGTATATAATTGCATTTTAAACTTGTCATTAACTTTTTTTAATTTCAAAAAATATTTATATATTTTGTCATAATTATGCTTTCCACACAATTTTGCAATTAAATTATTACAAAGGATTACATAAATAATTCTTGATAAATTGACAAAAAGTGAAGTTTTTTTGAAAAAATGCAATTTGGTGGTTGAAGAAAATAATACTTTCTCCTTATACTGCTTTTTTCGTTCTAAAGTAAACTCAAGGTTTACAATAATGCGGGCGTAGCTCAGTGGTAGAGCATCACGTTGCCAACGTGAGGGTCGTGAGTTCGAGCCTCATCGCCCGCTTAAAATTCTAATTTCTTTTGCGGGCGTAGCTCAGTGGTAGAGCATCACGTTGCCAACGTGAGGGTCGTGAGTTCGAGCCTCATCGCCCGCTAATCTAGCTTTTCATTTAAAGAGGTATATTTTGGCCAACGCAAATTCTGAATACAAAAAAGATCATATTAAAGTTTCTGTTGAAGATCTTCCCGATTCACAAGTTTATGTAATAGCAACTTTAAGCCCAAGCTTTAGCGCTGAACACTATCGCTCAGCTATACGAAACATAAATAAAGAAGTTTCAGTTCCAGGCTTTAGAAAAGGAAAAGCACCAGAAAATTATATTCAACAAAAGTTCCCCTCACAAATAAAAAAAGAATGGGGAGATATTATGGTTGAAAGTGCTTTTAAAGAAACGATCAGTCTTGCAAATATACATCCGTTTAATCGTGAAAGTGTAAAAAAAGTTGAAATAAAAAAACTTTCCAAAGATGACGATAGCATTATTGAATTTACAATTGAAATTAGACCTTCTCTTCCAAATCTTGATTTCTCCTCATTTCAATTAGAAAAAATTCCATCGAATGCGGTTAATGAAAACGACGTAAATAGTCAAATTGCCGAAATTCAAAAATATCATACAAAATGGGAAGAAGTGTCTAATCGACCTGTACAAGCGGAAGATAAAGTTACAGTTGATCTATACGATTTAAAAGAAAATAAATTGGTACAAGAAGACGCGCATTTTGTCCTCAATCAAAATAATACTGAGGAATGGATTCAAAACGCCCTTATCGGGACAAGTATCGGTCAAGAAGTTGAAGCAAATCAACCAAAAACCGAATGTCACGATTGTGATGAAGGACATGATCATGAGCATCATCACCATGAACCTGTCCACTATCGTTTTATCGTAAAAAAAATCGAATCACCAATTGCTCCTGAAATCAACGAAGAACTTGCCAAAAAAGTAGGCGTTGACTCTGTAGAGCAAATGTATGAAAGAATCCGTGAAAATTTAGCTAAGAAAGAAGAAGTCCGAATACAGCAAGAATATCGCGATAAACTAGCTCAGCAAATCTTAGATAAACATCCGTTTGCAATACCTGCGTCTCTTGTAGACAAAGAACTTAATTCTGAATGGAATAGATTAAAAAATTCTCCTTCTATGGCTAACAAATCAGAAGATGAGTTAGAGCAAGAAAAAAAGAATCTGAAAAATAGAATTTTAGAGTCTTTCAGAATGTTATTTCTTGTACAAGCGTTAGCAGATGAACATAAACTGCATCCGAGCGAAGAAGAAGTTTCAAAAGAACTTTATCAAGAAATGATTTACTTCTCTCAAGTTTATGGCGATGTTTCCAAAGTTAACTGGGAAAATTATAAAACTCGACTTTACACAATGCTTTTAGAAAACAAAGCTTTAGACTTTATGATTGATAAAATTTTTAATCAAAAAGTATAAGTTGTAATTTATAATGATAAACTCTTAAACGAGGCATTCTAATGCAAGAAGAAGAAAAACGGGCACTAAATTCCCTTACACCGTACGTTATCGAAGATACAGGCCGTGGAGAAAGATCCATGGATATTTTTTCAAGGCTTTTAAAAGATCGTATTATTTTTATTGGCTCTGACATTACCGACCAAGTAGCAAATATCGTTGTAGCTCAGCTTCTTTTCTTAAAAATGGAAGATCCCAAAAAAGATGTTAATATTTATATTAACTCCATGGGTGGATACATCACAGCTGGCCTTGCTATTTTTGATGTATTACAATGGATGGGATGTAATGTTAATACCTATTGCATTGGACAAGCCTCTTCTATGGGAGCTTTACTTTTAATGGCAGGTACTAAGGGTAAGCGTTTTGCTTTACCAAATAGCCGAATAATGATTCATCAACCCTCAGGCGGTATTGGTGGAACAGAGGCTGATATTCAGTTACAAGCCAAAGAAATCCTTTACTTAAAACATCGTTTAAATGAAATTATGGCACAATGCACAGGTCAGCCAATAGAGAAAATCATGAAAGACTCAGAGCGTGATTTTTTTATGAGTCCTGAAGCTGCCAAAGAATATGGTTTGATTGACCAAGTAATTCATCCAAAACCTAAATCTTGAGTTTTTAAGAGTTTTTTATATGGCAAAAAAAAGCAGTGTAAATCTTGATGTAATTTCTTGTTCCTTTTGCGGTAGAACAGAAGAAGCGGTTGAAAAGCTAATTTCAGGTCCAGAAGTCTATATTTGTGATAAATGTGTACGACTATGCTCTGATATTATTGAAAAGAAGAAATCCACTCCTTTTGAATTTAAATCTTTAAAACCAAAAGAGATTAAAGATCGTCTCGATGAGTACATCATAGGTCAAGATAGTGCAAAAAAGACTATAGCTGTGGCTGTTTACAATCATTACAAACGTATCATAGCAAATAGAAATAGACAAAGCTCAGATGATGTTGAATTTAGCAAATCAAATGTTTTGCTATTTGGCCCCACTGGATCTGGCAAAACTTTAATAGCTAAAACATTAGCAAGTATTTTAGACGTACCTTTTACGATTACTGATGCAACTACTCTAACGGAAGCTGGCTATGTCGGTGAAGATGTAGAAAACATTATTTTACGCTTACTGCAAGCTGCTGACTACGATGTAGAAAAAGCGGAACATGGAATTATTTATGTTGATGAGATTGATAAAATCAATCGCACAACAGCTAATGTTTCCATAACAAGAGACGTATCTGGTGAAGGTGTGCAACAAGCTTTGCTAAAAATTGTTGAAGGCACGATTGCAAATGTTCCTCCAAAAGGGGGCAGAAAACATCCAAATCAAGAATATATAAAAGTTAATACCGAAAATATTTTATTTATCGTCGGTGGAGCTTTTGTTAATTTAGATAAACTTATAGCAAAAAGACTTGGTAAAACAACGATTGGATTTAATACTGAAGAAAAAGAAGTTGATCCACATCAAAAAGATTATCTTCTGTCCAAAGTAGAACCTGAAGATTTAGTTCAGTTTGGAATGATTCCTGAATTTGTTGGACGTTTTCACAGTATTGCTAATTGCAATGAGCTCAAACTAGAAGATCTAGTCTGTATTTTAACCCAACCAAAAAATGCTATCATCAAACAATATAAAAATATGTTTGAACTTGAGGGTGTTAAATTAGATTTTACAGATGATGCCTTACATGCGATCGCACAAAAAGCGATAGAAGCTGGCACTGGCGCTCGCGCATTGCGTATGATTTTAGAAAAGGTTATGAGTCATCTAATGTTTGAAATTCCATCTGATAATTCTATATCTGAAGTTATTATCCATAAAGGGGTAATAGCCAATAATGAAGAACCCACTATCAAAAGAGATAAAAATCAAGTAGTGGCATAAGAGTGTTAGCAACGTATAATATTGTTTGCAGTATATAATTTAGCTAAAATTCATTCAGATCTACATTAAAACGACTTAAGTTAGCTCAATATAGCCTGACTTAAAGTCGTTTAATCCCGTATGAAACACGACCAAACGGACATCAGCGACTGAACAGTTACAGGCTTGTCCTCCAATACTTAAGATCAAAATAGCCTTAGGTCTTGTTCTTTTTCGAAGTACTCTTTCTTGAAACTGTAGTTTCCCGCTGTAGAAAAGCTCCATTATTTGCGCAAGTGATTTAGCTCGAAATTTAAAACAGCCTATTTAAAGATAAAGTACTATTTATTCTCATTTTAGTATTTTAAGTCCTTTATATTCTTTTTAAGTCGTTTTAGGTTAGGTCTTAAATGACTTTAAACATTCCATTTCTAAAAAAGTCTTCTTAAACGAAGATCTTAAGCATTTTTAAGCGAATAAGGACATCCTAAATATTTTATAAAAAGTCAGGCTTGTTTCTTGTTAATTTCTTTAACAAAGATTAATTTAATGGTTTATGTAATAAATGATATTATATATACAGATTAATTATATTGGAGCATGTAATGTCTGCTCAACTTCCAGATTTTCAAAATAATGCCGTTTCAAGAAACTCATACTCTCAAGTAACCTCATCTAAAGTTGAAATCCAAAAAAACCAAAATCCCTTTGCGATAGATACAAAGGAATTGAGTAAAGCGGCTACTCCCAATAAACAAGCTCCCTTCGCAAATAAACCTCAATTAAATGCACCTTCCATGTCTATTTTAGATTTTTACGCTAAAATTCAAGCTAGTACGAATGCATTTAAAAGCGCTGTCCAAGATATTTTGGTGTCTGATCCAACTTTACTAAAAGGATTATACTTATTTATTGGCCAATTGGGTGGAAACCTTCAATATTTAAATCAATATGCTGAGCCGATTTATCAACAACATTCAAAGATATTTAATCCAATTGAAACACAAAATAATTCTCTAAATGAAATCGCCAAATCCATTGAACAAAGTAGCAAGGTAATCGAAAAGAAGGCTAAAGAATTAAATGAAGCGATAAGCTCTTTTCAAAAAGGGTTGTTACCAGAAGGTATCGTCAAACAAAAATTACAAGATTATCAAATGCAGGTGTATGGCTATAACAATGCCATTTATAGTTATAATAGAGAAAGATCTAGCTACATAACTTCTGTTAACAATTACAATAAACAATTGCCAAATATTAATAATCAATTAGAAGGGTTAAAATTTCCACCCATAAATCCCATTACCCCCCCACCATCTTTTAACGGTACAATTATTACTATTCCTAGCATGCCTCCTTATCCAAAAGAGGGTTTATCGACTAATATACCAACCGTTCCTACAGTCCCCACTCTTGTTTCTTCCCAAAATACCAGTTGGTACGAGAGATTTCGAGCAGTAATTGAACCAAACCTTCAAATGATAAATTTTTTAGTTCAAAATGCACAAAATTGGCAGGAAATTTATGACAATTACACCGAAAACTTAAGGGAAAGTGCTAGAAAAGGAAATTATATTCTTCCAGATACAGTTTCTTATTCACAAGGGACAGAAAATAGTGATGTATCTCCAAGTTTAGTAGGTTCTGATGTTCCTCAATTAAAAGGCTTAGACTTACCCAAAAGTTATCCAAGGTTTGCAATAAAAGAATTTTTAAGAGATTTAAATCGACCCAATGTTGATCAAGTAACAAATGATTTAGAAAGCATTACCGATATTACCCTATTAACATTGAGTATTTACAGTGCCTCAATGGCTCAAACCTATCTAGCTGAAGATGAAAGTTTACAACCAAATGAAGCTGTCTCACTAAGTTATGCCCAGCTCTTACTTGACCTTGTCAATAAGGGAGATATTGAAAAATTAGTAGCCTCGACAGGTGGGGAAAATGGTAGCCCTGAGCTTGTATCTCTTTTAAAAAGTTATTTTTTAAGTGTTGGATTAAGTGTTTTAAATGTTGGTTTGAACAATAACAATATATCAAGTTCAGTTCTAGATAGTAGCGGACTTCATAATGCTGACTTAACCTTAAAGTCTAATTCCCCCACTTCCCTTGCTAATCCAATTACTTACTACTCTTTTATCACCTCTGCAAAAAATCTTTTTCCAAATCTTAGTGAAACAGAAATAATGGACCAAATAAAAGCTAATTCTCCTGCCTCTGTTTCTTTATCCTATCTTTTATTGGAAGAAAAAGACCCTTTTATTCATTCCTCATTTGGTAAAAACCAAACTCTTATCGCAAAAGGATCTGTTGATAGTTTGCTAAACCGTGGTTTTACACTTGAACAAGCTCAAAACCTTGTTAACACAGCTTTAGAAAATACACTAAATCATTCACCCCTTACTATTAAAAATTTTAGAGATGAGTATATAAAAAATTTAGCTCTGCAATTGCCTATCGATCAAGCTGTGGCTGTTGGAATTCATGCCACACGTACCTTGAAATATGGATCTAATCAACTACCCCTTGAACCAACCCAATTACAAGCGGCTTTAGGTAACCAGTTTATTTTAAATAATATTGGTTTGGATAGTCATACTATAGCTTCTAATATACTCAGCAAACCAGTGTCTGATGAAATATTGTTAAGAGAGTCAATTTACCAAGAACTTACAACTAAAGGCATATCTCCTCAATCAGCCCTTCGCGTCTCACAAGACATTTCTATATATCCTCCCCATTTTAACCCATCTTCTATTGAATCCCTATCTCCAAATAGTCGCATTCAAGGCTTACTATCTTCTTACAGCACAGCCATTCAAAATGAACTACGCATAAACTCATCCGAAGAAAAACTCCTTACTTTCAAGAAAAACCAATTTTTAGAAACGATCGAAATGAATATTGATGGCTTTGCTTTTGCAAAAGCATTAATGGATCCTGGAAAAAATTTTGTGCTCGCCCAAACTGGAATGATCAATCAAAAGAGCAACTACCTATCAATTCATGAAGGGGTGCAGTTTAGAGTATAAATTTGATATTAATAATAAAAAAAATTAAAATAATAATAGAAAATTTTAATTAACCTTACCGGTTAATTGATTAATCGAGGTAGAGATGACTTTTAGAACAGTGAATATAGATGGTCAAAACATTCCCATTCAGTGGGAAGTTACTACCACTACTATAAGAGATGAATATATCGATCAATTACAAATATTGATTGATACTCTAAAGTTAGATCCAAATGGCAAGGCGGGAGTTAATAAAGTTGATCAGGCCATGGCTGATCGTATTAATCGTGCCTTAAGAGGCCTTGCTGACTTAACATTCAATGGTTCAAATGTTGGTGGAACCCAGTCGTACATGACTATAGATATGGCGAGAAATCTTGACGCCCTTTTCCGCGCTATGGGTGATAATGGAATGGAAAATTTTTTAACCAACCCAAACGCTTCACTAACACCTGGCCAAATCGAAACATTTTTAAATAAAGCAGCCGGCAACCCAGCCCTTATCCAATCTATTTTCGCAACCCAGTCAGCCGCAGTTAACTCAACCCAATCTTTACAAGCTTTAGTACAAATTAACTTCGTCCGTCATGGAAATGAAACGATTGGTAATGCCTTAAGTGGTATGCAAGATGCTTTAAATATAAGCCGTGAAGTCACCGATCTCTTAACTCGACTCCAAAATTTTCAAAACCAAACTAGAGTCTTAAATGACGCCAAGCTAAACCAAGTCTTTAATTTTGATTTAACCTCTGTGGGAGATTTTCCAAATCCATCGGCTTGGATTGGAGAGCTTATTAAACAAGGAGATCAGGTGTTTGGGCAACCCATTTCTCCCCAGCTTATCGAAAAATTGATGCTTGTACCTGAGAATGAACAATTTATTCGAACTCAAATCAAAGATCTTTTTGAAATACGAGATGGTATTAAAGCGCAAATGACAAAACTTGAACAAACGATGACCAAAGAAGATTTAGAAAATCCAAACGGTTTATATCAACGCCTCTCAGCCGTTTATAACGATCTTAACACAGCCTTTGGAGGAGTTACAGATCCAAATGGGGATATTACAAAATTGTACCAAGGATTTTCGAGCTGGGTATTGGATAGCAGTAACAGTTTACAAGGGATGAGAACCGCAACCGGTGGCCGCGTTCAGGACAATATTTCTGCAGCTTTTACCGCGGCAAGCTCTTTACAAACTTCTCAAAAAGAACAAGTAAACCGTTATTTATTTTTATTTGAACAATTTTACAATACAGCCTCCAACGTTTTAAGAGACCTCAACGATATGATCCGCAAATTCGCTACTAATATGAATTCAAGATAGGCTGTAATAATTTAGGAGTTTAAGATCATGGGAAATATTAGTAATAATATTAATGTGTCCAACATTGCAAGAGATGCAAATTCGCTGTACGCAATGGTACCGCAAACTCAAAGTTTGTTTAACGTGTTAAGAAATCAAAATCAAGCCATGGGACACGAATGGCAATTTCCCAGCTATTTAACTGAACAAGAAAAAATTTCCTTAATGTCAGGACACCCATCTGATTATCGCTTAAATAGCTTTTTTGCAGTCGTCGCCCGCAAAATGCCTAATACATTTGATGAGTTTATGCAAATGTATTTAGATTTATTTATTCAAGTTGATGTTAAAAAAGAGCCCCGCTTTACAGATTATGTCAACAGAGTAACAAGCAATGTTGAACAAGCCTTTTTTAGTTTTTTTCAAAGCCAAGTTGGAATGAGTGAAATAGAAGAGGTTCTAGGAAGAGGATTGACTGACAGACAAAGAAACAATCAATTTCAGGCCGCTTTTGCTAGCTTTTTGCAAAACTTTCCCAATGGCAATATAAAAAATGCTAATGATTTTTTAACAAACTGGGGACTTTTCTTAGCTTCTCCTGTTTCGTTACGGGATCAAGGAAACGGCAAAGAAAGCTTTGAATCCTTTTTTATCAACAATGTTGGAAATGACCCAGAAGCTTTTAATAGACAATTTACTCAATTTTATAATGATACCGTGGCCCGTTATGGATATTTCACACCAGGGCAAAATTTCAATGAGTGGAAAACTTTTGTGCAGTCCCCAGGTTCTTTACCATCGAATAATGATCCACAAGTAGTCGGTGCTGGCGCTCCTTCTCGAATAAGTGCCGAAAAAGCTCGAGTAATCAATAATATCTTGTTGCTTTTGATGGAATTGATGCAAAGCATTAACCAAATGGCTGCCGCTTATTCTGATCGATTAATTAATTTAACCGAACTTAATCGAGCTTACACTGCTCAAGCCGCCAAAGTTCCTTTTTTCTCCTCAGGCGATGGAACAGCCATTGATGGTACAAGATCAGATGATCAGTTGTCTGTAACAGATCGCTATAGAGACAGTTCAGGAAATATCTTTATTCGCGCTTGGTATGACAGTACTTTGCGCCAAGACGTTTATTTAAGATTTGATGGAAATGCTTGGGATTGGGCCAATCACCCTCCTATATTCCAAGGGACAGATCCAAGAAATATGGATCAAATTTCCCAAATTGCGCCCTTAATGTGGAGAACCAATGATCGCTATCCCGATAATGCCCTTCCTGGAAGAACACGCTCAGCTTCCGAATTAGACAGCAAATTTTTCGTCGACGCTGGTAAGTGGAAAGACCCAGAAGGAGATCATGGTGATTCCCGATATCGCGTCCCCAACAATGAACGAAGAGTATTTATTGAAAGATCAAATGGTAACATGTGGATTGAGATCATGCCCGGTCAGTTTAAAGCCTTTGAACTAAGTTTAAATTCAAGCCTTGTTACCTTAGAAAAAATCCACACCAAAGGTGGTCCTGAATGGACAGGTGAGGAAGGCCGCAAAAGAATGACAGAAGCTAGACAAGAGATGAACCAAAGGAGCCAAATTTGGTTAAACCGTATCCAAGCGAATAGGGATTTAGTCACACAAGCTACAAGAGAAACCCAGTCTAGAATGGATAGTGCTGTCAATCTAGGTAATGAGTTTGCAGCTTCAATTAGAGCTTTTTTTGATACATTAAGATCCGCAATGAGAACGATTTCAAGATAGGAACTAAAACATGGACAATAAGGAAACAAAAGTCACTTCAAAAGAGATTTTGGGTTTAAGTGATGATATGGTGGAAGGAATGTATGGACAAGCCTACCAACTGTATCAAACAGGTAAATACAAAGACGCTGCTCAATTATTTCAACTACTCATTATGGTCAATTCTACCGAACCCAAATTTCACTTAAGTCTTGCCGCTTGCTTGCACATGATGAAAGATTATGCAAGTGCCGCAGACGCTTATGCTATTTGTTCTGCTTTAGATAGCGATAATCCCTTACCTCACTATCATGCATCTGATTGTTATTTACAATTAAATGACCCTTACAGCGCCCTTGCAGCTTTAGAGTTAACTATGGAAAGAGCTGGTTCTAAACCTCAATTTCAAATTATTAAAGACCGCTCCAAGTTAACCGCTGAGACCTTAAAAAAAACGCTTAAAGAAAGGGAAAATGTATGAAATTAAATGAGGTTATTGAAACGCTCGTTTCCCAAAATACAAATCTTTCTGAAGAGGAAAAAAAACAACAAATAAAAGTTTTAGAAGAGCTGGTATATCAGAACAAAATTCCAGCTGACACATTAAATATCGATAGCAATGCCATAGAATTTATTTATGATTTTGCATCCCAACTCTATCGCCAAGGTAAATATGAACAAAGCATCGGGTTATTTACCATGTTAACGGGACTAGATCCCTTACAATATAGATTTTATATGGGACTTGGCTCTTGTTATCAAAAAAAACAAGATTGGATTGAGGCCTTAAAAGCTTTTTACACCGCTTACTTCATTAATACTAAAGATCCCATCCCTGCCTATCAAATTGCAGACTGCATGTTAAAACTCGATTCTCCAAATGAAGCTTATATTGCCTTACAAATGACTATTCAAAGGGCCGGAAATAATCCTATTTTTTCTTTTATCAAAAATCGAGCTGAATTGATGTATGACAGTCTCAAAGAACAGCTTAAATCGGGCGAGATAGAAGAAGATGTACCTAAAATTAGAAAAATTTAAATTTATTAAATCTTAATTAAAGTAGTTGATAATTAAGGTCTAAAGTTAGAGGTTTATAACTATGACTAAAAATATTTCCAATAATATTGATAGAAGTGCATTGCTTCACCAAATCGGTCAAACCGACAATCAGCCCCAAGCTCAAGCTACCAAAGCAAAAAGTGGGATTGAGGATATGATTGAGCGCAGTTCTATTAGTGTATCCGCTGCAGAAAAAGAATTAGCCAAAGCCTCTCCCGCTGCAAGGTCATATTTGTCAGGAGAAGGTGGACCACCCCCTGTTGGTGAATATGATGTAAATAAAGCACGTTCTACTCTTTTTGCAGAAGGTGTACAAGGCAATCAAGCTACGACTAAACCATTAAACTTTTTTAAGCCTTCTCATCTAACGGCTATTCAAAGAAACATGGAAGCCTTTATTCAAGTACTTGGTGAAATCAAGCAAGTGAATAATGAAAACCAGATGAGAATTGCCGCAGCTGAAATGGAGCAAAAGAAAGATATTGCTAAAATGATTATCGAAAAAGGGGAAGCCATAGCTGCCAGTGCGACTGCCCAAGCAGCTTCTAATATAGTAAGTGGTGTCGCTTCTTTAGCATCTGCCGTGTATATCAGCACTTCCTTAGCAACAGCTAAAAAAGAATTTGAAGCTACTAAAGCAGAAGAGACCGGTGCCTATACTAATAAAGACGATGCTCAAAAAAATTTAAAACTTGATAATAATACTTACGTGGTTAAAAGCCCAACTGAAAAATACCAGGGTTTCACCGCTGAAGAATTAGCAGCTCAACACCCTAATGAAATAGCATTATCTAAGCCCCCAGCTAACCCGGCAAATCAAAATCCACCAAATAACGTGGCAACTTGGAAAGGTGATTATCCTAAATTGACACCAGATGAAAAACGTCTGATGGATATGCAAAATGATGGCAATAAGTTTATACAAGAAAAAGTCGAAAGTAAGATTCGTACAGCTGAAACAGTTTCTCGCTCAGTCGAAAGTTTTAGTAGAGCTACCGAAAACTTTGCAAGAGCTGATGAAGCTCGCAAAACGGCTCTTAAAGATGCTGAAGTGGAAGTAGCAAGGGGTAGAGCCGAAATGCTTGGCCGTTTATACAATTCTACTGAAAGAGAAAGTCAAACTGTTGATGAGCTTAACCGTCAAAGCTTTGATTTAATGAGAAGAGCTTCCGCCGCAGCGACTGGCAGAGCTTAAATTTAATAGCCCTAATCCTAAAAAAGCACGATCTTAAAAATCGTGCTTTTTCTTTTTTGTTTCCAATCTTCTGTTATAATATTTATAGAAACATTAATTTTTAATAGTGTTACTCTTTAATTGAGTTTCACATTAATGCTTTAAATTAAAAAAAATGGTATTGAACGGATAAACCTTAAGAGTTGAGCTAACTATAGAGGGAAATATGAAAACTAAAGAGCATCTAGATAAATTAATGAAAGAGTTAGACATATCCTTTCCCTTACGCTCATCCGATGTATATGAAATACCTATTGAGGGTGGAGCGGCGCTTTTAACTTTGCAAAATCCGGGTTTTATTTTAAGTTGTGAATTAGGAAATGCACCAAAAAGAAATGAAGAAAATATTTTGACTCAGTTACTTCATGCGAATTTATTTGGACAAATGACAAAAGAAGCTGTGCTTGGTTTAAGCGTAGACGGAAATAAAATAGTCTTATCTAGAGTTATTGATTATGACCTTGATTACAAAGAATTTAGTGAAATTATGGAAGATTTTTTAAATGTTGCCCTTTTTTGGAGAAAACAAATTCTCACAGAAACAAAATAATGGTAAACTCTTTTAATTTTAAGATTGGTTGATAAGGAAATTAAACATATGTCAGCAAAGATAGTAGCAGAAGATGGTTTACTTAAAGGTTTAGTTTTAACTTTAGACAAGGGTGAGGAATGGATAATAGGGCGAGATTCTCATTCTGTAAATTTAGTAATTGAAGATCCAGCAGCTTCTCGAAGACAAATGATCTGCCGCAAATTTGATGATAAATTCGAAATTGAAAACCTTTCTGATCACACCGCCATTTATTTAAACGGGAATGAAATTCAAGGCAAAACTTTTGTAAATAATGGAGATACTATTCAATTTGGCAACACCACTTATCGATTTTATCAAGATAGCAAAGCCCAAATTATTTCCGAAGAATCGCAAAATGAATATTCAAACGAAGAAAATGATGAGGAACCTCATTATTCAATTTATGACGACGAAGAGCCAATCGATCATTCCTTGTCAGAAGTAAATTTTGATATAACAGATACTGGAAGATGGCTTTTAAAAGTCATTGGTGGGCCAAATAATGGCGCAGAATTTTCGATGCAAAATGGACATAGCTATGTGATTGGAACAAACCCAAATCATTGCGATATTGTATTCCATGACACGAGCATTTCACGTCAACATGTCAAAATTACTATAAAAGATGATGACACAATTCAAATTGAGGATTTAAAAAGTCGCAATGGTACATTAGTCGATGGCAACGCTTTAACTGAACCTCAAACGTTAATTCCAAATTCTATTGTTAATATTGGAACCACTTCTTTTGTTATCTATGATAGAGAAGGTGAAATGCAAACTTTAATCTCACCTTTAATGCCCTCTATTGTAAAAATATTGCAAGAAGAAGAGCAAAAACCTCTTCAAGAAGCACAAGTGCCAACAACACCTAGTTTTGAGCAGGCAGCTTCAGCTCCAGATAGTGAAACAATGCCTGAAGTTAGCGAACCTATTGTTACCCCACCTCCTCCATCTTCGAGCAGTTTTTTTATTGTCGCTTCTGTTATTGGACTATTTATCCTAACAGGTCTTGGAACTACATTTTTATTTTATAATGAACCAGTACCTATTACGCAACAATACGATACTGAAGAAGCTTTAAAAAACGTTTTAGCTCCCTATCCTGACATTCGTCATTCTTTTAATAGTGGTACAGGTCGCTTAATATTGGTAGGACACGTATTAACCTCTAGCCAACGTCATCAACTCCTTTATGCCTTACAGTCTTTAAATTTTATTAAAACCGTAGATGATAGTGGAGTCATTATCGATGAAGGTGTTTGGAGTGAAATAAATCAAATTATTTCCAAAAATCCTAGTTGGAGAGGGGTATCTGTTAGCGCATCTGCTCCTGGAAAATTTGTAATTTCAGGCTCCTTACCCTCCCGCGCTCAAGCCGAACAAGTATTAGAATATATTTCTACCCATTTTTCTTACCTTTCTAATATAGAAAATAGAATAGTTGTCGAACAAGATGTGGTTGAAGCCTTTAATGTAGCTTTATTGAACAATGGTTTTCGCAATATTAAAGTGGAAATAAATGAAGGTAATGTAAGTTTATCTGGAACGATTCCAAATGGAACTTTAGAGCAATTTAATAAGGTTGTAGAGCAATTAAAAGGTAGTACGCATGTTCGCAACATACGCTCTTTTGTAACGGAAGGAGCTCCAGAAGCGACTCTTGTTAATATTACTGATCGTTATAATGTATCAGGGGTTTCAACGATTGGAAGTAAAACAAGTGTGATCATAAATGGGCGCATTTTAACGGTGGGTGATATTTTAGATGGAATGACCATTAGAGAAATTACCCCCTCTTATATTATGCTTGAAAGAGATAATGTTACTTATAGAATCGATTATAGCCGTTAAGCTTTAACAAATCTTCATCCAAAATTAACCTTATTTTGGATGAGGGTATATTGCAAAATTAAAGATATAGTGTTATCATATTTTTAGAGATTATAAAAAAGATTTATCTATAAGGGAATATAATGTTTGGATTAGAAAAGCAGAAAAAACCTGGTGGAAAGTCTGATGAATTTCTCTATGAATTGGAAAAAGAACTAAAACATCCCGTCAAACGCAATACGATAAAGAAAAAGGTTGAATCTAGGATTCAACAGATTAAATCCGCTTTAAGAGGCGGAATTGAGCAAGAAGATTATGATCAGCTCAATACTATCCTAAGAGGATACGAAGCTATTTTGAAAATGATTGGAAGATTTACACCTAAGCATTAAGTAATATGTTGGGTTGCTTACATTAGTTTTATTGAGAAAAAAGAGATTGTTTTTTTTTGACCTATCCCTTTGTTATCTCATCGAATAAGCAACCCTACAAATTACTTAAAAAAAAGTAATTCTTTAAACAAACTGGTTTAAGTGTGAAGAGATTCAGAAGGTAGTGTTCGGATAACACTACAGGAAATCGAATTTCCAGTATGAGTCGCTAGCGTACTTATTCTCCTATACCTTTAGGGGGTAATTATGGCTAATGCTAATGTCGGTTTAGATATTAAATCTCTAATTACTGTTGTTAACGATCAAACGACAAGAGTAAGAGAAAGGCTAGAACAAATCCAGAGCAATCGCGATACTATCAGTATTGCCGATATGTTTGAAATGCAGATGGAAATGCAAAACCTATCTCAATTGTCTGAGATGTCTACTTCAAGCGTAACAGCCTCTCATCAGGCCATTTCAAGTATGGCACGTAACGTTAAAGGATAATTCTTTTAACGTGTAACCCAGATTGGATTAATATTTTTAATTCATTCTGGGTCTTAAATATTCATGACTTTAAGTTTTGGTTTTATATTGTTAAATGTAAGGGAATTATTTAAGTTAATAGTTTGACACTATAAAACTGAAACTTAAAGTTAAAAAGTGATTATAAATTAGGTAATTTATGACGAGTTCCACACAAGCGCTAATTGAAGAATTAAAGAATGATGATTTCTCCTTGTTAATCGAAAGTGGATTTGTATCGGTAAAGCAACTAGATGAAATAAGTGCTATTAATATTTTTAATGCAGCTCAAGTTTTAAGTCCAAAACACACCGCCCCTCAAAGTGGCCTTGGATTTATTGCTTTGAATAAATTGGAAGTAAAGAAAGCCACAGACATTTATGCCCAAATTTTGGAAGCCGAGCCTAATAATCACTTAGCTAAAGCTTTTTTAGGGATTTGCTATTTATTAGCGAAACCCACAAGAAAAAAAGGGGAAGCCGTTATTGCTGAAGTTTTAGAAGAAACTGATGAAGAAAGTATAAAAAATTTATGCATAACATGTTCAGAGTGGGCCAAAAAAGACTTGAACAAAGAAAAAGCCCCTCCCTTTTTTAAATAAATGTGTAACTTGAAAGGGAACTATCATGGTTAAAGAAATAGAAGGTTTAAAAGTTGGTGGTGGAAAAGATGCTCTTACTACTACGGATAAAGTAGAGCGTTTAGAGAATGCCAACAAAGATAAATTTGATCAGTTGATGAATAAAGATAGCACTTCTACCCAAGCTACCGTAGGAAATGATGCCACAAAGGTTAGTCCTATGGATCTTGCTAAGGATAGACAGGTTGCTTTAAATCCTGAAAATAAACTAGCCAATCAAGCGCAAGAATTATCAGGTAGAGTTGAAAACATTAAACAAGTTTTTAACACTTCCCAATTAGATCCAAAACAAAAAACACAATTACAAAATCGTCTTGGACATATTAACGAAAACTTACAAGTAGAGTTAACTAAAGGCGGCTTTGAATTAAAAAATATCCCAGAAAGCGGCAGTCCGATTGATCGTTTTTTAAGTTTTTTAACAGAAGGACAAGGACATATCAATTCCTTGAGCACTGAAATACAAGCTCTTTCTGGAAAAAAAGATTTATCTCCGGGTCAAATGCTCTCTATTCAACATAAAGTTGGTGAAATGCAAAATAAAATTGAATTCTTCACCGCCTCATTGAATAAAGCGTTAGAAGGGATTAAATCGTTATTTAACGTACAGGTCTAAAAATTTAAGTTGTAGGTTATGGACAAAGACTTTGAGACATTACTTGGTAGCTTAGAAGATATCCAACTAACTACGGTCAATGGTAGAATCACCGAAATCGTTGGGATGTTAATACGCGCTGTTATCCCTAATGTGAAAATTGGTGAAGTTTGCCTCATTAAACGGGACGGTGACCCTCTTCGCTGCGAAGTTGTTGGCTTTACTCGCGATGAAGTACTACTTTCCCCTCTTGGTGAAATGACTGGAATTGGCCCATCTTCTGAAGTTATTCCTACAAGACTCCCCCTTCATATTAAGGTTGGACCTCAATTGCTTGGACGGATCTTAAACGCTTTGGGTGAACCTTTAGATGAAGATACCAAAGGACCTTTAATTTTAGATGAAACTTATCCTGTTTTACAAGCGCCTCCCGATCCACTAACACGTAGAAGAATTACAGAACCCATTTCTACCGGAATTCGAGTAATCGATGGTGTGTTAACAACAGGCGTTGGACAAAGGGTTGGTATATTTGCAGCAGCCGGCGGTGGTAAATCTACATTGCTTGGCATGATTGCGCGTAACGCAAGAGCTGATGTAAACGTGATTAGCTTAATTGGGGAAAGGGGTAGAGAGCTTAGAGACTTTATAGAAAAAGATTTAGGACCAGAGGGGCTTGCACGATCAGTGATTGTTGTTTCAACATCTGATCAGGCCTCGCAATTACGTTTAAATGCAGCTTATGTTGGAACAGCTATTGCCGAATATTTTCGCGATCAGGGTAAATCGGTTATCTTAATGCAAGACTCGATCACAAGATTTGCAAGAGCCGTAAGGGAGATTGGTTTAGCAGCTGGTGAACCACCAGCGAGAGCTGGTTATACACCATCTGTTTTCTCGACTTTACCTAAATTACTAGAAAGAACAGGTAATTCTGATAAAGGTTCGATTACTGCTTTTTACACAATCTTAGTGGCTGGGGACGACATGAATGAACCAGTGGCTGATGAAGTGCGTTCTATTTTGGATGGTCACATCATTTTAAGTGATGAGTTAGCCCAAAAAAACCACTACCCTGCCGTTCGCGTTCTTGCATCAAAAAGTAGGGTGATTAATTCGATCACAGGTAAAGACCACCAAAAGCATATCAATACATTGCGGGAAGTCTTAGCTAATTATGAAAAAAACGAATTGTTGATCAAAATTGGTGAATATAAGAAAGGCTCTGATCGCGCAGGTGATTTTGCTTTAGATAATATCGAGAAAGTGAACAAATTTTTAAAACAAGGGATTGATGAGAAATGCTCTTATGAGGAAACGCTTCAGCTATTAAAAATGATGTTTCGCTAAGAGGTAAATAATGAAAAAAGAAGTTTATCCCTTACAACAGGTTCTCGAGGTCAAAAAAAGAAGAGTTGATGAAGCGGAAAAAGTAGTAAAAGAAAAACAACGCCTCTTGGATCAGGAAAAAGAAAAGCTAAGACAAAGAGAAGAAGAAAGAGACAAAGTAAAAAAACACCAAATAGAAAAATTGACTCAATTGCGTCAGGAACTAGACCAGAGCATTGGTACAACGACCAATAAAGTACAGCAAATGAAAGCTTACTTAAAAATTGTACAAGAAAAGCTATTAGTTGAAGAAAAAAAAGTTAGGGATCAGCAAGCCCAGGTTAAAGTTGCAGAAAACAATTTAGAAGCTGCTAAAAAGGATCTTAAGAAAAAAAGATTAGAAGTTGATAAAATGGAATCCCATAAAAAAGACTGGCTAAAAGGTCATAAGAAACACATTGAGCTTTTAGAAACTAGGGAACAAGACGAATTAGGCAACACAGCTTTTATAAGTAATGAAAGAAGACGCATTAAATAAGGTTATAACAAATGAAAATTAATTTTAATAATCCCTCAGGTGAGGTTAATCTAAAAGATAACTCTGACTTTAGTGCATCACAGAGAAAAGCACCAGCACAAGGTAGAGAATTTGATCAAGTCTATCAAAGAAAAGAACCGCCTGGTCAAAGAAGATCTTCCATTTCTCATGAACATGAACATGAAGAGCATGAATACGAGGCTGATCACAAAACAGAAGAAAAAAGAAGTGTCTCCCCTTTTGATTTATCAAAAGAAAAAAAAGCGAACAAAGATAAACCAGCGAATAAGGCTGCCATAAAAAATGTGGATGCTAATAAAAAAGATTCAGAAGAACTAATTCCTCTAAAAGATCGAAAAGAAATTAAAGGCAAAGACGATGATGAAATAGGTTTTGCTATTGAAGAAGAGGTTTTAGAAGAAGATGAATTAGCAAAAGACTCTTTATTTACAAAGACACAAAATGCGTCAGCACAAGCCGCTAAAGAGCTTCATCCACCAGTTACCAGTCCCTCTAACATTCAACAACCGAATAGCAATACCTCTGAAAATGTACATTATGCATCACCTCAAATGGTGGAACAAATCCCAGAGCTTATAGAAAAGTTTGTTGAACGCGTGCAAGTAATGGAAACACAAGGGGAAGTGGAAACCACGGTAACGTTAAAAAATGGTATGTTTAATGAAGCGCGTTTAGTGGTCACAACACAAGATACTGCACCTGGTGAATTTAACATAAAGTTTGAAAATTTGACTCCAGAAGCGCAAAAAATTATTGCTATGCAAGATAACCAAGGAGCTCTTCGCTCAGCTCTTGATCAAAAAGGATTTACCGTTCACATTATTGTGGCTACAACTCAAAGTGAGCAACCAACTTTTGTTCAAACCGACAATAGACAACAGCAACAGCAAGGTAACCAAGGGCAAGGTCAAGGAGGCGGAAAAGGACAAGGTGGCGGTGGTGGCAGAAATCGACAGGGCAAACAAGATTCGGAACCGGAATAACCTTTTAGCGATTCCAATTTTTAAAAGTAAAACCTTAAAAATACCTTATTTTAAGGTTTTACTTTTTTATCCATAGCAAAATTCTCTATCCTCTCAGTAAATAAAAAAATAAAAAAGCTCTAAATGAAAAACATTTAGTTTGTCATTCTTTTTTAATTTCTAAATAACTTCTTTTTTTTATTGACATCTCCCATTAAAATACTTCAGTGTAATATTTAACTGATACGTGTTTAAAGCTAATAATTAGCTTAGGTTCTAATTTAATATAAATAGGAAACCTTAATTTTAGATTATTGATTGATAGTTAGTAAAATGTAAGGATTTAGTTGTGAGCGCTGAAATACTAAGTTTTAGTGATTTAAATTTAAAAGAAATGCCTTCTTCTTTGGGCAGGTTAGAACCATTTTCATTAATTCAACTTTTAGATCGTTTTCTTTCAGAAAATTTCTTATTAGAATTTATAGCTAAATTTTCCTTACAACAATTGGAAGTAGAATGGAAAAATGGCTTATGGAAAAAAAATAGTGAAATAACAAATAGTTTTGCTAAAGAAATCTATACCTTAAAAATTAACTTTTCCTCAATTCAAGAAGAAGCCTATTTTTTAGTAAGTAAACATGATTTAAAAACCATGTTGGAATCTTTTTTGCAAATTCCTCAATCGAATGACTTGATCCATGAGGAGTTTTTAAAAGGTTTTTTATTATTTGTAGGATACGAAATAATTTCTATCTCGCAAAAGTCTTTAACTGAAAAGCAAAGCATTCGTCTCGAACTAACGTCAATAGATGATCTCACATTAGCCTTTACTCGTGATTTAGAAATAAAAATAAATAATAACATTTTTTTAACGCGGTTTATTTTTCCCGAAAATTTTGTTAATAATTGTACCGCCTTAAAAAAATCGACATTATGGAAAGAAAGTTCTCTTGCAAAACTTATTCCTCTGGAATTGAGTTTTGAAATTGGCAAGGTAGCTTTAAAACAACAAGAATGGCAAAAAGTAAAAATCGGTGATTTTATTTTATTAGACTCTTGTACTTTTGACCCAAACTTTGCTACAAAATCAGCCCGTATGTTGGTGCAAAACATCCCTTTTTATCAAGGTACTTGGTCAGAAAAAGGTTTTACAATAAAGAATAGGATTACATTTGAAGAGGTAAACTCCATGATTGATAAAAAATTTGGTCAAGATGATGACGAAGAAGAGGAAGATTTCAAAGGATTTAACTTTGATATAGATGACGAAGACGATGATGACGATGATGAAGATGAAGAAGACGATTTTTTATTTGAAGAAGATGAAGAGACTAAAAAACGTTTAAGAGAATTACAAAAAGATTTACAAAATGTTGGGCAAGATGAGGAAGAAGAGCAACAATCTTCTAATTTTTTAGCTTCGGAAACAGAAGCTTCACCATCTTCCATACAATCTGTGGATGCAAAAACTGGTGAATTAGAAAACATTCCTCTTCAAGTTGTTGTAGAAGTCAGTAGAGTCCATATGAATTTAGATAAAGTATTAGAATTGCAACCAGGAACCGTGCTTGATCTTCATAAGCCTTTAGAACCTAAAGTAATATTATCAATAAATGGTAAAAAAGTAGCTCAAGGAGAATTGCTAAAGTTAGGTGAAAATCTAGGTGTTAGAATTACTGAAATTGAATAGTTAGATATGGTAGATGACGAGCAAAATTCTCCAACTATTCCGCCTGGATCTACACAATCTTGGCCCATCCCGCTAACTCCAAAGCAAATTGGCCCGTATGAGATTACCGGGCTTTTAGAAAAAGGTGGGATGAGCTTGCTCTATTTAGGCACACATCCCGATACAAATGAACCCACAACGATTAAAGTTCTATCTTCAAAATATTTATCCAATACAGAAATTGTTGAAAGATTTTTAAAAGAAGCTGAAATCATCGCATTAGCTGATCATCCTCACATTGTGAAATTGTTTGGTTATGGAGAATGGGAAGGTGGCTTATATATTGCAATGGAATACATTGAAGGGGTTTCGTTAAGACAATATCTAATGCAAACACCTTTGTCTTTAAAACGCTCTTTAGAATTCGTCATTGATATTGCATATGCTATTTGCCATTTACATCGCCACGGTGTTATTCATCGAGATTTAAAACCTGAGAATATTCTTGTCACAAATAAAAATTTTATTAAAGTGATCGACTTTGGTATCGCCCAGCTATTAACTGAAAAAGACGAACACCAACAATCTTATAGGCAAAAATTCATTGGTACCCCAATCTATATGAGTCCAGAGCAAAGAGATAACCCTGAATCTGTTACTTTTGCCTCAGACATTTATTCTCTTGGCATCATCACTTATGAACTAGTATTGGGTAAATTAAGTCATGGCCAAATTCACATTGGATTAATGCCAAAAGGCTTACAAAAAATTTTAATAAAAGCTTTACAGCCTGATCCAAAAAATAGATATCAAGATATAGTTGATTTTATTTTTGATCTAAATGCTTATCTACAATCTCCAGCTTTTGAAAAAGAGCGTAAAATGAGAGATCAACTCAGTGAGTTTACAGAAGATTTAAGACAAACCCAATCATTCTTAATTTCAGAAATTAAGCCGAAATGGCCAAAGGAAGAAGTTGGGATAGCTGTTTATAAAAGTCTTCAAGTAACTAATTTGGTACAAGACTTTTTTCAATTAAAAGATAATATTTATGGATTAATGATCGGTGAATCTTCTTCTAAAAATGTTGAAGGTTTTTATTACTCTGCTTTTATTAAAGGTGTCATCCGATCTTTGGCCTTTTTACAAAAAAATACAAGGGAACTATTCCACCACTTTCATGAATTAATCTATGAAGATAAGCCAGAATCATTTTCTTTATCCTTTGTACTTTTTGAAGAAAATGAGAATGAAATCTACGCACTTACGCAGGAAAATAGCCACATTTGGTACCTTGAAAATAACAAAAAAGAATTAAAAAAAATAACTACTTTTTCAAATAATCGAGTAGATAGCTCTTTACTTGAATACCATATTCCATGGAATGCAGGGGATAGATTGATAATAGCCAATTATCCATCCACTAAAGAGATTGTACATGAACTAAATGAGAACATTTTACTCCAACAATTAAATACTCATTTGGATCTTTCCCCTCAGCAATTAGTAGATGCCACTTTACGCTATTTACGCGTCTTTTCTAAAATAAAAAATTTTTCTATTAGTTTAATTTGTATAAAGAAAACAATTTAATTTATAAATAGTTATAATTTAACCTTTTTAAAAATATATTATTTGCTATTTTTATAATTCTTAATGATAAAAAAAAATCTTTTTTTTATTATAATCTCAAGTTTTTAATTATTTGGATAAGTTAACTTAAATTTTTTGATGAAAAAACTTAAATTTTAAAAATAGCTTCTCCAAGGCTTTAGAACAGGCATAAGATAAAAAAAATCAAAAAAAACATATGCATTTGTAGTTTTTGACTGGAAATTAATTAATTACTCTGTGATAACATATCACTTATGACATCACTTATTTACAACTGACACATTATTAAGTAAATACGTAACAACATGAAAATAAGCCGTTTTTTTCAAAGTCTATCACTAAGACTTGTGCTAGTTACTTGTTCCATTTTTTCAAAGATTCATGGACAAAGTTTTATACAACAAGGGAATGATCCATCTTCATTCTCTAAATTTGATCCTGATACTGAAAAACAATGGAATTTCAAGCAAGAACCTCCATTTTCAAAGTCAGACACCAATTCCATTTTCGATTACCCTAACCAAAAAGATAATTTTTATCGCATTGAAGCTCCCGTAAAAACAGCAAATACGGCTACCGAACAACAACAACAACAACAACAAGGTAGTTCGTCACCTTTACCCGCTCCACAAACACCAACAGCCACCCCATCTGCTACTCCTCCAGTAGTAAATGCTGCCACTTCTCCTATTTTTACCCCACAAACTACGACTCCCCCTTTGCAAAATCCAGAGTCACGGGCAAATAATGAAGCCCAAACGCCTGAACAAAAAGGGATATTAGTTAATTTTAACAATATAAGTATGGGAGAGTTGCTACGATATATAAGTCGTATATCTAATAAAAATTTTATCTTTGACGAAAACGATATTCAATTTAATGTAACTATTGTTTCTGAAGAAATGACAACTCTTGAAAATTTAATGACGGCTATTTTGCAAGAGTTACGCATTCATGATTTAAGTTTGTTAGAGCAGGGAAACAATCTAATTATTCATAAAAACCCACGCGTTGGGAGTTTAAATCGTGTAATTTCTGAAGATTTACCCGAAACTATGAAAGGTCCCCTTGGTGATATTGTAACGCAAGTATTTCGTTTAAACTCTATAGACGTTGAAACAGCTGCTACATTGCTAAGGCCAATGCTTTCTGAATTTGCCATTGTTTCAATTGTTAATACAACCAATCATATCATTGTTACAGATTTAACCTCTAATATCAGACAAATCGATACATTGTTAAAAAGTGTTGATTCACCATCTGGTGGATTAGTTATTGGTCAATACGTTGTAAGAAATGCTTTGATAGATACTTTAATTCAATTAGCTGACACGATCATTCGTCCTATTTCTCAAGACCAACCACTTATATTTGTACCTCACGCTGCCGCTAATAGCATTTTCATTGTATCAACTCCTTATTTTGTAGAACGTACCATTTCTATTTTGCAATATTTAGATCAAACGCAAGGAACAACTCAAATTTTAAATCCTAAAGATTTAAATTTTAATGGCACAGGCGCGCCCCTTGCTGGTAGATGGCGTATCGACGAAGCTGGACTTTGGCATTATGAGACAACTTTTCAAGGAGAAGCTCCCCCTGTTGGCAAATGGTCTTTAGATAATCAAGGGAATTGGAAGTTTGAACCTGGAATTTATGGAAGAGAAGGTGAAGGACCAGAAGGACGCTGGGAAAGAAAACCAAGAGGTTGGAGTTTTTTGTTAGCCCCTGGCAAAGCCATTTCTCCTGAAAGATTAATGAGGGAACAAAAATTTACTCCTGAACTTCCGGTTGGCAATTTAGAAAGAACTAAGTTTTATTTGTACAAACTTCTCTTTAGAAGAGGGGATCAAATTGTCATCGCTTTAAGTCGAATTGCTGAAAGCTTACAAATGACAGGGACTACAAACCAAGATTTGGTATCTGCCATCGGTAGCATTCAGTGGATTGAATCATCTAATTCTTTAGTTTTTACAGGAACTAGCCAATCGATTAGTAAGATCAAGGAATTGATTGAAGAAATTGACGTACCTTTAAGACAAGTTTTTTTAGAAATGTTAATATTAGAGACTACTGTTGATGACTCTTTAAATTTTTCTGTTAATGAAGGTGCACGTTTTGGTGGAGGAAGAACAGCTGGTAATGAAACGTTTATTTCAGCTGGCAGTACCATTCCCGCCATGTTAAACTCAACAGGTCCTAATACTTTTCCAAACCCGGCTGTTATCCAACCTAACCAAGTGGGATTTAGCTTAGGTATTATTGGAGAAACCCTGACACACAATGGCACACATTTTGCTACTTTAGCAGCCCTTGTAAGAGCTGTGGATAGAAGAGACAGTGTAAAAGTTATTTTAAACCCTAAAATATTAACTGAAGATAACTCGCCAGCTGAAATATTTGTGGGAGAAAATACTCAATTTCCAACCCAATCGATCGCAAATAACGATGGTTTAATCGTTACTCAAAACTTTGAATTTAGAGATGTGGGTATTCGTTTACGCGTTACTCCCCTAATTGGAAATAATGATTTAATTACGTTAGATATCCAAGAAGAAGTAAGTCGTGTCATCTCTGGTGGAACACAACAAATCAACAACTTAAGTCAGCAGGTCATTGGTCCTACTACTACTGTTAGCCGTACTACTACAAAAGTACACGTTCCTGATGGATACTTTTTAGTACTCAGTGGCGCCATTCGAGATGCGGAAAGAAGACTTAGAGTACAAACTCCTTGCTTAGGCGGCATTCCAATTATTGGTGCAGCCTTTAGCGATAAGCTAGTTGTTGATGAAAAGCGAAATCTTATGATCTTTATTCATCCTAGAATCATTGATACAGAAGAACAAATTCAAAATCTTACAAAACATCAGCAAGACATTTATCGTATGAAAAATAGACGTAAATCTGTTTGGAAGTATGAAACTGAAGAAGCATTAGATTTCTTGAATTTAGAAGATATCGAAGATACTGAAGGTGAATTTGACCGCTATTAAAGGTAAGGCCTTGTCAAAAGGCCTTTTATTTTTATGAAAAAGACGCACCATTTTCTCATCTCTTTACTTTTAGTAGGACAGTTAATTACTTCTTGCCATCCTACTAAAACGCAAATTGAACCTATTGTTACAATAACACCACTTGCACGAAACATAGATAGTAAACCTTCTGCTTTTCCCAATTTAAGCTTACAAGAGCTAAGATTAGACTATGGCAAAGAAATGAAAATTGCAGAGGTATTTGCCAAAGAGTTTGATTTATATCGCGCAATCACAACTTATAAACGAGCTCTTGTCTTAATGCCAGTAGAGGCACATGAAAGAAGATTGCAAGCCGAATATGGGATCATACAAGCTTATTATTTAGGGCAAAAATATGGGGAAGCCACTGATTTTTTTGAAAGTAGTGACTTAAGAAATGTAACTACTTCATTTCCAGCTTTTGGAGATCTTTTGATTATATTGTACGATTCTTATCAAAAAAATAGTGAATGTGATAAAGCTGCTAAAATTTTAGAAATAATAAATAAATATAATCCTGAATTTGCAAATAAACTATCCATTACAAAAGATATTGTCGAAGCTGATTTTGTAAGTTTAGAAAATAAAAAATTTTTAGATCCTAAATTGGATCCTTTTTTATTTAATTATTATCTAGAATCTAAATCGATTAGAAAAGCAGAAACCTTGAATGCCCTTTTGCCAGGTGCTGGCTTTTACTATATCGGACAAAAAAAAGCAGCCGTGACTTCCTTCGTCCTAAATACCCTATTTATTGCCACAACCTATCAGCTTTTTAATAATGGATATGTCGGCGCTGGGATCTTTACCTTAAGTTTAGAGACGGGTTGGTATTTAGGGGGTATTTATGGCGCCGGACTTGGTGCAAAAGAATACAATGAAAGGCTCTATGAACGTCATGCCAAAAATTATTTGTTAGAAACACAAGGGTTTCCCTTATTAATGTTAGAGACAGCCTTTTGATGAGAAAAATTATATTCATTTTCTTAGTTCCTTTAACCATTTTTGCAGAGCCTTGGGGAAAAGACGCTGATTTAGTTTCTTGCAAAAGGAATGATGTAACCATAGCTATTCCAGATCAAATTGAAACACCGATTTTTGGTTGGTTTGGGGAAACTATGATCGGTTTTCACCAAAATATTATTTCACCAGCAGATGGACCTAGAAGTCATTTTCTCCCAAGCAGTTCGCAATACACTTTAGAAGCGATGAGAAAATACGGTTTTTTTAAAGGGTTTGTTTTAGGTTGTGACCGCTTGATGCGTGAAAATGACGATCCCTGGGTTTATCAAAAAATTGACACGGGCAATAGTTATCTAAAATGGAATCCTATCCCCAATTTATAAGTTGGAAAGCACATCTAATAAACTGCTTATTTAACAATTTTTAACAAATCCAGTTTGCTAACTACACTGTGTCAGATTCAGCAGTTGGTGGGATTAAAATTTCTTCTAATTTGGCGGCTTCTTCAACTTTCGGCAATGGTTTAGGTTCTGGAGAAGTTGCTAAAAAGCGCGCTCGCATAAGAGCTTTTTGCATATGATAATGAGGATGCTTTTCATCAAATATATATAAATTTTCTTTACCGATTATCTCAACAAGTCCGGAATCACTTAAAACATCCCAAATTGGCTGTGTAATACCGCAAGCTAATAGATAACGATGGGAGTTTCTCAAATACTCAAAAAGCTGTTGCAAGGCAAGACATGATGTTGCATCGATATCACGAGCATTTTTTAATTGAAGGACAATAACTTTTGTATGCGTATCATCTTCCGTCAAAGTTTTGAGTGTAGTTTGAAATAAATCTGCTGCCCCAAAAAACAATTCTCCCTCTACCTTAATAATACGAATATTGCGATGTTCGTTGTGGTGAATAGGATTTCTCAATTCTCCCGATTCTTCAACATCATATTCAACAAGTTGTGGAATGGCTGCTTTTTTTAAATAAAGCACAATCGATAAAATGACCCCTATGTAAAACGCTAAATCTAAACTTAAGAAAATACAGGAGAAAAAAGTGGTCCATAAAACGAAAGCATCAGATCGAGTAGCTTTGTTACAGATAGATAATTGTTTAAAATTCACAATATTTATGGAAGTAAATAAAAGCAACGCGGCTAAAGCTGTTAAAGGAATTCGACCGGCGGAATAACTAAACAAATATAAAAAAGAGGCCACAATTACAGCATTTAAAATGGAAGCAAAACGGGTTTGCGCCCCTTGTGAATAACTCAAAACAGTGCGCGAGGCACTACCAGAAATGGGCATTGCACTAATAAAAGCTGCCACTAAATTACCCAACCCAACACCTAAAATTTCTTGGTTTACAGATAAATGTTGGCCAGAGCTTGCAGCAACTGATTTAGATACAGTGGTTGTTTCCATAATACTTAATAAAGCGACAGCGAAAGCAAAGGGCAATAAAGCATTCAAAACTCCTGACTCAAAAGACGGCCACGCAATATTTGGCCATAGAGTAGAAAAATCACCTGTATCTCCAACTAATGGAACTGTATGGTAAAGATCGACTGAATCAGAAATTCCATTCCAAAGACCGTTTGAGTAATCTATAATATAAACTAATATACTGGAAAAAGCTAAAGCGGCAATCGCTGCTGGTATTCTTTTATCAATCCTTTTAAACAAAACGATGGAACAAAGAGTGATTAACCCTATTAAGGTTGAGGGCCAATGCAGTTTATACACATGGGTAATAATATAAAAAATGTCTTGATAAAGAGAATGCACGCCAGGCATGCGATTTAAGCCTAAAAAGGTATAAAGCTGGTTAACAAAAACAGCTACAGCTGATCCTGCCATATAGCCAATAATTACGGAGTAACTGACAAATTGTACCAATCTTCCCAATTTAAAGGATGCCGCGAGCATTTGTATTACAGCAGACAAGAAACTTAAACTCGCTAAAATTTGCACAGCTAAAGCTTCCCTTTCAGGTCCTGTTGCATCTCTATAAAAATTAAACAAAATTTCAGATGTACCGGCTTGTACTAAAATAGCAATCGCATTGCTAGGTCCAACAATTAAATGTCTCGATGACCCGAAAAATGCGGCCACCATCGATGCATAAATAGCTGCAAATAAACCACAATATAAGGGAAGGCCTGCTAAAACGGCGTAAGCTAAAGCTTGAGGTATTGTTAGAAGAGCAACTGATAAAGCAGCGGTCGCATCAGCTTGAAAGGTTTGTAAAGAATAATTTTTCAAGTCTTGTCTTAAAGACGATAAAGAGATGTCATCTTGATGATAATGTAACGCCATATTAGCTTAAATTAGACTTTAAAAAATTAATATAAAGAAGTTAGGTGCTAGAAGTAATAATCGGCGGCTGTATTAAATTATTAGAATTACCATTATAAGTGTACTATAGATAAATTTAAATAAAAATTTCAATTAAAACTTTTCTTAAATATAATCCTAACATTGTGTTATTCTAACTGTTAATTCACGGTTATAATTATGAAAAAATTAAAAAAATTAGCGATAGTTGGAAGACCAAACGTGGGTAAATCAGCCCTATTTAATCGCATTGTTAAAAAAAAAATCGCTATTGTTGACGAAGCTGAAGGCGTAACACGCGATCGTCTTTATTATACAACAGACTTTTTTGGCTATCCTTTCGAAGTAATCGATACTGGAGGAATAGACTCAAGGTCTACTGCTTTATTTAACGAACATATAAAAAAACAAGCCGAAATTGCAATTGAAGAAGCAGATACAATTGTTATGGTTGTAGACAGTCAAGCAGGCATTACGCTTTTAGATCAAGAAATTGCAAAAATCCTTCACCGAACTAAAAAACCGGTATGCTTAGCAGTTAATAAAGTCGATGACTATAAAAAGGAAAATGCAAAATACCAATTCCAATCACTTGGTATTTCTAAAATTATTTCCGTTTCAGCAGCCCAAGGATATCATATTGCAGAGTTACTGGATGCAGCTTTTGAAAGCTTTGATAAAGAAGCCCTTGAAGAAGATGAAACGAATAATCCAAAGTCTATCAATGTAGCTGTTGTAGGTAGACCAAATGTTGGAAAATCTTCACTTATTAATTTTATATTAGATGATAATCGTTGCATTGTAAGTCCCATTCCAGGAACGACTCGCGATAGCGTAGATGTCCACTTTACGATTGATGATCAAGAGTACACCTTCATAGACACAGCCGGTATTAGAAGAAAACAATCTGAGAGTGAAGTCGTAGACAAATTTGCAGCGATTAGAACCGAGAGATCGATTGAACGTGCGGATATTTGCCTTCTTGTTTTAGATGCAGAAGATGGCCTTACCGCACAAGAAAAGAAAATAGCTAACATGATTGAAGAAAATGGAAAAGGTTGTATCCTTTTATTCAATAAGTGGGATCTTGTTAAAAATTTGCGCATGGAACATTATTTGAAAGCTGTTGAAGAAGAAGCTTCTTTTTTAAAACATTGTCCCAAATTATTTATTTCCGCCTTAAGTGGTAGAAATGTTGAAAAAATTTATGACTTAATACAAGAAGTTTACGCAAATTCTAAAAAAAGGATCACTACCCATCAACTCAATAAATTTGTAGCCAGTGCATTGCAACGAAATCATCCTCCTATGATCATGGGAAAACGTCTTCGCATTTACTACATGGCCCAAGTAGAAATTGATCCACCTCGTTTTGTCTTATTTGTAAACCATCCCAATTTAATGACGGATAGTTATAAAAAATACCTCTACAACCAATTTAGAGAAGAATATGGTTTTACAGGAGTTCCTATTCTTATCCACTTAAAAGGGAAAGAAAAAGTAACTAAAGAAGAACGTTTAAAATCAAGTCCACCACCTAAAAATCCATCCAAAATAGCTCACGAAGGGTTTGACGACTTAGTAAGCGAAGAGGGATATGAGGATATGGATGATTGGGATGATGAATTAGATGTTTTATCTGAAGAATAATTGACTTAAATTCCATAGTAAGCCATTTTTTAACAAAAAAAAGGTTTGCTATGTCAGTTTTTGCTCCAGCTTATGCTAAATCATCTACAGTCTTTGGAGAGGGCTTTATTCAGCCTCTTTTAGAGGACCTCTCCCAAAAAAATCCCCTTATTTACCGCCATATAAAGTGGCTTCGTTCTTTTTCAGAAAGTAATCCTAACCTTGCAAAAATGGTAACAGTTCTTGAATCTATAGGGCTTACATTATCAATTGGTGGCATTTATCCTTTATCAAAAGGGATAGAAATCAATAAAAAAATCAATGCCTATAATTTTTTTGCTTATTTAATACGCAAAAGTAAACCATCAGATTTTCCACAAGAAATTGAGATTAAAACACCTCAAGAAACTTTTAATGAGAGGATGTATTTTATCATTCGCGACGGTGTTCTATTTTGTAAATACAAGCCTGAATATAAATCAGATGCAAACAATTGTTGGAAACCGATTTATGTCGGTTGCTATAAAGAGTTTAAACTTCCTGAAGAAGTGACTGTTGATGCTAATTGCTTATGCGTTATTTCGCAAAAAAAAGTGTACTACATGAAATTATACCAAACGGATCATCCTGAAAAGGATTTAGCGGGAAAAGACGGATTTAACCCCTGGTTTAGCTTACCCGTGGTCAGTACAATTTTTAACTTTTTTAATGATAAGATCAAAGTGCCAAATAATGTTGTATCTTTAAGTATATCCAATAGAGGCTATTATACAAATTATTCATATACAGACCCCATCAATGTTACTCATGAAAATGGAACAGAAACGACGAGCTTATTTGCTTTGAAAGATGATGATTCAATTGTTTATGCAGATCCCTGGCTCCCTTTTGGATTTAATTATAGTGTTCCCGCTTTACCCTCTTCATTTAAACCTACAGCTATGTCTGCGAGCGCTTCAACAATTTTTGTTATAGGTCTAAATAAAGAAACACAAGCTAAGCAAGCTTATAAAATCATTTACGATTTTGACATATCTGGTAAAAATCCACTCCTTAAATATACAAGTGATAAAAAAAACACGGATGTGAATAAGTGGTATATCCCTTTTAATGGATGGGAAGAAGTCTCGCTAGACGAATTGCAAGGCGAAGTTATATCTCATAAAAATATCACCGTCTTTCAAACCGGTCCTGGCCAAAACGCACGGGAACTTCGAATTGAAGGTGAAAAATTTGGTCGTAAGGGTTATTTTTATACAGCTATCGATCCAATTGATTGGAATTTTAAAGAAAGTCAGTAAAGATTTGCACTAGCTAAAGATTGGTTTAAGATCTTTAGCTAGTTTAATTTAAAACCCAAGTTGCGCCCCTAAATCACGATTGAACAAAGCCGAACTTGACAAGTGGAAAGATAAGTTCCTAAGAGCCAAGGTCCTTGACTCTGCCGAGGGACCTAAGCGTTTCAATTGTCAAGGGCAGGCCTGTTCAATTGTGATGTTTTCATACCTATTACTCTTTTTGTTAAAGGGTTTTTACGCACTCTAAATTATTTGGACAGCGTCTTGGGTTGTATTCGATAGGTACAATCTATACTTTAAGAAAAAGAATAGAGACCACATTCAGTCAATTAACAAACATGTTTCCGAGAAAGATGCAGTAACTAAACAAGGTTTTTTACTCAAATTAGTTATTTTCATTATTGCATTCTGCATAGAAAAGAATGTTTCAGATCTCTAGTAAAAACTTAAAAATAGGCTGCCCACCTGACACATCTAACACCTTGTCAAGATACCCTTGACTGCGGGGTTAGTCGTGCCATCTTGATTGTCTATTTAAGTTTTTACTAGGATTTAGGGGACAACTTGGATTTTAAAGAGTTTCGGGAATTTCTATATTTTTTAGCAAATCCATTATTTCTTCCCGATTGAACATCTTGATAATTTCCTTATCATCTACGCTAACCGTCTCTTCCATCAATTGCTTTTTGCGCGAGATCATGGCATCTATTTTTTCTTCAAAAGTGCCCTTTGTAACAAGCTTAAATACTTGCACTCCCCGCGTTTGTCCAATTCTATGAACCCGATCTGTAGCTTGATTTTCCCTGGCAGCGTTCCACCAACGATCATAATGAATCACAATTGAGGCAGCCGTTAGATCAACGCCTAGTCCCGATGCTTGTAAAGAGCCTATGAAAACTTCACAAGAGGGATCATGATTAAAGCGCTCGAGCTGTTCTGCCCGATTTGTTGTACTTCCTTTAATAATAGCGTAACCAATGCCATGCTCTTGAAGATAAAGTTCTATAATTTTTAGCATGGCAATATATTGAGAAAAGACGACAACTTTTTGTCCACTGTCTCTCGCTTCACTTAGTAACTCAGTAAACAATTCCCATTTGCCAGAAGTATAACTTTTGTAGGCTTCAGGTTGCTTTAAATAGCTTGCGGGATGATTGCATATTTGTTTTAAGGCAGATAAAATAGCAAATATATGAATATAAGGAATTGGACCTTCTCCAGCTTCCACTTGTCGCATAACCTGTTCTTTACTTTGACTTAACACTTCTGCGTATAATACAGCTTGAGAATGAGTTAAATCGCAGTAAGAAATTTCTTCTGTTTTCTCGGGAAGGTCGAGCAATACATCTTCTTTTTTTCTTCTTAAAACAAAAGGTTTGATAAAACGCTTTAAAAGATTTTGTTTGCCTTCATCATGACTTCTTTCTATCGGTTTGACAAAAAAGTCTTTGTAATCGGAATCACTTGGCATATACATGGGCAATACGATATCAAATAAAGATTTTAACTCTCTTAATCGATTTTCAATAGGCGTACCTGTCAAGCCTAAGCACATTTGCGCCTCAACATTTAGTAAAGCACTATGTAAACGGCTATTGTGGTTTTTAGCTATTTGAATTTCATCAAACACAGCTACTTCAAAAGTAATTGGGCTTAAGCGGTCTACTTCCATTCGCCAAATGCCATAAGAAGTCAATAAAACATCATATGGTTTTTCTAGCTCCTCTTGGTCTCTTTGATTACCGTGATACACTAGCACGTGAAGATTTGGAAAAAATTTTTTAATTTTTTCTTGCCAATGGTAAATGACCGACGTTGGACAAATGACTAAAAAACGAGGAGTTTTTTCTGATTTCTTTTCTTTGAATTCATTAATTACCGCCGCAAATAACGCCATAGATTGGTGCGTTTTTCCAAGCCCCATATCATCACATAGCAAACCAGATAACCCATGCTGGTATAAAAACCATAACCACTGCAGTCCTACATTTTGGTAACTGCGCAGTTGCCCTTGAAGTCCATCAATATTGGCCTCTTTTGGCATTTTAAATTCAGTTAGCTCTTTTAGTAGATTGGGGGCTAATTCAGACGATTGCACTTCAATTTCATCAAAAGCGTTGAGGCGAATTAATTCTAACGTTGTCAAAGATAATATATTTGTGTCTTTATTCAGACGATTTTTCCCCAATACTTTAATCCAATCAAACCGCTTATTTCTAAGATCAATGCATCCATATTTTGAAAGAAGAAATTTTTGCTTTTGCTTTAAGCTTGTCCAAAATTCAATAATTGGTATTTTACCCCTTTCGGTTTGATAATAAAGTTGTAAATTGTACCATCCTTTTCCAGCCTCTTCATCTTTAACAATTTTTTCAGCGACTAATAGTAAAAATTCCGGAGCTTCTAGTTTTGGGTCTATTCTAGTGGCAAATTTTCGAAGTTTATCCAATTCAAATTGTAAGAAATTTTGAAATCCTTCTGCTTTAATTTCTTGCGAAGTGCGATAATTTTCGGGTAACCTCAGTTCGTAGGGAATTTCACAAAAGCCTTCATTTTCAATATAGGTATAATCATCAAATATACGGACATTTTTATATCCATACTCGGGAAAAAATATAAATTCAGGTTCGACAGTTATTAAATTTTTTTTACTAAGAGTGATGACAACCCCTACTTTTTCTAAAGGACATTTTTTTGTAAAAAATTGAGGAATTATTCTCAGTTCCTCTTTATTCATTTTAATAAAGACGGAAATTTGTTCGGCTGGGATGGAAATATCTGGATTAATGGGATAAGCTGATGGGGTCGAAATCTTAGAGTAAAATCCTTGTCCTTTAACATAGATCCAGGAACCAAATTCTTTCGCATGGCCAATAGCATTTCGTTTGACTATTTTTTTGGTAAAAGTCAAAACACCTTTTTTGCTCAATTTATAATTTAATTGAGATTCTATATTAGCTAGGTGAGTTTGAAAACCTTCAATATGACTTAGCCATGTACGATTTTGTGTAACGAATTCACTGACTTGATTTTTCGAAATGATTGTTTCAACATCTGGAAACAACGATCCTTCAATTTTATAAAAACCATCATTTTCTTTATAAGCCCATGCGTCATATAACTTTGAATATTTGCCTTGTAAATCATCAGGAGTTTCTAGATAGGCTTTTATCCTTAAATTCCAATTAGAATCAAAAAACAAGTGGTATTGTAAAGGGTGAGATTCATAATGAATTGTTTCATTTATTAAAAAACGTTTTAATAGTGAAAAATTATTACTGAACACATTAGAAACACTTTCTTGATCAAGGATTTTTTCAAAATACTTTTTGTTTGGTTCTTTTAAATAAAAACCATCATTTGGCATAAAGACCCAACGATCAACAATAATCCCTTTTTGTTTTAGTTCTGGCTTTTGCTCGAGCAGATCTTCAGTTTTAAAATTAATGTGAAAGTGACCTATTTGCTCATCAAAAACAATATCTTTAATAAAATTTTCTTCCCCATCATACACTTTTAAAGGGGAATTAATGGTTGCTAAAGCCGGTATAATTTCTGGCAAATCTTGTTCTTTTAAAGAAAATCCAAGTTTTATCTGCTCAAAGTCTATGTGAATAAAATTCGGAATACCAGTTGAAGAATAGTCAAAGGTTATAACGTAAGGATAATGCTTTTCTTGCAAAAACTGTAACCATTTACCTAAATCATTCCAAAAAGAAAAAATATATTTTATATCGTCCGTGGCTTTTCCCTTTTTCCAAAGTTTGATTTGATCAGGTGTCAAATTGGAAAATTTTATAGAGGTTTCTTCTGTTTCAAACGGACGAGTAAATAGTAATTCTTTTAATTGCTTGTTACTATCAGCTGTTAATGCTTCTATTGAAAAAATTTGTTGTTCATTTTGACTAAACACAAACTTATTTTTTTGCTTTTTTTGCAATAGGTCAGGTTCTGCAACGATTTGAGAGTATAGGAAAGTCAGGACTTTCCATATAGATTGTTCATAGCGAATATGTAAAGGTTGCGAATGATTATTAAAAATAGTGAGATAGGCCGCAGCAATGTGTTCGCAAGAAAGATGATCCTCGTAATGTTCACAAGAACAAAAGCTATCTTTTATTAATCCTCTATTGTTGAGTTGCATAAAGACCCAAATGCTCTCTTTAATGGCGGGGTCTTTGATATGAATTTGATAAGTAGGCCCTGAGAATTCAATAGCCAAAACCTCCCCTTTTTTTAATAAAAGAGCAGCATCAGTTTGAAAATGTTGAATAGACTGTGGAAGTTTCATAATTTTTTTTATTAACAAATCTTAACGATTGCCAAGAATTTATAAGTTAGCAGAACATGTATTTTAACTATATGTTTGGGTTTTTAAGTTGAAGACTAAAAATCTTTACGTCTTTGATTTAATCAAAAATAACTTGTTATCTTATAAGACAATTGATTGTTACGTCTTCTTCGTCTCTTAAACCCAAAGCTTGGTTTTTTTGTAAAAAAATAAAAAGAGATCTTCTAGGTTATAGTATTTGGCCTTTAATTCAAATAGTATTCATATAACAAAACAGAATAGATATGTCACACTCTTCTTTTGAAACAATTCCCTTAAATGGTTCTTGTAAAGTAAATCCAGACATTACTTGGAAAAACAAAGCTTTTAGAAGAGATCGAATCATTAGTTACATTGCGTTTTCCGTTATAACAGCTTTTTCCTTAAGTTTTGGGCCTATTATTGGATATTCTCTTATATTAAATAAAGTAAATAAAAAAACTTTATGCATTGTTAGTGCTATCACTTTAGCCGCTTCTTTATTTTTTGCTTTAATTCTTTTTAGGTATAGAAAAAAAATTATGCCACTAACTTTTGTCCCAAATTTCAATAATCCCCAGTCGTTAGCCCAAATTAGTGAGATTTTTGAAAAGCAAAACTTAACAACTTTAAGCCAATGGATTACTAATAATAATGATACATTTAATGCTTTGCGAAATTATCATATTATCAAGCCGGAAATTGCCCTTGAAATTCAACGTATGTGCAATGTTATGGCAGCTCTCATAAAAAACTCTAGCATGCAGCAAACGCTTAAAGAAGAAATCGTAAAACAAGAAGAAGAAATTTGGAAAAAATTTCAAAAAAACAATATGCGCTTCATTAAATCCTTGCAAGAATCGGTATGATAATTGATGCAAAATTGTCTTATCTTTTCTTTTTCTTTTTAGGTTTATATTCTGGTTGAGTAATTGCAAGGCTTATAGTTTCCCCATCCCGCAAACCCAGCAACTCATTATCTCTAATAATATAGTTATCGAATTGAAAACTTAAATTGTCTTTTCCAATACTTTCGCCGTTAGCTGCATTGTAAAATATATGAGTAAACCCTTGGTCCTCTTCTTCCCCATCGATTTTGATAGGAGGATTTTTTTCCAACACAATAAGTAAATGATCAACTAAGCCTAAAACTTGTTGAGATGATTGCAATGGTAGTTTATCAAACGTTTTTTTCGTTTGGTTATAGAAATAAAGAGTATCTGGTAGTCGATCTGCTTCTTGAGGAAGATCCGTAGCCTTATATACAACGGCTATATTTCCTTTTGAAAAAAATACTGTATCCTGTGATGTAAGTGGTATTGGAAAGTTAAATTCTCTACTGACTCCAGTTTTTAAATTTGTAAGAGTGCAGAAATCATTGGTGTACGTAAATGAAAAATGTCCACTTTCTATCATTTTTTCATTGAGGTTTATTTTTGGATGAAATCGTTCCTCGATATTATGTCCTGTAAACTCATAGTAAATAATTCTTTTTTGATTCGCGTATTCCCATGTAGCTTTAAAAAAGGGGGTGTCTTTAATAGGTGTTAAAGCAACTAAATGCTCATTTGTTTTACTTTCGAAGCGATAGGCTTTTAACTCTTGATCTACAACTACAATATCTTTATCGGTATAAAAAAGTGTATTATTTTGTAATTCTACAATTTTTAAAGATTTAGATTTATCTTCGTTCAAATAAGGTATGATATCGTATAAATAGATTCCTTTAACTTGTGATAAATCCTGTGCCTCGGCTTTTATAAACAAATCTTTTTGAGGAAAGCAAAAAACAAAATGTTCGTGAAGGGAAATAAATGATCGGGCAAGAGGTAATGTTGCTGCTTCTCTAAAAGGCTCTTTTTTTTTCACTGGTTTTGTGATTGTATGAAGAGTATTATCTTCTAAAAAAAGGTATCCCTCTTGAAACTCTTTAACTGATCGTAAATCGGTTGTTGGAAATTGGTATTTAGTCTCAAAGGTTATACCGCCAGCCCAATCAACTTTACGCTCAGCTATTATAAAACATTTTCCAAGCTTTGGTACAATGTTGTAAAAAATACGCGTATTAATGAATCTAATTTTATCTAATTCTGGAAGAGTTTCATCATACTGTTTAATAAGTTTTATAGGCTTTTTAACGAACTGATCAGCATATTCTTTGTACTGTTTAGATACTAATCTTATTGCTAATAAACCAGGTTGATCGTTTTTTAAGTTTTCGACTACCTGGTTCACTATTTCATCTGGCAACTGAGGAATATAATTATTATTATTAATTTCCATAAGCTACTTAAAATTTTTATTATAATTATATCAGTTATTAATAAAATATTAAACTAACTCTTCAATTTTAATATAAGACCACATTCCAGGTTCAATTTCTACAGCTAATCTATTATTGTAGTTTAAACATCGATCGTAATGTAAAACTTTTTCGCGGTAAGCGAGTAGACAATCCTTTAAAAGGTTATAAACAAAAACTGTAATTGGATATTTTAAAGAACCGTCATTAGTCGATCGATAGGGTGGCTCTTTACGATAGGTGAGAAGATAAGAGTTTTGAAGGCCAACCACTATTTCTTTACCCAATTCTTTTTTGACTAAGCATTGTTTTTTTACATTCCAATAATAATTAAGTTGATATGGTTCTCCATTAGTACTAAAAATTTTATAAGTCAGAAGGAAAACACCTTTTGGGGTTAATTGAATAGTATCATGCTCACTTAAAGTATGAGGAATTTGGGTTTGTAATATTTTCTGTTGTTTTACCATATCAAATAACGAAAGAGTTTTATCTTCTTTCCTATATTTTAAGACTATATGTTCAGAAAAATAAAATTTATCAACTTTACTCGCTTCCCAGCAGTCCACTACTTCTAATTTTGAGTCATTAAAAGCATAAACTGTATATTCCTTTAGCCCATCTCCATGCTCCCATAAGACATAAAAATAAGGAGAATTAGGGATAGTTTCTAAAGACTTTATTTCTTTATATTTTTCCAGTTCAACTGTATAACTTTTAAGATTTCTATCAATCACGTGAAATTCGCGAGGGCTAAAAACGATTGTATGGTCATTAAAAGTCTTTATGATCATATCATTTGGATCAAAACATTTTGCAAATAAGGAATGAATATCTAGAGAACCCAGTATAAATGGATTTTCAATATGGGATTTAACCAATGTTTTCTTATCTACAAAATATACTAAATAGTTTTGAGCAATTACTAAAAAAAATGAATGAGGTAGATTCCGTATTTCTTTTTTTAAAGAATATTTGGAATCTATGTCGCGACCAATTACTTGAATATCATTATTCCCAAATAATAGGTAACCGGAATTATAGGCTTCCACTCTTGTTAAGGCATTGACAAAATGTTTAAAGATTGTCTCATCTTCCCAATATTGGGCTCTTATAATACGAAAAGAAATTCTACTGTCTTTCCCCTCATTATCATAGCGCAAGAGATCTTTAGGATAAGTTTTAGTGTTGGCAAAAATCTTACTTGAAAAAGATTTTTGAAGAATAACTTCTACACGTTTAGGCAAAAGTGTATCGATATGTCGTTTCAATGACCGCGATACAGAACGTAATTGATTATGGGTTTGTAGGTCATCACCCACATGATCTATAACGTGACCAATATAGTCTGGAATAAAACTAATATCATTGATAACAGGCTTTCTAAAAAAGTTAAATAATGTATTCATAATTCTTAAAATTAATTTTAAAAAATTATAAATAATTATTACTTAAATTTAAATAATTATAATTAATTATCCTTACCTTGTAGAGATCATGGCTGTATATTTTTTGTTGATTTTTAATTTAATATCCAAATAATTATGCTTCTTTATCTTTATCAAAAAATATCAAAACCCAGGATGCTGTACATGTTCTCGAAACGATTCTTAATCGCTTCTCTTTTATTATCCGTTTGTGTTAGTAGCATTTTGTTACCTCACCCCATTAGTTTTACCGGATTAAATGCTGCGACCCTTTTTATGACTACCTATCTAAAAACCTCTCCTTTAACGCTTCCTGTATTTTTTCTTCCCCTAATCGTAAAAGATTTGGTTTTTGGATTTCATTCCACTATGTATTTCGTTTATTTGAGCGTGGGATTGACCATTTTAATAGAAAGTAGACTTGGATGGGTAAAAGTAGCTAGAAAAGTTCCTTTTAGCTGCTTAATTTCCGCGACCTTATTTTTTGTTATTACAAATTTTGGTGTGTGGGCAACTACTTCTTTATACGATAAGACGATATCAGGTTTAGGCCTTTGCTATATGGCAGCTTTACCATTTTATGTAAATCAACTCCTTGGGGATTTGTTTTACTGTGGCATTTTTTACTACTCTATTGCATGGATTAATGCGACTAAAAAAGAGACCTCTTTTTCTTTAGCTGAAGCTATTAAAGATTAGTTTAATGTAAAGCCTCATCTCAATAATCGAATGAGGCTTCACATTTAATGGATTTAATCGAACTTTTCAGATTATTATTCTCTAGGAAGCAATCCTTCTCGTTGGGCTCTAAATATAGCGTTTTGCAAAAACGGATCTTTACATTCAACTGTTACTTGTTTGCCACTAACCTTTAAATTAAGTTTTCCTTCATCAATGGCTTTTAACACTGTTTTATAAGGTACAGCATATTTACCAATAATTACTTCCGAAACTTCGGGATCGCTTTCTCCAATTGTTTGCACTTCAGAAATAGCTAGAGCTGCTTTAGCAGAAGTTAACCCAGTATCTATATTCATGCCTGTTTCAACGATTGTGATTTTTGTGCTGATAGCTCCATGTTCTTCTTTTAATTCCCGCTCGGCGGTGGCTATTGCTTTTTCCCCAGTTAATGCACCACCTCTACAGATTTCTAACTGAAAACTTCTCACAGCATGGCGATGGCATAGTTGTAAAAGGATTTTTATTTCCCCTTTTTCATCTTTAATTATAGGCAAGACAGCCGCTCCCCCGACATTTTGTCCTATGGTATTTTTCCAAATCAAACGATTGTATGTAAAACAATTTTCTTGCGAACAGTTCTTTTCTTTGTTCCAAGTTATCGTTTTCACAGCATCTCTTATGACATACCAAAATCTATCTTCTAAAACTACACCTACGCGGCTCGCTTTCATAGCATATTCGTGAGCTTCTTCTGCTTTCATCGTTTGACAAGCATTGCTATAAAGAGATTTATAAATCGTTTTACGAACTTTTTCTATTTCATCTCTATCTCTTATTATTTCATAGCTTGGCAAATCCTTTAATTCCTCTTGGGTTGTTCCAAGCATAGTTTCCGGATATTTTTTTATTAGATCAAAATATTGATTTAAAGCTCTTTCATCTTCTTGAAAATGGCAACTTTTATTGGGGATGGTGTAAATAAGAGGTTGGTCATCGATTATTAATACGATTGGAGAAAATTGTTCAAATTGATTCCATTTTTTTAATTTATCAATATTTTTATTATAAATTTTAGCAATCAACCCTGAGCAATCATCAGCAGACAAAATAGTTAGATTTTTTTGCTTTAATTGACTATGGATAGTATTAAGAAAGGTTAATCTTTCTGAGAGTTCATTTGCAAATTTTTGAATAAAATCTTCAATGGACGTATTTTCACTCTCTACTTTAGTAAATTTTTTGCCATTAAAAGTAATAGACCCAACTTGCTGATTCTCTAGACAAGTTTCTATTAAAGCTATGTCTTTTATGTATCTTTTATAAGTCAAATATTCTTCTTGAACTATCGGTTTGTGTTGAACAAATGCGTCTTGAAACATAACTATTCCTTTAATTTAAGGTTTATTGCAAAAATTATTTAAAATTAAATTAGCGTTAAATTATGACGAAATTTATTAATTGTGTGATTAATGATAGCAAAGAACTTAAATTAATAAAAATTAAAGTAAGTGATTTAAGATTATTTAATTATTCTAATAATCATTTTGTTAAAAGCTCAAGCTTTGACTTTTTAAGTTTGTAAAGTCAACCCTACCGGAACATGATCTCCTAACATAACATCTGCTTCTTCTTCGGTAAACTTTTGCACTTCTTCTAAGTTTTTCTTTAGCGGACTATAATATTCAGACTGTTCAAAAAATTGGATAATTTCGTTTACCAAGCCCTTACTGATGTTCCACTCCTTTTCTTCTATTTTTCGCCCTATAGAAGATATGAGAAAGAATTTTTGTTCTTGGGATACTTTATTAGCATCTAAAAGAGCTTTAATCCATTCTTCACAATGTTTTGCAGGAATTAGATTAGAATAGGTGCCATATAATAAATGTCTATTTCCAAGTCTTGCGAAAGCCCAATCTTCCCCTTTTAATACTCCTTGTTTTTTAAATCGTTCCATTAAAGCGTTTCCAAGTTTTACCTTAAGGGATGTTTCTAACAATTCAAATGAACCAATTAGACGCAATTTTTCAACATATTGATATTCTTCTTTATTTTGGATTTCAATTTTTCCATTTTTTTGCAAAAAAGAGGAAAGAATCTCATTGGCCAATTGCGTTTGTTGACCTTTTGAAAAACCACCTGCCACTCTTCTTAAGCAAATCCACTTATGAATATTTACATTGTTTTTTTTGGGATTAAATGGCAATTCTCCCAAGATAATCTTCCAAAAATCTTTCATCTTATAATCATCTAATGGGTAACCGTAGCCGGGCCTTAGAGAAAAACCCATTAAATTCCACCAACGAATTTCGTGTTCATTTGTTTTTTTACGAACATGGGATAAGTCTAATAATTCTTTAGCTATAGCTCTTAATACACTTAAAGGCCAATCATTGCGTTTCAACCCGATACTATTTTCTAATTGATCCATTAAAATAGATGGTTTTAATGAAGTATCTTCCGTGAAAAAGGTTTTAATAAGTTGCAATGTTTTATCTAATTCTTGAGCATCAAAAGTTTCTTCTTTTCGCTTATCTTGTACGGTATTTATAGCATCGTCTAGACCTTCTGAACTTTTTAATTGAAATTCTAAAAGCCAGCGATGGTTTGTTTTTTGTGAATGTAGCCATAATTCAATTGTGCCAATAGCAGTTAGTACAACTTGTAATTTGACAGGCACCGGTTCTTTAGAAGCTTTTACATCTTTTCCAAAACGCAAAATTGTGTGGATGGGTGGCAATTGCTGTATTTCTAATGGATCAAAATCAACTAGTTGTTCAAATGTATCACTTAAACGAACATGGGAACTATAAAGCTTAAAAGCTACTGGCGTATTGGGGGAAATCCAAAAATCTTGAGCCATTTCGAAAGTTGAGCCCTCTTCTGCTCCCCTTTGTAAAACACATAAAAGTTTGGTGTCAGTATCGTTTGTTTTTACTTCTACATAAAAACTTCGAGCTATCCCCCCTTCTATTTTAGTACCAAACCCTCTTTTTGCTTTTCCATAGTAAGCTGCCCCTCGGCTGACGGCTAAGTCTAAACTTACAGACTCTAGGCTTTGTATAACAGTGTCGGGAAACCAAAGGCGTAAATTATTTAGAATAGCTTCTTGAAAAGCTTTTGGTTTCATGGAACCGCCATTGAACAATACATAATTGGGAGCTTGACCCTGTCTTAAAGCTGTCGACAAAAACTTGGCTAAATGTTTTGTAATGGAAGGCTCCTCCTCAAAAGGAAGTCCCATTTTTTTTAAGCCAAATGTTTTTTTTAATTGTAAAGCTTCTTCTAAGCTATAAGTTCCAAAAAAACCTTTTAGCACAAAATCTTTCACTTCTTGGGCTTGAAGAACTAAGGTAATACTTCCTTCAATAACTTTTGAACCTGTGCCTTGGATAATGACTTTGTATTCGTCTAAACTATTATCTAATAATGCTTCTTTAGCAAAACGGGCTGTAGAACGAATTTTTTGCCATTGTGTTGAGGTAAACTCTGCATGTCCTTTTTCAAGGATTTTTTGCTCAATTAAGTGAGTCAAGGCATCATCTATATTATCCCCACCTAATAATAAGTGATCACCGACAGCCATTCGACTAAACGTCAACTGATCTTTATCTTTTTTTACTTCAATTAAGCTAAAATCGGTGGTACCTCCTCCTACATCACAAACTAAAATGGTATCGTTTTCTTTAAACGTTTTAAGAAAATTATTTTGGGATAGCCAAGCGTAAAAAGCCGCTTGAGGCTCTTCAAGAAGCGTTAAATTTTTAAATCCGGCTTTTTTAGCAGCCTCTACTGTCAAAGTCCTTGAGACTTCATCAAAAGAGGCCGGCACTGTTAAAATGATCGTTTGCTCCTCAAACTCATCTTCAACATTTTTTCTCCCCATTCCATAATTCCATGCATTACGAAGATGATTAAGATATTCTGTTGTAGCCTCAATTGGACTTTTTTTCTCTCCCAAAAAATCAGGATTGAAGGGAAGAATTTTGTCTTTTCTATTAGCTGCTGAATGACAAAGCCAACTTTTTGCCGATTGGATCATTCTTGATGGAATTTTAGCACCAGCTTTTAAGGCAAAGGAACCAACGATGGCTTTATTATTTTTATTCCAAGGTAAATTTAGTGTTCCTTTCGGCCATTCTCCTTCTGCAGATAAATATATAAAAGAAGGCAAAGTGCTTAAACTCTCTATAGTGCCTACATTAGTCAATTGAGGTATTTTAAAATAATTGATCGATAAAGAGGGGTGTTTCAAATCAACGTAAGCTAAACAACTATTTGTAGTTCCAAGATCAATTCCGATAATGTAAGGCATAAAAAGTTCTTTTAAATTAATAAGGTTTCAGGAGAAGTATACCTAAGCCCTAAATCTTCAGCAACATGCCTATTTGTAATATTACCAAAACATACATTTAGTCCTTCAAGCAAACCACTATCTTGTTTTAACGCTTGCTTAAACCCTAGTTTTGCGAGTTTTTTAACATACCTAAATGTCGCATTTGTTAATGCTTCCGTTGCAGTCCTAGCACAAGCTGATGGCATATTGGTTACGCAATAATGGATTACACCCTCTTCTTCGTAAATTGGGTTTGAGTGTGTTGTCGGGCGAGATGTTTCAGAACAACCTCCTTGATCTATAGAAATGTCCACAAAAACGGATTTATATTTCATCTTTTTGATCATTTGCCTTGTAATCAGCTTGGGAGCGAGTTTTCCAGGAATTAAAACCGAACCTATCACAACATCTGCTAATGAAATGAAATGTTCAATAGAGGCGCTTGTTGAAAAAATGGTTCGAATCCGAGGAGAAAAAGTTAAATCCAATTCTTTTAATTTATTTAAATCATTATCTAACAAATAAACCTCAGCGCCGAGTCCTGCTGCCATTCTAGCAGCTTCGGTTCCGGCAGCTCCTGCACCAATAATCACAACCTTAGCTGGTGCAACTCCATTAACCCCACCTAATAAAATTCCTTTGCCCTCATTATTTAGTTGTAAATAATAAGTAGCTGCCTGCACCGAAACCCGCCCTGCAATTTCGCTCATTGGAAGTAGCAAAGGAAGTCTTCCTCTGGAATCAGTTACGGTCTCATAAGCAATAGCTATTACCTTTTTTTCAATTAAGTGTTTTGTTTGGACTGGATCTGGCGCTAAATGAAGATAGCCAAAAAGTATTTGTCCTTCTTTTAAAAGAGAGCACTCCTGAAGTTGTGGTTCTTTTACTTTTACAATCATTTCAGCTTGTGAATACACTTCTTGAATTGTCGAAACAATTAAAGCCCCTGCCTGAATGTACTCTTCGTCAAGAAAGCCAATTTCTTTACCAGCATCACTTTGCACAATTATAGTATGCCCATCCTTTTTCAGTTCTCTTACAATACTTGGAGTTGCGCCTACACGATATTCATGATTTTTAACTTCTTTAGGGATACCTATAATCATATTTTTAAGCTCCGACTAATATTGGTTTTGCTTTTTTATTAGTGGAAAACTGCATTGAAAGCAACTTAGAAACACCCTTTTCTTCCATGGAAACACCAAAAAGCATATCGGCTATTGCCATAGTTTTTTTGTTATGTGTAATTATGATAAATTGGGACCTGTCTATAAATTGCCTGACAACCTTTGTAAACCTTTCAACATTCGCATCATCTAAAGGGGCATCAATTTCATCTAAAAGGCAAAAGGGAGATGATTTAACTTCAAATATTGCAAACAATAACGCCATAGCAGTTAGACACTTTTCACCCCCAGACAATAATTGAATAGATCGCATCTGTTTACCAGGTGGTTTGGCGATTATTTCAATACCAGCTTCTAATACATCATTTGATTCAATAAATTGTAGATCAGCTTCTCCCCCATTAAATAAGATTTTAAAGTTCTTTTGAAAATTTTCTCTTATAGTAAAAAAAGTTTGTTTAAAAATTTTACGACTTTCTGTGTCTAGTTGTGCGATTACTTTTACAATCTCTTGCTTTGAATTATTTAAATCTTCAACTTGGTTTTTTAAAAATTGATGTCTTTCTCGATAACTATCGTACTCTTCAATCGAAGTCATATTAATATCTTTAGCTTCATCAATTTTTTGACGTAACTGCCGAACGATTTTTTCTGTAACTTCGATCGATTTTTCTAATCGATATTTTGGTTCTTGGAACTCTTCTTCTTTGATGTGATACCTTTCTTTTAAGTCCTCTTTAAATTGGGCTATCTGGCTTAAAAGATGACTTATAGACTGTTGCGTTTGATTTAATTCCTGTTCCTCTTTTCTCTGTTTGTCATAGTAAATTTCTAAGTTTTTTTGAACCTTTTCACTACTATTTTTTAAAAACTTAATTTGCTCTAAAATTGCTTCTAATTCTTGCTTAGTTTGATTTAGTTCATTTTCAATGGTAATGATCGTTTCATCGCAATTTTTTTTCTTAATTTTAATTGCAACTAAAGCTTCTTCCATCTGCATCTTTTCCTTCTTTAAACGCTCTTGCAGACGACTATTTTCTTCTCCTTTAATTTTTAAAATATGAATAGCGTGTTGATTTTTTTTACTTTCTTCTAAAGTTCGATAATAAATTCCACTTTTTTCTTGTAATTTCTTTTGCTCAAGTTTTAGATGTGATGAATTTTCCTCTAAATTTTTAGAAAAAATAGAGAATTTTTTTTGTTCTTCTTCTTTTGTTTTTTTAGCTTTTTCGAGTAATTGCTCAATTTGTTTTTTTTCTTCAATATAGGTATTTTCTGTTTTTAAAATGGAGATTTGTTCTTCTTTTAAAAGTTCTAAATCTTTTTTTGCTTTTTCAAGGTCGGCTTGACATCTTTGTACGCCAAAATTAGATTCTATTAATTTCATCTCAATTTTGCGTATTTCCCGATCCAGCTCACTTCGGTTATTTTGTTGTACAGTTTTGTTTTTTATAGCTTTGGCTAAAAGTTCTTCAATTGTTTTTCGGTTTGCCTCATGCTTTATAATTTCTTCTTCTAACTCTTGAAGCTCAACTTCTCTTGTAAAAACATTGTTTTCAGATTGTTCACAAAAGAATAAAAATCCCTTAGAATCACAATTAAAACCATCTTCGGTTACAAAATCACAATTTTTTTGATTTAAAGCTTCAACAAGAGAATGAAATATCGTAATGTCATTAAAAAAATGAGGACAATTTTTACTTTTAATGTAAGATTTTAAAGAATTTTCACTAGACACAGTTGTTTTTTTTACCAATAAGTCTAAACAAAGCAATGAATACTCTTTACAGCCATTTTTTTTTGCAAATTCTATGACTTCTTCTAAGTGTTCTTTTGTTTGTACTACTAAAGTCTGAGTATAATTTTTTAGAGCTGTAGCTAAAAGTTGCTCCCCCTTTTTTTTGGATTGAATACATTCATATAAAGGAAATACTTTTTCAAAAAGAGTGTTTTTAGAATCTTTTGAAGCCTGAATTATTTTTTTTGATCCGACAGAAAAACCTTCTAATTCTTGTTTTAACTTTAGTAAAACCTTTTGTCGAGATTTCTGTTCCGTAATCGATGAAGTTAATGCCTGACTTAACCTTTGCTGCTCTTGAATGAATGTAGTCGCCTCTGATAATTGGTCGTCTAAACTTTTAAGAATAATTTTTTTTTCATCAATGGTTTGAGAAAGGCTTTTGAGAGTTGTTTGCTGGTTAGTTAAATCTTTAGATAATTCCTCTGATAAGTTAGTAATTTTTGATTGCTTATCAATATGACTTTTTCTTTTTTCAGCAACGTTGTCTAATCTAATTCCTATTTGACGAAGTTCACTCTCATATTTACTTACTTCTTGTGTGCATCGAAATAATTGTTGTTGATAGTTTTGCTGTTCTTTTCTAAGTTGGGTTATACTGCTATCTAAGCTATTAACAATTGCTTTTTGATCTTTATTACTATTTTCAAGTTTACAGATTTCCTCTTCAAAATTTTTTTGTTTTTTATGCAGATCCTCTAATTCTTTTTTCCAAGTTCTCTCTTGTATTTCAAGGTTTTTTAAATCGATTTCACATTTTTTTTCTTGATTGATAATCTCTTTTAATTGATTTTCTGAAATTTTATTTTCACGAATGGAGATTTCTTTAGAACTTTGTGATTGAAAGACTTTTTGTTGAATTTTTTGATATTGATCTTCTAAACTAGCTAATTTTTCTTTTTCCTCTAATTGCACTTTTTTTGCTAAAACAATAGCATCTTGGGTCATGGAGACTTCTTTTTCATGTGCTTTTTTCTTATTTTCTAAAGAAGCTATTTTCTTTTCAGAATTGTCAAACTTAGCCACAAGCAAGCTTATTTCTAACCATTCTAATTCTTGTTTAGCTTCTTTAAATTCTATAGCTTTAGACGCTTGCTTTTCCAAAGTTACCATTTGCTTTTCAACTTCTACGTGGATATCTTTTACCCGATCTAAGTTTAAATCTGCTTGTTCAAGCTTTGCTAAAGCCTCCTTTTTCCTTTGTAAAAATCGCAATATTCCAGCCGCTTCTTCAAATATAGCTCTTCTTTCTAAAGGACTATAATGAATGACTTGATCAATTTTGCCTTGTTCAAAAATAGAAAATGCCGTTTTGCCAATCCCTGAATCTAAAAATAGATTTTGCACATCTTTTAAACGTACTTGATTTTTGTTGATTAAATATTCACTGTCTCCGTTACGATAAACTTTACGTGTGACAGTTATTTCAGAATAATCACTTGGCAGTTTGCCATCTTCATTGGATAAAGTGATAGATACTTCAGCATAATTTAGAAGCTTTCTTTGAGATGTGCCAGCAAAAATTATATCGAGCTTATTTCCACGTAGAGATTTAGCTGATTGCTCTCCTAAAACCCAACGAAAAGCATCTGCTATGTTTGACTTGCCACATCCATTTGGACCAACTATTGCCGTAACACCTTCTGAAAAGTCAATAACTGTTTTATCAGCAAAAGATTTAAATCCACTTATTTCAATTCTTTTTAAGCTCAATGTACCCTCCTGAAACCTTAAAACAACAATGAGGGAACAAGATACTAAAAAGGGCTTTTTAATTTAAAAGAAATAACTCTTAAATTTTTTCTATTAAAAAATCTTCCATAAAAACCCCTTACGTTCTTGTAAGCAGTTTTCAGAATAGATATTAATGTAACTTATCTCATGATTTAAACGAAGAAGCACTTAAAGAATAAAAAATAAAAAAAGAACACACATTTTGAAATGTTTTATTCTTATTAATTATAATTTTAAATTACAACTTTTTAAATCTATTATCTCCTTTGAATAGTTATTGTATTTTACCGATTGGATCGCTATAATTTATACTTGACAAAACTGTAGGCATCCAATGTTAGATATAAAACTAATTCGAAAAGATCCAAAAATTATTGAAGAATTGTTACAAAGAAAAATTCCTGATATTTCTTTAACTTCTATTGTAGAGCTTGATCATCGCATTCGCTCTAACAAAACGAAAAGTGAAGCCTTGAAATCAACTAAAAATGACTTATCAAAAAAAATTGGTGAAGCAAAAAGAGCCAAGCAAGAGGCTCAACATTTGGTTGATGAAGTAAATGTTCTTTCTGAAAAAATTAAAAACTTAGACGAAGAGCTAAGTGATTTAGAAAAGCAATTTCACACAGAAATGGCAAGTTTACCAAATATACCCTTAGAAGAGATTAAAGTTTCTCACGACCCAAAAGAAAATGTTATGCTCCATGAATTTGGCAAAAAAAGAGAATTTCATTTTCCTTTTAAAAATCACGTAGAATTAAATGAAAAACTTCATTTATTCGATTTCAAAAGAGGGGCAAAAATTTCTGGAACTGGGTGGCCTGTCTATCGCAACTTAGGCGCTAGATTGGAGTGGGCTTTACTTCAATATATGCTAGAAATTCAAATTAAAAATGGTTTTATGCAATGGATTCCCCCTTTACTTGTAAGACAAGAAAGTGTGTATGAATCTGGCCAACTGCCAAAATTTGAAAACCAGCAATTTAAAATTAAGGATGAAGACTACCATCTTTATCTCATACCAACAGCTGAAGTTCCTTTAAATGCCATGCATGCGGATGAAATAATTGAACAGCCGGAATTGCCACTTCAGTATGTAGCGTATACTCCTTGTTTTAGAAGGGAAGCTGGCGCTGCTGGATCACAAGAAAGAGGCCTAATTCGGATGCACCAATTTAACAAAGTTGAAATGTTTTGTTTTACTCAACCAGAAGAGAGTGAGAACACTTTTCAAAAAATGGTTAAAAATGCGGAAGAAGTTTTACAAGGTTTAGAACTTCATTATCGCACAATGCTTTTAGTTACTGGGGATATGTCTTTTGCTGCAGCAAAAACTATTGATATTGAGGTTTATTTACCTGGGCAAAATCGTTATTACGAAGTATCTTCTGTTTCTAATTGTACAGATTATCAATCTCGCAGATCAAACATTCGCTTTAGAAATGCCGAAGGGAAATTAGAATTTGTCCATACTTTAAACGGATCTGGACTTGCGACTTCCCGATTAATGGTTGCTTTGCTTGAAAATAATCAAAATGAAGATGGATCTATTTCAATTCCTAAAGTATTGCAAAAGTATTTAGGTGGAATTGATAAAATTACCCCTTAAGTGGCTATTGATCCATTTTTTTCTAAAAAACCCGCGAATTTCGCGGGTTTTTACTTTCAACAATTAGGAACTAAAGGTTTTAGTGAGCACGGCTAATTTCTTTAATCCAATCTTCATTATGGCTAACTCTTGGTCTGTGTCCTTGACTTAGCTTTTTTTTGCTGGAATTTAAATGAGCGGCTCTTAAGCTTTTGCTAGAACTTGCTTTTTTTCCATTAATTTTTTTAGCAGAAGTTTTACCCCAACGTGCTAAAGCACCTTTTCTTCCAGCTGCTGCCCGAATAGCTGAAAGAGCGCTTTTGCTTTTTGGTGCAGCTTTAGCTTTTGCTGAACTTCTTAAAGATGTTCTTTTTGAAGAAGATTTAGCAAGAGAAGATCTTAAAGATGGTGATTTTCTAGCAGATGTGCTACGTGCGCTTCTTGTAGTAGAACGACCTGTAGCTCTTGCACTAGATGTTGATCTTTTTGCTGTAGAGCTAGTTTTTCTAGCTTGTGCGCCTTTTCTAGCAGCTGCAGCGCGAGTCGAACTTGATCTAGCGCCTGTTTTAGAAGAAGATTTCGCTCTACTTGCCGATGAACGTTTAGCAGAAGTTCTTAATTTAGAAGAACTTGATTTGCTTGCAGTTTTACTTCCGCGAGCTGAAGTACTTTTTCTTCCAGCTGAGCTAGAAGATGAAGTTTTTTTTCTTGTAACCATAATACCCCCTTAAATAATCTACATTTGTAGATTTTTCTTTCTTAAACTCATCTTAAAAAAACAATTTAAATTTTTTAGAATGATGAGTCTTAAATTAGTAATATGTGCAATTTGGAAAGATAGTAGGGAGACATACAAGTCAAAAGTTTTAGTAATATTAAAATCTTTATTCCTTTACTCAGAAATAACAATGTCAATATTTTTTTTCAATTATTTTTTCCCTAGGTAAGGTTTATTTTTTATAATATTTCAAGATCATCTCGAGGAATGTATTCATTTACGATAGGAAAATCTTGCAAATTTTTAGCTATTGAGGCTTTCAAAAATTCACTAACCCACCAATAAATGTCATATTTTTTTGTATTTTTCTTTAAGCAACGCATTCGCCTTCTTTTTTCATTATCCTCCATAGTAAGAGCTTTAAAAATGGCTTCACAAGTTATTTCTTCATCAAAGGGATTAACCATTAGGGCGTATTCATGCATTTGAGCCGCAGCACCTGCGAATTCACTTAATACCAAAACACCTAAATCTGAGGTATTGGAAGCTATAAATTCTTTAGCCACTAAATTCATCCCATCTTTAATTGGAGTAATTAATCCAACACTTGCTAGCCGATAACAAGCTAAAAGCTCAGGCTTTGGTATCGATGTAAACATATAGTGGATCGGAACCCAATCTAAATTTGTAAATTTACTATTAATTTCACCCACCAATCGATCGATTTCTTCTTTTAATTCTTGATATTTAGGAATATCTATACGACTTGGAATAACAACTTGCAAAAAGACAACTTTTTTGTGAAAAGAGGGATATTTTTCTAAAAAAAGCCTTATGGCTGATAATCGAAGCGGAATTCCTTTTGAATAATCTAATCGATCAACAGATAAAATTAATTTTTGATTTAGCCAATTAACTTCTTTAATCGACACACTTTTAGCAATATCATTAGAAGAAGCTTCCGTGGCAAACTGTTTATAATCAATTCCAATTGGAAATGCACTTATACGAATCTCCCGTCCATCTAAAAAACAAATATGCATCCCTTTAATCGTTTTAAACCTTGCCTCCTTTACCAAAGCTCTAACACATTGAATAAAGTTTTTTAGATCTCTTTGCGTTTGAAATCCTATAAGGTCATATTCAAGAAGAGCACGAATGATTTGAAATCTCCATGGTAGTTTTAAATAAATATCGATCGCTGGAAAAGGAATATGTAAAAAAAAACTTAAGTAGGAAGAAGAACCCAATTGTCTTAAATGAGAACCTACATACATTAATTGATAATCATGGACCCAAATAAAATCGTTCGGTTGATTGTTTGAGATTATTGTTTCTGCGTATTTCTTGTTTACCTTTAGATACATTTCCCAATAGTCTGACAAAAAATGACATTGTGTAATCAAATCGTGAAATAAAGGCCAAATGACTTCGTTAGAAAATCCATGATAAAATAAATCAACTTCATCAGGTGTTAAATTTATATTTTCAAAGGTGTAACCTTTGTCGATTTTTTTTAATGTTTCTTTAATTTCCTTATTTTCAATATCGAAAGAACCAGACCATCCGATCCAAACCCCTCCCCGATTTCGCAAAATAGGCTCCATCGCACTAACTAAACCACCAGAACTTGGTTTTATTGTGATCTCATTATTTTCTTTTACTATAGAGATTGGTAAGCGATTTGAAATGATAACTAAACGCTGATAATCTTTTTTTTCCATATTTCCTTTTAAGGTTCACATTGAGCCGCCTTGATCCAACGATCAAAGAAGGCTACAACTGATGAACCTGGCTTTATTATTACATCAGCTAAAGTTGATCGATCTGTGTCACTAACTAAAATTTTTAATCCACGCATACCGATTGCTTCAAAGGCTGCTTCATCAGAATAATCATCTCCTAAGTAAGCTAAAGGAATTTCTGAATTATATTGGCTAATAATTTCATGAATTGCATCAGATTTAGCTCTTCCTCTTGGCATAATTTCTAACCCTCCATTAAAGGGCAAAAAAGCTAAATCAGCGTTAACGGCGACCTTTTCAACTACTTGTTGAAACATTCTCTTTAACTGCGTTTGCTCCCCTTCATGCAATCCTCTCCAATGTAAAGCAATACTTAAAGGTTTAATTTCTAAATTTTTAGCATCTATTATTTTGGCTAACTCATTTTCTATTTGTTGCAAACCAAGCTTTTGCTTATGTGTGATTACAGCCCTTTCAATTTTACTGTTCCCTTGTATCCGCTCCATTCCGTAAGAGCCATAAATGACAAGCTTTGAGTTAATATTTAGCATTTTTTTTAGTTCTACTAAACTTCGACCACTTATGATAATTACATCAACTCTTGGACAGCTGTTGAGAATTCGTAATTTATCAAATATTTCTTGCGGAGGTAAAGCTTTTAATCGATCTATTTGATGAGGCGCTAATGTTCCATCATAATCAGTCAACAAAAGTGAATGAGTATTTGCCTTAATTTTATCAAAAAAGCTTGCAAAAATATTAGTTACTTCATCGCTCATTTAATCATTGAGGTTGTTTAATACTATTCTGCTACTGTGATCGTGTCTTAAAGAAACCATTAAAGTTAAATAATGCAAAAGTTGTCGAGTTAGTAAAAAACGTTGTCTTGTAAATTCTTTACCAATTCTTCCCATCTCTTTTGCTTTATCTTTGTTTTGCAATAAATAACGAATACGATGGGCTGCGCCCTCTGGTGTATTAACTAAAAATCCGTTGCGCCAATTATGTACCTGTAGACGAATTCCTCCGGTATTTCCACCAATAACTGGCTTAGCCTTCCACATCGCTTCCGCAACAGTCAAACCAAATCCTTCCTTAATCGATTTTTGCAACACAATATCTGCAGCTCTTTGCAAGGCATTAATCGTTTTATGAGCATCGGATGGTAGTAATAGTAAATGAATATCTGGATCATCACCCATTGACTCTCTCACCTCTTGTAAAACGGCTTCACCTTCAGGATCGTCGGTTGCTCCACCACCGGCTAATACAAGCTGTAAATCAGGACGATATTTTTTGACTAATTGATAGGCTTTTATAACACCTATTGGATCTTTAAATCTATCATAACGAGAAACTTGTAATATCATCGGTCTATCAGGATCAATTCCAAATAAGGATAGAGTTTTTTGTATTTCTTCTTCATCGAGTTCTTTATTTTTATCACTTAAGGGGTCAATATTTGGTGGAATAATATAAGTTTCATGTGGTAAGGGATGAGTAAATTCTGGCAAAGAAAAAATACTCGCGTCATATTTGCTAATAAATTTTACTAAATATTTCCAAATCGGCGCATACGGCTTACTAGCGTCAATATGACAGCGCCAAATCCATTTACCCTTACGATTTGGAAAGTGAGTAATTAAAGGTACTGGTTGTGGATCATGAATTAACACCAAATCTGCTTCTTCTAATAAGGGACGTAATTTTTCAGCATTTTTTTTGTTAATTTCTTCATAATTAGCTAATAAATGAGACGAAATATTAATCGGATTTCCTTGGATACCGTTATGAAAACTTTTCGTACATTGGTAAAATTCAGCGTTACCTTCTATTGTTTCCCAGGTTGTTTTGACACCTAAAGCTTCCGTTAAAGGAACCATTTTGTATAAAATTTCCGCTACCCCACCACCCGCTTTTGTTGAGTTAATATGAACTAAATGAAGATCTTTAAGGGGTTTGCTAATTTGCTTTAATTGATCAATAATTTCTTTTCCAGCTTGTGGAATATAACTTTCCAATAACTCTTCGTTCATATAACCCTTTCCTCTACAAAATAAGTTGTAAATAAGTTGGTATAAAATTCTTTTATGTTTTGTGGATCTAAGAAATAAGGGTCTGCTGATTTTAATTTTGTAATCAAAGGAGCATATTCTTCCCCATATTGGGAAAGCCAACTACAAAAATCGTCTTGTTGGTTTGCATTTCTATTTTTGGCATCTATCACATGATAAAAAAGACTTGTTGCACTCATTTGTTGTACCACTTGGACAAGTTCCATTGGATTCGATATTGCTTGAGGTGTATCGAATACAATCATTTTGGAGCGTATGAAATGAAATTGATTGTCTCTTGAAGCGGAAGGACTAAATTCTAATTCTTCTAAACGATCATTAATTAAACGGACAATTTCAGCTCTTAATTGATCTAAATTATCATATTCTGAAGGATCTACCATTGATAATCGTTCGGCTAAAAAGTCATCTCGAATAGCGTGATGAGACCACCAGGCAAAGTCATTATGAAATTCAGTATTTTTAAACTGCGTATCAAAGAATCTTCCCCAAAAATGATGATAGATACTATCTTCGTGGATAATTGCTATCTTGTCTCTTAGCTCGCTAAGAGATTGTGCCCGAATAGCTGTAGCTATTGGAATAACTGCGCAATCTTTGATTTCTAATGGTTGGTAATTCATAACCGCCCGTTAACATTAAATTTTAAAATTATTTTTACCATATATAATCGACGAATTTATGAAAACCTATGAGAAAATAATAAGTTTTTTTGCTACGATTAAAGAAAACTTTACAGAATGATTATGAAACAAAAAGATAGCTATTTGAATGATTTGAAGCAATTTTTAGACTCATCACCAACAGCTTGGCATGCGACACAAAATATTGAAAATAAACTAAAACAATGTGGCTATAAACAAATAGACGAGAAAAAACCTTGGGATTTAAAAGGGCATAAGTTTTTTGTTAAAAGAAATAACTCAAGTATAATTGCCTTTAATTTACCAAAACAAAAACCAAATACTATACATCTTGTAGCTTCTCACACAGACAGTCCTGCTTTAAAATTAAAACCAAATTCTGAATTTAGACGTGCTAATGAACTTGGATTAAGTGTAGAAATTTATGGATCTCCTTTATTAAGTTCTTGGCTAAATCGAGACTTAGGAATAGCTGGACAAGTGATCATTCAAAAGGGAAGTTCTTTTGAACCAAAATTGTTAAACTATACAAAGCATCCTTTAATTATTCCTCAATTAGCTATTCATCTAGACCGAAATGTGAATGAGAATGGACTAGTTTTAAACAAGCAAGAGCATTTAAATGCTTTAGCTGCCATTAATTTCCCTGAAAACTCTTCCTATTTAGAGACAGTTTTCAAAGAATGTTTCTTTGAAGAAACGGTTATAGCCCATGATTTATTTTTATACCCATTACAAAAGTCTAGTTTAATCGGTTATAATAACAGCTTGATAAGTTCCTACCGGATTGATAATTTATTGAGCGCTTTTGCCAGTTTAGAAGCCCTCATTGAATTAGATTCAACAAATAATACCTTACAAATGGCTGTTTTTTGGGATCATGAAGAAGTAGGCTCAAATACCTACCAAGGAGCAAGTTCTCCTTTTTTTGAGCACACTTTGGAAAGAATTCTATCTCATTATCAAGCTTCAAGAGATACATTATTAGAATTAATACCAAATAGTATGTGTTTATCAGTTGATTTAGCGCATGGATTTCACTTAAATCATGCTGAAAAGCTAGAAGCTCAACACAAATGCCTACTCGGAAATGGAATTGTAATTAAAACAAATGCCCAACAACGGTACGCTACGAATGCTTTAGGAATTGCTAACATCTTAAACTTATGTCAAAAAAATTCAATTCCTTATCAACTATATGCGAACCGAAACGATATTCCTTGCGGATCAACCGTGGGCCCCATACATGCTACTCAAATCGGTATGCCAACAGTGGATATAGGACTAGCTCAATTATCCATGCATTCAGCAAGAGAAGTTGCGTCATGTGAAGATTATCTTCATCTAAAAAATCTTCTTATAAACTTTTACAAAATTTGAAAGGCTTAAATATTCCTTATGAAATACTACATTGCAACATCACTTTCGAGAATGAGTGAACATAACAGCGTTAGAGATAGTTTAAGAAATTTAGGCTATGAAATTTCCTACGACTGGACAACACACGGTAGTGTGAAATTAGTTAGTAAAAAACGTCTACAAGAAGTAGCTTCCTTGGAATTACAAGGAGTTTTAGAAGCTGATTTTGTTCTTATTTTGCTACCAGGTGGAAATGGAACGCATTTAGAATTTGGATTTGCTTTAGCTAAAGGAAAGAAAATTTTTCTACATAGTGAAGATTCAAGTCTTTTTGAACTTGGAACACAAACAAATGCGTTCTACCATCACAAGGATGTCATTCGCGTTTGTTGTTCTTTAGAAAATTTAGCAAAAACGGTTGACACTTCGATTCAACAAATGTTAATTTCACCATCGCTTTGAACTTCAAAATTTTGTCAATATTTGAGCCAAACGTTCAGGCTGAGATAGAAATGGAAAATGTCCACTTGCTAATTTAATCACTTTACAAGGATAACTTTGTATTATATCTAGTTGGGTCGTGATATGAACATCTCGATCCAATTCACAAACAATGTATGTTCTTTTATCTATAGCCTTACCCGAATCTTTCCAACGAACTTTAGCTTTAAATGGTTCCATCGGTGAGGCTTGTAGACGTTGCATGGCCCATAGAGCAATTTCATCGGAGCAGTCATGAAAAAGAGCATTCTTGGCTTTGCTAAGATCTAGTGTTTGCGTTTTACTTTGTTGATCCGTTATTAAAAGATGAGGAATCTCTGAATATTTTCCCTTAACAGCTAAATCTAAAAGAGATTTTCCATTTTGAGCAACATAGGCTGCAATTAAAAATAAATGTTCAATTTTATCAAAATACATATCTAGCAACGGTGCTGCCAAAATACCAGACATTGAATGAGCTACAATAACCACTTTATCCTGTTTTCTAATTTCGGCTTCTAAACACTCAAAATAAGTATTGTAGGTAACTTTTGATAAGGGAAAGGAATTTTTTCCATGACCTGGTAAATCAAGGCACGTACACTTTTGTCCTAATTTATGTAGTTCATTTGCGACAAATTCCCAACACCATCCCCCTTGCCAGGCTCCATGCACTAATATATATTGCATATATAATCTTTGTTTATTAAAAAAACTTTTTTGAAATTATAAAGCAAAAATCGATTGATCACACGTTTAATCGTTAAAATTTTAAGATAAAATATAAAGGATAATTTATGGGTACTCCACAATTAGGACAATTTTGCTGGAATGAACTTGGTACAACTAACGTAGAAGAAGCTAAAAAATTTTATGGCACAGTTTTTGGATGGGAATTTGTAGATCATAGTATGGGTGACATGAATTATACGATGATCAAGTTGAAAGGCTCCCATGAATTTGGAGGTATATGGGCTATACCTAAAGAAAAATCCAAAGATATCCCTCCTCATTGGATGGCTTATATTCTCGTTGAAAATGTAGAAACATCTTTGAAAAAAGCAGAGGAAAATGGCGCTCACGTAGTGCATCCGGTCACTCAAGCTGGTAATATGGGACGTTTTGCCATTATTACAGATCCAGCAGGCGCTCATATCGCTATTTGGCAATCTTTAAGGTAAAGCATTAATGGCAAATGTTTTCTTAACCCATTTGCCAATTAATCTTATAGCTTATAAATCATCTATTAGCTCGCTTCTCAATTTTTCAATTTTTTCTTCTTCTGCTGTCTCAATAGCAATAAGCTCATTTGTAACATCTTTGGTAGCCTTAATAAGCCCATCTATTTTCAAATGTAGAGCTTTATTTTCCCGCAACTGAGTGTTTTGGATAATGAATACCATTAAACTCGCATTAATTGTTGCTATAGTATCTAGAATTAATAACCATTCGGCACTAAAACCTCTCCAAAGACCTATTAACAGCCAAATGAATAAAATAATTAAAGCTATTACAAAGGTAAAAGGATTTCCAGCCGTTTTTGCAGACCAATTTATAAAATATGATAATTTATTTTTTAAGAACATAAGGGTAATTATTCCATATCAGATATAAGTTTAGGCGGCCATATAGTTCTTAAAGAATTTAAAATGGCTACAATATCGATTATTTCTTGTAAAATCGCGCCTGCGACAGGTGGTAAAAACCCAAAAGCAGCTGCAAACATGCCAATTAAGGAAAAGAACATTCCTCCTAAGGCGCTTTGTAAAGCTATTTTTTTCATTCGTTTACTTATATGTAAAAATTCATCAACCTTTTCTAAAGAACTTTCCATAATAACAGCACTTGCAGCTTCAGAAGTAATATCACTATTTGTTCCAAAAGCTATCCCTACGTTTGCAGCAACTAAGGCTGGTGCATCATTAATACCATCTCCTAAGTATATGGTTTTGGCTTTTTCTCTTTCCTTTAAGACTATTTCAACTTTTTCTTCAGGACTTTTGCTAGCATATATGTCTTGAATTCCAATCTCTTTTGCTAAATAGCTCACTTCTTCCTCTCTATCACCAGAAACAATCATCAGCTTTTTTATATGATGCTTGGGTGATAAGTGTTTTACAAATTGCTTGCTCTCAATTCTTGGAGCATCCCGAAAACGATAATGCGCCTGCAATTTATCATCGATTAAAATAAAACACTCAAGTCCGCTGCCCGTAGATAAAACAGGAATCTCTTCTTTTCTTGTTTTAAGTTTTTTTCGGCTTGTTATCTCAACTGTTTTATTTTCAACTCTACCTACTAAACCAGCCCCTTTTGGCTCATTAATCTCATTAGCTATAAGTAGCTTTATATCCTCCTCTTTAGCTTTATCTAAAATAGCATTAGCTAAAGGGTGTTTTGAATACCTTTCTAAGGTTGCAGCGAGTTGTAAAATTTCTTTTGCATCTCTATCACCATAGATCTTTTGTTCAGATAAAACAGGCTTTCCATAAGTCAAAGTACCTGTTTTATCAAAAATCATTGTTTCGCAATCATTGACTTGCTCTAAAGCTATTGGATTTTTAATCAAAATGCCTTGTTTGGCGCATAGTGAGATAGATCCTATGATAGAAACAGGAATGGCTATTAACAAAGGGCAAGGTGTTGCTATAACTAAAACGGCTAAAAAACGGATTGACTCTCCACTTATAATCCAAGCAAGAAAGGCAATAATTAAAGCTAATGGTGTGTACCACGCCCCAAGCTGATCTGCTAAGCGTCTCATCTTGGGCTTTTTTTGCTCAGATTCTGACATAACTTGCATTATCTTTGCGTATCTTGAATCTTGCGCAAGTTTTGTAGCTTTAATATTTAAAGTTGAATCCCCATTTATAGCTCCAGAAATAACCATGGATCCTGGTGCTTTGGAAATGAGAAATGGCTCACCAGTTAAATAAGATTCATCCATTACACCATTTCCTTCTATGACGACTCCATCTATTGGACAAATCTCGTGGGGAAAAATAACAACTTCCTCACCTATTTGAACTGAGGCTACGGCAACATCAGTAATGTCATTTTTTTTTATATGGGCTACAGTGGGTGCTCGATTAGCTAAAACTTCTAACATTTTTGAAGCTTTTTTAATAGCAAATCTCTCTATAGCTTGCCCTCCTGATAACATTAAAACAACTAATGAGCCTGCCAAATACTCTCCTAAAAGAATCGAAGTGACAATTGAAATTCCAGCTAACAGGTCAGACCCAAATTCTAATTGAAACGTTTTTTTTAAAAGATCTATCGTTAATATCCCCCCACCAATAAAGGTTATAAGATACAAAGGAATATAAGAATAACTTTGGAAGGGGGTAAGAAAAAAAATGAGCAAATGGATTAAAATACCAAAAGCTGTAAAGATCGCAATAATGTTTTCAATGCTTGAATTGAGAATACTTTTCAATTGGCCACAACCGTTACTTATTTAAATAATTTACGATATATTCTCCGAGCGATTTCGTATCTAAAGTTACTACATTTTTTGCTATTTCATGTTTTATGGAAGAAGTTAGATTTACGCTTAATTTTTTTCTTAATACTCCTAGAAAGGAAGGTTCACACAGTAAATAGATCGCTTCAAAATCATTCTTTTCAAAATGTTTCTCTAAGATTTGCGCTAGACTGCTTGCAAATTTTTCGATTTCTACATCTTTTGGATCCGTTTGCTGTTGATAAGAATGACCTCTTACACCACCGCTTTGTGCATTATAACCAGGTCTTGTTGAAGAAAGATCTTGGTTATGCAATCGACTTTCGGGATGGATAAAATAATGGATTTCTTTTAAATGGGGAAGTTTTTCTATTTCATAGATTTTAGCTTGATTATTGTCCGCAACTATTACCCAAGTTTTGGGAGCCTGCATCATAAATCACCTATTAGATTTTTTTTTATCTAATAGGTATTAAATTTTTTTTTCAAGTATGAGATTTGATTCTATGCTTTTTATTATTTAAGAGAATCTTCTGCCACTGTTCGTTAAAAAAAGCTAACTATAGATAAGTTAGCTTTTTTAATTCTATAGCCTTCAGTCCTTAAGAAGAGGCAACTGCTACCCGATTTATCGATTTATTGACTTCAAATAATTTGCTAAGTTCAGGTCTTTCTTCCATAAAATTCAGCAAATTCTGACGAGTGCGTGCAGCAAGCTCAGGTGGAAGTTTTTGCATTTCAGCTTGAATAAATTTTACAAGCTCTTGCTCTTCTTTTGTGCCTTTTTCAGGGTGATCTAGTATTAAAGCAAACTCTTCTTTGGTAATTTTCCAATCTACCATAGCTGAATAAAAAGCAGCTAATGCGACACTTGTAAAAAATATTTTTAAAATCGATGTCAAATTGCGAATATCTTCTTCTTTAGCATTCATGCCTGCTAATTTACTTACAAACGCATCTAACACTTTACTATTAACAAAACGAAGTGTTTCTTTGACAAGATTTTGCGCAAGTTCTCGGTTATTGGTGCCTTTACCTTTACTAAGAGCTGCTTTTAAAGCAGGAAGTGCGGCAAAGTTTATTAAAGCTACACCAAACATAGATGCCAAAACAGCGGCTTGCGCTTGTAAAGCAGCTGGCACAACGTTTACTTGGTGTGCAAAAAGTTCTTGAATGGCTTGTGATTGAGCAAGAGACTGATTATTAACATTCGAAAAAACATTTAAGAATGTGGAAGCGACTGTAACGCTTGCCACCACAAATGCAACATCATATGGATCGGTTGTTTTTGTTGCTACATCACTTCTATATCCTTCTAACCCGTCGGCGATTCTAGAGCGCATTTCTTGAATTTTGCTTGAATCCTTAAAATCAATAGGAGCCAAGCTATCTATGCCAGCTTGAGGGTTACTTCCAGGTGCTGTAACATTAATAGTTGCCGATTGCACCCCGTAAGCTTGTCTTATCTGCTCTTCCCTCCATCGATTCATGGGTGAGCGCAACTCTTCTTCAATACGTTTCGCTTCTTCAGCCAAGCTTTTTGACCAGTTATCTAATAGATTAGATTTTATTTCACTTTCCCCTATTTTAAAGTATAAATGAGGATCTAAAATAGGTGTATTGGCAGAAATAGCTCCAGCATTTGAAATAGAACCAACACTTTGAGAGATAGTATCTTTCCCAAAAATGTCAGGGGGAGAAGTGGGTGGGTTTGCATTATTTACCGCAGACCCTGCTAAAAATTGAACAATTGGATCAAAATCCATAAACCAATCCTTTTTTTCCATTTCTTAAAACATGTAAGAAATCACCCCTTTATCTAAATAAATGATTGATAGGTGTCCTATAAATGGTTTAAGCTAATGATAAAATTCCACTTTTATTTTATCAAAAAATCAAGAAGTTTAATAGTTTAATTTAAAAAATATTTATGAGTTATTCCCATTTTAAGGATAAAGAAGCGATTGAACATGTTGTTGAAGCTCATGCATCTGGAAAGATTAATGCAGCTGAAATTCACGGTACGGAAGCTCCAGGGTATTTATCTGCAGCTTTAGATAGTGCAAGAGATTCTACCATTTTTTTAAGCTTACTAACCTTTTTTAGTTATTCCTTAGAAAATTTTTCTTTTGCCCCCTTAATCACGGCGAGTTTAGCCTGGATCTTTTGGAAAGCGGGAAGAAGCACTTGGCTTGCTTGGGCCCGTTTAGAAAAAATCCATCGGGTTCTTGAACAAGAAAAATGGGAAATTGAACACAATCGCCCACAAGAAAAAGAAGAGTTAAAGGTTCTTTACGCTGCAAAGGGGTTTGAAGGAAAACTTTTAGATGATGTGGTCGATGTTTTAATGGCAGATGGAGATCGGTTATTAAAAGTAATGATTGAAGAAGAGCTTGGTTTACGCTTGGAATCTCACGAACATCCTATTTTGCAAGGACTAGGAGCTTTTTTGGGGGCTGCTTTTGCAACTATTTTTACTCTATTAGGCTTTTATTATTTTGATTTTTATGGAGCTTTTATCTTTTGTTTAGGAATTATTTTTTTGAGCACTTTTTTAACAGCTAAAATTGAAAATAACCGAATCATTCCAGCAATCACTTGGAATTTAGGGATTGCAGCGATCGTTTTGAGTACGATTTATTTCTTAACCCAACAGTTTTTTTCATTATGACAACAAGCCCCTTAATTTTTCAGGAATATTTTGAACTTGGGCAAGAAGAATACTATAGTCCCTTTTTAAAAAAAGAAACTCGTAAATATGCTTTTAATTTAACTTTACGCTCCTCTCTTTTTGCAGGATTTTTATTGTTTCTCTCTTTTTGCTTATCTTTTTATCCTCAAACCATATTCCTTTCCCATTTTTTTTTGGTCTTTGTCTATTTTTTTGCTGGAATTCCAGCTTTAATTGAGTCGATTGAAGATTTAGTAAATTTTGATATTAACATAGACATTTTAATGACCCTGGCCGCTTTTTCCTCTATTTTAATTGGAAGTGGACTAGAAGGGGGTCTTCTTTTAGTTTTGTTTTCCCTGTCTGGCGCTATGGAAGATGCTGTTACCCAAAAAGCGCAAAGTGCAATCAGTAGTTTAAATCGTCTATCACCAAACAAGGCTACTTTTATTCAACAAGATGGGACAATCATCGAACGTTCTATTCAAGATATTAACGTGGGAGATAAAATTCTTGTTCGTTCGGGTCAAATGATTCCACTAGATGGTGTTATTTTAGAAGGCAGTTCAAGTGTCAATTTAGCTCACTTAACAGGAGAAAATTTTCCAATCTTTAAAACAATTGGTGAAGAAGTCCCATCCGGTGGTCGTAACCTAGAAGGGGCCCTAGTTATCAAAGTTATTCGTACGAGCGCTGATTCGACTTTAGCGAAAATTATTCAACTAGTTACTGAAGCACAAGAAGCAAAACCAACCTTACAAAGATGGTTTGATAACTTAAGCCGCGCTTACGCTTTGACTATCATTTCCTTATCGGGTCTTTTTGCCATCACGTTTCCTTATCTTTTATCAATCCCATTTTTAGGAGAAGAAGGATCCATTTACCGCGCTTTAGCCTTTTTAATTGCAGCCTCACCCTGCGCTTTAATAATTGCCATTCCCATTGCCTACCTAAGCGCGATTAGCATTTGTGCAAAAAAAGGGATTCTTTTAAAAGGAGGGATGTATTTAGATGCCTTTGCTAATTGTAAAGCGATTGCTTTTGATAAAACGGGTACTTTAACAACGGGTGACTTAAGTGTTAAAGATATTTTTTCTTTAACCCAAAACCCTAAGATATCTAATCAAACCGCTTTCGCTATCGCTTTTTCATTAGAAAAAAATGCTATGCACCCGATTGCTAAAGCCATCGTCAATTATGCTCAAGAAAATAAAATCTTAGGCTTTCCTTTACACAATTTTCAAGCCATTTCAGGTTTTGGTCTAAAAGCTGAAATTACCATTAATGAACAAAGGAAAGAAGTTTTAATCGGCAACGAGTCATTTATTGAGCCCTCTATACCAAAGGAACAAAAATTGCGACTTGAGGAGAAAATAACAGAAGCCAAAAGACAAGGATTATTAGTGGCTGTTCTTAAAATTGAAAATGATCTTTTCCTCTTAACTTTAGAGGATGTCCTCCGTCCAAAGATTGCGGAAACAATTCATACTTTAATTCATAAAGATCACCTTGAAATTTACATGTTAACTGGTGATCACGCCCAAAATGCAGAAAAAACGGCTCATTCGATTGGAATTTCTAATTTTTTTGCTGAATTAAAACCTGAAGATAAATTGTTACATGTGAGTCAACTTGCAAAAACGAAAGGACTTGCTATGATAGGCGATGGTATCAATGATGCTCCAGCTTTAGCGAGAGCAACCGTTGGTATTTGTATGGGAAAAGTTGGTACAACCGCTGCTATGGATGCAGCAGATATTATTTTGTTACAGGACAATGTGGAGCTTTTAAGCTGGCTTTACCGCAAATCAAAAAACACGCAAGCGGTTGTGAAACAAAATTTAACCTTAGCCGTGGGAGCTATCCTATTAGCGGCACTTCCCGCTTTAGCAGGTTTTATTCCCCTTTGGCTTGCCGTTATTTTGCACGAGGGGGGAACGGTTCTTGTGGGTTTAAACGCCTTAAGACTTTTAAGAAGTTAGTTTTTCCGCTTTATATCTGACAAATCCGTAAACGGGTATGGCTGTTAAAGAAAGATTTTTTATTTCACTAATTAATTGGTCTCTTTCGTTTTTCAACTCTTGGATGCGGGTCAGTTGTAATGATTTTACATTAATAAAGTCAGTCCCATCATCAATTAGATAATCATCGGGATAATTATAATTGAGTCTTACATTTGGATCTTCGAAAACTAATTTTATTTTACTGCCCCAAGTATGTCCATTAAAAGCATCTACAGCTTTGACAATTTCCCAAATTTTTTTTGCTAATTGAGAAAGCTTATAAGCAATATGAAAAGAACAGGGAACAATTCCAATAAGTGGAAGGGATTCGATTTCTTTAAGCATTAATTTCCTGTAACTTTTACTTTTGGTTTTATCGTAACTTTTTGAAATTTATTCTTATTGTGTTGATGAATAGTAAAGCCCATACCTACAAAAGGGATGATTCTAATCGCTGTATGCCCTAATTTTGTTAAAGACTCGTTAAGTTCTTCTTTTAAATTTTGTTGTTTTTCTTCTTTTGAAAGTATATCTGCATGGATACCTGAGTCTGGGATTATTCCAGATGGCGATTGTTTATAAGCCTCGTCATTAACTCTATCCCAAGGTTCAATATCAAGATCACTATCATTAGATAATAAATCCGCTACTTCATCATTAGTTTCGATTACTTCTTTAGATTTGATGTGAGTAATATGATGGTTTTTTTGATCTGAATTACCTTTTTTTGCTTCTAAATATTCATGAAGATTTTTGAAAACATCGATAATACGATAGATCAGTTCAACTAAACCTGGGGCAATTCCTAAAAAAGGTACTGCCTCGAAACCCTGTAAAACTTTTTCACCAGCATTATAAATTTTAGTCATAAGTAACTCTTAAATTAATTATTTGTAACTAATATTAACTAAAATTTATTAAGATAGTTTAAATTATGGGTGTGTTTTTAATAAATATTAGAAACTAAGAAATGTTTCTTGAATTTGCCCCTCTTTTTTTCTATAGTGCGAAATGAGCCAACTTCACAAAGGGGAAGTCTTGCATGGATAAAAAGCACCACTTAATCCACGAGCAGCTCTTGATCGCCATGCAAAGTGAAATGCAAAAATTTCAAGATTATTATCTGTGGCTTGAAAACGCCATGCCCGAATCCTTTTTTAAAGATATTTCTAATGAAAATATTATGATGATTGTCCACAATTTAATGGGTTTTCATCTACAAGAATACTTTTCTACTATCCATTTACAAAGTGGAGCCATTGCCCTTTGTTTAGATAGTCCTGATGCTGATTTAAAAATTTTAAAAAATTACGCATTATATGGGATAAAAAATTATGAAACTTATGTTTCCAATAGCCCACCGCCTTTTCCGTCTATCACAGCTAATTTAAGAATCGCCAATATTTACTTTACCGAGGCTGTTGATAAAAATACTCATCCCATTCCATCTGAGCAGTTTGCCCGTTTAGCAGCGTTAATGAAAGATAAACATCCAACAATTAGTGATAAAGAGCTAAACCAGTTAATTAATAGTGTAAATGCTAGATTTTTAAGTTCTTTATCTGACGAATCTTCTCTATTAGCATTAGAAATGTTGTTTAGAGCAAAAACAAGAGATAGTTGCCAATATGAAGTACGCTATAACTTAGGTTGGGAAGAAGCTAAAACTCCCTCTATGCAAATAGTTCTAGCTTGGAAAAACACTCCTAAACACAATTTTTTATACCGTTTAGCTCGCACCATTCATCGTCACGGTCTTGTAATGAAACGAGTAAATGCCGCTTACATTGAACCTTATAGCAAAAACAGCATTTTAGTGATGGCCCTTTCCTTACATGGATTCAATGAAAAAGCAGCTTGGGAAGTGGCCGACATTTCAGATTTTATAAGAGATTTAGTAACTCTTAAATATTTTCCAAGCTTTGATATTATTGACGAATTGTTAGTTAGTAAAAAAATCATTTCTGGAAATATGGGAAATGCTATTCGAGCCATAGCTACTTTCGTACATCAAATTCTTCTTCATTTAGATTCCAATCTTTATACTTTAGAAAGCATAGAAGAAGCCTTTTGTCGTCACCCAGATTTAACTGTAAAATTATGTGAAGCTTTTTATTTCAAATTCAATCCCGATGACACCCAATTTGAAAAATATTTATCTTTAAAAGAACAATTTATATCTGATGTGAATAAGTTGGACACGGGACAAGAACAAAATGATACTTTAAGAAAAAATGTTTTTTTACAAGCTATGAATCTTGTGACCTACACCTTGAAAACAAATTTTTTCAAGATGGGTTACACATCTATATGCTTTCGATTAGACCCGAACTATTTAAATCATGTTCCCTTTGATAGAACTCAACACTTTCCAAAACTCCCCTACGCTATCTTCTTCATGAAGGGCCTACATTTTTTTGGATTTCATATTCGTTTTAAAGATCTTGCTCGAGGGGGCCTTAGAACGGTTGTTTTCGATCAAATTGAACAGATTAAATCGGAAATGAACAATGTATTTATTGAATGTTATCATTTAGCCTTAACGCAACAAAGAAAAAACAAAGACATTCCAGAAGGTGGTGCCAAAGGAATTATTTTTTTAAAAACCTTTGATCGTGTCGAATCTGAAGCACTCATTTTACAAAAAGAATTGGAAATTGCGGAATTTGGAGCTATTGAAATTGCAAAACAAATTGATGAATTTCAACAAGAGCAAAAAATAGAAAATCTTTATCAAGCGCAACGTTCCTTTATAGAAAGTTTGGTGACTCTTGTTAATTGCCGACCAGATGGTACTTTAAAAGCTAAAGATATTGTGGATTACTGGAAAAGACCTGAATATATTTATTTAGGTCCTGATGAAAATATGCATGATTTTATGATTCAATGGATTGCCGATTACAGCAAACGTTATAATTACTTTCCAGGAAGCTCATTTATCTCAAGCAAGCCTTTGGTTGGGATTAACCACAAAGAATTTGGTGTCACATCGTTAGGTGTGAATGTTTACATGGAAGCCGTCCTAAAATATTTTGGTATCGATCCTAAAAAAGATCCCTTTACCATTAAGATGTCAGGCGGCCCAGATGGGGATGTTGCAGGAAATCAAATTCGCAATCTTTATCTTCATTATCCAAAAACTGCTAAGCTTTTAGCATTAACAGATGCTTCTGGAACGATGTATGATCCTAATGGAATTGATTTATCAGTTCTTCATGACCTTTTTTTAAATGGTAAACCTTTAAAATTCTACCCCCCTGAACTTTTAAGTCCAAAAGGATTTTTGCTTGATCGATACACAAAAAAGCAGGTAACACCTTTAATTCAACATACGCTTTGCTGGAGAAATATAGACGGAAAGCTTGAAAAGGATTGGATTTCTGGAAGTGACATGAATTATCTATTTCGGCACAACGTACTAAAGACTAAAGCTGATATCTTTATTCCAGCAGGAGGCAGACCTAGAACTTTAAGCAGTTCGAATGTAAAAGACTTTTTAGACGAAACAGGTAAACCAACGGCTAGAGCTATTATCGAAGGAGCAAACCTTTATTTAACAGATTCTGCCCGAGAATTCTTAGATAAATTATGCGTTTTAATTATAAAAGATAGCTCAGCGAACAAAACAGGAGTTATTTGTTCCTCCTACGAAGTGCTATGTGGGCTTGCTTTAGGTGACGAAAAATTTATGGAGCATAAAATTGTTATTGTAGAGCAAATTCTTGATCGTTTACGCCTATCTGCTCAAAGGGAAGCTGACTTATTACTTAGAACTAAACATGATACGGGCGAAGAGATGAGCAAAATATCTGATAAAATCTCTTCTAGAATTGATCAATTTTCGACACAAATATTAGAGTTTTTAGAACCCACCACATTATCTCACAATCTCAATGACCCCTTAATTAAATCTTTTATACAGTATTGCTTACCCATCTTACAAAATTACTTTACTAAAGAGCTTTTAGAAAATATACCTGAACACCATAAAAAAGCGATTATTGCCACCCATATTGCCGCTCCTTTAGTTTACCGCAAAGGTCTTTCCTGGTTTCCTTCCATCGTTGATATACTCCCCTTAATTTTGGCTGAAACAGAGTAATTCAGCACTCTAAAGCTTCAAGTGCTAAATCTTTATTGACCGCAATTTTACACCTCAATATAATAAAGCTAATTAAATAAACGTAAATGTATGAAAAAGGATCATTTAAAACCTCCGGTTCTTGTAAAAAAGACGAGTAAACAAGATCGAGAACTAAAAGTTCTCTTAGGTTTAGTCGATTATTACATAAAAACCGCCAAACCTGTAGGTTCCAATTCTTTGAAAGAAGCAGGTTTTGATGACTTGAGCTCTGCTACCATACGCAATTACTTCGCCAATTTAGAATCAAGTGGTTATTTGACACAGCAGCACGCTTCGGGAGGTCGCATTCCTACCGCCAAAGCGTTTCGCTTTTATGCTGACTTTAAAAAAACCAATACAATTTACACAAAAGAGGCGGAAAAAACCTTTTCTTCTTTTAATGATAGAGAAACTAGAGAAATAGCTACTTTTTTACAAGAAGCGGCCGAAACTTTTTCTCAAACGACCCAATGTGCTGTTTTTTTATCAACACCTCGTTTTGACCAAGATATTATTATTACAATAAAATTAGTCCCCATTGACCATTCTCGCTGCCTTGGGATTGTTGTGACAGATTTTGGCTTAATCCATACTGAAATTTTAACTTCCGATAAAAAAATTACGAATTTTACCGCCAAAAGAATCGAAGAGTATTTTCACTGGCGCTTAACAGGACTCAATAAACCAGAGGGCTTAACCAAAGAAGACGAAGCTTTAGCGCAACGCTTTTACAATGAAATTTTGGTTCGCTATGTGGTGGGTTATTCCAATTTTAGCGATGCTGATATTTATAAAACAGGTTTTTCAAAATTATTACTTTATCCCGAATTTCACACCCCAAGTGCACTCCCCTCAAGCTTAGCCTTATTTGAAAATACTCAAGGGATGCGACTTTTACTAAAAGAAGTAAAAAAACACAATCAAACTAAAGTCTGGATTGGAGACGATTTAACCCTTTACACCTCCTCTACTCCCGATTGCGCCATTTTGAGCGCTCCTTACCATATTAACAAACAACCGGTGGGAGCAATTGGTCTTTTAGGGCCTATGCGTATTCCTTACGAACACTTATTTGATTTAATGCAAGCCTTCACAAAAAATTTAAGTGAGGCTCTAACTCGCAATATTTATAAACACAAAATCACATTCAGAGAGCCTAATAAAGGGGAAATAGCTAATCAATCAGACAACCCTCAGCTACTCTGTTATGAAAACAAACAGTTATTGGAAAATAAAATGGGAGCATTGGAATGACCAATCATGAAAACAGCGATGAAACGATCAACGAATCTAATCCAGAAGAGTCTGTTGAAGAATCTGTAAAGGAAACTCAACCACAACCTAAATTGATCGAAATATCCCAAGAAGAATTGGACAAACTCAAAAAAGAAGTGAATGACTATAAAGATAAGTATTTGCGTTTACTTGCAGAATCTGAAAATGCACGCAAAAGATTGTATAAAGAAAAGCAAGAACTTACTCAATATGCCATTCAAAATATTATTGTAGAGTTTTTACATCCAATTGATCATTTGGAAAATGCTTTGAAATATACCACTAATATGTCTCAAGAAGTAAAAAATTGGGCCATTGGTTTTCAAATGATTTTAGGTCAATTTAAAGATGTTTTATCAACAAATGGTATTTACCCATTTGAAACAATTGGCAAAGAATTCGATCCTCATACTCAAGAAGCGATCGAAATGGTTGAAACAAATGAATATCCACAAGGTTATGTTGTGGAACAAAATGTACAAGGCTACAAAATGGGAGATCGCGTCATTCGCCCCGCCCGTGTAAAAGTAGCTAAAGCTATCAAAGAAAATGAAGCTAATCAAGAAGAAATAAAACAATAATAAAAAGAAATTATCGAATAGGGGTTTTATTTATGAATCAGAAAAAAAGTAAAATCATTGGTATCGACTTAGGTACTACAAACTCCTGCGTAGCTATTATGGAAGGAGGTTCTCCTAAAGTAATCGCTTCAGCGGAAGGTTCTCGCACAACACCTTCTGTTGTAGCCTATAAAGGAAGTGAACGTTTAGTCGGAATTCCAGCTAAAAGACAAGCGATTACAAACCCAGAAAATACTATCATGTCTTCTAAAAGATTTATTGGTAGAAAATATGCTGAGGTTGAATCTGAAATCAAAACTGTTCCTTTTAAAGTTACTAAAAATAGTAATGGCGATGCAGTTTTTGAAGTACAAGGCAAAGCGGTAACTCCAGAAGAAGTCGCGGCACAAATCTTAATTAAAATGAAAGAAACAGCAGAAGCCTATCTTGGAGAAAAGGTGACTGAAGCTGTAATTACTGTGCCAGCTTACTTCAACGATTCTCAACGTCAATCTACAAAAGACGCTGGCAGAATTGCCGGTCTTGATGTAAAAAGAATTATCCCAGAACCAACAGCTGCAGCTTTAGCTTATGGTTTGGATAAAGAACACACAGATAAAAAAATTGCTGTTTTCGACTTAGGTGGCGGAACTTTTGATATTTCCATTTTAGAAATCGGCGATGGCGTTTTTGAAGTTTTATCTACTAACGGAGATACTCACCTGGGTGGTGATGACTTTGATAATGCTATTTTAAATTGGATTTTAGACACTTTTAAACAAGAGCAAGGCATTGATCTTCATAACGATAAAATGGCACTTCAACGTTTAAGAGATGCGGCTGAAAAAGCTAAAATCGAATTATCAGGTACACAATCTACTGAAATTAACCAACCGTTCATCACTATGGACGCATCAGGCCCAAAACACTTATCCTTAACTTTAACAAGAGCTAAATTAGAAAGCTTAACTCATGATTTAGTGGAAAGAACTAAAGAACCTTGCTTAAAAGCTTTAAAAGATGCCGGCTTAACAAAAGACGCTATTGGAGAAGTTATTTTAGTGGGTGGTATGTCCCGTATGCCAGCCGTACAAGAAATGGTAAAATCCATTTTTGGTAAAGAAGGGCATAAAGGAGTTAACCCTGATGAAGTTGTAGCAGTGGGTGCGGCTATTCAAGGGGGGGTGTTAAGTGGAACTGTTAAAGATGTTCTTCTTTTAGATGTAACACCTCTAACTTTAGGTATTGAAACTTTAGGTGGAGTTATGACTCCATTAGTTGAGCGCAATACAACTATCCCAACACAAAAAAAACAAGTGTTTTCAACTGCTGCCGATAATCAACCAGCAGTAACTATTAGCGTTCTTCAAGGAGAAAGTCCAATGGCTGATCGCAATAAAAGAATTGGTCAATTTGAACTTTCTGACATTCCTCCAGCGCCACGTGGAATGCCTCAAATTGAAGTTGCTTTTGATATCGACGCAGATGGTATTTTGCATGTTTCCGCAAAAGATTTATCTTCTGGCAAATCCCAAAACATTCGTATCGAAGCGCAATCGGGTCTTAGCAAAGATGATATCGATCGTATGTTGAAAGAAGCTGAACTTCATGCTGAAGAAGATAAGCAGCGTAAAGAGCAAGCCGAAACTCACAATGAGGGAGAAGCTTTAGCATTTAGAGCCGAAAAAGCATTGAGTGAATATAAAGACAAAGTACCACAAGAAATTGCTAGTGAAGTGCAGGGCAAGGTTGATGCTTTAAAAGCAGCTTTAAAAGGAAATGATGTAGCTAAAATCAAATCAGCTAAAGCTGATCTTGAAAAGAGTATGCAACACATTGGAGAAGCTATGGCAAAAGCTGGCGGTCCAGAAACTGCTGGTACTGGCGCACAACCTCACACAGAACAACCATCTCATGGCTCTTCTGGTCATACCAAACAAAAACCAGCAGATAATATTGAGGAAGTCGACGCAGAAATTATTGATAATAACGATCAAAAATAATTTCATTTCCCTTATAAAGGGCTTTCTAAAAGAAAGCCCTTTTTTTTATTCTAAAATTTTGAATAAAAAGATTTCGTACAGTTAACTACTTAAGTTTTCTTTGCAACGATATTTGCTTCTAAAATTACTTTTTTTATCTTAAGATTATAGTTAAATTTTACTTTGATAAAAAAGGTTCACAATGACTGTAAGTTTTTACAATATAGTCCCTATAGAAAATTATATCGATTCTACCTTGTTATGTTCTCAAAGCAATTTTGTAGAAAAACAGATTTTTTCTCGCGGTCTACATGCTTTACTAATTCCTGGATCTATTATCACTGCAGCTTTAGATATCATTATTGGAATAGGCGCGATGTCTTTAACCTTTATTACATTTGGTTGTAAGCGTTGGATTTTTACTGTAACTTGTAAACATCTATCAAATGGAGCTAAAGACTTACTCACTTTGCCGTATAAAAATTTTTTACAAACAATCAATCCAAATGCCCACTTTACTATCAATAATCCGTACAAAACCGTAGAACGGCAAGGTTATGGTTTTACATCAAAAAAAATCCTCAAATTTTTGTCTAGAACAGCTGAAAATAAAAATAATTCCCAGATCGGTTTAGAAAATATTATCTCTACACGCTTAATTTATCTTTTGTATGGGGTTTCAAGTGTAGTAACAAGAATTATTGACACTATCATAAGTATTCCAGCCGCAATTCTATCTTTTGCGACCCTTGGCAAATTCGTTGTTTTAAATGATTTAAGTTATAGAACACTGCACGCTCCCTTAATCGTGGCTGATATCTTTTTTTGCGCAATTAAATTTATAAATCCAACAGCTGGTTAAAAATAACACTAAACGTTTTGCTAATTACAAATCTTAAAAAAACAAATAACTTGTAGCGCTAAAACCTTTGTAACTCAATAAATATTCCTTGCATTGCCCAACTGACACCCTTTTCAATAAATTATTTTTTTAAAATAGTGATTGAAATTACTACAACTGTTACAAACTTAAATTTAAAAAATTTGAAGTTTGGGAGTGAAAATGAGTAATGACAATAAAAAAATTGAAGATTTAGAAAAGAATACTGAGTGTAGCAAAGATCAATTTCTTACTACCAATCAGGGACTACGCATCAATAATAATCAAAACTCTTTAAAAGCGGGCAAAAGAGGTCCCACTCTATTAGAAGATTTTATTTTAAGAGAGAAAATTACCCATTTTGACCATGAAAGAATTCCAGAAAGAATTGTACACGCGCGAGGCGCTGCAGCTCACGGTCTCTTTCAATTGTATAAGCCTTTAAAAGAATACACAAAAGCTAAATTTTTAAATGACACTTCCAAACCCACCCCTGTTTTCGTGCGATTTTCTACTGTGGCAGGATCAAGAGGTTCCACCGACTTAGCCCGAGATGTACGCGGTTTTGCTGTCAAATTTTATACCGAAGAGGGAAATTTTGACTTAGTTGGCAACAATATGCCTGTCTTTTTTATTCAAGATGCGGTGAAATTTCCAGATCTCATCCACGCTGTAAAACCAGAACCCCATAATGAAATTCCACAAGCCGCTTCAGCCCATGATACATTTTGGGATTTCATTTCTGTTATGCCAGAAAGTATGCATATGATTATGTGGGTTATGAGTGATAGAGCCATCCCTAGAAGCTATCGGATGATGGAAGGATTTGGCATTCATACTTTTCGCTTAATCAACGAGCAAGGACAAGCTGTATTTGTCAAATTTCATTGGAAACCAGTGCTTGGCGTTCATTCAGTTGTTTGGGATGAAGCGCAAAAAATTTCTGGGAAAAACCCCGACTTCCATCGTCAAGATTTATATGAAGCCATTGAAAATGGCGCTTACCCTGAATGGGAACTAGGGATCCAAATTGTTCCAGAAAAGGATGAGCATAAATTTGATTTTGACTTATTAGATCCTACCAAAATTATTCCAGAAGAACTCGTGCCAGTTCTTCCCATTGGTAAGCTCACCCTTAATCGCAACCCCGACAATTTTTTTGCAGAAACTGAACAAGTAGCTTTTCATCCAGGTCACATCGTTCCAGGGATTGATTTTACAAATGATCCTCTTTTACAAGGGCGCTTATTTTCTTACACAGATACACAACTATCTCGGCTTGGTAGCCCAAATTTTCATGAAATTCCAATCAACCGCCCGATAGCGCCTGTGCATAACAACCAAAGAGATGGACATATGCGGCAAACGATTAACAAAGGAAAAGTTGCCTATGATCCAAATACTATGGCTAGCGGCTGTCCCTTTCAAGCTATGATGAAAGATGGTGGTTTTGTTACTTACACTGAGAAAGTAGATGGGGCTAAAATTCGGGAACGAAGCCCAAGCTTTTTGGATCATTTTAGCCAAGCAACGCTATTTTACAACAGTCAGTCAGACATTGAAAAAACGCATATTATCAAAGCTTTAAGTTTTGAGCTTGGAAAAGTAGAAATTGAAGATATAAGAAAACGAACTCTTAGTTTACTCAATCAAATTGATAACAATTTGGCAAAAAAGGTAGCAGATACTTTAGGACTTAAAGTTCCAGAGAAACCTGAATACCCTATTAATCACAGCTTTGGAGCTGATGAAGACCCAAATATTCATCAACCAACTAAAAAAAAACAAACGCTCATCAAGTCTGAAGCCTTGAGCATGGCTAACACCCGCAAAGATTCTATTGCAACAAGGCAAATAGCTATTCTTATAGCTAATGGCGTCGATGAAAATAATATCGAAAAAATGAAAGAAGCTCTTATCGCTAAAGGAGCCATCGTAAAAATTATTGCTCCAACTTTAGGATTAGTTACAGGCAAAAGAGGTGGCTCTATAAAACCAGATCAAAGTTTCGCCATTTTTTCTTCCGTTTTATTTGATGCAATTTATGTTCCAGGTGGCTCAGAAGCAATTAAAATTCTATTATCTGAAAATGAAGCTAATCCGATTTATTTTTTAGATGAAGCTTATAAACATTGCAAACCTATCGCTTTAGATAAAGAAGCTCTTGAATTATTTAAGGCTACCTATATTTATCATACGATTGCACAAAATGATTATGAGAAAATGGGTGTAATTGTTGATGGAACACCTGAAGATTTCATAAAGGCTATTAAGCAACATCGCTTTTGGATTCGAGAAAAATGCTAAAAGCTTTAAGGCAGAATGAAACCATTCTGCCTTATTTTCTCAAAGGTAATAAAATAGGTATTTGTTGACTTATAAACAGTCAGACTATTATTCTTCGTGGCAAAAAAGATTGGCCATGATTGAAACTAGTTACTCCTCTTTTACAATTGCGATCGTTTCCCCCTTAAATACCAATTTAAATAAACAAACGTATCTTTCCAGAACAATAATTAATTTTTGCCAAAAATCTTTTTCTACTTTTTCTAAAAAAGATATGATAGCAAAAATCACAAAGCTTGTTTTATCAACTCTAAGTTCAATTGGCTTAAATCCTTTTCAAACAATATGTGAGTATCAAAAAAAATTATATAGCTACCAATTTTTTGCAAATTTAATTGAGCAATATTATTTACCAGAAGTTTATCCTTTAACCGTTGAAGATAAAGATCGTTACAACACTTACAACGAACATTTTTTCTTTATCCTTTTTCATGACTTACTTCTTTATAAAGAAAATAAAAAAAATTCTTCATGGAAACCAATGTATGTTGGTTGCTATAGAGAATTTTTACTTCCAAGAGAAGTTTTATTAGATGGTGATACTCTTTATATAAAATCTCAAAATAAAATCTATTATAAACAACTAAAAGGAAACCAAATCGAGGCATTAGAAGAAGATAATTGGCAGCTATTAACCCCAACCCCTCTATTTTTAAAAATAACTTCCCAATTTGATCGATCAATTGTAAACATTCCTTCTAACAACAATCTTTCTTTAAAAAATATCACGAAACTAAAAGATACAATACGTTTTTATGGCTTAGATAAAGGGGAAATTATTTATTTAGAGCAAAATAGCAAAGTTGAGGTTGTTAGAAAATTAGCAACTATTTCTCAAGATTTTTTCCCTGTTACCCTAGCTACGAAAGGTTCGATTCTTTTCGCTCTTGGTTTTTCTAAAAAAAAGAGAGAAGCTCAACTTTACTACTACATCACACGATGGAATTATTATCCTCTTCTTCTCAAGCAAAATTTAAATATCCATTTAATTAATCAAATGGAAATCGAGGACACAAGAAATGGCAAAGAAATACGAATTGCCGCTTATCGAAATGGTAAAGAAGGTTATATTTACTCCGTGTTTAGATCTTTCTATTGGCAGTTTAATGAAAGTTTTTTAAAAGATGCAGATGATCCCAAAGATGAAAATAAAATCCCAAAAGATCTTTTTTTTCTTCATCCTTTGGATGAAAATGAAGTAAAAAAGCGTTTTTAATGATTATTTAAGATAACAATTTTTTAAGTACACCATCATCATCTTCATCATAAATATCACCAATAATTTCTTCAAAGATGGCTTCCATAGTTATAATGCCAGTTTTCGTGATGTTATTACGAACAATTGCCATATGAGCTCTTTTTTCTTGTAAAAAACGTAACGCTGCTAATAAGTAAGTTTCCTCATGCAGATAAATAACTGAGCGCTTTAAGTTTAACCAGTCCTTTTTCTTTGTTTTTTGGAAAGCAAAAAATTCTTTAGAATTAAGAATTCCGATTACTTTATCTTCATCAACAATCGGGAGGCGCGTGTGACCAGAAGCTATGATCAATTTTTCAACTTCCTCAATTGACATTACAGTTTTTAAATAAACAACTTCTTGCCAAGGAACAAAAATAGCTTTCACCATCGTTTTTTCAATCTTCACCATATTCATTATATACTGTTTATTATGAGAAGATAGTCCTTGTAACTCCAAACCCTCCTCATTTTCTTCAGATTGGGTATGATGCTTTGGAAAAAGTTGAATGATTTTTTTGGTAGACCATTCTAAAACTGTAACAATTGGATTAATAAGGCGACTGCTCCAATGTAGCCATGGTGCTGATAGCGTTCCAAAAAAGTTGGCACGACGTAACGCTAAGGTCTTAGGAACTAATTCTCCAAAAACCACACTTGCATATGTTAAAGGGACGACTACGATAAAAATAGAAATGAGTTCTGCGATACTTTCTTTAACACCTAAAAGATTTTTTATGTAAGGTGTTAAACTCTCTTCTGCGCCAGCTCCACCGACTGCTGCGGCAAAGGCTCCCAAAAATGTAATGCCAATTTGTAAAACAGATAAAGTTCGTTCAGGATTTTCTCTTAAAGTTAAGAATAAAGCCGCTTTTTCATCCCCATTTTTAGCTTGTGCTTTTAAGGCAGCTTTACTTGTTGCAATAAAAGCCGTTTCAGTTCCAGCAAGTATGGCATTAATTAAAAGACAAACGATAATGATGAGCAGTTCAAACATATTATCTCGTGAATTATTTATAGATGACTTTAAATAAATGTAAACTTTTTCTAACATTTTTGTTTGTTTATCGGTATAAATTAAAATTACTCATCTAAACTATTTAATCATAAAAACTCCCAAGGTAACTAATTTGCAATGGACACGAAAAAAGATTTAGCCCTTTTAGCAAAAGAACTTATGAACCTGAGAGGGATGCTTCCTGAATTTTCTGAAGATGTCTTAAGACAACTCTCTCAAATAAACACTCCAGCTAAGGCTACGCAGATGCATCGGGATTTGCGCTCTTTACTTTGGTGTTCTATCGACAATGATGATTCCAAAGATTTAGATCAGTTAACTTATGCCGAAAAAAAGGATGAAAATGCCACCTTATGGGTCGCCATAGCAGATGTTGATGCACTTGTAAAACAAGGTACTCCCATTGACACCCATGCCCAAATCAACACAACATCAGTCTATACTCCGGCGCGTATTTTTCCCATGCTCCCTGAGAAATTGTCTACCGATCTAACGTCGTTAAACGAAGATCAAGATAGAATTGCCATTGTCATTCAGATTGAGGTAGATAATGAGGGTAACATAAAAAATTCATTGATCGTTCAAGCCTTAGTACACAATTATGCTAAATTAACTTATAACAATGTAAGCGGATGGCTCGATGGAAAAAGCATTCTTGCTAAGCCTTTACCTGCTTTAGAAAAAACATTAAGAATTCATAATGAGATAGCCCAACTATTAAAGAAAAAAAGGCAACTTAAAGGAGCTTTACCCTTAGAATCCTCACAAGCTGAAGTTAAATTAATAAATGATCAAAAGGTTTATTTCGAATTTCCACATCAAACCAAAGCCCATCAAATCATTGAAGAATTTATGATTTGTGCCAATCAGATAATGGCGGATCATTTCAAACGAGCAAATATTCCCAACTTACGCCGTGTAGTAGAAACGCCTAAAAATTGGGATAGAATCGTGTCTATCGCTAAAGAATATAATGAAAATCTACCTCCTCAACCGGATGCAAAAGCATTAGAAGTTTTTCTTTCTAAAAGAAAAACAATTGATCCACTAACTTTTCCTGATTTATCCTTGACTATCATTAAACTTTTAGGAAGAGGGCAATATGTTGTTGAGAATGATCCCCAAAAGCCGATTGGCCATTTTGCATTAGCTATCTCCGATTACACACATTCAACAGCGCCCAATCGTCGTTACCCTGATTTAATTACACAAAGGCAATATAAGGCATTTTTAAATGGCACAACGCCCCCCTATTCCTTACAAGAATTACAAATGTTAGCAGTCCATTGCAGCCAACAAGAAGATGCTGCCACTAAAATCGAAAGACAAGCGAATAAATCAGCGGCAGCTTTGATTTTATCCTCTCAGATCGGATCCTCTTTTAAAGGCATTATTACAGGGGTTAATGATAATGGCATATGGGTACGAATTTTCGATCCAGCCGTTGAAGGAAAATTGCTTAGCACCCAATCTAAATTAGAAGTTGGAGATAAAGTGATGGTTGAACTTAAGTATACTGATATCAGAAGAGGGTTTATCGATTTTATCATTTTAAAAAAGATTTAGAATGAATATCGGGGCATTTATAATGTTGCTCCTTATAATAGGAAATCAATTTATTTAAAAGAATGGCAGGATCAGAATTATAAATCACTTTAGAGCCTGTCTTTTTTTTAACGATCTTCACAATTTTTTCAATTTCTTCAGCTATGCCTCCCGTATTTGTCAGAACACCGATTAAGTTTCCTTCATCATATGCGATAGAAAATTCCCCAAGAGTGCCGGAATGCCCACCTATAATGACGACAATGTCTGAACTCCTTATATTGATAACTTCTCTTCCCATTAGGCCACTACCAGTATAAATGAGGACATCATGATAGGCTGTCGGAGAGCCATATTTTTCAATATGTTCTTTTTCACAAAGAGCTGGAGATACCCCTACAACTAGGCCTCCACAACTTTTAGCCCCTCTTGCAGCTTCTAAAGGATATCCTGGGCATGCGCCTGTAATTGTAACACAATCCTTTTGCGCAATTTCACATCCTAGATCAAAAGCAATTTTTTTATGGGTTTTTGGAAAGGGACCAGAAGCTGATCCCATCACGCCAATTTTTAATTTCATAACTTGCTAAAATTAATCTGGTTGAGTTATTTCAAATAAAAACCATGCTCTTCGCTCAGTTTCATCGATCAATACTTCTAAAATGCTAGTTGTAGCAAAATCGTTATGATCTTCACAAACTTTATGAGCATCGCGCAGTCTTTGTGTGAGATTTTTATTCTCTTCAAATAAAGCTTGAATCATTTCTTGTGGCGGCACAAAATCACGATTGTCGTCTTTTACTTTTTGCAGTTGACCGATTTGACTTATAGAGTGAACTGTCAAGCCACCCACTTTACGCACACGTTCTGCTAAAACATCTATCATAGCAAAAATTTGTTCAGCCTGTTCATCAAATAATAAGTGATAATCTCTAAAGTGAGGTCCTGATAAATGCCAATGGTAATTCTTTGTTTTGACGTATAATGCAAATGCGTCAGCCACTAAGGGATTCACAGCTTTAGCAATTGCCACGGCTGCCTTCTCACCTAAAGTATTCGGTGTTGCCAGGGGGGAAAAGTTTTTGTTTTTCTTCATAAGGCACTCCTATTTTTGAATTCGACAATATTTTATCAATTAGATTAAATACTACTTATTACCTTTTCTAGCTTTTAAAAAAAAGTATTGTCTATATTGTATTCCTTTTTAGCAAAAGAATTTGGTTTAGATAATTACCAATTTTTTTAATCCAAGAATTTTTTTGTGATTCATCGTAGATCGGTAAATCAATAAAACCATGAATAACTTGAGGAACACATTTCTTTATTACTTCTACTCCACTCTTTCTCAATTTGTCCCCATAGTCATTGGCTTCAATATGCAAAGGATCAAATTCAGCAGTAATAATTATAGCGGGTGGCAATTTTGAAAAATCATTAAAAAGTTCGGGTGAAGCATAAGGATTTTGTCGATTTTCTTTATCAGATAGATACATGCTCCAAAAAAATTGCATAGCATCTTTAGTGAGAAAATATTGATCCATGCTATTTTCAAATGCTTGAATATTAAGTGAAGAACTAATCACTGGGCATAAAAGCAACTGCGCTGCTAAACGTATACTATGTTCATTTCGCAACATATGTGCTACTACGGCTGCCATATTTCCACCAGCACTTTCCCCACAAACTATTAAATGGTCCTTTTTTCTTCCAAGCAAATGAATATTACTAGCCGCCCAAATCGTGGCATCATAACAATCGTTTAAAGGTTTTGGGAAAGGATTTTCAGGACTTAAGCGATAATCGACAGATACCACTACACAATGGAAATGATTAGCCAACTTTCTACAAACAGGATCTGCATCATTTACACTACCAAAAACCCAACCGCCTCTATGAAAATATACAATTGTTGGCAATGTTTCAGATGGGCAAGGATTATAAATGCGTAACGGGATGTTATTTTCATCCCGGCCTAAAATTACCAAGTCTTGAATGCTTTCTACATCTTCATAGATAGCTTGGCTCAAGAAAAACTGAGAACTTAGTTTTCGTCCTTCCTCTAAAGATAATTGTTTGGAAGCATCAGATATAGCCCTAAATTCATCGATAAAAGCTTTAAATTGAGGATTTAATAGAAGTTTATTGGATGAGCATAGACTATTCATTTTCTTACAACATTTTAAGGTTTTATGATAATTTTACCGCTTTCATCTTTCTCTTGAAAAAACTTAGCTAATTCTTCTAAATGAGAATTTTGATAAAAATCTGCTAATGTTTGAATACTTTCAAGATCTTTATCAGTAGTAAACATAGCAAACAAGTTAGTACAACAATCAATGAAGCTTGTCATCATTATTTGGTTAGCAAAATGAAAAAGCTCGACAAGATTAAAGGATTTTTGCAAGTAATTTTGAATTAATTTGTTTTCACCGTAATAAATAAAGTCTAAAAAATGCTTTACTATCACTTCGTCGTAATCTTCAATAGTTAGCTGCATATTATTACTTTCTTTCATTTTGCTATGAAATAATGCCGTAAAAAAATCTCCTGAAAGCTTTAAAATGGAAGAATGACACTTAATTTGTTTTTCACGTACAACTAATGAAAAGTCACATTTTTCTTGTTTTCTATATTCTTCACATAAGCTTTCACTTTTAGCTGAGCAATTAACTGGCAATGGTATGATGTGATAGGAATAAAATGCTTGAGTTGACCATTCTATTTTTATAGAGGTAGTATATTCAACCCCATTATCTTTTTGCTCTTTTATAGAACACAAACAATTTCCATTAAGATTAGACAATAGAAGTGGTAAAATAGGCTCGATATATTTTTCAAAATTTACATTATAAAAAACCTTGCCAGATATAACAACCAGACCATTCTTATTGGTTGAGACTTCATTATCATCTTTACAAATACAGTAACCTAAAAATCGATCTTTTATAACGTTTAAAATCAAATTTTCTTTTTTAGTTAAACTATCCAAAAGAAATTCCCTTAATCGCTCTATAAAAATTTTAAGATTATTAAGGAGTTGTTCATTTCCATTTACTTTTATAATATTATCATGAAGGCTTGCCAAAAAAGGTTGAGTTTGACTTGCATCAAAAACCATTAATTCTGCAAAAATTTTGCAATAGATAAGCCAAAAGTGATCAGTATTATTCAGGATAGAAATAATATCTTGTTTTTGCAAAAGTTTTATTACATTAGATAATTCTTTTTTTTCTTCAATAAATGGAGTCTTTTTTTCCCAATCCCTGTTATTACGCCGATTTTGCACAGCTACAGAAATTATAGAGACAAGGGCTAAAGTATTTAAAAAAGAGAATTGAATATTCATAATCAAAACTAAATCTATTTAATAATTAATTTCTATAAAAGCATTATATTTCATCAAAAATAGTCTTTTTTTTACTATCTTTTTTAAATAAACCTTTCGCTTTCATTATCTTTTTTTTTAAATTTTGATCTTTATTAATTACGGCATTTACTTTTAAAACCTCTTGAGTATAGCCAAAATATTTTAATGTATTTTTTAAAATGCATAGCTTAAATTCTGCATGCGAGCCCTCTACTATTTCCCAAGCAAGTTTTATTTTCCCTATACTTACTACAACATCTAATGTATAGTTCAAATCACTCCACCCTACAATTACTTTAGAAAATTCTTCAAAAAACCTTTCTACGATATCCTTTTGCCCTTTTTTAATAAAAAAATGAAAAACTTTTAATAAATAAATAGGGTTAGCAAGCCATGCGTATGGATAGTTTTTTAAGAGTTGAACTAAAATTTCGCAATTACGTTGTTCAACTGCTTCTTGGCAAAAAATTTTAATTAACTCGTTCTCATATTTACTATTTTTCAAAAAATCAGAAAGTTGCAAGGCTTCATTAAAATAGCCATTCATACATAATTGAAAAATAACCTGATAAACTGGCTCTATTTGTTTATCTATGATTTTTTCTTTTACTATTGAAATTGCTACAAATAGATCACCTTCATCTAATCTTTCCAGAAGTATCTTTACCCAAGCCTTCTGCGCTTTATTATCCTTAAAACGACTTGCTATTTCTTCTAAACTTTCCCAAGTGGAATAACCTAATCGTCTCAATTTAAGGTGACTATCAAACATTTTCTCTAACCAATAAGTTTTATAACTCTCGTAGGTATTATATGAATTATGTAATCCTTCTTTGTTAAATGTTTCTAATTTTTTTATTTCAGTTTTAACTATCCCATTATGATGGCTAATTAAACGAGTAATGTTGACAATTGGATTGCTCGTTTTAAATTTTGAATTTATAGGACAAGAATAAAAGAGTTGAGGCGATTTTGTTAACTTAGCAGCAAAAGTGTCCCAATTTGGTAATTGAGAAAAAAACTTATTCCATACTTTTGATACATGAACACATGTTAAATAGCTTTTAGGGTCTAAATGATTAACAATTATTCCTCTCAATTCGGAAGGAAAGTCAATTATATCAAATGAATTCATATCCATATTCATTACCTAAAATTTTCCTTCGTTTTCTTCATAAATATTATGAGACAAATTGATTATTTTTTTTACAAGGTCATAAAAAAATTTATTATTTAAAAAATTTGAGTTTAATTAATCCTTAAAAGATTATGTTTCTAAGGACTTTTTTAAATGAAGAAAAATTTTGTCATAAGGATGATGCACATAACCATCTTCTTTCATTGGAGCATAATCTAAGGATGCCGTTCCAATTTCATCTAGAAACTCCTCATGTAAATCCACTGGTAAGACCGCAAGGTAAGGAAGCCAACCTTTGACATAATCTTCAAACCCTTTTTTTCCTAAAAACTTAGCAATGCAAGGCGTTGTTTCTATTTTTACAATTTCGAAATTTAGATCAGATAAAAGTCTTCCGTAACCTTTGGCATCATAAAAACTATAGGGGTGTAAATCATTTTGAAAATAGTTTATCCATTTAGCACGATAAACTACTTTATCAATAGGATCCCAAAATGTTGGACATCTAGGAAAGGTAATAATTAAGGCTATACCGCCAGGTTTTAAAACCTTGTAAATAGCTTGCAAGGCAGCTTTTTGCACTTTAATCCAATGAATACAACTAAAAGAAGTCACTAAATTAAAGGCACTCGCAAAAGGCAATTGCGTTGCATCAATCACTTCAAACGACAAGTTAGGAAAAGCCTTTGTATTAAAAGTCTTCCTAGCAAGATCTATCATCGCAAAAGACTTATCAATGCCTATCACTTTAAGTGCTTTACTAGCTATTTCAGCTGTAATCTTGCCATCACCACAACCTACATCTAGAACGGATTCATTACCAATAAAGTTGTAATTTTCTAAAGGACTTTTTGCCAAACTATATTGGAGTTGAGAATGATTTTTGTAATGATTAGCGTCTAAATCGCCTTTTGGTAAACTATTCATACATGCCTCGAATTTTCCATTAGTTTATCCTTAAATCCGATTAAAGCTAAAGCACCTCCTGAATGTATCATAAGCTTTTTACTAGCTGCAGGGATTTTTTGTATTATTTGTCTAACAAACAACGATAACTTAGCTGAATAAAGAGGGTCTAAAAAAAACCCTTCTTCTTTGGCTACACGTTTTATTTCATGAAAAACAGTTTGATTAGTAGATCCAAAAGCTTTAGCAGTCGTTGGATAATGGTAATGAATAGAAACAGATATAGTAATGTTATGTTGAAGGTGTGATTCTAGCATGACTTTATAATGAGCCAATTTTTGCATAAAAACTTGTTCTTTATCAGCTAGAGATAATACATGAACTTCCCCTTTATGCCCTTTTAAACTTAACCCCAATATTAAACCTATGGCAGAAACTCCAGTTCCCGAATCGACAAAGATGTGATCAAAGCAAATTCCTAATTCCTCTTCGTTCGCAATAATGTCTAATCCAAGTGTTGTAGCCCCAGGTATTGAAGCAAAGCAATCTCCCCCTTCTGGGACTACAAAACAAGAAGGATTATCTTGAGCGTATTTTGTAGCGACTTCATAAGGATCATCTTCTCTTTTTAACCAGTACCCATTTTTATCCTGTAAAAGGAGCTGAGCATAAAATGCATTACCAGTAGAAGACTTACTATCACCTTTTAAAAAAAAGCGAAGATTGAATTGATTTTCAATAGCTAATTGTAAAAAGCTTAAGACGTGGTTTCCTTGCACATTTCCCGTTAAGTAAACTTCTTTAAATTGTTTAGCATAGGGTATTAAGGATGCATATTTACGAAGCTTAGTGCCAGTTATTCCAAAGCTTAATTCGTCATCTCTTTTTATGTATAAATTAGTTGTTTGATAATGATGCAATAAATGGCAACGCGTTCGTAAATCATAATTTGTGTATGTGAATTTTTTTTTAAGCAAATTGTAAACGGTACAGTTTTTCATAAACGCCTTCAGCTTGTAATAAAGCTCGATGATTACCCATTTCAACGACCTTACCATCTTTCAAGACGACTATTTTAGAAACATCCTTTATTGTCGACAAGCGGTGAGCCACAACTAAAGATGTTTTTTTTGATAAAAGTTTCTGTAAGGCATTTTGAATTAATTTTTCCGTTAAGCTATCAATATTTGCGGTAGCTTCATCTAACATTAATACCATTCGATGGTGAGCGAGAGCTCTTGCCATAGATATAAGCTGCATTTCCCCAACAGACAATCCTTTTCCTCTTTCAATTAATTGTGTAAAAAGTCCATTTTTAAATCGCGCTAAAAAAGATTCCATCTTTAGTTCATCAACTACATTTTCAATCATAGCGCCCGATATATCCGGATTAAAAAGTGCGATATTTTCTGCAATTGTGCCAGTAAAAATAACTGGATCTTGTAAAACCAAACTAAACAATCGTCTAAGTTGCCTTAAAGGAATATCTTTAATAGAAATATCATTTATTTTTATTGTACCTTTTTGACAAAAATAAAACCCCATTAACAAACTAATAATTGTCGTTTTCCCCTCTCCAGTCAATCCTACAAGAGCCACAGACTCATTTTTTTGAATTGAAAAAGTTACTCCTTTTAAAATCCAATCAGTGTCGTTATAACTAAACCATACATCATTAAATTCAATCGATTCAACTTCTTCAATCGATTCTAAAGAATCTATAAAAACTTGTTCTTTAGGAAGTTTCATAATAGAAAATATTCTTTCAGCAGCAGCTATGGCTGATTGAAAGATATTATAACGCTCCGCAATATCGGCAAGAGGCCTGAAAATCATAATAATACAAAGGCTAAAAGCGATAAATTTTCCAGCAGGAAAGGGATCATCTTTAGGAAGTGTATACATTAAAACGATAAAGACGTTAATTAATGTAAACGTCTGCAAAAAATCGATACTGGCAAAAAAGAAAGCAAAATTTTTCCCACTCTTAACATTTTCTTTTCTATACTCATCATTGTATTTTTCAAATTTCACTCTTTCTTTTAATTCCAGTCCAAAATTGCGAATGATAAAGGCACCCATGAGGTGTTCTTGGATAAAGGCATTTAATGCAGATAAAATCTCTCTAATTTTGCGATAATAAATTCTTTGGTTTCTTCGAAAATACATCGTCAAAAAAGTTCCTAGAGGAAACATTACAAGCATTACAATTCCAAGACGCCAATCCAAAAAAAATATACCTATAAAAATGGTTACAAAAGTTACAGCATTACCAAGAAGAGGAATAAAACTATCTATAAACATTTGATTAATTTGATCTACATCATGAATTGTACGAGTCATTAATCGTCCAATACGATTTTTATCAAAAAAATTTAAAGGCATATATAAAATATGATTATAAATATCTGAACGCAAAGTAGTAACAGCTTGTCTTCCAAGCCAACTTCTTAAATAAAGATTTATTATATCTAAAATGTAACTGATAACTAACATGCCAATTAAAAGAAGAGAATAAAAAACAATTTTTTGAAGAATTAATTGTTTTACGCTTTCTTCTTGTGCCACATTTTTTGTCATTTCTTGAATGATAAAACCTAAAGCGAAGGGCACACTCGCATCGATCAAACGCGCTATCACCAAAAGACATATAGATAAAAAAACAATAACTTTATATTTTTTTACATAATCCCAAAGCTTTTTTGTCACTTCCCAATCTGTAACAGTAATTATTTCTTCATTCTCCATCATCTTGCCCTTGTAAAGCAGCTAGTGCTGAAAACGCCCCTTTTTTGTTAAGTAATTCACCAGGGGTTCCATCTTCAATAATTTGTCCGTCATGTAAGTAAAGAATTCTATCCATCTCTTTTAACAAAGAAACTTTATGTGTAATTAACAAAACAGTTTTTCCAATAAAGTTTTTTTTCATACTGGCAAAGATTTTTTTTTGAGTTGAGCTATCAATAGCTGAGAAAATATCATCAAGAAGCAATATGGAACGATTAACGATAAATGCCCTTGCCATGGCAACCCTTTGTTTTTGTCCACCAGACAACATAACACCTTTTTCTCCCACCATCGTTTCCCATTGATTTGGAAATTCTAAAATAGTTTCATGTAACAAAGCGTGTTCTGCTGCTTGATCCAACTCTTCTTTAGAAACTAATTCTTTTCCAATAGAAATATTTTCTGCAATCGTAGTCGAAAATAAAAATGGTAATTGCTCTACGGTTACAAAAGTTTCATTAAAACTATCGAGTTTATATTCATGGATATCTTTTCCACCAATTGTGATCATTTCATTTGGTATTTCATATTCTCTATTTAAGAGTTTAAAAAGTGTACTTTTGCCAGAACCAATTGGGCCTGTAATCCCAACAAAAGTTCCAGGTTTTATGCACAAATTAATATTTTTTAAAACAGTTCGATCAGTTAAAGGATAAGCAAAAGTTAAATTGTGAAAACATATTTCTGAATTAATGGGAATGGTATATTTACCATTATCATTTGTAACTTCTATTGGTTCATTGAATATTTCATACAATCTTTCATAAGCGACTTTCCCTCTTTCATAAATAGGTAATAGCCAAGTAAGCATCACGATTGGAAAAAAAATATAAGATTGAATCCACATGAAAGAAACAAAATCGGCTAAAGTCATAGACCGGTAAGATAAAATTAAAAAACTTGCTACTATGACTAATACAATTGTTAGGGATTTTGTAACTGTACTTAAAAATGGAAAAACAACTTGTTCATATATCGTTAACCAATAACTTTGATGGGCTAATTCAACATTTTGTTGAGAAAAGGAACGAAAGAGATCATTTTCCGCTTGGTAGCCTTTTATAATTCTAATTCCAGAGTAATGTTCTTGTACTAGAGAACTTAATCTTCCTAATAAATATTGTACAAGCTTGGAATGTTTATAAACTTTACGTTTAATAAAAGCATTCACAATAGGAACTAAAAGAAGAGGAAGTAATGCCACTAGAAAAAGGGTACGTGAAATAAAAAAAAGGGCACTATAAGCTGGTATCATCAATGTAAATACGTAAATGGGATACATCATTCCAGGTCCTAGCACATCTCTATATGCCGAAACGTCATTTGTAAGTCGACTTAACAACTCTCCGATTTCATATTTATCGTAAAATGCTCGCGATTGCTTTTGAATTTTTTTAAAGATGAGAGATCTTACAGCCATCTCTGCTTCTCGACTAATCGTAAAAAAAATCACTCGCATAGAATAACGCAAACAAGCAACAGCCACGGCAATGGTAAAAAACAAAATGACCCAAAAAAGGATAAAATCGGCATATCGACTAAACAAGGAAAGTGGAAATGATAAAGAAGGTTTATTTCCAGTTAGAAAAGTAATCGCTTCTCGCATCAATAAGGGGTTTGAAACTAAAAGTAAATTGGAACAAAAATCTAAAAAAATAGCGAATAGAAAACGGAATTTATAATGAAATACTATTTGTCTAAGATTTCTTAAAAGATTTTTTTCCATCTAGATTCCTTAAAAAGTCCTTAAGGGTACCTTATCATACTCCATCAGATAATCAAATAATTTATACAATTCAAAAAATATGTATTAATAAAAACTATATATATTCTTAACATTAAAATTATTTTTTATAGCTAAAATTGTAATAAATTATTTTAATGTGAAGATTTATGAATATTTTACCTAATGAAACTTTATTTCAGATCGGCACTTTTTTAGAGCCAAATGATTTACAAACTTGCTGTCAGTTATCCAAAAAATATAATGTTTTTTTTAGTGATGATAGGCTTTGGAAAAAAGTTGGTGATGTACACCAAGGTTTACATAAACCAGAAAATGTAAATTACAAACATTTTTACTACAATAATTCTTCTTACAGATTTAGTCAAAAATCTGAATTTAGCAGCACCAATTTCCAAGACGAAAGTTTAACTTTTACTAATAATAACGCTGTAAGTATGCAGTCCAAACAAGTAAAACTAATGCATCAAATTGACGATGTTGAAACCATTCATAAAATAAACGATTGCAAACAAGTTTATGAGTGGAATAATTATATTTTATTTGTTACTACAAACAAAATTATAAGTTACAACTTAGAAAATCAAAAATATGAAACTTTGTTAACTGTTAAAAGTGAAATTATTGATTTTAACCTTCTCGATAATCAATTGTTAATACAAACTAAATCAAGAATTCATTTAATAAACTTAACAAATAAAAAAATTAATCGTTTTAAATATAAAAACAAGCCTTTAAGCTTATCACAAAGTAATGATTTTATCGTTTTAGCAAATAAATATAGCATTGAAATAATTAATAAGTCTTCATTTAAAAGTTCGGTGCGAAGTACTGAATTTGATCATTATCATTTAGAAGGTGATATTCTTTATATAGCTCTTGGTAATACAATTATAATGAATAATTTGACAACGGAAGAAAGTGATACCTTTAACATTGATATTTCTTTTTCCTCTAAAATAATTTTTCTTAAAACCATTCAATCAAATAAAGCTCAGTATTTAATTTCTGTATCAGAAGATAATATCGTAAATTTGACCGATATTCATAATTCTTATAGTTATTATACATTTAATTTATCTAAAGAAAAACATGCCATTAAACAAGTAGAAATATCAAAAGGGGCAGCCATTATTTTGACAGAAAATTCTCAAGTTCATATTTTCTGTATACGAACTCAACAACTATTGGCAAAATTAGATAATTATGGATTAGATCCAATTGAAAAAATAGTCATAAATGATTATAAAATTACCGCTTACCGAACATCGAGTTTTTTAGCATGGAAATTTGATCCAGCTACTTTTACCCAAAAATTGCCTTAAGAATAAAAAATGTATGGACAACTTAGATATTAAATTCTCACATGAGAATTTTAAAAAGACTTTAGTTGACAATAGACCTGTTGTAACAGTCACTATCCCGAAAGATTTTTTAGAAGAAGTTTTTAAGCAAATTGCAGAAGATGCTCTAAAAGAGCAAGCCAAAAAATGAGAACCAAATAGTACTTAACAATTCAAAATCTTTACAATTTAAGTATTGCTTTTAGCAATACTTAAATTGTATGAATCATCGTTATAAGAAATTTCCAAGAATTCTTGAAAGATCGTTATAAGTTAGAAAAACAAAAAAGCCTATTAATAATATAGCAAAAGGTAAAATAATTTTTTCTAGTGTCTTAGGATCAAGTTTTTTACCAGTTACCATTTCTACTAAACTAAATAGTATTGTACCCCCATCTAACATTGGGATAGGTAGTAAGTTTAACATCCCAAGGTTTAAACTGATTGCCCCTAACCAATAAAGAACCTCTTGAAAACTTACTTTCCAGTTATCGTGAACAACTTGGATAATTCCGATAGGTCCTGCAACCCACTTAGGATTCACAGCTCCTGTAAATAAAGCCGTTAATGTTCTCCAAATTTCACTAAAAACATTCGAATAAAGTTCAGTAGGCGTTGGATTATAAATCACTTTTTTATCTTGTATGCCTGGCAAACCGATTAAAAGTTGCTTTTCTTTAGATTGAAAAAGATGAAGGGCTTGCGCTTTTTTTTCAGGATCTTGAATGTTTTCGATCTCTTTTTTCTGCTCTTTTAATTGCTGCGCTATCAACGCTTGTTTTTCAGGCGCGAAATTAAATTGGCTCATCATCTTAGGCGCAACAGGTTTCAACAAATGAAGGTCACCAACTTGGGTTATAGGTTGGTTAGTTCCAATTGTTTGTCCAATTTTTTGAATATTTTCTCGATCAATCCCATTTAAAAAAGCACTATCAGCTGTTGACCAAGAAGTGGCTGACTCTTGAGCTTTGCGATCTACAATAATGTGAACAAATTTTTGCTGTAATTGATAAAGTAGCTGAAATGATTTATCAATTTGTATCCCATCAATGGCGACTATTCTATCCCCTTCTTGCAAAGGTTCTTCTAAAGTTGAATAAGGATTGGTTGGGAAAGCATCTTTTTCATTATCAGCATCAATAAATCTGACTCTATTTTCAACAACGGCATTATTAGTTAAGTTGTAAGGTATATAAAATAGTTTTGTTATTTTAGTCCCGTTAAGACCAGATTCAAATTGCCAGTCAGTTAATTCTTCTCTTACTTCAAAATCTAATCGCAATTCTTCTACTGGAACCCTTGGAACTCTACGTAATATAGTTTGTCCATTGCGTTCAATAGTTAGCAAAGAACGATTGTCATTTAAGAAGTGATTCAGTTCAGCCACAGAGTAGATGGTGTGACCATCGACCCATACAATTCTGTCTCCATATTCGATACCACTATTACTTAAAGGAGAACCTTCTGGTAATGGATTTTCAACCTTGTTTGGCAATTTATCGTAAACTATGTAACTTGCAGAACTTAAAATACCACTCGTCTTTAATCCTTTGTCTATAGCCCCAGCTGGCGAATATGGCTTTACATCGATATCGTATGGATATTTATCGCCAGTTGTTGAATCAACTTTATACCCTTTAACTTTTAACTCGTCACCCGCAGTCATTGGTGCATACAAATGATCTTTACTTCCTTGGAAACTTTGTCCTGCATAAGAAATAATTTGGTCACCCGGTCTTATCCCTTTTGCAAATAATTCAGAACGGGGATCAACCCACCCAATAATTGAGCTATACTCAGAAAAGTTTTTAACTCTGCCCCCTTCGACATAAATCAAACTAAATGCTAAAAGTGCAAAAGCTAAATTTACAAAAGGGCCCATAAAGGCAACTTTTATTCTATCCCAAGGAGATTTTGAAAAGAAACCATCAGGTGCTTGATATGGAGTTTTTTGGTCGTCAATTTCTTGACCTGCAATTTTTACATAACCTCCAAACAATATCCAACCTATTTGCCACTTTACGCCTTGATACATCCAAGAATAAATAGGTTTTCCGAAACCGATTGCAAAAGTTTCAACTTTCATTCCAACACGTCGAGCCATGATATAATGGCCAAGTTCGTGAATAAAAATAAGGAAACTTAATGCTAAAATCGCAAAAACAGCATAAACGATACTCGAAAACATGAATTTGCCTTAAATAATCTTTGTAACTAATTAAAAACTTAAATTTAAAACACCATAATGCCATAACAATTAGTAAAGTGTCACCAAAAACTTAGAATTCAAAGATCTATAATTCTTTTTTTGCTTCTTCTCTCGCTATTTGATCAATCTCTAAAATTGTCTCTAATGAGTCTATTGTTTGGGTCTTATGTAGATGCATTAATTTATCCAATTTCTCCCCGATCTGATTCCATGTAATTTTTTTTTGTAAAAAAGAATGAACCAATATTTCATTGGCTGCATTCATAAAACATGGAAGAGATCCCCCTTTTTCCATAGCTTCATAGGCTAGCCTTAAGCACCGAAATCGACTAAAATTGGGTTCAAAAAACTCAAGTGTTGGTTTGGCTAATAGATTAAACGGTTTTAATAATCCAGGCATTCTATTAGGGTAGGTAAGTGCAAATTGAATGGGTGTTATCATAGACGGCTCCCCCATTTGTGCCATAATAGATCTATCTTGAAATTCTACCATACTATGAATGATACTTTGGGGATGAATAATAACGTCTATTTGAGAAAGGGGGATATTAAACAACCAGTGCGCTTCTATAATTTCTAACCCTTTATTCATTAAAGTTGAGGAATCAATTGTCACTTTTGGGCCCATTGACCAATTAGGATGACGCAAGGCTTGTTCTGCTGTGACACTTTTTAATTGCTCATCAGTATAATTTAAAAAAGGTCCACCGGATGCTGTAATAATTAAACGGCTCACCTCTTTAAGATTTTCTCCTCTAAGGCATTGAAACAAGGCACTGTGCTCACTATCTATTGGAATAATTTCGACATTATTTTTATGAGCCAATGGTATGATATAAGCACCGGCTGAAACTAAAGCTTCTTTATTCGCAAGACCAATTGTTTTTTTAGCATTAATGGCCTCAACAGTTGGAATAATTCCTTTTGTTCCAGACATTGCGCAGATTACAAGTTCAACACTTGAATAAGTAGCAACAGCCTTTAATCCTTCCAATCCAGTCACAATTTCCCATTGAGGCATCCTTTTTTTTAAGTCTAAAGCTTTCGTTTCATCGAAGACGGCTATAATTTTTGGATTAAATTCTTTAGCTTGTTTTTCAAGTAAATCGATGTTTGAATGAGCGGCTATTGCTTCAACACTAAATTGTTCTTTTAAATGGCGAACAACGTTTAAGGTATTCACTCCAATAGATCCAGTGCTGCCCAAGATAGAAATTTTTTTCATTTGACCTGTCAAGTAATCGTTTCAATTTTCTCTTTTAAAGATTATAATCATCTATTTGATATTTTCAAAAAACTTTATTTAGCCTATAATTCGCTATATTCTTTTAGGATAATTGTGTCCTAATAGAATTTTTTTATTATTAACATGGAGATAAGGCAAGCATGCCTACAGTAAATCAACTTGTTCGTACACCGCGCGAGCCTAAAAAAAAGCGCAGCAAGTCTCCTGCTTTAGTTAAATGTCCACAACGTCGTGGCGTTTGTTTGCAGGTTAAGACTAAGACACCGAAGAAGCCTAACTCAGCTTTACGTAAAGTAGCTTGGGTACGCCTCTCAACTGGCCAAGAAGTTATCGCCTATATTGGTGGTGAAGGTCATAATCTACAAGAACACAGCATCGTTTTAGTACGTGGTGGTCGTGTTAAAGACTTACCTGGCGTACGCTATCACATTGTTAGAGGTGCTTTAGACTGTGCGGCTGTACAAAACCGCAAACAAGGAAGATCAAAATACGGGGCAAAACGTCCTAAGAAGTAATGCTAGGATACTCCTTCAATGAGTATCCTGGCCCGCGATTTGCGTTTCAAAAACGAAGCGCTAATCACGCGCAGGTTAGGTAACTACAAGTTAGGAAACTAACTGGGTGAATCATTGAATCTTCCGATTAGTTCACAAATATTTGTGAAGAAAGATAAATAAATTAATGAGGAAACCATGTCAAGAAGACATAGTGCGAAAAAAAGACGCATAGCTCCAGATCCAGTTTATGGAAGTGAGCTTATTGCTAAATTTATTAACAAAGTAATGGTTAGCGGAAAAAAATCAACTGCACGCCGTATTGTTTACGATGCAATTTTAGATTTTTCCAAAAAAGTTCAAGCAGATGATCCTTTGCAAGCTTTTGAACAAGCTTTAGAAAATGCAAAACCTTCTTTGGAAGTTAAGTCTCGCCGTATCGGTGGAGCTACTTATCAAGTACCTATAGAAATTCCAGGTCCAAGAAGAACATCTATGGCAATGGGTTGGATTATCGATAACTCTCGAAAAAAAGTGGGACGTTCTATGTCAGAAGGTCTAGCTGGTGAATTATCTGATTGTTTCAAAAATCAGGGTGCTACAATTAAGAAAAAAGACGATACGCACCGTATGGCAGATGCTAACAAAGCGTTTGCTCACTACAAATGGTAAGGGAGAGTATAGCGAATGGCAAGACCTGAAAACCAAGATATCAATAAAGTCCGAAATATCGGGATCATGGCTCACATTGATGCCGGTAAAACAACAACTACAGAGCGTATTCTTTATTATACTGGCCGTGTTCATAAAATGGGTGAAGTGCACGAAGGTGCGGCTACCATGGATTGGATGGAACAGGAACAAGAGCGCGGAATTACTATTACATCCGCTGCAACTACTGTTTTTTGGAAAGGACATCCTATCCACATTATCGATACCCCAGGCCACGTTGACTTTACTATAGAAGTTGAAAGATCTTTACGTGTGTTAGATGGTGCAGTTGCTGTTTTTGACGCTGTATCTGGCGTTGAACCCCAATCTGAAACAGTATGGAGACAGGCGGACAAATACGGCGTTCCAAGAATTGCTTTTGTTAACAAAATGGATCGTATGGGAGCAGACTTTTTTGATGCAGTAGCGTCAATGAAAGAAAAGCTACATGCTAATGCTGTACCCGTACACTGCCCAATTGGTGCTGAGTCTGAATTTAAAGGAATGGTTGATCTTATCACTATGAAAGCTTTGGTGTTCCACGATGAAACACTTGGCGCTCAGTGGGAAGAAATGGAAATTCCAGAAGACTTAAAAGAAAAATGTGAAGAACTTCGCGCAAATCTTTTAGAAGAATTAGCCACCATTGACGAAACGAATGAAGCTTTCATGACCAAAGTTTTGGAAGATCCTAATTCTTTAACAAAAGAAGAAATTCATGCCGTAATTCGAAAAGGTGTTGTTGAAAATAAATTCAATCCAGTTCTTTGTGGAACAGCTTTTAAAAACAAAGGTGTACAACAACTTTTAGACGCAATTGTTGCTTGGATGCCATCTCCAGTTGATAGAGGAGCTGTAAAAGCTATCGATTTAAAAACTGAAGAAGAAATCATTTTAGAACCATCAGATGATGCTCCCCTTTCAGCTTTAGCATTTAAGATCATGACTGACCCATACGTTGGTCGTTTAACTTTCGTACGTATTTATAGCGGTACTTTAGTTAAAGGGATGACTCTTGTTAATACAACTAAAGACACAAAAGAAAGAATTTCTCGCTTAATCGAAATGCACGCAAACGTTCGTAACGAGCAAGAAGAGTTTTATGCAGGTGATATTGCAGCATTAGTTGGTATTAAGAATGCAACAACCGGTGATACACTCTGTTCACCAGATCGCTTAGTGCTTTTAGAAAAAATGGAATTCCCACAACCGGTTATTTCCATGGCAATTGAGCCTAAGTCTAAAGCAGATAGAGAAAAACTTGCACAAGCACTTAATTCTTTATCAAATGAAGATCCAACATTTAGAGTAACTACAGACGAAGAAACTGGACAAACTATCATTGCAGGTATGGGTGAATTACACTTAGAAATCTTGCATGATCGTATGAAAAGAGAATTCAATGTAGAAGCAAACGTTGGTAAGCCTCAAGTTGCTTATAAAGAAACAATCACAGTTCCAAGCTCTAGCCAAACAAAATTTGTCAAGCAGTCAGGTGGACGCGGACAATACGCTCACGTTGAATTGGAAATTGAACCTAACGAAAAAGGTAAAGGTAACGAAGTTGTTAGCAAAATCGTTGGTGGTGTTATTCCAAGAGAATATATTGCTCCAACTATTAAAGGGATTGAAGAAGGCCTCGCAGGCGGTGTTCTTGGTTTCCCAAGTGTTGACGTAAAAGTTGCTATTGTGTTTGGTTCTTACCACGATGTTGACTCTAACGAGATGGCATTTAAAATTTGCGGCTCTATGGCAATAAAAGACGCTCTTAAAAAAGCGAAGCCAATTATTTTAGAACCAATAATGAAAGTTACAGTCACCACACCAGAAAGTTACATGGGTGATATTATTGGTGACCTAAACCGTCGTCGCGGCCAGATCATGGGTCAAGAAAATCATAAAGGTGTCGTCATTATTAATTCTGAAGTACCTTTAAGCGAAATGTTTGGTTATTCCACAACGCTCCGTTCTCTATCATCAGGAAGAGCGACTTATACAATGGAACCAAGCCATTTCGAACGTGTTCCAACTAAAATTCAAGAAGAAATTGTTAAGAGGTAAGTTCTTTAAAATGGCAAAACAAAATAAACCAAAAAAAGAAGCGCAGCCAAAGCAGATTCGTCAAAAAATTCGCATTCGCTTAAAAGGATACGATCAACGTATCTTGGATCGCTCTGCTGCTGATATTGTAGAAACAGCAAAAAATACTGGTGCTGGTGTTGCAGGACCGATTCCTCTTCCAACAAGAAGAGAAATTTATACGGTTCTTAGATCTCCAAACGTTGACGTTAAATCTCGTGAACAATTTGAGATTAGAACACATAAAAGATTGTTATATCTTTTAAACCCTCCAGCTAAAACAATTGATGCTTTGAAAACATTAACCCTCCCAGCGGGTGTTGATATTAAAATCAAAGCTTAAAGTTTTATTTTAGCTTTTTAAGTCAAAGGGCTCATCATAAAATGAGCCCTTTTTTTTGCCAAAAAAAAAGCTAGAATGATTGCTAAAACTTTAAAAAAAACTTTTTCATTAATAACTTTTTTTTTAATGTGATTGGTTAGTTATTTACACACATTACAAGGAATTTTATGAAACTTTTTTTTAAAGCAATGTTACTTTCAAGTTTAATTTTTACGACACCAGTAATATCAACTCCTCAAGATAGCGTAGAACAAACATTTACGAATTACTATAATTCGGGAAAATGGGGTGTTGATGAAAATGGTAAAGGAATTTCAGGCAGTGGATCCATTGTTGAAAATGCAGCTCCTTACATGTCATTTTTGGAAAATTTTGTAAAAGCTAATGAAATCAAAACAATTATAGACATAGGGTGTGGAGACTGGTTATTTTCTCGTCACATTAATTGGAACAATGCAAACTACCTAGGCATAGACGTAGTTAAAAGAGTGATCGAAAAAAACAATCAGCAATTTGCCAACTCAAAGGTCAGTTTTATCCATGGCGATTCTAATTCATTTGTTTTGCCAAATTCAGACTTACTAATATGTAAAGATGTTCTACAACATCTTCCTCATGCAGAAGTTTTTAAGTTTTTGAAACAGATCCATAAATTTAAGCATTGTCTTATTACAAATGACGTTGATGCTCATAGTTTATCTAGCAATAATTACGACATTGCACCAGGTGATGACTATAGAACAATTGATCTAAGTAAAGCTCCTTTTAATGTAAAAGGTACAAAAGTATTCACCTACAAATCTGGCTATGTTACTAAACAAGTATTTTATATTTGTAATTAATAATTAATTATCTTGAGACTAGTTATGAAACAAAAACTAAAGCTATTAATATTTTTATTATTAATCTTAAGTCCTTTTATCAGAGCACAAGCTGAAGAAAATAAAACAGTTCTTATTACTATTTTAGCAAAAAACAAAGCTCATGTATTAGAAAAATATTTACAGTGTATTGAACAGTTAGATTATGATAAAAAGTTAATTTCAATTTATATTAATACAAATAACAATCAAGATCGTACAGAAGAAATTCTGTACGATTGGGCATGTCAAAATCAAGAGGAATACGCCTCTATAGATTTTGAAAGCCACCATATAAATGACGTAGAAATCACAAAACCCCATGAATGGACGATCGATCGTTTTAAGGTTTTAGCAAAAATTAGAAATAAAAGTCTATCTAAAGCTAAGGAATATGGATGTGATTACTATTTTGTAATTGATTGCGATAATTTTTTAGAGCCTTGTACGTTAAAAACGTTAGTAAACAAGGATAAACCAATTATTGCACCTATGCTATGGTCTATTCCTGAAAAACAAGATCCTTATAGCAACTATTTTTGCGCTATAAATGATAATGGATATTATGCCTATCATCCAGATTATGCTGAAATTTTATTTAGAAGAGTTATCGGTACATTTGAAGTGCCTGTAGTTCACTGTACTTATCTTATTAAAACCGAATATATAGATTTATTAAGCTATATTGATGGAAGCGATGATTTTGAATTTGTGATATTTTCTAGAACCGCTAGAAATAATGGTGTAGAGCAATTTATTTGTAATGAAGAATATTTTGGCACACTTTTACATTTTTATAATGATGTAACCTTGGAAGAGGAAACACAACGTTTTCAAAATATTCAATGGAATTAGTTTTAGGGTAATTAGTTTCTAAAATAATATATCAGGCTAAAACTCTTTTCATGAGTCTTTAAAGGCTTCAGACTGTATTAACAAACTTAAGCATAGTCTGAAGCCTTTTATATGAATGGCACTTTATGAATAAAAAAAGAGATAGATTTTTGGATATTTATTTCACCATTTTAACTTAAGATTACATTGAAGAAAAAAATTGCTATTCACTAAAAAAGGTCTTCGACACTTTTTTGGAAGAGATGATATTAATGGTCAACTTTTACCAAACCTTTCTTAACGGCTTTTCCTCTTAAAAAAATATTTATGTTACTATTAAGCTTCAATAATCGTTTTCGTTCTGTCTATTTAAAATATTTAAAGGATTCACAAGATAGTCTATACGTGCCTTTTTATTAATATTTGTGTCAACTTCTATATCTCTTTTTCTTTTGCCTAATACGCTTTTCTCAACCTCCTCCTCTCCTTGCAAAGATAAAAACTCATTCGAGATGGAGCTTGTCTCCTCATAATCTGATTCATAACCATCATCATTTTCAATTTCACAAGAATTCCTATTCACTTCTAATGAATTGTTGACATCGTCGTACTCATCTATGTCATCAAACTCCTCAGAATCTGAGTCTCCAATATTGAGATCTTTTGACGAATTATCGGCTATGTTTAAAGAATTTATTAGATCTACAATATCTGTATCTTGAGAATCATCATTATTGCTATATTCCTCATCAGATGTAAAATTCTCTTCAACAGAATCTATTGATAGTTCCTCATCAGAACTTGACTTATAATTTGTTGTATACTGATCGTATAAGAAAGAAAAATTTTGAATAGGTTGTGGAGCTCCCATTACTGTATCCTAATTTTTTTATTTTTAGTGAAATCAATCGATTCAGTTCTTTTACGCTTAAGTTCTTTACAAACAAATTCCTCAAATACTTTTTTTTCTAGGCTTTTTGGTTTTCCAATCCCTTCTTGTTCATAAAAAGTATCGTCACATGAATTTGTTAAATTTCTTGCTGGGAAATAAATATTATTCATAACACTTAATATAGTATGTATATTTATAAAATGTTCATTTACTTATAAAAAATATAACTTAAACCTAAATAAACTTTATAGATTTAGTAACAACTATTATCCATGTAATAAAATAATTAGACAACGAAAACAAACTTTAATATTAAAAAAACAAACTAATGGACCCAATTGCAAATCCCGACGCCTATTCCTAAAGCGGTAAACGTTCCACTTAACTGCTGCAGTAATATATTCCATTCATTTATGGCAGTTTTTGATACATAAACGACATCCCCAGCTTTAACTAATAGTCTATCATTGGGTTGCTCTATTAATAGACTCCAAGAAACCTCATAAATTTTAATTTCTTTTGAGTGATTGCGAATAATATAAATGTGATTTTTATCCCCAGTAAAAGGAATGCCCCCTGAATCTACGATAATATTTTTTAGAGGTATAAAACCATAACGTAGAGGAACAACACGTTTAATTCCAACTTCTCCACAGACACATACAGCTTTATCTTTTGGCGAACCTATATAAATTTTGTCACCTGGCTTCATAACAATGTTGTGAGACATATCTCCTAAAATTAAAAGGCGATAAAAATCTATGTCTAATCTTTCCTCGTTTCTTAAAATGTAACTTGAATATAAACCAGCCTGAGGGGAAATTTGCGCTAATGAGAGAACTTCAAATAAACGTCTTTTTCCATCCACAAAAATAAATGGATTATTTGCCATGCCAGCAACCGTTACATATTGCTTTGATCTCAAAGCAAAATTGGCGTAGACGGTTGCTTGAATATTATTTTTCTTACATTCTTGAGAAATAACACTTTCAGCCTCCCTCAAAGTCAAATTTTCTACAGAAACTGGGTCTAAAAAAGGGATATAAATATACCCATTAACAACTCTAAATCCACCCATGGTTTGATTTATATATTGAACTGCAGATGAGTATGAGGGGTTGGTTGGATGGTAAATGACTATATTTAAAATATCGTCGTTAATTATTAAAGATTCATATTCTTTCAAATCCTCTTCATTAATCTCTTTAGAATTTGAAGTAGTTAAGCAACCTTCTAATAATTCATACCCATCTAAAATTTTATTAGAATCTTCAATTAATTGTTGTGCATTTAAAAAAGATATTATTTCTTTTTCTTTTTGAATTGTTGAACAGGATTGAATAATAAGACTTAAGATGAATGCAGTAAAAATTTTAAACATGAATGAAGTTTTGCCTTTGCTATAACTCACAAAGGCAGAATAATTGTTATTTGGATATCGTTTCTAATTTAGATGCTATTTGTTTTAAAAAGGGTTTAAAATCTTGTAGCCCTTCCTTAGTTCCTGGATTTGTCGCGATTTCTTGCAAACGCATAATGTAATGATCAATTAAATGAACAATGTTGGTCGTATCAGTAACATAATGAAATTCTTGACCATCTATACGCTTTACATGATTAATAAAAAAGGCTTCTTTGTTTGGATTATTTTCAGGTTTAGGTGGTGGAAGCATATCAGAAGTTATTAAATTCAAAAAATCACCTCTGTCATGCACATCTATTGCGACACGAAATAATAGTGAATACTTTTCAATCATTTGCTTTAAATAACGATTTTCTTCTTCTGGCAAAATTTTGGTAATATTGAACTTTGCTTGCCCGTGAACAAATGATTCGAATAAGTCTGTATATATTTGACGATTTTCTTGTAGGATTGCTACAAAAGCATTTTGTATTTCTCTTAAGGTCATTTTCGAAACTGGTAAAGCAAAAATTATGCTTAATGCTCTTTCCAATTCATGCAAATTATGTGAATTCATAAATATTCCTTTAGCCTTTTTTCCATATTCTGCCATCTACGATGGTTCGATGACTCGTTCCTGTTAAATATTCTGCGTGAAATAAATAATCACCATTTTCTTGAATTTCATATATTTCAAAACCTTCAAGTTCTGCATGACCACGAAATTCCCAAGCTACTGTTTTAGTATTGATCACACCTTTACCGCTAATTTTTCCTAACATGGCATTATCTAATACTATAGCAAAATTATCGCCCTCAATGGTATTTACAAACATTTTGTTAATAACATGTTCTTCAACGCCATCTAATTCTACCTGCTGTACACATTTGAGGCCATCATTCTCTTTTTCTATATTCCATTTAGTGTAAAAACGTATAATTTCATCTGAATCTAAAAATCTAATAGAGCCTTGCCCTATCCAAATTCCTGGTTGTAAAATAAATTGATGTGCTGTCATTAAAACATAAACCTTCGACTGTAAATACTTTGTAAAATACCTAATGCAAACATCGTTGCAAGTAAAGAAGATCCCCCGTAGCTTACTAAAACTAAAGGAACTCCGGTAATTGGTAGAAAACCTGTCATCATACCTATGTTTACTAAAATATGCATAGCCAAATAAACAGTAATTCCAGCTGACAATAATCGCCCAAAATCATCTTTTGCTACAACACTTACTTGAAAGGAAAAGTAAATTAAAGCATAAAACAAACTCAAAAGTAAAACTAACCCAATAAAACCATACTCTTCACCAAATGAAGGGAACACAGAATCTGTATAAGGTGCTGGTAGCCATTTACCTCCAATGTACTCCCCTTTTCTCCAGCCGGCTCCAGAAACTCCTCCTAAAGCAATGGCTATGGCAGCAGCTTTTTGATGGTGTGTATTTGGGTTTAGCCGTTCAAACTGGTATTCTTTTAAAAAATATTTGGTATACGGCTTCATATCTTCATAAGGAATAATTTTTAAAAAAATAACAGCTACAAAAATTAAAGCAATTCCACCTAAAATTGTCATTACTTTTACAACTTTTGGATGAATATCTCCAAAATAAAACATAACTAGGGTTATGGGAAACAAAACCAAAGCAGTTCCAAGATCGGGTTGTTTTAAAATTAAAAGAAATGGAATACCTACGATTAAACAAGCTAAAAAAGCAGTTTTTAATGAGTTTGCTTGCGGTTTTCTTCTTTCTAAAAACCAACTAAGAGCGATAACAACGATCAGTTTAGCACATTCTGAGGGTTGAAAACTCATATTGATGGCAGATATTCGGTACCAACGATTTACATTTTGAATAGAATTGGTAAAAAAAAGTCCAAATAAAGAAATAATCATCAAGGGATAAAGAATCCAAGTCCATTCACGAAGTTTGTTATAATCAAAACTCGCTGTTAAAAAAAATACTGCAAACCCTATTAAACACCATTGAATTTGAGTTTTTACTAAGGGGACAAAAAAAGGATCTTCTTGAATTTCATTCGTTGGTTCTAAAGTTGCTGAAGAAATAACTAAAATCCCCATTATCATTAGTCCTATAATAATTGGGATAACTCTGAAGTCAATTCTTGTTAAAACGTGATAATTCCACATGGCAAATTTCTTCTTTATGTAAGGTAAACTAATTGTTGGTATATTAACTTGAATTTTTCATCTTTTCCAATCAATTTATAGAATTGATTTCCATATGAATTCTTTAATTAAAAATAGGCTCAATCTAAAATAGAAGTTAATAACGAACTTTATTTAATTTTTCGCAAAAGTCTACATGCAAATTAAATTTTATAAATTAGAAACTATCGATTCGACAAATGAATGGGCTAAAAAAAACCTTACAGTATTCAAAAAAAACTCTTTGTCTGTAATTACAGCAAAAGAACAAACACACGGAAAAGGAAGAGATAATAAACAATGGGTTTCTCCTTCTGATTCAAACCTTTACTGTACGTACGTTTTTTTTTCACAGATTAATTACAATAGTGTTGGCAACATCCCCCAAGTTTTAGCTTTGTCTCTTATTGATTTTTTACAAAGGCTCAATTTGACAGCTCATATTAAATGGCCGAATGATGTTTTAATCAATAACAAAAAAATTGCCGGTATTCTTTGTGAAACGATTTCAATAGAAAATCAACAAGCTATAATTTTAGGCTTTGGTTTAAATATAAATATGCCTTTTAATGAGGAAATAGCAAAACCTCACACCTCTTTATTTATAGAAAAAAATGAACAGTATAACATTGAAAGAATCAATCAAGTTTTGGCTTCATTTTTTGTTAAATCCCTATCTTTATTTTTGAGAGAAGGTTTCTCCCCCTTTTATGAGCAATTCAAGCGTTATCTATGGCTCAATAATGGGATAATTCGTTTTTCTTCTAATGGCGCAGTTTGGGAAGGCTATGTTGATTCTATAAATCATGATGGCTCTTTAAACTTATTACTTGAAAATGGAAAAATTAAAACGTTTATTTCAGGTGAATTTATTAATTAATTTTTTTATTATATTTATAATTGCTAACTGTATAATTATAATTATTTTGTTTCAGAAAATGTTTTTTTTCGATAAAATGGAAAACTAAAAAAAATTACAAAGTAACATCTATGGCAAATCCACTATCAAATTTTGGCAATGTAATGCAAATCGCTTCATTTGATGAAATTTCCTCTTTTTCTATACAGTCAATAGATGCTTGTGAAGAAGAACAATTGCATAAATGCGTTTTCACTTTACTCGGTGGTTTCAAGTTTACTTTAAGCTTAGATCATACAGAGATTGAAACGTTAGCTGAGAACGTTGCAGCAGGCGTAATGAAAGAATCTTTAAATGCTGCTCACTTTAAGAAATCTTTAGGTAATTCTCAATCTTCAGAAAATTTATCCTTGCATTCTCCAGTTATCAATATTATGTCTTCAGAAGGGTTGAAAAATAAAATTTTAACTAGAATAAATGAAGTTTTAAATCCATATTCTTCACCTGACGTTAGTTATTCTTCTTCTTTTGAAGATAAAAATTGCTAATTAAAGTCTATTCATTGTAATCAGACTTTATTCTGATTTTTCTTTTTGAAGACCTTTTGGGATAATATATTTATTGAAAAAGTCGAATCCGTATTGAACAATTAAAGCAAAAATACAAGCGGGAATCGCTCCTGCTAACAATAACGAATAATCATTTAAAGCAAGTCCTGATATAATCCTTTCTCCGTATCCACCAGCGCCAATTAAAGCCGCAATTGTTGCCATACCTACATTAATGACAGCTGCGGTTTGAATGCCAGTCATAATAGATGGCGAAGCTAAAGGAACATCTATTGAAAGCAGTCTAAACCAGTCAGATAATCCTAACGCTATAGCAGATTCTTGAATTGGAACTGGAATACTCTTAAGCCCCATGTACGTATTTCTAACTATCGGTAGTAAGGCATATAATGAAAGCGCGATTAATGCGGGTACTGTACCAATTTGACCTAAAATAGGGATTAGGAACGCAAATAATGCAAGTGATGGAATTGTTTGTACGACGCTTATAGTAGTTAATATGGCCTGACTAAATAGATTGTATTTAGCTGCAATAATTCCTAATGGAATGCCAATTAAGGTAGCTACAAATAAAGATAAAAAAGTTAAATAGAAATGTTGATACGTTAAATTCCACAAATCGTTATCAAAAATTTTTTGCCAAAAAGTTTCGTGTATTTCCTTGGTAACAAAAATAGCACCTTTATTATCTAAAAAATCTTGTGCAATCGTTGCAAAATCTTCCCCTTCTTCAGCTCTTTGATTCATAGCAATCATTTGATCTTTATCAATTGATCCAATCACTTTTTGAATTTCTTTCCAAGTTTCTTTACACTTCGTAGGTATATCTAAGCGATAAATAATAACCGCTTGGTAAGATGGAAAAAAATGTTTATCATCTTGAAGTAAAATTAGATTATATTTTTGAATTTTTGGGTCTGTCGTATAAACATCTGTCACATCAATTTGATTTTTTTCTAAGGCTTCGTAGGCTAAGCTATGATCAATGCCTAAAGCTAATTCATGGGATAAAGCATAAACTTCTTTCAAGCCTTGCCAACCATCGGTTCTACCTAAAAACTCTTGACTAAATCCAAGGTTTAAATGGGGATATTTTTGTAAATCACTTATTTTTCGAATCTGCAGTTTATCAGCTAAATCTCTTGCAATTGCTAAGGCATAAGAATTACTAAAACCTAAAGAATTTGTAATACCAAATCCCATTGGTTTTAATTTTTTCCTTATTTCTTCTAAATCGGTAAAATATTGAGGTTCAGCGTGTAAAATCTCTCGAACAATGGTACCTGTGTAGTCAGGATAAAGATCAATAACTCCGCTTTGCAAAGCGGCAAACACAATGCCTGTATTTCCAAGTCCTGGTTTAAAGAAAATTTTAGCTTCATCAGCTTTTTTTGCTGTCGTTACAATAATTTCGGCTAAAATATAAGACTCTGTAAATCGCTTTGAGCCTACATTTAATTGTTTTTCTGCAACTAATGGAATAGCTAATAATATATTTAAAGCTAAAAAATATTTAAATATAGTTAACATTCAAAAATTGTTCCACAAAAGAATTTACAGGTGTTTTTTTTAATTCATCATAAGTTCCAGATTGCACAACTTTTCCTTCTTTCATAATAATCATTTTGTCAGCAAAAAATTGAGCTTCATGCATGTTATGCGTGACTAATATAACTGTTTTTTTTAAAGTATCAAAAATTTGCTTTAGTTTATGTTGTAAATCTTCTTTTACTAAAGGATCTAACGCTCCTAATGGCTCATCTAAAAAAATATAGGGGGGATCTAAAAAAAGTGCTCGAATTATTCCAACCCTTTGCTTTTGCCCTCCTGATAACTCCCATGGAAATAATTGTAAAACATTAGCTTTTAATTGCATTACATCTACAAGTTGTTCCATTTTTTTCTTAATTATTTTTTCGTTTAATTTTAAATAACGAGCAAGCAATGCGATATTATCATAGGCATTCAAATGGGGAAATAAGCCACCATCTTGTATAACATAACCAATTTGATGACGTATACGATTGGCATTTTCATTAGTTAGAACTTGATCTCCAAAAGAAATAGAGCCAGTAGTCGGTTCAATAATTCCCATAATTATTCTAAATAAAGTGGATTTGCCACAGCCACTTGGCCCAACGATTACAGTTGTCTCATGTTCTTCGAAGGTATAATTTATAGGATATAAGACTTGTTTTTCTGCAATAATCTTAGTAATGTTAGTTAATTGTAATGCCATAGTTTTTTTTATTTAAAGGTTTTTACAACCTTAATTTTAATGTATAGTACAACCACAACTAAATTGTAAGGATTATTTAGTTTATTTAAGATTGATTACAAGTCTAAACCATCAAGATTTGGCACAACGGTTAAGTTAGGATCAACTTTTGCACGAATGACTTGTTGAATATAAGACAAAGTTGTCCCGATAGAGGAATAACAACTTGTGCAACTTCCCTGGTAAGCGATGACTAATTCTTTATCTTGGATTAAATTTAGGACAGTAACGCCTCCATTATCTAAAGCAATATAAGGGCGAATATCTTTATCTAAAACTTCTTCTATAACTTCTAGTTTTTTTCTTAAAGGGAGATCTTTCCATCCAGGGTAACCTTCTCCATCAATAACGCTCAAATCATTCGGTACTGGAGTTTCATAATTGATAGCAAATGGAATATCCATACATTGCTCAGCGGCTTTCTCAATAGCACTTAAGATTAAATTTAAGTGAGGATAAGTTTCTTTAGGAAAGCTTTCTTTATCATGTTTATCTTGAGCTTCTTTTTCAATAAGATCTGTTGACATTCTTCTTGCTTGATCGTAATTTTTACCCACAATTAAATCGCATGCAACATCGGTAGCTCCGATTAGGATAGATTGTCCTGTTGCTTTAAATTTAGCGTCTATAATAATGCCATCTTCTTTATCTACTAGCCAATATAGAGCTAATTCATTCCCGTCTTTAATGCTTCCTTCTTTTATGGCAACTAAGCGAATACCTCTATCATAGGCTTGCTCCTCCGTAAAAAAACCAACATTGCGAGGTTGCATAATCCTTTGCATAATTTTTTTACTAAAGCGAGTCCATGTAAATGTGTTAAGGAGAGATTCTAAAGACATAGTTGTTATCTTATAGTTGTAGAAATTTTATTTAAATGGTTTACACATTCGACAATAATCTCGATAGCTGCATCTATTTCTTCGGCAGTTGTATCTTTTGACAAGCTAAAACTAACGGATGAATGAGCTATGGCATCATCAAAATGATACGCTTTTAAAAGGATGGCTAATTGCTGAAAATTGCCTCCACCGATAGTGGCGTTAATTTTTTTTTGGTTTAAGTAAAAAAGTAATGATTCATTGATTATCCCTTCAAAAGATATTACGCTTATATTGGGAAGACGATTATGCGTTTTAAATAACACTTTCGCATTTGCCAATCTTTTTTCAATTTCTTTTTCAAAATAAGTTCTAAGTCTTGAAATTTCTGTAGTTATAAAATCACGAGCTTCCTGTAATTCTTCGCAAGCTTGAGCTAAAGCGCTTAAGTTTGGGATATCTAAAGCTCCAGCTCTTAAATGGGCTTGGTCATTTCCTCCGACTATTAAGGGCAAAATCTTTATTCCATTTTTTATATATAAACCACCGCAACCTTTAGGAGCGTGTAGTGTTTCACCGCTAAAGCTAATAAAATCTGCTCCTATATCTTCAAGTTCAAAATATAGTTTGCCTAAGACATGAGTTGCATCGAGGTGTAGTAAAACACCTCTTTCTTTACAAATATCGGCAATTTCAGCTATGGGCTGAATTATACCTGTTAAACCACTTCCCCAGGAAAGTGACACAAGGGCGGTTCTTGGCGTCATAGCTTCAATAACTTCTTTTGCTGTGACATACCCTTGTTCATTGACTTTTATAGTTTTAACGACACAATCTAATTGTTCTAAACGACTTAAACCTAAAATAATAGCAGCTTCGTCTACATTTGAAGTTATAAATTGGTTTTTGCCTGTTTTCAATGCGACTTGTAAATAGGTAGACCAAATGACTTGGTTAATAGCTTCAGCCCCTGAAGATGTAAAAAGAATCGTATCTTCTTCTTTAGCGCCTAAAAAATTATAGATTTTTTTATATAACCCTTTCAAATCAACGATTAAATCTTGACCCATTTTATAAGGACTTGTAGGTAACCCCCATTTATCCTCTAAATAGGGCGTCATAGCTTTAATCGTCTTTTTAGACGGTTTTGTAATGGTATTATTATCTAGATGGATATAAGAATTCATTTAACTTCTTTTAATGACCCTTCAGCAAATTCATAAATAATGGGATGACCCGTATCAAGTTCTAATGTCAAAACTTCCTCTTCAGATAGCTTATTTAAATACATAATGATAGATCGTAAAGAATTACCATGCGCCGCTATAAAAACATTTTTTCCTTTTTCCAATAATGGCAAAATTTCTTTCTTAAAAAAAGGGATCGATCTGTCTTCAGCAACGTTTTTTAAGCTCTCTCCATGTGGTGGTGAAACACTATAACTTCTTCTCCAAATTTGTACTTGTTCCGCTCCAAATTTTTGAATTGTTTCCGCTTTATTTAAACCTTGCAGCTCACCATACATTCTTTCGTTTAATTCAGAACAACAATAAACAGGTATAATAGTATCTGTTTTTCCATAATTAGTCCCCCATTCTTTTAATTTTTTTTCCTCGTGTTGAATAACTGGCACTTTTTTGGAATGGTGAACATTCATAACAAGCATGGCAGTCATAATAGCTCGAATTAATGAGGAAGTAAAAATAACATCGATCGGATAATCTTTAATGATATCCCCACCTTTCAATGCTTCTTCGATCCCTTCATTGGATAAAGGAACATCAACCCACCCGGTAAACAAATTTAATTTATTCCATTGAGATTGTCCATGTCGCATCAAAATCAGATAACTCATACCTTTCTCCTTGTTTAAAAAAACAATATACCAAAGCATTTTTAAAAACCAACTAGGGTTTTTTTGAAGTTTTGGCCTAAACTATCAAATATAAATTGTGTTTGGAGGTGGTCTACATATCCTAGCTGTCCATACGACTTGTCCCGCAAATACACCTATACAACCAACAGTTATTAAAAAGTTTTTTAGTGCTTTTTTATCTCTATTGATAGCAAACCAGATCATTCGCGCCAAGCAAACAATGGTGGCAATAGTGCAAAGAATGTCCTGCGCTGTAATTTTTTCAAAAGGAGTTGGGCAATAAAAGGGAAAAGGGATGTATTGGTGTCTTACAACAATTGGACATTGTCGTATCGGAAAATTTGAGTTTTGAATAACTATATCCGTAAACAAAACTATCTCTTTTAAAAAATTAACCTATATTTTGCTTTTGAATTAACTATAAAGGCAAATTCATTTAAGTTTATAAATTGAGCAATTGTTCATTATCTTTTTCAATGAGATATAGCATTCTTTGCCAAACAGCTTGCTCTGTTGATAGTTCTAATTGAAAAAGTTCTTCAAAATATTGATTAAATTGTTCTTGAGCCCATTGATTAGTTATTTCTTTCGGGATTTTATTTAAGTGAAAGCGCATGTTCAGAACGTATTGCTTAACAATATCATCTAAAGGCAAAAATTTTTCTTCATCAATCGATGAAGCAAAAGCCATGTCATGCACACAAGAAAAGAAATCAATCCCCTTCTTTTCTTCATATACATATTGATTAAAGGTAAGGGCTATAGTTTCATTCACAATATTTTTTGATAAATTTAAAAAGTTACCTAAAAAATCTTTTCGTTTATCATCAAAAAGTTTTTTTCTAATTTGTAAAAGTTTTTTTGCTTTAATAAAAACACTAGACTGTTCTTCAAACTGTTTTTTTATCAAGTTTTGCTTTGCTTGAATCTCTTCGTTAACTTGCAAAAAATTTGAAGGTAAGGAAAAACCATTTCTTTGTGTTGAAAGAGGGGAAAAATTTGGAGAAATACTTCTTTTAACAGCAAAATTTGTAGGCAGAATTTTTTCCCCTTTTTCTAAATCCACTTTTGCACTTACATGAATTTGTTCGCCTGGAAAAGGAGAAAAAACTTGGCTAATGGCAACTTCTTGCGAACGTTTATCCGTGCAAGTAAAAATTTCTAAGGGAACGGTATTAATTGCTTTTAGTAAGTCTTGAATGTTTAAAAAACTTGGGCCTAAGGCTATTAATGCTTTTAGTTTAAAAGCATCAGCCGTGAATGTTGAAACAAGAGTTGGAGTAGGCGTTTGTTTATAGAGTGAAGAGATTTTAGTTGAAGAAGAACTCTTTGTTGCAATTGTTGTAAATTGAGCCTTTTGTTTTTTCTTTACTACAATAGTTTTATGCTCTTTTTGCTCTATTGTAGTAAAAGAAGAAACCATTCCTTTAAAAAGTCGAAAGGCTTTCTTAAAAGGATTTTCATGGATATGTATTGGATAATTTAGTACTTCTACCGATTTTAAAAGAGTGGGAAGATTTTCTTTTTTCCCCTTTTCGATAGCTTCACTCATTTATATCCTCAATGGCTAAAGGTTTTCCAATGGCAGCTACAACTTTAATTTCAGTTTCTTCAGTTATATCTAAAGCATTTTGACGATTAAGTGCTTGGCTTACTTCAATCAATTCGCCCCGTTTCAGATAGTCAAAGGCTTTAGCTTGCTTTGGAGTTTGTTCTAACCGATTACTCAAAGTTTTTTTTCCGTCAGTTCCACATAAATAATACTTATTTGTATTAAAGGCTTCAACTGGTGGACTAATTATCCTATAAAGAGGTGTCTCACCGTTATTTGGCCAACTACTCTGTGGATTTTTAAAAATAATATAGGACATTTTTAAAGAATTCAAATGATAATCCATGCCTCTTTGAATTTCTTTTAGTAGGTAAGGCTTTTCCATTTCTCGTTGTGCATAACAAGGACTATTTTGTGTCTTTAAAGCTGGACACTCCCCTTTCCAAACACATGGAGCTTGTACTGGAACACCTTGACTTACAAAATGATCCCTTATTTGTAAAATGGACTGATTAGTTTCATTTAAGGATGAATCGACTATAAGTAAATACCCATTCTTTGATAACTTATTGTGCAATAAATCTTGGATAAAAGCATTTTGCCTTTCTCGCCATCCTTTTTGATTTCTTGCAAAAATTTCCTGTAAAGAATGCCCTAAAATGATTAAATCAAAGGTCCCCTCAATTGGACAAGAAGTGTGACAATCCCATTTTCGAATAGTCAAAGGTAATCCATATTTACCACAAATTTCAGCGCCTAGTTGTAAAGGTGGCATGAACTGATCCGTTGCAAATACCTCTGTTGCACCGTGCCTTAGTGCAGCAAAAGAAAAAGGAGCAAGTCCAGCTCCTATATCCAAAACTCTTTTTGGAGTCGTTGGAATTTCTCCAATCACTGATAAAGCTTCTTGGTAATACAACGGCCAAAAATACAAGAGGTAATCGGATAATAGTTGTGAATTTTCGAAATAATGCGTATTTGGGTCAAAGGCTTGTTTATCGAAAATTTCTTTTAACGTTTTAGTTGATTGAACAACTCTTCTAAACTCTCTAGTCTGCAATTTTTCTGAGGGACCAGACTCTTTATTAAAACGACGCCAAGCACCAATTAAGATTGGATAAATTTCGTCTAAATTACTTTTAAGGTTTTTTTTCTTCATGAATTTGCTCAAAAATTTGGGATTTATCTCTTTCAGTCATGGGTCGATAAGTACCAACAGGCAACGTACCCAGTTGTAGATTTCCGATTCTAATCCTCTTAAGTTCTAGAACTTTTAATCCAAGAGATTCTAAAATAACGCGAATTTCTCTTTTTTTCCCTTCAGCAATTGTTATTTTTATAGTCCCTTTACGCACTTTTTTTACAGCCACTGGTTTAACAAACACACCCTCTACTAATGCTCCTCTAGAGATAGCGATTAAGTGCTCAGCTGTAATTTCATGATCCGTTTTAACGACGTATTCTTTACAAATATTTTTTGAAGGATGGATGATTTGGTTTGCGAAATGTCCATCGTTAGTGACAATTAATAACCCTTCAGTATCTTTATCCAAACGACCAACAGTAAATAATCGTAAATTCTCTTCTTCGAAAAGGTCTACAACCAGTTTAGTTCGACTATTGCCCACATGAGAGCAAACGTAGCCTTTGGGTTTGTTAAGGATAAAATAAACTTTTTTAGGGATGGACGAGACAAGTTCACCGTTCACTTCTATTTTGTCTTCTTCGTTAACTAATGTTTGTGGAGTAAGCTCTATAGTGTCATTTACTTTGACTTTTCCAGCAAATATTAATTCTTCGCAAGCTCTTCTGGAAGCAACGCCTGCTTGGGCTAACCATTTACTCAATCTAATCTTTTTCACGGGAATTGGGGAGTTAAAATTATTATTTAATAATTATAATTTAAAAAAACGTTAATTTCAAGCTAAACGATTATTTAAATAAATATATAACTATTAATTATTAATAATAATTTTACTTTTCTATTTTTACAGATAACCCATTTAAAAAGAGAAGGAGAAATGCTACCGGAAAAAAGAACAATGTCCAAAAACAGAGCCAAAAGCGAGATCCGTTATACTGGAAATCATATCTTGTATTATTCCACTGAAAACTGCTAGCTGTAAATAACAAAACAAAAGCGATAGGAAAGAAGAAAATGATCCAAAATATAAGCCAAAAATAAGAACCTCTGTAATTTATTTTCATATCAAGTTCCATATGTAAAACACGTGATTATAAGTTTAACTATAATTATATCTTTATTTTAGTCAAATACAATAAAAAAATTTACTCTTTATATCTCTAAATCATCCTAAACAACTAATAATTAAGAAAATAACTCTATTTATTTTTTAATAAAAATAGTATTAGTAAGGTAATGTTAATAATTTAAAAAAACAGTAATAATAGTTAATAATTTATTGGGAGGACGCATGGAAACATTACAAGCTTCTTCACCGAAACAAAAAAACCGACACAATAATGTAAGTTTTGAAGATAAAAAAACCTATATTGCAGAATTAGTTCGTTGCTATGGAAGTTCCAGTTCAATCGCTTTGTTTGATCCTCGTAATGAATTATTTCAAATTGCTAATGTCAAAGGTGTTATAGGTTATCGCAACGAAATGGGCTGTGCTGTTGTTTATGGCGATCCCGTATGCGCTCCTGAAGATTTACCAAGATTAACTTATGCTTTCCACGAATATTGCAAATTGCATAATCGCAAAGTCGTCTATGTAACTGCCACCAAAAAATTTTCTGAGTGGGCTATGCTAAATGTTTGCAAAGGACTTATTGAATTTGGTGAAGAATTAATATCTGATCCCTTTCATGATCCAAGTGAAGGGAAAGAAGGAAGAATGCTTCGAAAAAAAATGAATCATGCTATGCGTGAAGGTGCTGTTGTAAAAGAGTATATCACACCAAATTTAGAGTTGGAAAAAAAGATGGAGGAAGCGGCTCAAAATTGGCTAAAAGCAAGACAGGGCCCTCAAATCTATTTATCACAAGTACAAGTGTTTAATCCAAAAGTTGGCAAAAGATGGTTCTATGCAACACATCAAAATACCATTGTTGGCGTATTAGTCTTAAATGAATTACAAGCAAATCAAGGTTGGCTTGTGAATTTGTTAATGGCAACACCTGAAGCCCCACATGGGACATCAGAATTATTAATAATGAGCGCTATGCAGACACTTAAAAACGAGGGATGCCACGTCTTAAGTTTTGGAGCTGTACCAACCGATGAACTCGGCATCATTAAAGGTATGGGTAATTTATCTTCTAAAATCGCGCGCAATTCATTCAAAGCGGCTATGTGGTTTTTTTCGATTAAAGGAAGAAGAGTATATTGGGAAAAGTTTCATCCTGTTAGCGATCCCTCCTATATTTTATTTTGTGGAAATCATGTAGGTTTAAGAGAAATTTTTGGCGTCATGAAAGCAATGAACGTTGGCATGTAAAAGACTTAAAAGATTAATATCGCAAAAAAACGAATTTACCTTTTTTTAAGACATGCTGACTATAACTAACTTTTTTTTAAGACAGAATACAACCTCAACTTATGACAATAAAATCTATCTTAATTCGTTTATAACTATTATAGAAAAGGTGGAAAGTCTACTTGCCTTAAGATCAACTTGTAAAGTTTTTTATCATTTATTTAAAAACGATTTTGAAGTTTTTCTCGAAAAAAAAATTATTAAAGCTTTAGAAAAAAAAAACTTTCGAGAGGCTAAAAAGGCTATTCATCATCTAGCACTCGTTAAAGAGATTACTGCCATCAGCTTTAAAGTCTTTCATTCTGCTCGTGAAATAGATGAATATGATAAAAAAAATAATCGTTTTTTTAATCAAATAGTTCCCTTTATAAAAAGCATAGAAGATTTGTTTAAACTTTTTACCCTATTTCCCTATGAATCACAGCTCTTTTCGAAATTCCAAGTGTGGCTGTTTTATTTACCAGGCAATTTTCTCACTAAGCAATCCCTACTAAATTCCAATTTTTTTTTCTTTCATCCCCCTTCTTGCTTAAAAACGTTACGATTATTACCTGTGAGAATTATTGAAATAACTTGTAAATGTGTTTTAAATGAGGTTATTCACTCTTTGCAAAAGATTGAAATTGCTTCCTTTTGTTATTTGTTATCTTTTATAGAAGATAGTGTTCAAGTGCGTATGATTACCTATCACTTAAATGTAAACCAACTTCTTCTTGAAAATCTCTTCTTACTAGACTTTGTTTGGGGAAATGGTCACGACCACTTTACAACTATTTTGAGAAAATGCCTCGATGAAAAACAATGGTCGCTACTTTTTGCTATAATTGAAGCAATCCCCTCTAAAAATTATCAAGATCATTTAAATCTAGTTTACATATGGGGATGTTTGGAAGGAAATCTCTCTTTTTTACAAATTTTCTTTGATCAAAAAAAAACCTTATCGAGTGAGACTATTATAGAAGGAATTTGCTATAGCATTGAAAAGGAACAACTTGACACTGTAAGATATCTTTTAAGTTTGCCCAATATAGTATCAGATGTAACATTTGGTAATTACCGCTTATTTAAGTGTGTCGCAGAAAATGATCGCGTCTCTTTTTTCAAAATTTTGCTAGAGCAGACATCACCCTCAAATCAACCAGTTGCAATTAACGAAACGTTCAAACAAGCTTGTAAAAGCGGCGGATGGAAAACCGTTTCTTATTTATTAACTAACTTTACTTGCAAGGTTGAAGAAGGCATTGCAATTGCTTCTGAATATAATCAAATGGATCTATTAATCTTTTTTCATGAAAAAGGTTTTTTAAAAACGAACGATTTACAAGAACTTTTTTTTGAAGCGTGTTGTTCAAATAGTTCTTCAATGATCGATTATTATTTAAATAAAACTAAGCTTTCATCGTCCAAAACTATCTATGATGGGTTTATTTTAGCTTGCCTTTGCAATACCAATATCTATCCTTTTTTAGAACATCCTTACCTGACTCAAAAAGAATTACAAGAGGGATTTGAAGTTGCCGTTTTAAGTAAAAACTATTATGCCATACAGCTATTACTTGGCAAAAATGTAATTCTTAAACACATTATCGATCAACAATTTATTCAAGCTTGCCAATGCAATGATATTAACTTAATACATCAGTTTATTCCTGACTATATTTCCACTTCAGTCTTAAACCAAGGATTGCAAATTTGTCAGAAAAAAGGCTTTATCAAGCTTGCTGAATTACTAATCATCCATTCTACTTACGATAAATCATTGTGGCAGACGCCTGCGCTTTAGGATAAATCACTATATCTGCAATATTTACATGTTCAGGTCTTGTCGCTACAAATAAAATGGCTTCTGCAATATCTTCTGCCGTTAAAGGAACAACCCCTTCATATACTTTTTCAGCTTTTTCTTTATCTCCATCAAAACGAATGTCGCTAAATTCAGTTTTTGCCATTCCAGGAGATATTAAAGAGACACGAATATTCGTTTCGATTAATTCTTTTCGTAAAGTATCGCTTAACGCTCTGACGGCAAATTTGGTAGAGCAATAAACCGAGCCACCTGGATATGTGTCGTGTCCGGATGTACTGCCAATATTGATGATTTGAGCCGTTTTTTTCTTCAACATTTCGGGAATGAGTAAACGACACATGGTTAAAATTCCCTTTACATTGGTGTCGATCATTACATCCCAATCAGAAGGTGGTGTTTCCCATAACTTATTCAAACCTTTGACTAGGCCTGCATTATTAATTAAAATATCAGGATAACCAAAACTTTGCACTTTTTTGAATTCCTCTTCCACTTTGCTATAGTCTGTAATATCAACTGCTAAAGATAAACATTGCGTTTGGTATTTTTCCTGTAGTTCTAACGCAAGTTTGTTTAACCGATCTAGTCTCCTTGCTAACAATATTAAACGGGCTCCTTGTTTAGCGAATAATTTAGCTGTTTCAAGACCAAATCCAGAACTTGCTCCGGTTATTAAAACTGTATTATTTTGCATATTCATCCCTTAAATTAAGCTTTTTTTCTTCGTTTGGTGGTATGACACACCAGTAAAAATGATCTTCATTCACTTTTTGTTTAGGTATACTTTCGGCACAAATGGGTTGAGCTAAGGGACATCTTGTTCGAAAAGGGCAACCGCTTGGAGGATTCATAGGAGATGGAATTTCTCCTTTCAAAATAATCCTTTGCTTCTTATCTCCAAAATTTTCTTTTGGAGCGGCTGACAGCAAAGCAATGGTATAGGGGTGTTGAGGATTAGCAAATATTTGTTTTGTTGGTCCTTCCTCCATTATTTTTCCAAGGTATAAGATGAGCACTCGATCACAAATATATCTAACCACTGATAAATCATGGGAAATAAATAGATAACTTAAAGATAAACGCTCTTTTAAATCTTTTAACAAATTTATCACTTGTGCTTGCACAGAAACATCAAGAGCTGAAAGAGCTTCATCGCAAATCACAAGTTTTGGATGTAAAGAAATAGCTCTGCCTATACATACCCTTTGTTGCTGTCCCCCCGATAATTGATGAGGATAGCGAAACATAATTTCTTCATTTAAGCCTATAAGTTGCAAAATTTCTGCTACCTTTTTTTTCTTCTCCTCTTCATTATTAACTATCTTATGGTAAATAAGTCCCTCTCCAATGCTTTCTAAAACCATTTTTCTGGGATTTAAAGAAGAGTATGGATCCTGAAAAATAATTTGAAAAGATTTGCGCATTTTCTTTAATTCAGAAGTTGATATTTGCGCTAAATCTAGCTCTTCGAAAAAGACTTGGCCGCTGGTAGGTTCCAATAACTTTATAGCTAATCTACCAAGTGTACTTTTTCCAGAACCCGATTCTCCCACAAGACCTAATACTTCCCCCGTTTTGATACTAAAAGTAATGCCATCGACAGCTTTTACCGTATTAATCACTTTTTTGAATAAGCCTTCAGTTATGGGAAAATATTTTTTTATATTTTTCACTTTCAAAATTTCGGACATAGCAACCTTAAACTTATGGTTTTTGAATGCAGACCTTTTTTCATCGGAATATACAAAAATAGATATAGCAAACATTATTCTCTATTCATTTTTATACTTAATATGAGTAAAGTGAAATAACGTATAGTTTTAATCAGGTGGAAAAATGGCTCACAAAAAAGATAGAGATGAAGATGATCCTAAACCATTAAATTTTGATCACGATGAAAGTAGAGGTCCAAGTGATCATTTAAAGAAACCTTTTTTAACTCCTGAAGATGAAAGAGGTGATAATGAAGACGATCAGTATTACGAAATGGAAGAAGCTTTAAGCCCTGAAGAAGTGAAAAAAAGAAAAGAAGAAGGGTCTTTTGAAGATGATTCAGATGCCATTTTAGTTGATCCAGAATTTGAAGAAGAAACAAGCAAAGAGACGTTAGTAGATGACGTTGAAGATTTACTTGAAAATCCAGAGAGTGATGTCGAAACTAATGAGGAATAGTTTTTATCGTTCTTTGTTGTAGTTTTTCACAACTTTCAACACTTTGATCATATAAGACACATCGAGCATAATGATCATCACTTAAGAAAAAATTGGCAATTTCCCCACGTTTACATTTTTCCATACAAAAAGGACAGCGTGGGTGAAAATGACAACCATCTGGGAAGTGACTAGGTGATGGGATATTCCCTTTAATTGGGACAATTGTCTCCTGCCCAATCTTTGGTTTTGAATCAAAAAGACCTTTAGTATAAGGGTGGGCTGTATTATTAAAAATATCGGCAACTTTACCTTTCTCCATATCTTTAGCGGCATACATCACAATGACATCGTCTGCCATTTCTGCAATAACTCCAATATCATGCGTTATTAACAAAATGGCCATGTTTTTTTTCTTTTGCAAATCTTTCATTAGTTGTAAAACTTGCGCTTGGATAGTAACATCAAGGGCAGTTGTTGGTTCATCAGCTATTAAAATATCAGGCTCACACATGAGAGCCATCGCAATCATCACTCGTTGTTTCATTCCTCCAGATAGTTGATGCGGGTAGTCATTAAGGCGCTCTTTTGCTGCCGAAATACCAACTTCTTGTAAGGCTTGAATAGCTTTTGCTTCCGCTTGTTCTCCAAATAAATTAAGATGAAGTTCTGCCACTTCCATCAGTTGATTGCCAATGGTATAGACAGGATTTAAAGCCGTACTTGGGTTTTGAAAAATCATACCAATGCGAGAACCCCGAATTTTCCTCATTTCTTTTTCTTTTAAATCGACCAAGTTTTGATTATTATAAACAATTTTTCCGTTTAATTGAAAAGTCGGATAGTTAGGGAAAATTTTCATTAATGATAGGGCTGTCATGGTTTTGCCACTTCCAGATTCTCCAACTATACCGAGCGTTTTACCTTGAAATAATTGAAAGCTCAAATCTTCAACTACAGTTAAAACACTCGTGTCAAGTATGATTTTCACTGTCAAATTTTCTACGTTAAGCAAAGGATTAGCCATAAATTTTCCACTTGAAATCGAATAGTTCTAAAATTTAATATTAATTTAAAAAACATCTTATATCATGACATCTATTTCAGACTTATCTAAACATCATTGTTGCGATGTATTTCAAGACTTTAACTCCAAAAGCAATTTTCCAAATAAACCATTTAATGTACACCTTAAAAAAAAGACTGCTAATGATAAAAAATTAGAACAATTAATCATTCAAAAACTAAACAATAAAAATTTTGACCCTTCCGTTGAAGATAATTTGTTGTTTCAATGGGCTTGTGCCCATAATAAAAAAGAGTTAGTGGGGCGCTTGTTAGAACATCCAAAAGTTGATCCATTGGCGAATGATAGCATGGGATTTAGAAAAGCGGCCGAAAAAGGTCATATCGAGATTGTAGAAATACTACTCAAAGACAAAAGAATTCTTCCTAATGCTAAAGATGATTATGCTATCCTTTGGGCATCCATTAAAGGACATACACAAGTTGTTAGTCTTCTTTTAAAGAATCCTTTAGTCAATCCGGCTTCCCGCCAATCAGCCGCATTATGCTTTGCAAGCGAAAACGGTCAAAAAAGAATTGTTCAAATGCTTTTGGAAGATAAACGTTCCGATCCAACCGCTAGAGAATTTTATGCTATTAAAGCTGCAAAAAGAGGCGGTTATAAAAAAATTGTTAAGCTCATTGAATCTTTCCTAAACGATCAATCGATTAAAATTAGCTTTTAGTTATAAAGATTAAATGGCTACAAACTAGTATATTTAAAAATAAATATGTTTAACTATTTTAATTTGTTCGTTATGTTATCTCTTAAATCCCTGATCTGCCTATTAATATTTGTTACTTAGAAGTATCTATGTTTAAAACACTTTCTAATCTTTTTGGTCGCTCCCCTTTTTCAGCTCTGTTAACTCACATGGAGCTAGTGGAAAATAGTGTGTTATTATTAAAAGACTTATTTCAAGCACTAGGACAAGAAGATTTCGCTAAAGTTGAAGAAATAGCGACAAAAATTGCTGAATTTGAACACGCAGCTGATCTTACGAAAAATGATATTCGCAACCAATTAACAAAAAACATTTATATTCCAATGGAAAAAAGTCAGGTGCTTGATATTTTGACGATTCAAGACTCCTTAGCTGATCGTGCAGAAGATATAGGTGTACTTCTATCCATTAAACCATTGCCACTTCCCGCATTTTTTAAAGAAACGTTTGAATTATTTCTAGCAAAAAATTTAGAAACATTCAAAATTACCTGTCTCATTATGAAAGAAATGCATGAACTGCTTGATTTTTCATTTGGAGGTGTAGAAGCGGAAAAAGTACGAGTAATGGTAGAAGATGTCGCCTATAGAGAACATGAAGTTGATTTAATCCAAAGAAAATTACTTAAAATATTATTTCAGAACGAAGATCAAATGTCTTACGGAACTTTTTTTCTTTGGCAAAAAATTTGTTCTGCCATCGGTTCGATTTCTAATCTTTCTGAAAATTTAGCTTACCGTATAAGAATGACTTTAGAACTTAAAAAATAGCTATGAATGAGATCTTTTTATTTGCATTAATTTTAGTAGCAGGCTTTTACATGGCATGGAACATTGGCGCTAATGATGTAGCCAATGCCATTGGAACTTCTGTAGGATCTGGTGCCTTAAAATTAAAGCAAGCTGTTATTATGGCGGCAATTCTTGAATTTTGCGGCGCTTTCTTTTTCGGCTCGCATGTGTCAGATACAATTCAAAATGGAATTGTTGATCCATCTATTTTTGTAAATCAACCCAATAGTTTTGTTTTAGGCATGCTTTCTTCTCTGATTGCAGCAGGAGTTTGGTTACAAATTGCTTCTTATTTTGGATGGCCAGTTTCCGCTACACACGCAATAGTTGGTGCTGTCGTTGGATTTGGTGCGATCGTTGGGGGTATAGATGCAATTTTTTGGAAAAATGTGGCATATATAGGAAGCAGTTGGATGTTATCCCCAATTCTTGGTGGATTAATTTCTTATTCTCTTTTTTCTCTTTTAAGACGCTATATATTTTTCACTACCGATCCAATTGCGGCTGTTAAGCGATTTGCTCCCGTCATTGTATTTTTTGTGGTAGCTATTTTGTCATTTATTATGCTTCATAGCATATTTAAAGATACATTTGTAAATTTTTCCATTTATCAAATAATCGGGCTTGTATTTTGTTGCGGTTTTATTGGAAGTGCTATCTCCTACCTATTAATTAAGGATATAAAAATAGCTCCAAATGTTCCTCTAACTTCTCAAGAAGGGGTTATCGAAGCTCTTAATAAAGCTAAAAATCAACTCGAAAAGGCTCGACAAATTGGAGAAAATCAAACCTCTATCCAAATAGAACGTTTGATGGAAAATATAAACACGATGACTCATTCTTTAAAAATTAGTTATAAATCCAAATCATTAGCAGAAAATAAAATTGAAACAATTTTTGGCTATTTACAAGTGATGAGCGCAGCCTTGATGGCCTTTGCTCATGGGGCTAATGATGTTGCCAATTCTATTGGCCCACTATCTGCTGCAATAACCGTTTTATCTACACAAAAAATTTCAGCCGCTGAAACTCCCGTTCCTATCTGGGCTTTAGCACTCGGTGGTTTTGGGATTGTAATAGGGCTGTCAACTTGGGGCTGGAAAGTCATTGAAACAATAGGAAAAAAAATAACTGAACTTACCCCGTCGCGCGGTTTTAGTGCTGAATTTGGTGCTGCTCTAACTGTTGTTTTAGCTTCAGGTTTAGGTCTTCCTATATCAACTACTCACACTCTTGTGGGATCTGTAATTGGTGTTGGCTTAGCAAGGGGTATTGAAGCCTTAAATTTAGGTATGACACGTGATATTTTAATTTCATGGTTTGTAACAGTCCCTGCCGGAGCTATTTTAGCAGTCATTTCATATTATCTACTTTCTTTTGTTTTTTAAGCCTTGCCAATTCATTCCATTTAATTTATTACTAATTTTTACTAAACGTATTTAGCAGAAAAAAAATGGATGGAAGTCATGGCTAAAAAAGCAGTTCAAAAAAAACAACCTGGGCATGAAACTATCATGCAACCTAAACCTGAAGCCATCAAAAAAGATTATAAAGCAGCTAATAAGTTAGAAGGAAAAGTTGCCGTAATAACTGGTGGCGATAGTGGAATTGGAAAAGCTGTAGCGTTAGCCTTTGCTAAAGAAGGAGCTGATATCGCTTTTATTTACTTAGATGAACATAAAGACGCTGAAGAAACAAAGAAAGAAGTAGAAAAAATTGGAAAAAAATGTTTCATCATTTCCACAGACATAGGCGTGGAGAAAAATTGCATTAAGGCCGTCCAAGATATTATTAAGAAGTATAAAAAAATTGATATCTTAATCAACAACGCAGCCGAACAGCACTCTCAAGAATCGATTGAAGATATTACAGAAAAACAATTAGAAAAAACATTTCGCACGAATGTTTATTCTATGTTTTTTTTAACCAAAGCTGTTTTAAAACATCTCAAAGAAGGGTCAACAATAGTAAACACAACTTCGGTTACAGCTTATCGAGGAAGTCCTAAGCTCTTAGATTATTCCAGCACAAAAGGGGCAATTGTTGCTTTTACTCGCTCACTTGCAAAAAATTTAGCAGAGAAAAAGATTAGAGTTAATGCTGTAGCACCAGGTCCTATTTGGACTCCCTTAATCCCAGCAACTTTTCCTCAAGACAAAGTCGATAGTTTTGGTAAAGATACTGAAATGAAACGAGCAGGTCAACCTTCTGAAGTATCTCCTTGCTATGTATTTTTAGCAAGTGATGATTCCTCCTATATTACAGGTCAAGTGTTACATCCAAATGGTGGCGATATTATCAATGGCTAATAAAAGGTAAATCCATGAGATCAGACAATAATCAAGTGTACGTTTTAAGTAGTGCAAGAATACCTTTTGCAAAAAGTCAAACTTCTTACAACGATTATACCAGAAAAGACTTAATGCAAGCATCCTTCGACGCTCTTGTTGAAAAGGCACAACTGAAAGGCAAAGTGCTGGGTGATGTGGCTTTAGGTGCTGTAATGAACGGAATTTCAGATTGGAATTTAGCACGTGAGTGTATTTTATCCTCAGAACTATCGCCTTTAACACCAGGCTATAATGTTCAAAGAGCTTGCGGCACTGGCTTAGAAGCTGCTTGGGAAATAGCTTTAAAAGCATTTAGCGGGGCCATAGATATAGGAATTGCAGGTGGAGTGGATACAAATAGCGATTTACCAATTGAAGTCTCCCCTCGCTTTCAAAGAACATTATTAAACTTAAATAAAGCCAAAAGTTTTGCTGAACGATTAAAAATTATTAGCCTCTTTTCTTTAAGAGATTTAAAGCCACGCATTCCAAGTATTACTGAACCTAAAACACTTTTATCTATGGGTGAGCATTGTGAGTTGATGGTCAAAGAGTGGAAAATTAGTCGAAAGGAGCAAGATGAATTTGCTTTGCAAAGCCATAAAAATAGTGCCAAGGCTTTTAAAGAAGGTTTTTTTGACGATTTAGTTTATCCTTTTGCAGGAGTTTCAAAAGATACCATCATAAGAGATGACACAACTTTAGACAAATTAGGCAAATTAAAACCAGCCTTTGATCTTAAAAATGGCACAATTACAGCTGGCAACAGCTCCCCCCTAACTGATGGCGCTGCTTGCGTTCTAATTGGTAATAGCAAAGGAGCGCAAGAAATAAAGGCCGTTCCTTTAGCCAAATTTATTGACATTCAAGTAGCAGCGGTTGATTTTGTTCATGGGGATGGATTGCTTATGGCGCCAACGATTGCTATTTCCCGTTTACTCGAAAGAAATCATCTATCAATTCATGATTTTGATTATTATGAATTACACGAAGCTTTTGCAGGACAAGTTTTATGCAACTTAAAAGCTTTAGAATCAAAAGAGTATTGCCAAAGGGTTTTAGGAAGAAGTGAGCCAATTGGAACTATTGATCGCAATAAGCTAAATGTTATGGGTAGTAGTGTTTCGGTTGGACACCCCTTTGCCGCAACAGGTGCGCGTATTTTAGGTACACTTGCCAAACTTCTTTCAAAAGAAAAAGGCAAAAGAGGTTTAATCTCTATTTGTACAGCTGGTGGAATGGGGATTGCAGCTATTTTGGAAAGTGTTGATTAAATTTTAACAACGATGTAACTTATAAAACTTTTCAGTAAACAGAAAAAAAGTTTTACCAAAGGATCTCTTATGCAACCTGACGCTACTCAAAGCAACGACACAATTATACCCCTTGAATTAAACCCTCAACCAGAAGTAGAAGTCGCCTCTTATGGCTTACAAGGTAGAAAAGTAATTTTTACTAAAGAAGATAAAAATTACTTTTCCTTTAGTTCGATTTTAAATTTTGGCATGCAAAGTGTTTGTTCGATTACTCTTGCAACACTTGCCGTTAAACAAGATTCTTCTTTAGCTTGGATGGCATTTATCGTTGATACTCTTTCAAAAGGCTATGATTTAGCGACTAAGCTACAGGTAATCGATAAAATTTCCGAATACGTAAAAACGCAGTTACCTTCCTAAAAATTCGATAATTTATAAAATTATTTGATTGATTTTGTATAAAAAAAGCAAAAAGTCAAACTTGAGCTAACGTCCAATTATTGCCATTTTTTCATTCCTTCGAGAGAATGGCAAAACTTTTTATACTATAAGTAACTTTCACAAATTGTTTAGCCACAGCTTATTGCCTATGTAATTTTGGATCTATGGCATCTCGCATAGCATCGCCCATTAATGCAATTGCTACTAATAAAACAGTTAAGAGGATAGCTGGTGGCCACAGTAAATAGCTTTCCCCAGGAAATACACCTCTTGCCTCATCCATTAACACGCCCCACGAAGCGGAACTTTCTTCACCTAATCCTAAAAAAGAAAGGCCAGCTTCACTAGTGATTGCTCCCATAATGGCAAAAGGTAAAATCGTCAAAACAGGAGGAATCGCATTTGGCAATATATCTGAAAAAATGAGGTAGCGATCATGAAAACCCATAGCTTTTCCAGCTTCCACGTAACTTAAAGAACGCTGCTTGAAAAACTCCCCTCTAATATAGCGACTTATGCTTGTCCACCCAAAAATCCCAATAACTAGAATAATTAAAAAAATAGATTTACTTTGCGTAATAGCAACAACCATTAGTAGCATAAAAAAAACTGGCATAGCTTCCCAAATTTCCATTAATCGACTAACTATAATATCTGTTTTACCTCCGTAAAAGCCAGCCATCGCACCTATTGGTATTCCTATAATCAAAGATAAAAATACAGATAATGCGCCAACGACTAAAGAAATACGTATACCAAATATTAAAGCTGAAATTAAATCTTTACGATTTACTCTTGTTTTTTCCCACCAAGGTAACATTTGATTTAACTCTTGAGAACCACCAGCATCTTCTTCCCAATGAAAGGTGCGAAAAAATGGCCATAAAATGATAGAAATATTATTAGCTTGTTGTTCTAACCAGTTTTTTTTATCGACTAAGTAATTCTTTTTTTTACTTAAATCGGGCTGTTCTGTTTTTTTATTTAATAAGCTCTCTATTCGGTGAATATTATCGTCATAATGGTTTTGTTCAAATTGCCAAAGCGTTGGTAATGACTTATGTATAGGAATATTTTTTTTTTGCAGATACTCTTCTATGGCTATGTGCTGTTTTTTTTTATTTAAGTAGCTTAAGACTAGATTTAATCGTTCATATGGATTTAATAGCTTTACTTCTTGTTGCCAATTCCAATCGTCATTTAGAGAAGATCGATTAACAGCTGGATTTTTGATAGGGAAGAGAATTAATCCGATCATAATTAATGTCTGTAAAGCCAATAGAAAAAAGACTAAATAATTTCGTATATTTCCTTTAAAAAAGATGCAGCTTAGTATCAATAACGGAAATATAAAAATAAAAACATTAAAAAATAGATCGATCGATTTACTATAGAATCCTTGATAGAATAAATACCGAAAGAGTGGAAAATACCACTCACCTTCAAATTTAACAAATATCGGTTTACTTGATGCAAAAAATGGGGCATAAACTCCAACGATTAAAAATAAAGACACTATGAATAGTCCAAAAATTCCAAGAGGTCTTTTTTTAAATTGCCCCCAAACATTATGCCAGTAACTGCTTTCCATAATTTACTCTAATGTTACTCTTGGATCTAATAGTGTATAGGCAATATCCGCTATTAAATAACCCATTAATGTTAAAAATGATCCGGCTAATGTAGAAAACATGATGACATTATAATCACGATCTAAAACCGCTTCATAAAAGAAGCGTCCAAAACCATTTATTTCAAATAAAGTCTCCACAATCAAAGCGCCTCCTAAAACTACACCTAATGAACCCGCTATTGATGTTACGATAGTTATAGAAGCATTACGTCCCACGTGTTTACCAAATACTTGCATTGGGGTGGCTCCTTTTGCCCAGGCTGTCCTAACATAATCTTGTCGCAAAACCTCTAAAACAGCCGTTCTAGATAGTCTTGACTGAGCGGCAAGAGTTCCATAAATGATAGCAATTAATGGAAGAGCTATATGTTTCACAATATCCATTAGTCGTTGAAAGGAATTTTCTTTGCTATAAATAGCATCTGAGCTTGTAAAACCACTAATGGGAATGGGTTCATTCGTAAATGGGAATACTTTATTGATTGCTATTTGAATCAAAAAAGGAGCCACAACGAAAACAGGAATAGCATATAGAATTAAAAAGCTCGCGTTTAAAATATAATCTGGCCATTTATTTTGATAAATAGCCATAGCAAATCCAGCTATTTGGCAAAGAACTAAAGTGATTAATAATGGCAAAATCGATAATGTCAAAGAATATTTAAAACGTTTACTTACTTCACTAATAACTGTCTTATTATTATCATTGCGCAAAGTCCCAAAATCTAATAAAAGAACTCTTGAAAAGTATCGAAAAAATCTGGTTTCAAAGAAAAAAGTTTTTACTTTTTGCATAGGAGTTAAAGTAAAATGGTAAAATTCCTTATTTTCTTGATACCATTTTTTTAACTGAGCTACTTTTTGCTCTATTTGGTCTTTACTATCGTTTTTGCTTAATAAAAGGTTAGCTAACAAGCTATTTTCTACTGCAATTTTTTTGTTAAAGTTTTTTTGCCTATCGTTTAAATTGGCACCCAAAAAAGCTTGTTTAGTCCCCCCTCTCACAAAAAATCGGGATGCCATTTGACGGATTGCCATACTTTCATTGGGACTTTCTATTATAGTCAATAAAAGTGGCATGATATAGCGTGCTTGATCACCCAAACGAATTCTCAATTCTTCATACTTTTTTTGATCAATGAGATTTCCTTTTATATCCTTCTTTGTAATTAGCTCTTCTAATGAATTACGTACGTATTCTTCTCTTAACCAAGGCCAGGTATTAAATAATACAGGCAAAGTTAATCCATAAAATTCTCTAAATTGCAAATAGCGGTCATCGCTTCCAAAAGCGATGGATCGATCACTTCTTGCAGCTCCTTCTGACGATATATCTTTAATTGTTACAGGATCACCCGGTGCCAAATTAATAATGATAAAATTGATTAAAATAATAAAAAACAAAGTTATAGGTAATAAAATTAATCTTCTAATTAGATAATGGAACATAATCTTTTATCCAATAGATGCTAGATTCAGGTTCTGCGACATTTGCTCCAGGTATTAAGTCTTGCCGATCTTTTGGTATAAAGACATTTTGCAAATAGTCTCGATAAAGCAAAATCCTTTTTGGCAAATAAAGAAATACATAAGGAGCTTCTTCATGGAGAATTTCTTGAAACTGAAAATAAAGCGCTATCCTTTTTTCAGGATCTGTTTCGAAATCCAATCTATCAATGATTCGATCAATTACCTCGTTTGAAAATCCTATATAATTGGAAGATCCCTTTTCGTTAGCTCCGGTAGAATACCAAAGTTGCCTTGGATTTTCAGGGGGCGTTGATAAAATCCATCCTAGTAAAATCGCATCAAAGCTTCTATCTTCAACACTTGCTGATAAATCCGCTACATCTACTCCATTTAAATCACACTTTATTCCAACTTCATTTAAAGCAGAAGCTACGTATTCACAAATATTTTTTCCTAGTTGATTTTTTACGTAATAGGTTAATTTAAACTGAAAAGAAATCATTTCCCCATTTATTTCTTTTTTTACGACTCCATCTCCTGTGCTATCAATCCATCCTTCTTCCTTTAATAAACGTTTAGCTTCTAAAGGATCGTAAGGCCAAGGAGTAATATTCGTATTATAACTTGCCGAAAAGGGATACAAAGGTCCCGTAATTTCCATTCCCATTCCATTTAAATTAATGTCTATAATCCTTTTTCGATCAATGGCCATCGTCAAGGCTTGTCTAACTTTTTTAGAAGCAAAATATTCACGCGCTTCATTCCACCCAATGTAAGTATATTGCCTTCCAAAGTAATCTAACCGATCTATCTTATCACCTTGCGCTTCTTGCGCCCGATACTCTTTTGATTGCAAAAATGTTTTTAACTCTAAAAGTTGATCTGGTTGAATAGTGCAGTAGCTCACTTGATTATTTTTAAAATCCTGCCAAATATTGTCAGGACTCTCTTTTAGTGTGAACGCATACTTTTGAGCTAAAGCAGCCAGATCAGAATAAAAGTCTGTATTGCGTTTAAAATGAACTTCTCTTTCTGTTCGACCATCAAAAACCCAAGGACCACAACTTACAATCACATTTTTTGCCCAATGTTCCGTAAAATTTTGCGCCCATACAGAATTGGTTCGATAGGTGTTAGGATCAGTATCGTCTTCTACGATTTTACTACCATCTGAAAAGTATTGATAAACAAAACATGGCAAAGGCTGTAACCCCCCTGAAATATCTCGCGCATAATATTTTATTTTTTCGACTATTTCACCGTCTTGATTTTTTATTTTTTCAACTTTCCAACGAATGATAAAATTTAAATCATCAATTATTTCGATCTCCTCTATATCTGCCAAAGAAGTTCGAGCCGATACAGCACCAACCATTTGAACATAAGGATTCATAACGGCATCAAGATAAAACTTAAAATCCTTTGCAGTTACTTTATGTTTTTTAAAAAAATTGGATGAAACTTGCATAGAAGATGGAAAAAAACTTTCCTGCAGAGGTTGCCAATACAAATCGTCTCTTAAACGAACCCAGTATTCATTCTCTAGACCTTCTTTGCCCTTTTTTAATTCCATGCTAACTGCCGCAAATGGAGAGAGTGTTTCATATTTTCCGAACAAATTTTTTGCAACCGAAATGGTACACATTTGTGTCCATTTATTGACTTGGTACCATTCATTAAAAGGGTGTAAATTGTGATATTTTCCATAAATAGCTTCATGAATTGTACCAGATGGGCTAAAGGAATTTCCTAGTAGTTGGGGTAAGGTTTTTTCGTAAAAGGGATCCTCTTTAAGCAAATTATTTTTAAAGAGGTCAGGATTTGTGTTTGACTCTTCCCCGTTCACTTTTTTGGAATCATTATTTTTTTGCAACTTAAGAGAATTATCTTCTTTAATTTTAGAAAAATCATTTCTTAATGCTAAAAGGTCTGATTTAATTGTTTTTAAGTCTGTTTTAATGGATAAAACGTTATTTTCTAATAAAGTGGAAGACCAATACAACATACTTAAAAGGACAAAAATGGCAATGATAAGTAACAGTCTAAAAACGTATAATCCTAAAGATTCTTTATTCATATTTAAAAAAGAGTTAGATGGTAATCAGCAAAATTAATTAAGTTTTTATGAGAAATAATTCCAAGCTCTGCAAGACTTCTTAAAATAGCCACTCCTCCAATTATTGATGAAAAAACTACAATAAAAACCTGATATCTTTGACTTAAAAGTTTAAACCATTTATTTCCCCAAAGTGATAGCCAAAGGGATGGAGAGGTCAATATAGCAAAAACCAATCCATTTAGTAAACCTACCAAAAAGCTGCCAGACAAAGCACAAGCTGAAAAGACAATTAATGTTTGACCACAAGGTAAAGCTACTGTAAAAAATCCAAATAAAAATGAGCCTAACGCTTTATTTTTAAGAAAATATACAGTTAATGCTTTTGTTAAACGACTCGTTTTTTTTCCAATCCATTTTAAAAGTAAATTTCTATGGCTAAAATAGGTGGAAAACCCAATCCAAATAATAAAAATGCCAAAACTCAAAGCTTGCAAAGCACCTAGATGAAATTTTTGTAAAAAGCCATTTAATACAGCTCCCATTCCACCAGCTATTGCTCCTGTTAGACTGTAGGATAAAATCCTTCCCAAAAAGTACCAATATTTTTGTTTATGTTGCCCTAGCATCATGACTAGAGGGCCACACATTCCTAAGCAATGTAAATTGCCTGCCAAATAAAAAGGTATCATACTAAGAAGTAAAGCCATTTAATCTACACTTTCGATAGTTCTTTAGTTCTAAGTAGTTGATACTTGTTCATATCCATTTTGGTTGAACCCGATTTTCTCATATGAGCAATAACTGTTGTAAAGGCAAACATGGCTAAATAAAAATATAAAATTGTAAAGGCAATTTTTTTCATTTGTTACTCTGTTTTGGTAAAAGAAATGAATTGATTAATCATATCCAACTCTAAACTGCTTTTCTCTAAACCTACAATAAAAAATTTGCTAACTACTAAATTTCTAATAATTTTTATGATGAAGATAGCTATTAACCTTCAATTTTAAAACAAGCCTTCATATAGTGAAAATATAGAAAAGGAGTCGTCATGCAAGCCCCAGATCTCGACATATCAATGAATGATAAAATTGCCATGCTTGTTGCAAAAATCAAACATTATCTCATCACTTCGATGGGTAAAATGGTTGAAGATGCGAATAACGATGAGATTTATAGAGCCTTATCGTATGCATTAAGAGAAGAGATTGTAATTAACTGGCTAGCTTCTTTTCGTACCTTTCAAAAAAAAGATATACGACAATTATATTATATATCGATGGAATACCTGCCCGGTCGATTACTCATCAATAATATCACCAATTTACAAGCAACAACGTTAGTCCAACAGGCTCTTTTGAGGTTAAATAGAAGTTATAATGACATACTCAACAGTGAAGGAGATCCAGGACTTGGCAATGGAGGGCTTGGAAGATTAGCCTCTTGTTTTTTAGATTCTTTAGCTACTAAGCATTATCCTGCAAAAGCTTATGGTTTAAGATATCAATATGGTATTTTTGAGCAACATTTAGCTGAAGGTATACAAATTGAGGCCCCTGACCGTTGGCTTATGAATGAAAATCCTTGGGAATTTAGAAGAGATTTTTACAAAGTTTTTGTAAAGTATTGCGGTAAAATTGAAATGGCAAAAAATATTCATGGAGATGAGATTTTCAACTTACATAATTGTGAAGAAGTGCAAGCATTGCCCTTTGATTATCCCATTATCGGGTATTCTGAAGACAGTAAATATACAGTTTTAACTCTAAGATTATGGTCGACAAAAGAATCGCCTCGAAATTTTCAATTACAAAGATTTAATGCAGGACGCTTAGATCAAGCAGCTGAAAACACTACTTTAACAGATGTTCTATACCCAAACGATTATCATGAAACGGGCAAAAGAATTCGATTAAAACAAGAATATTTACTCGTTTCTTCTTCTCTTCAAGATATTATACGTCAATATCTATCAAACCACAAAAATTTTAGAGCTTTTTCGGACAAGGTACGTATACAAATTAATGATACCCATCCCTCTTTAGTCATTCCCGAATTAATTCGCATTTTAAATAAACATTATGACATTCCTTGGAAAATGGCGGTAGAAATAACCCAAGCATGCACTGGATACACTAATCACACCATATTGAATGAAGCTTTAGAACAATGGGATAAAAGCTTAATGGAGTACTTACTCCCGCGCCAATATAAAATTATAGAAAAATTAAATCAGGACTTTTGTAATAAAGTAAGGCAAAAATTTCCAAATGACGAAAGTCGCATACAACGTCTATCGATCATAAGTGGTAATATGGTTAGAATGGCTCATTTAGCCATTGTCGGCTCACATAAAGTGAATGGTGTAGCTGAACTTCATTCTGAAATTTTAAAAAATAAAGTTTTTAAAGATTTTTATGAATTAGACCCTGAAAAATTTATTAATATAACAAATGGGGTTACCCCAAGAAGATGGCTTTTAGAATGTAATCCAGAGCTTGCTAAATTTCTCAATAATCGCATTGGTAATGGTTGGATTACTGATTTTACGCAGATAAAAAAAATCGCTGATTTTGCTAAAGACCCTTTAACTATTGAAGAGTTTTCTCTCATAAAAAAAAGAAATAAGCAAAGATTAGCTCATTTTATGAAAAAAAATGTTTTTGAAAGAAACTTTTTAGGTGAAATTACAAGAGACAGTCCAATTATAGACCTCGATTCCTTATTCGATGTTCAAGTCAAAAGAATTCATGAATACAAACGTCAATTAATGAATATTTTACATGTCATTATGCTCTATCAAGAAATGCTGTCTAATCCTCATCATACAAGAATTAAGCGTACTTGCATTTTTGGTGGAAAAGCTGCAGCTGGCTATGAGATGGCAAAAGAAATTATTCGTTTAATTTATTGTGTGGGTCGCAAAATAAATCATGATCCACGTATTAATCATATGCTAAAAGTAGTTTACATTGATAACTACAATGTTTCAAAAGCCGAGCTAATTATTCCAGCAACTGATTTATCTGAGCAAATTTCAACAGCTGGGATGGAAGCTTCAGGAACTAGTAATATGAAATTTGCCATGAATGGTGCTTTAACAATTGGGACTGAAGATGGTGCCAATATAGAAATGAGAAAAGCAATAAAAGATGAATGGTGGCCTTTTTCTTTTGGAGCCACAGCCGAAAAAATTTCTGAAGTTAAGGATAGCTATAACCCTTTAGATATTTATAATAATAATCCAAAAATTCGCGCTGCCTTAGATTCTTTAAAAGCTTCAGGCGAAGATTCTTTTGCTAATTATTCAGATGAAGAAAGAGCTTTTAATGATCTATTTTATCGATTAACAAGTGATTATGGAAACGAAAAAGCTGATCGCTATTTTACTCTTTATGATTTACAAAATTACTTTGATGTACAAAAAAAAGTAGAAGAGTTGTACCTAGATCCGATTCGTTGGGCTGAAATAGCTATTCATAATATAGCTGGAATGGGAAATTTTTCTACAGATACATCTATTGAAAATTACAGCAAATTAGTATGGAACTTAGAACCATGTCCAACGGATATAGACATTTTAGAGCGTGTCAGCCATGATTATAAGGCACATGATCGAAGAAGAATTTACTAAATAGATTTATTTACAAAGGTTTATTTAATTCTTTTACTTAATCGACTTTTTATTTGTCATTTGCTATGGTATTGAAAATTATTTTTGGAGGGCAAATGGAAATACAAAATTCAACAATCCCAAGTTTATCCAATGTACCGAGCTTTCATCCTAATGAACCTTGCTCAGAGATAAATCTACCTAATGTTTTTGTCTCCCCTCATTGTAAGCCAAAAAATTGCTCCTTAGATCTTTTAAAAAAGCAAATCACTTTTAAACTATTGTATGCGAAAAATTCTATTTACGATTTTAATTTTAAATTAGCATCTATGTTTGCCAAAGCATTTATTATTTCCTCGATAGCCATAGGAATTTTTGGCGTTATTGTTGGCTGGAGCATTTATCAAGCGGCAAAGTCTGTTAAGACATGGATTCAATCCATTTATTTTTTTATTTTGAATCTGTTGAAAGATTTTTTCAAAAGTTTGGAAAAGCAAGTTAATTATTTAATATTAACCCCTTGTTAAATAAGGTCCCGTGAAATTCACGGGTCCATTAAATTATTTTTTGGAATATTGCTCTGGATTTTTCTTAAATTTTTCCTGGCATTCTTTTGAGCAAAACTTGTATTCTTTTCCATGATGTTGAGTGCTGTGTTGATTTTGCTCAACATTCATTCCACATACAGGATCTTTTTGATTAGCCATAATACCCTCCTTCAAAAATTACGTATGAATCAAGAAATCAAGCCATTAGAATATCTTAATTTCTAGAGTTAACTGAAAAATAAACAAAATATTTTTTTTAATAAATAAAAAACTTTATAGAGAATATAAAATGGAAACAAGTATAGATATTTACCCTAATCTTAAATGGTATTTAACATTACTTTCAAAAAATGAATTAGAAATAGACCCTTCTTCCTTTATTTACATTCCCACAGATCAAACTCTAGCATCAATCCAAAAAGTTCAATTAATTTACTTAGCAACAATTAATTTAATAAATAATAAAAGCCCTTTAACTTTTGTTTTAAAAAATGCTTGCAAACGAAGTTCATTCGCCAAAAAAAGGGTGATTTATTCTATTTTTTTTGGAATACTCTTTACAATCGTCATACTAGCTCCAATCAATTATTTAGGATTACAAAATAATCTAATAGCCACTTCAACGGCTCTTACGATACAGGCTTGTATTATGTCTTTAATAAGCTATTATGCCACAGGTATCGCTCCTTATATTGCTAGTAATAAAGACAATATCACCCAAAATGCTCTTCATACAACAGCTAAAATTTATGAAAATTTAAGTTATGCCTTATTAGAATTATTTTACTCTGATGATAGAAATAAAAGTTTAGCTATAGAAATAAGCTATCTGATCGATTTTAACATTATTGAAAAAAAAATAATTGCAGAAGTTGGTGAGCAAGAGCTTCTACTAAATGCATTAACATCTTTAAAAGAAGCTGTAGCATATATTAAAAATCATGAATCTTTAGATACCATCAAAATTAATATACCTTTAAAAGGATACATCTATTTTCTTAAAATAAAAAACTACTCTGAATTATAAAGTTGACTATTTAAAGGCAAATTCCATCGTTGCAATAGCTCATTATAACGACCATTTTTTTGTAACTTTTCTAAGCCTTTGTTAAACATAACGATAAATTCTCGGTTTTCAGGACTTATACTGGTTACTATTCTTAAATTATCCTCAGACAACAAAGTATTGCTACCTTAAATTTTCCTTTATTCTGGCCTTGAATTAGTTCATTTGCAAAAAGATTATCAACAATAACTCCATCTATTTTTTCTTTTTCTAAGTCCGCCAAAGCCCCTGCTGTTGTTTCATAGGGAATAATGATACTTCCGGGTAAATTTGCTAACGAATTATTATAACTCCCATTTTCAACACCTATCAGCTTGTGGTCAAAGTCATCAAAAGTGTAAAAATCATCTTTGGTACGAATTAGAATAACTGGACCTAAATAAAATATTGGACGAGAAAAAAGGTAGACGTTTTTGTAAAAAATAGGGTTTAAGTTGTAGACAATTCCAAGATAGTGTTTTTTTGCTAAACTTTCTAATAAATAACCAGAAGGAATCGAATAAATTTTGATTTCAAAATTTTCTTGTTTAGCAATTTCTAATAAGAGCTCATCTGTAAATGCTTTAATACTTGAGCCTTGTCTATCCACAAAATTCCATGTTTCGGGCTGGGCTATATGTACTGTAAAAGATGGTTTATTACTCAGCATTAAGACATATATAAATGAAAGAACAACTAATAAACTAAAAATAAGTAATATTTTTTTTTCCGATAACACCAAAAAATTTCTCACAAAATCACACCTATAAATTCATCGATCTAACTACATCTGCCATAACTCATAATAACTGTTAAAATAGCAAGTTATTATTTCTAAATAAAGCAACAATTTAAAGTAAGGCCTATTCACTTATTAGATAAAAAAACTTCTACTCTTAATGAGAAATCTTTACTTGAAAATTAATAACATAACCTTACAATAACAAATAAATAAGAAATTATAAAAAGAGGCTCTTATGCCCTTCTCCACTAATTTATCTTCCCATTCATCACTAAAAGAAAAAACAAAAAATGATTCACCATCTGTTAATATGAATCGGGTGGCAACGATAATTTTAGGAGGAGGGAAAGGAACAAGATTACATCCTTTAACCTTAAGTCGCTCCAAACCGGCCATTAGCTTTGGGGGAAAATATCGTTTAATCGACATCCCAATGTCTAATTCCATTAATTCTGGCTGTTTTAAAATTTTTATTATCACACAATTTTTATCTTCATCACTCCATCAACATATTTATAAAACTTACCGTATGGGTACTTTTTCCTCTGGTTTTATTGAATTTCTATCCGCTGAAGAAAAACCAGAAAACAAAAACTGGTATTCAGGGCCAGCCGACGCAGTTCGTCAAAATTTAGATTATTTTATAGAGGCTCCAGCTGATTATTTTTTAATCTTATCGGGTGACCAGTTATATAATATGAACTTTCAAGACATGATGCGGTATGCAAAGTTGACTGATGCTGATTTAGTCATAGCCTCTACTCCTATAAATGAACAAGATGCTAAACGGATGGGTGTATTAAAAATAGACAAAGATCAATACATTACAGATTTTTTTGAAAAACCCTCTAAGCCCAACGATTTAAAAAAAATGAGAATGAATGCAAAATCCAAGGCATCCCTTGGATTAAATTCTACTTCTGACAAAGAATTTTTAGGATCAATGGGAATTTATCTATTTAAAAGACAAGCCCTTTTAAAACTTTTAGAAATTGACTTAAGAGAAGATTTTGGAAAGCATTTGATCCCAAGTCAACTACATCTCGGAAATACAGCCACTTATATTCACAAGGGATATTGGGAAGACATAGGAACCATTGAGTCTTTTTATCAGGCTAATATTGCTTTAACCCATGAGCATCCCCTTTTTAATTGCTACGATGAAGATAATCCGATCTTTGCTCACCAAAATAATCTTCCGGGACCTAAAATTAAAAATGGATCCATTTTAGATTCTATTATTTGTGAGGGATCAACAGTTGAGTCTTGTTATATACAAAATAGTGTTTTAGGACCCCGTACTGTTCTAAAACAAGGTGCAGTGGTAAAAAACTCTTATATTATGGGTAATGATTTTTATCAAAGGCCAGTTCCTACCAATCGTTTGCCAGAAGATATTGAGATTGGGGAAAATACAATTATAGAAAATTCTATTATTGACAAACATGTTCACATAGGAAAGAATGTTAAACTTATTAACGAAAAAAAACTTCTCAATTACAACAGTGATGACATCTACATAAAAGATGGCATTATAGTGGTAACAAGAGGGGCTAGCATACCAGATAATTACGTATTATAATGACAATTTGGGCCATCGCAGATATTCATTTAGCCATTAGTACTCCTCAAAAAACAATGGAAGTTTTTGGACCTAGTTGGAAAAGTTATCATCAAAAGATTCAAGATAACTGGAACGATTTGGTCTCGCCTAACGATTTAGTTTTAATTGCCGGAGACATTTCTTGGGCTATGCGTATCGAAGAAGCTAAAATTGATTTAGATTGGATTCATGCCCTTCCCGGAACTAAAGTTATGATCAAAGGTAATCATGATTATTGGTGGGGATCTTTAAATAAACTGCAGCAAATTTTACCCCCTTCTATTCATTTGATCCAAAATAACTCGTTTTTTTGGAATGGAGTTGCCATTGGCGGAGCACGTCTTTGGGATTCTAATGAATATAACTTTGATAAAATTATTGAATTTCAAGAAACACCCGCATCAGTTGTTATTCATGAAGAAAGTAAAGAGGATCCAAAAACTACTGAAAAAATTTTTATGAGAGAGCTTGGCCGTTTAGAAACAAGCTTAAAGAGCATGGATCCACGCGCACGTCAAAAAATAGTTATGACCCATTATCCACCAATCAGTTTCTGGGAAAATGATAAAGAACCCAATGCATCCCAAGTGTCACGATTATTAGAAAAATATAAAGTAAATGCTTGCATATTTGGGCATTTACACGCTGTAAAAAAAAATCTACACCCTTTTCATACGAAAAATGGTGTAGAGTATATTTTTGTTGCTGGGGACTATTTAGATTTTAAGCCTGTGAAAGTGTTAGACTTGTAAGAAGATCAAACGGATTACTCTGTTTTTTCCTTGGGTATTGTCGTGCCTGGCATAATTGTTGTTCCTTCTTCTCTTTTTACAGATACTTTTTCAAGGTTACTTCTAGGTGATGGATCTAAACTATCATCGAGTTGTTTTGCTTTGTTATACCCTAAAATGGCGCCAACAACCGGAATTAAACTCCATTTAAAAAAAGCCTCTTTAGCAAGCTTTTTGCTTTTGCCATAACTTTTTTTTAAAAAAATATTCGTTTCAGTTCCAGTTCCTTCATATTTTGGCTTAGAAAAACATTTTTGCGCAACTGAGGCAACTTTCATACTTAAGAGAGCTAAGGCGCCTACAAGAGGAGCTACCGTACTACCGTATAAAGTTAGCCCAATATAAATGCCGGCTTGTTTAAAAAATTCTTGTACTCTCATTTTAATTAATTACCTTTCTTATTATAAGTCGAAGAACCCTCATACTGATCTATTTTAGCAGACTTAAGTTCTTTAATTTTTGGTTTTAAGGAATACCCAATAACTGGTCCGACTAATGGTATAAAACCCCATTTAAAAAAATGAATTTTTTTTTGCAAATCCCTATAGTCTTTTTTAAAACTAACTTGCGCACTAAGCATCCGATTGTTTGATTTTTTCTCTTCAGCTTCTAATTTTTTTTTCTGTACGGCCAAATAAATACTCGCTACAGCGCTTACTACAGGAGAAATTAATCCATAAAAAAACAACCCGGCATAGGTAACCGTTTCTTTAAAAGTTTCTTTGATTTGCATAAATCTTCTCCTTCTACACAACTTATTACTATGGCCTAAAATTATTTAGAAATGATTAAGATTTAAGGATTTTGCAAAAAAGGTATTGACAAAATGTAACTCTCTAAAAAATTACACCCTTGTATTTGTATCACCATTTACCAGAAAAAAATCTAAGTATACTTTATAAAAATTCAAAGACATCTCATCAACGCATTCTATAAGATCAGTCAAGTTATCTTCTAATGGTTTATTAATAGCTTTTTGTAACTCAGAAGACTGCTTGGACTCTTCTTTTCTATCGTTTAATTGAGCGTTTAGGACTGAAACGATGCCGATCAATCTCCCACTGTCTTCTACTATTTTTTCACTATCGATAGCGTTTGAATCTACTTTTTGTAAAAGCAACTTTTCTTTTATACCATTGAATTTTTCTATTTTATCAAGATAGTCAGTTTGCGCTTGGCTATTTGTCTTTGATAAAATCTTTAACTTAGAAAAAATTGCAAAAGAAGTAATGGTTAATACACTTATTACCGCCAAAAAGATAAAACTTAAGAAAGAAGGTAATGTTAGAAACGGAAGCAATGTAACAACAGCAAAGCCTATAATCGCTGCTGAAATAGCTATTAAAGTTATTTTTAATAAAGTTTGCTGTTGTTTATAGTTTTTGGTAATTGTCTCTATCTCATTTATTAAATTCAGTTTTAAAGACAATGCGGAGGTTGTAAAATTTTTAAAATTTATTAGTAACGATTCTTCTGTCTGAAAATATGTATCTAATTGTTTGACATAAGCTTGTGTCTGTTCGATCAAATCGCTACAAAATTGAGCTCGTTCAACTTTAGCTGCCTCTACTTTATAATCTGTATATTGAAAATCGTCAAAAAAACGGTTTCGATCTGGTAACTTTTCCCAAAAACTTGTTTGATTTTCCAAACTTTTTTTGAAATTAAAGTATAAGGATGTTTTTTCTAGTAAATAAACTTCTCTTCTTATACCCCACAATTTTTTCGCATTATTGACATAACTTTCAGTAAGTTTTCTGGTCTCTTCATACAATACTTGAGAATTATCTCCTGCTTTAAATCCTCTTCCCAACTGTTTTTTTAGATTTAAAGACAAGTTATTACATTTATCTATCAGTTTATTTATATTATCAAAAAAATGCCTTTCAAAAGAAAATTCATTAAAAGAAAACTCTGGATAAGTAAACGTTTCGATTTCCTCTAATTTTTTTAGAATCTTTAAAAAACTTTCTATTGATTTATTGTTAGACCATTTTTCTATTTCAGCTTTTAAACTATTTTTACAGTTAGTAATTGTTTTATGTAAAATAGGGAATGAAGAGGCGCCTAAAACAACTGTTCCAATAACAAACAAAGGCACTATAGATTGAAAAATTACAGGAATTAAAGGTGCTAAGAAAGGTAAATTTAAAACTATGGCGGCTAAAGTAACGCAAGAAATGATAATTAAAGCTACTTTTACAACTTTAGTAACCTTATTGACTACCGTCACATGCGCTTCTATATTTTTTTGCGCGGTTTGGAAATCAATCCCATTACAATCGAATTTTTTAATTTCTTCAATCGTTTTTTCTTTTGATTTTATCAAGGTTAATTGCGCTTGATATAATTTAACTACAGTTTGTTTAAAACACTCTATAAAAGTGCTTGCTTTCTCAGTTTCCCCATGAATGTTTGTAAAAGTAATTTCGTCGGTAAACTCTTCTTTAATGGCTTCGTTCGATAAATTTTCTCCTTCCCAAAAAGCAAGTCTTTGAGTAAGAAAATCTGAATAATTATTGTTAAAATGCATAAAATAATAAAATTAAATTAATTAAAAAGAGTAGACTTTATTATAAAATTATTAATAAAGAATAAAGAAGCAAACGAAAGCTTGGAAAAGGTGAATTCAAATTTCTATCCGAACACTTTATCTCTATGGAAAAAATCTTAAATGTCCATTTCCAAATTATAAATCATGGATTTTAGTTATTTTTTATAAAGAAATAATAAAATTTTACTGGAATACTATTAGAAAAAAGTGTAAATCTAAATTACCCAGATACAAGTAGCCGTGAAACTTCTGCCCGAAGGGACACGGTGAATTTTATCCCAGAATACAAGTAGCCGTGAAACTTCCAACCCTCTGCTAATCCGATAAATTTATTTATAAAGAAGCCATCTTATTAAAAACATCTTTTGGAGAGGCAAAATTTAAGATTTTCCTTGGGCGTTCATTTAATAAGTCCTCTACTCTTTTTAAATCTAGCTTATCGTAAATACCTAATTCAGTGCTTTTTGGAAAGAATTCTCTAATTAAGCCATTAGTGTTTTCATTTGTGCCTCTTTGCCATGGACATCCAGGATCTGCAAAATAAACTGACATTCCAGTTTTTTTCGTAAACTCCTCATGTTTATACGCTTCAATTCCATTATCATAAGTTAGGCTCTGTTTCATATGTGAAGGAAGCTCTTCAAGGCTTTTTGCAAATGCATTCAAAACTGATTCTGAATCTCTTTTTTCACCTATCCAAACTATTTTTACTAATCGACTTGCCCTTTCAACTAATGTTCCTATGGCAGATTGGTGATTTTTTCCAATAATCAAATCACCCTCCCAGTGGCCCGGAGTAACTCTTGAGTTAACTTCTTTTGGTCTTTCACGAATGGAAACCCTATTTGGAATTATAAATGGTCTTTGCTTATACGTCCCTCGCTTTCGGCGACCTTTTCTTTTTCTTCTCAATCTGAAATTTATTCCTGAGGCATATATAAATTGATAAATAGTTTCATGCGAAACATGAAATTCTTTTAAATTTGGATATTGATGTTTTAAAAATTCACTGACTTGGTGTGGTGAAAAATATTTATCGTTAATTAGAATTTGAAGAATGGGTATAAATCTTTGATCTATTTTTTTCTTTCTGCCAGCTTTTCTTTTCATAAGACAATAGTGTTCTTGAGCCGCAACTGCTTTATACTCAGCCCTTTTTAAGTGGAAGCGGCGCAATTCAGTAGAAATAGTTGAAGGACTTCTACTTAAATGTCTTGCGATTTCCCTAACACCCTTGCCTTGAGAGACTAGATTTGAGATTAACTCTCGTTCTTCAAAATTGATTCTTTTAATGCCCATTTACATAACTCCCCAGTTACATAAAAATGGACATCTAGGTTTTGAGATTTTTTAGCAAGTGTTCGGTTAATTTCTTGAATTTACAAAACACAGGTATTGTTTGACCCCCTAAAATTGGAGGATATACCTTCATAGTCCTATAACAAAAAATATATGGTCGATGATCAAATCTTCTTAAGAAAATTGATTTTTGATTGAAAAATAGACGTGAAAAAACTCTCCAGACTTATCTATGAAAATTCGTTCTAAAAAATTGAAAATGACCAAAAGGACCACCCTTAATAATCGTACACAGTTATCAACACCATTTTGCGCTTTTTTTTGCAAATTTAGCCGTGCCAACTGTTTTTGTCGTTTATGTCTTTTGGTCCCTTAGGTCGTTTTTAGCTTTGTTTCAAGAGAATTTAAACAAAGCTATATATATTACTAACAGAAGTCCATTGCTAAAAAACTAGCGAACTGGGCAAGCTCCGGTTAAACAAGCTTCTTCCAATAAATCATCGCGCATTTCTAATCCCATATAGTCTATTTTCTTCAATTTAGACTCATACTTTTCAAAAACTTCTTTAGTTACAGCCACTTGGGGTAAATAGGCATACCCTATTTCTTCTGGGGTAATTTCAGGTCTTACACGTAAAAGAAAAGACACCCCTACATAACATCCCCAGTTTTCTAACAACCAATCAATGATTTCTGGAACTTCTGATGGATCATAAGAAATCGTGTTAGACACGTTTTGCTCACACCAAGTTTCTTGTAAAAGACGGTACCACTCTAACTGTTGCACAGCAGTTTCTGTGTTAATTTCCATTTCTTCTACTATGCCATTGGCGCGATTTACACTCACTCTTTCAAAAGGTACAGTTGTGTATTTGACTGGAAATTTGACTAGTACAGATTCTGGTTCATAAGGTTTTTCCATAATGTCATAACCGGCAGCTTTAAATTTAGCAACAAGCGGGTCATGTTTAGAATAGGTAATATGGTTAAAAATATACTTAGCCATAGGTTTATGAACCCCTTCAGGTACTTCACCCCACTCTTCTGTTCCCATTATTTTACTAACAGTTCCACTTGGCTTAATACAGGTCACATTCTTTGGAAGAGGCGCATTTAATTCATTAGCCATTCCATAAGCTGCGCTAACTGCAATATTGCGCATTCTCTTAAAATCGTAAGCTGTTAGTTCTGGACGTGCACGAATGCCTGTTAGTCCAACTCCACAAAGGTGTAAAAATTCATTATTTAAGTGCCACGCTTCTTGCAAAATTTCATCGCGTAAATTTACCATTGTTTGGCGATAGTTCATACGCGCAGCTAAAAAGAGAGCTCTTTCTAAACCAACTTTATCACCTTTATAAGCTAAAACATTTACTTCCGTTAAATTACAAAAGCTCTTATTACCGAGCAAAATTTCCACACATGGATTACAACCTTTAAACCAGGGCGCTCTTCTTTCAGCCTCTACAGCATTTATAAACCCAGGTTCTGAGCCTCCAGCATCTAACATTAACTGAAAAACATCTTCTAATTCTTTTCTCGTAGGCTTTGTTTTAAAAAGAAGACTATTGTTAGACTGTTGACGATGAGCATTGCCCTTTAACCACCACTCTTTTTTTGCAACCGCAAATTCATCCCATTCTGGTTGTCCATATTCAAAAAGAGCAATTTGAGCGGAGCGTCTAGAAGATAAAATGGTTCCCAACCAATTAACGATATCTAAAATATCCATACGAGTGAGCAATTGATCGGAACGATTAGACAAGATTTGAGCGATAGCTTTAAAGGCTTTTGCTATTTGCTCATCACCAGATGAGATCCATCCGTATCCTTTTAAACGAGTTCCAGCAGGTCTTATCTCACTAAAGTCTAGCACTAAAGTTTTAGCTGGAAATTTACCGGCTACAAGCTTTCCTATGGCTTTTGCCCATGCAATAGCAGAATCCCCTACCTTAATCGACCATGTCTGAGTTTCTGGATCATATGTTTCTACGTTGTTTTCTACACCTTTGCGATCAAGGTTTTTAGAACGAATGACCTTTATTTCATCTAAAGGACGACGAAAACCATTTAGCGTACCAGTTATAGGACGAAAACCAACGCCACATCCTTGCAACAATAACCATAAAACATCTACTAAATCATAAACTGTTTCTACATGCGTATAAGAACAGTTAAACATGCAAGATTCACGTTTTCTACTTAATTCTGTTCCCCCTAGCCATAGTGTTCTTCCAGCTGGTGCAATATACCGATTAAGAATCAGTCCACGTAATTCATCAAGTTCTGTTTCTTCTCTTTCATTTAAGGGACGATTGACCGCTCTTTCCCATAGCCATCTTTGATGGTAAATCACTCTATCTACAACTTGATCCCAACTTTCTAAGGCCGATTCCCCTTCCCGGACAGGACGGTGATAAGTTCGCAAAGCTGTAGCCATTGCTCGAGCTGTTGGCTTTGTATTTTTCATAAATTTCCCCTCTTCGTATATTTTACCATCTTGACGACTCAAACACAATATTTTGTGTTTTTTACAACACTCAAATACTAGGTATTGTGTTTTTTGCAATGAGGTATCTCTTTTTTTGGCTTAAAAGTCAATATAGAGAATTCTTTTTAATCGCAAAATTAGGACCATCGTTTTGAAAATCAAGCAATTGCAACAAATGGATTTTTTTTAGCAAAAAAGATTTGCTATTGAGAAAATGAAAGATTAAACAACGAAACTTAAAAGTTCAGATAATTCATCTGAACTTTTCAGGGTTATTTAAAAGAATAATGAATGATTTGTAAGACTTGTTGGAAATCCTTGTCTTTAGGCTCGAGCTTTTTATCACTGCTTATGACAGCGCGTTTGCTAAGAATAGAAGCAATTTGGTTTTCTTCGTTTTCTAGATCTAAATGATGGTAATAATCAAGACAAACATTTAAGAAATCGCGAAAATCATCTTCAAACTCTAGTAATGGGATAGTCGCTTTTATTAAAAGTTGAAAAAAATGGGTATCATCAATTTTTAATAATGAATGGAGCAATTCTAAGTTATAATCCAAATCTTTTTCTTGCAAAGCTTCACTAACAAGTTGTTCAAATAAAATGATGGCAGCTTGTGAATCTTCAAAAGAAAAAATTTGTACTCGCAGTAAATCAAACCATTTGACTTCACTAACGTAACTGGAGAAATCTTCTAGAAGTTCCGAAGCATAATTTAGATTTTGAGCCGCTATTTGTTCTGCAATAAAATCATATAAAAAACTCTCAATATCATTAGCACATCCTAAGGCAACGGTTTGAAATACCTCCACTGGATTGCTACCATCGTCTGTGTTTTCATCTAAAATAATTTCTAAATTAGCAATGATGTCGGGTATTGCTTCAGTTTCCGTTAAATTACCTGTGTCGTGGCTAAAAATGAGATGATCTAGCTCGTCGCAAAAAAGGGAAAGAGTCATTCTTTCAGGGATCAATCTTCGCCACAATTCAAATATGATTAAATAAATTTTATCTTGATCTTGATTCGAAAAATTACTATCGGCAACTAAGTTATCGGCTAAATCTTCAGGAGATTCAGCTTCATCAGACAAATGATAAAAGCTTAGCTTATCCAGGATAATATTGAGTCGTTCTAATCCTTGAAATAAAGATTCTAAAGGCAGGGAGCGATAATCAATTACTTGCCAAGACTCAACTGATAATGTTGGGTCTAAAATAAAATTCATCCGTAAAGAATTGTATAAAGCTCTTCTTTCAAGTTGCATCATATTTTTTTCATTATTTAAAGTTATTTAATATTAATCTGAACTTTGCCATAAATGGTAAAATACATAATGGTATATTATAAATTTTATTATGTAATAATTCAAAGTATTAATCTAAATTTTTGATTTTGATTCATTAACATTAATATTGTCGTTTATTTAAATATTACCATTATCAACTTTATTTTTTGAAACGGTTATAAATAACAATCAAAAACGTATAATTAATTATTGAGCATTTATTTTTTAAGGCAATTTAATAATTTTTCTAAGTTAGATACGTCATGTAGTAATTTTATACAATTGGCTTCTATCTGATTATAGCAACGATAAAAATCTATTAGTTGATTCCATTGATATGTGTATTCAGAAGGGTTATCCTCTAATGTAAGAGGATGCAGATATTTTTTTAATTTTGCTATTGATGAATCATCGGATTCTAAAGATGTAACCATGAAGTTCATTTTTTTGTTTTTAAGGTAACTTTACTCATCTAATAATATTTTACCAACAAATAATCTAAGTTTTGTAATTTTGCTATTCTAGCAAGATTTTTTTGTAATATATATATCCGATCAAATCATTGTTTAAATGCACTTTAAGCCATGTTCCCTTCTCTAAAACATCAATTACTTCGACTGACTCTCCTCCAATAAGTGGTTCTTTATTTAAAATTTCAGATTCTTTGGAAGGACTAATATATAAGTTAGTCGGTTCTATAATAACGCCTCGTAAAGGTTGAAGGTAGGATGTATAACAAATGCTTAAAATTAAAAATGTGCTAATAGCTAAAAAAAGCCATGAAAACCATTGAAAAATTGGAAAAAACCATAGAGCAATAGAAGCTGTAATAAAAGTAGCCAAAACAAAAATACTTAACATTTGTAGTTTTTCAGCCGTGGAAAACTTATAGTGAAAGAAAAAAATTTTTTGCCAATTATGATCCTCTGACGTAGGTTTTATTCCTTGTGCTTTTAACGCTTGATGAAGGTTGGTTTTTACTTTAATATCTCTTGGACGTAATTGCTGAGCCTTTTGATAATAAAAAATGGCTAAAGGATATTTTTCTAAATGAAAGAAAATATTGGCTAAATTAAAATAAATTTTTCCATTACTTAAATCTAAATTTTGAGTGTTAATCTCATCTAAGTATAAAGTTAAGGCATGGTTTAGTAATTCTTCCTTCTTACCAATTTTCTTTGTATCCAAACTTTCTTCATAAAGCTTTTGAGCCTCAACTAAATGAGGATATTCTTTAAGGGAAAAAAAAGTATTTTCGAGATAAACAAAAAAATAAAACGAAGAAAACAGTAATAAAAAAATAAAAGGAAATAATAGACGTTTCATTTAACTCCTTTACCCTGTTTAACTAAATAAAATAATTGCTCAGCTTCTTGTTTTAAAGAGGGAATATCTGTTAAGTGATTCTTTGAAAAACGAAATTCATCCACTTTTGCAAGAAACTGTTTTACCATTCCAGGAAGGCCTACATTTTCCAAATTTTCGAAAGAATAGAATGGGTTATCGATTTCTTTTTTTTCATACAATAATTGCAAAAAGGATTTATATAATTGATTATAAAAAACGGGATTAGTTGTTTCTAACTTTAGAGTAGATTGAAAAAGATATTCAGCACTATTTTTTAAAGCTTTTTGTTGATTGATCCATACGGCTCTTTCTTTTTTTTGCCAAAACCAAGCTAGTAAGCAAGCTGGTAGCAGTAAAATTGACCACCAGTTAGCAAAAAGTCTTTGATTTAAATCATACCATTGAACTTGAAACTGTGGGAAAGGGAGTAGATTGGAAACAGAGTGAAATTGTAAGGCTGAATCGTCTGTAATAGAAATATCAGTTTGTTTTTCTTGCAATACAGTTAACGGAATTGGTTCACTTTTTAATTCAACATATGTTTGTTTATTTGTATCAAAATAGGCAAAAGAGATCGAAGGGATTTCCTTTGCTAAATTGGAGATAAGTTTTAAATCTATAAAAAATGTTTTAATACCCTCTTGAATGATGGTTTGATTGGGAATTTTATCTTGTTCAAAAAAACCACTAAATCCAATTTGGCAACAAACTTTAGGAAAAATAACATCATTTAAACTTTCCGAATCACCTTTAATACGAATAGCTAATTGCAAAGTATTGCCAACTTTAATGACAGGAGAATTTATTAATTCTACGTTAAATTGCAAATCCTTTCCGATAGATCCATTAAAAAAATAGGGTTTGTTTGCTTCTGGAAATGGGGAAACGACTATTGTTGTAGGTTCAGATTCTGCATAAAGAGAGGTTTGAGCCACTACTCGCTGATTTAAGTTTTTTTCAAGTACTTTCCCTTCAATTTTGGCTGGCAAAACAGCATAAGTTCCAGGAGTTTTAGCTTTGACTTCTTGTGTTACTTTTAAAATGGATAAGTCTCCTTGTTTCGATTCAAAAGCTTGTTTTTGTCCGATAGGTGTAAAATCTAAAAGCTCAAATAAAGGCAAATCTTCTTTTGTTAGTTGGATGTCTCCTTTGTAGATGTAAGTGTAATTAAAAAATAAATGTTGTCCTGGATAGATTGGTTGTGGAGATTGCACTTCAGAAGATATTTTTAATTCGACTTGTTTGTTTTCAACGGTTGTGTAGCGAGAAATTTTAACAACTTCAAGAGGAATTGATGGAATTTTAAAAGACTTATCTCCAATTTTAATAAAAAAGGGACCAAGTGAATGTTCACCTACAGGATAAGATGGTAACTCAAATCGGTAAAAGGAAATTGTTAACGGATCATTTGGAGAAAAGCGCAAGTTTTTAATTAATGTTAAGTTTATGGATTTATTATTTAAAGTAAAAGAAGACACATCTATAACATCTGAATCATCATGAGTAATTTCTAAAACGCCTGTAACATTCTCAACTTGTGTGAAAGTATCCTTATCAAGTTTTAAAAACAACTTAGGTTCTATGGCATGCAACTGCAAGCTTAAGACTAGTAGATAAAAGGAAAACAATCTTACCATGGTCTCAATCCCTCTTTTGCCTTATTTAAATTAGCTGGTAATGAATGAATTGTTTGATTTTCCATTTCTTGCAGTTCCTGCATAGCTTTTTGAACTTCAGGGCTTAGCTGAGGACTATCAACATTATCTTTTTGGCATCCTTCTAAATGATAATTGCTTTCATAGCTATCGAGAGCCTTATTCCAAGAGGAAATGGCTTGATCTTGCCAAAAAACTTTCTCGACTTTATTTGAAACTTGTAAGGAGCGTTCGACAGCACCCACTCCTTTTTCTAAAATTGGCACGACTTCGTTCCAAGGATGAAAATGGCAATTTCGTTTGGCAACTTCTGCTTGTTCTAACTGTAAAATTCCTTGAGAAAAGTTAGAAATTTCATCCAATAAATTTTTTTCTTCTTCTATAAACAATTCAGGATAAAGTTGAATAAAGGTAAGTTGCAAAATCCATTTTTTTATTTTTCTAACAAAAAAAGATAGATTGGGGTTTAGGACAATTAACTGTTTTTGTAAGTAATAATCCGCGCGGATCAAACTGAGTCTTGCATTTATGTAATCATTAGCCTCATCCAGCTTTTGCGCCGACTTTAATGAGGCAGAAATCAATTTAGCTTTATCTTGATCTGGAAATACGTCTATCAAATTTGAAAAAACTCGTGTCCAATAAGGATCATAAAAGCTTGCATTCATTTGCGCTTGAAAAAAGGGATAAATATCTTCAAAAAAAAGATAGGGTTGCTCTTTGGTTAAGTAAGTAAAAATTTGCTTTAAACCTTTAGACGCCTCTAGATAAGCATTTTCATTTACTTGACCCTCTTTTAAATTTGTAAAAAAAAGATTTAAAGCTTTATTTGTTTCAGAATAGACATCTGCTAAATCTGATTGAATTTGCCGTGAAAATATAGTGAATTCTTTTTTAAATTTTTCGTGTAGTTTTTCCCACTCTCCCACACTTTCCCCTATAAAGGAATTGTAATAATCGTTATTTAAAAGTGAGTCAAAGGAAAGAAGCCTTTGAAGCCCATAAAGAAGCTTGATAACAATATAGTTGAAATTTTCGTAATATAAGTATTGTTTATCAAAAAATTGTGCCAACTCATGTTTAATTTTTAGAGTAGCTTTAATTATGTTTTCTGAAGATTCGCATTTGGCTAAGTCAATGTCTGCCTGCCATTGACAAAGAGCTATTTGAGCTTTCTTCATAGCATTAAATGCTCTTTTTAAATTAAGAGGGCTTGAAAACCTAACTCCATTTTGGTAGTAGGCATAGCCTAAATTGAAAAACAATCGATATTCTAATAAATGATTAGTGCTTTCGTTTGAAATCTTTTGAAATGTCTCTATAGCTTTACTTTCATTTCCATTTTTAAGATAGAGAGTGCCTAAATCATAAAGAAGCACTTGTGTTTGGTAATAAGAATGGGGCTTGAGAAGCTCTTGCTGAATAAGTTGAATAGCCTTCTCTCTTTCGTCAGCTTTCCCCATTACCACAAAATCTTCTACGGAGAAAATAACAGAAGGGATGAAAAGGATAATTATAGGAATAATCTTTGACTTTGGAAGTTTCGGATAAAAAATATAAAGCGCTAGAAGCAATAGAGCAAAAAAAAGGAAATATTGAAAAAAATCTTGGTAAATTATGTAATCCGATAAAGAGCCTAAAGACCCTGAAAAAATAGGTTGGAGATTTTTTCTCATTAAACTTGTCACTTGGTTTGACAAATCGGACGTAGAAAAAGAATTTGAAGCAAAGTAGCTTCCACCACTTGCTTCACTAATCACTTTTAACAGTTCATCGTTTAACTTTGTAAAAACCTTTTGCCCTTCATATAAAAAATTGGGGATATAAACCCCCTCCTTAGATCCGACACCGATAGTAAAAATCCTTACATTAAAAGGTTTTAATGTTTCCACTAAATGAATAAAGTTTTGTTTGTCTTGTTCTTTATTTAGGCTTAAATCAAATTGATTGTCACCACCATCACTAATCAAAATAAGGGTTCGATTTTTATTATAGGGATCTTCTTCAACCTTTTGTTTATAATTTTCTAAGGCCATTTTTATACTTGTGCCCGTAACATCATTTTGATCAATTTTGGTATTTCTTAAAATAAGACGAAAATAAAATTGATCTAAAGTTGGTGGAACGATTAACTCCGACGTTGAAGTAAACACTGATAGTGAAGCAGTTTCCCCTCTTAATTTTTGTACAATTTGGTCAATAATTAGTCTTCCGTCATCTAACCTACTTTGCTTAAGTTGTGCGTCTAAAGAGTTCATAGAAGAGGAAACATCGAGATAAAAGGCTATTTCGTGAGCTGGCATACGTCCTTCAACAAGTTGCTGATCTTTTAGTAAGGAAGGAGGATATTCACCATTGCCCTTTGGCATCATAACTGCAAAAATGGCAAAAAAAATACTCATTAAAAAGCAACCGTACAAATACAGTTCCTTTAGATTTGAAGGAAATGCCCCTTGAACTGTACTATCTTGCGTTATAATTTGATTTTGCCTCTTTTGCTTATTCTGCCAATACCACCAAAAAATAATTAAAAGAACGGGTAAGCTTAAAAAAAGATAAGCGGCTAAAGGATTTGCAAAAAAAAATCAGCTGGAATCATGGGATATTGCGAAAATAAAAAGTTAATAAAAGGCTATAAATTAATAAGAAAAAAAGAGCGAGATAAATAAAGTAAGGAAAAAAGAGGATGGTTGTGTAATGTTTTGGGTGCTCTTCCATTTCTTCAACAGTCATTTGTATGGGTAAAGTGTTTTTCTCTAATTCATCGATTTGTTGATATATATCAGCTAAATTTTGCGTGCCTTCCATAGAAAAAAAACTTCCACCGGTTAAATTTGCTACTTTTTCCATTTGTTTACGATGGGGCGAAAATTTCAATAGATTAATTTTGGGATCAATATTAATAATGTAGAGTCTTATCCCTTCCTTTTTTGCCAATTCAGCAACTTCTGGTAGTTCAATATTCTGTAATCTCTTTCCCGCATCTAAAGGATTTGGTTCTTGAATTCCATCTGTAATCAATACAATTATTCCATTTTTAATATCATAAGGTGGGCGCGAATTTGAAGAAAATTGCTCCGAAAAAGCTTTTGTTTCTATCATTAAATTTATTGTTTTATATAAAGCATATCCTATAGCCGTCCCATCTTCTTCTTTACCTTTAGCAAGGGTAATATTTTGCAAATAATTAACAAGGGCTTGGTGATCTAAGGTTAGAGGAGATAATATGTGTGGATCTCTTGCAAAGGTTACGATCCCAAATAAGTCATTTGTTCGGCCCGGTAAATCATTATTTCCCATAATAAAAGAAGTAGTTAAATCTTTTAATATTTGAATTTTTGACATCTGTTGATAGCCTTTAGCTGCTGACCAATAAGGCACAGTTTCACCCATTGAACCTGATCGATCAACAACCAAATAAATAGCTAAACCTTCCACTGGTGGTTCCATCGAATGGTTTATGTCATTTTTAGAAAAACTAAGTTTTGGATTACTAAACGCTATAGCTAAAAGAAAAAGTGGAATATAAAGTAAGTACTTTAAATAAGGCAAAAGCCTTAATTTTAATGAATTATCCTTTGGCAATAATTCATTAATGGAAGAAAAATAAATAAAAGGTGATTTTATTAATTTATTATTTTTAATGAAATAAATTGATAAAACAATAAAAACCAGTGAGACGCATACACCTAAAGGATCTAAAGCAAAAACCATTAGTCTACTTCTACTCGAAAAATCTTTAAAAGTCTATCTAAGTCATCTAAGCTGTAATAGTCAATCAGAATTTTACCCTTTTTGCCAGAACTTGTAATAGAAACCTTAGTTCCTAGAGCTTGCTGCATCTTTTCTTCTAAAAAAGAAAGATAAAAATCTTGCGTTTGGTAGATAAGTTTTCTTTTTTTTGCTTTATCGGCAAGTTTTAGAGCTGTTTCTTCAGTTTCTCTTACTGTTAATTGATCCCTTAAAACTATTTCTAACAATAAAACTTGTTGATCTTGAGTTTCTAAAGAAAGAATCGCTTTAGCATGTCCCATACTAATCTGATTATTGCTAACACTTGTTTGAATAACTTTTGGCAATGTTAACAAACGGATATAATTTGCAATAGTTGAACGCTTTTTTCCAATTTTTAGAGCTAACTCTTCTTGACTATATGCAAATTCATCGATTAATTGTCGCATAGCTTTTGCTATTTCCATAGGATTCAGATCAACTCGTTGAATATTTTCGATTAAAGCCGCTTGTGCTGAAATTTCACTAATTGTTTTTCGAATTAATACAGGCATTTTTTTAAATCCTGCTAGTTGAGCTGCCCTAAATCGACGCTCTCCTGAAATAATTTCGTATCTATTATTAACAGGACGTACCAAAGGTGGATGTAAAATACCTACACTTTTAATAGAATTAGCAAGCTCTTCTAATTCTTCACGAGAAAAATGTTTTCGAGGTTGAAAAGGATTTATATCTATTAGTTCTATGGAAATTTCATTATAAATATCAGTCATATGATTTATGCTCAATTAATGAATAGTCTGGATCGAATATTGTTTAGAAAATGTAGATTGCATTTATGCCACGAGACTAAACTTTAAAGATTTAGGAATTGCATGTGCATTTACAAGAAACAATACATTAAGTAAACTGATTTAACAACCAATAAAACATCTATTCATACAATCGTATTATTCAAAAAAAATTTTTACAACTATCGAAAAAGAAAAATTAAATTTACTATTTCTAGTTTGTCATTTTTTTCGTAAAGTATGTACTAAACATTTATATAGGGATAAGACATGAAAAAAAATACTTCAGATTTAAATGCTATGGATAATTCTCAATTCTATAAGGATTTAAATGAGAATCCATCTATTCTATGGCTATCAAATAATGGTCAGTGGTTAGCTTACGCCTTAATAGGTCTATTTATCATTCTTTTTTTAGTTTACCGTTTTACAATTAATACAAGCGTCGATCAACAAAATATTTATTGGAAAACTGAAACTAACTATCAAACTTTAGCAAATCCAGAAAAAACGATTGGGCAAAAAAAAGAAGCTTTGCAACAACTTCATTCAGAATTGGAAATAGATCCAAGTCTTCAACCTAAATTTGACGGATTAATAGCCCAAAATCTCTTTCAAAATAGTTTAGCACAAGATGCCATTCCATATGCTGAAAGAGCTATTAAACGAACACAAACCGAAAACTCCCCTTATTTTTCCTCTTATGCCCAAAATTCAATTTTGATTACAAAAAATCAATATGAAGAAGCTTTAAAAAATGCGATTCAGCTTAAAACAGATTTACAGGGTAAAAAATTGGATAGTTTATATCTATTGAATTTAGTTCGTATCGCCTCTTTACAACAACATTTAAAACTACCCGAAGAAAAACAGAGTTGGAATGAAATTATTCAATTAGAGAAAAATCGTTCTGTCAATTTATTGGATTCTATAAAAGAAGGTTCTGTAACATTGCGTAAATATTTAGAAACAAGAATTACCCAATAATTAAATTTAAACGTAATTTTATTGCAATTAATTTGCGCCAGTTAATAAATTATAAATTAAAATTAAAAAAAACTAATTTGGTTAGTTCAATCTAAATAAATAGTTAATTTTTAAAGACTTACATCTCAATAGAGTGGAACGATGGAGCTTAAGAGGGGGTGACATTAGTCTGGTAGTGCTCGAAGCCACAATTTTTGGGATTTTTTGGAAATATAAGTAATAAGAACCCATTGAAAAATGGGATATGGAATAACTTTAGAAATTTAAAACATTTCTAGATGATCCTTAGATTAGGATATGGAGTTATCAGTGAGTCAAAATACAAGCTCACTTGCCGTTAACGATTTTTTACATTTAGAATCTTATGAACCACATTTAAATGTAATCGAGGGCGGTAAAAATGATGTCAATTTGACTGCTAAAGTAGAAGAGCTAAATAACGAAGCGATTTTGTTTAGTGGAAAAATTACTGTTTCCTTTTAAAATAGGAATAATTTTTACGAAGGTCTCTTCCAAAAAAGAGGCCTTTTCTATTGAATTGTGTTCGAATAGGCTAATTGATAAGACTTTTCACTTAATATCAGTAAAAGAATTTCGCCCGATTTTGCAATAAATTCATCTAAGCTTTGCAAAAAATCATTTGATCGTTATCATCGACAATTTTTTACCTATCTCTATTTGCATGAATGAAGAAGAAGCGCTATATATTCTAACGCAAACACCTGGGTTTACACCTAGAAAAATTATACAGATGTTAAATATATATGAATCTCCATCGGCTTGTGTTGAAAAAGTATTACAAAGCGGTATAAGCGGTGTTAAAGGGAAAGAAGTTTTAGAACAGTTACATGAGAAAAAGATCCAAGTTATCTCCTGTTTTCATCCCTCATATCCAAAAAAACTAAAACAATTAATTGATTACCCCATTTTATTGTATGTTAAAGGTGATCTCAGCCTCTTAAATCAGACCTGCATTTCCATCATAGGTACACGTAACTGCACTTTATATGGTAAAGAAATGGCTGAAAGAATAAGCCACGATTTAGTTAAGCAAAACATTTTAATCATAAGTGGTCTTGCAAGAGGTATAGATACAGCAGCTCATATTGGGGCTTTAACTGAAAATAAGACTTGTGCGGTGATAGGGTCTGGTTTTAATCATATTTACCCAAAAGAAAATATTCGCTTGGCGCAACAAATTCCTCTATTAATTAGTGAATATCCACCTCACGTTCCACCTCAAAAATTTCACTTCCCTCAACGCAATCGAATTGTAAGTGCTTTATCCGATGGAATCGTAATGATAGAGGCACCCTTAAAAAGCGGGGCTATGATTACTGTAGATATAGGAGAGAAATTAGGAAAACCAATCTTTACAATTCCTGGAAGAATTGATAATGAACAATTTCTTGGCAATCACTCTTTACTAAAACAAAAAAAAGCCCATTTAATTGAAAATTATAAAGATATCTTACTTCATTTAAATAAAACCATTATAGATAAAGCACCTTCTTTTCAATCTCAAGTTTCTATCTCGGAAGAAGAGCAAAAAATCTTATCTATTTTTCCAACGCACGAGATAACAATTGAAGAGATTGAAAAAAAACTTAATTTCTCAATTAATAAAATTAGTATAATATTGGTAAGTTTAGTAATAAAAAGATTAATAAAAGAATATCCGGGAAAAATTTATAAACGATTATAATTCCCGTAATAAAGGTAAAAAATGCAAAAAGCTTTAATTATTGTAGAGTCACCTACTAAAATTAAAACATTAAAAAAGTTTTTAGGCTCAAATTATTTATTTGAATCTTCTATGGGTCATATTCGTGACTTGCCAGAAAGAGAATTTGGAATTGATATTGAACATGATTTTGAACCTACCTACACTTTAATGCCCAATAAAGAAGAAGTGGTAGCAAAGCTTAAAAAAGCAGCAAAAGCTGCTGATATTATTTATCTTTCTCCCGATCCTGACCGCGAAGGAGAAGCTATCGCATGGCATATTACCCACATCTTACCCAAGAATGCAAAAGTCAAAAGAGTTACCTTTAACTCAATTACTAAAGATGCTGTATTGAAAGCTTTAGAAAATCCGCGCGATATTGACGAAGCATTAGTGAATGCACAGCAAGCACGACGCCTATTAGATCGTATAGTGGGTTATAAAATTTCCCCTATTTTAAATAGACGAATTCAAAGAGGAAAAGATAGCTATGTATCAGCTGGTCGAGTTCAATCGGTCGCCTTAAAACTAGTTGTGGATAGAGAAAAAGAAATTCAAGCTTTTAAACCTACAGAATATTGGAATATAGGGGCCATTTTAGAACCCCAAACTAAAGAAAAACATTTTAAAGCTTACTTGTATTCTGTGGATGGAAAAAAAGTAGAAAAAGAAGCTGTTGATGGCAAAGAAGTCTTTTTAATTGGAAATAAAGAAACGGCTGATCAAATCTTAAAACGAATGGAAAATGTTCCATATATCGTTAAATCGGTGGAAAGAAAAGAGAAAAAACGCAATCCCGTTCCCCCTTTTATTACATCTACTTTGCAGCAGGAAGCTAGTCGACATTACGGATACTCTTCATCTAGAACCATGAGTATAGCGCAGAGCCTTTATGAAGGTGTAGAATTGGGAAATGGTTCCGAAGGGTTAATCACTTATATGAGAACCGATTCCGTAAGGGTATCTCCCGAAGCCATAGAGGAAGCTCGTCAATTTATCACAAGAACCTATGGAAAGGATTATCTTCCGCAGCAACCGAAAATCTACTCCACTCAAAAAAACTCACAAGATGCACACGAAGCGATAAGACCTGCCAACTTAGAGCACACTCCGGAAAAATTACAACCTTATTTAACGAAAGATCAATTTCAATTGTATCAATTAATTTGGAAACGATTTATTTCTTCTCAGATGATGTCAGCCATTTACGATACTGTAAGTGTAGACATTAAAGCTGGTAACGACATTTTATTAAGAGCTACAGGATCCATCATTAAATTTTTAGGTTTTTTAGCCGTTTATGAAGAAAAAGTTGATGATGAGTTAAAAGACGATGAAAATCGCATGTTACCCAACTTAGTGGAAAATCAACCGCTTCATTTAATCGATTTGACCGCTGAACAAGCTTTTACAAGGCCCCCTCCACGTTATACAGAAGCTTCGTTGGTTAAAGAATTAGAAAAATCAGGAATCGGAAGACCATCAACTTATGCGACTATTATGAACAAAATTCAAAGTCGCGATTATACTGTAAAAGAAAATGGTCGCCTGAAGCCTACTGAACTTGGTTTTGTAATAGCTCAAATGTTAGAGACAAGTTTTCAACAAATTATGAACATAGGGTTTACAGCCACTATGGAAGATGATTTGGAGCTTGTAGCAGAAGCTAAGAAGAATTGGAAAAAACTCATACAAGACTTTTGGATGCAGTTTTATCCAACTCTTGAAATTGCTGAAAAAGAAGCATTTGTCCCAAGAATTACAACAGATAAAGATTGTCCAAAATGTGGTTCAAAATTACAAAAAGTGTGGCATAAAACTAAATATTTTTATGGTTGCAGCAAATATCCAGAATGTGATTTTTCAGCTCCCATAGAAGAACTGCATTTTAATAAAGAAGATTATGCACCTGATTTCGATTGGGAACAAAAATGCCCAATTTGTAGCAATCCGATGAAAGTTCGCCATGGTAAATTTGGAGCTTTTTTAGGTTGCACCCAGTATCCTTCCTGTAAAGGAATAGTGAATATACCTAAGAAAGGTGAGCAAATTATTCATCCTCAGCAGTTACCTACTTGTCCTGCAATCGGCTGTCCTGGACATTTAGTGGCTCGTAAATCTCGTTTTGGCAAAGTTTTTTATTCTTGCTCTACTTATCCAGAATGTAATGTTATTGTTAATACGCTAGAAGAAATCGAAAAAAAATATATAAATCATCCCAGAACGCCTTATGTAAAAAAACAAAAAGGAAAAAAAGGTTCAAAAGCTACCACTACAACAGCCAAAAAATCAAAGTCAACAAAAACAACCGTTAAAAAGAAAACAGAAACGAAGCCTCGTAATATGCCAGCTTACGCTTTATCGCAAGAATTAGCTGATATTGTGGGTACAAACGAATCCCAAAGAACAGAAGTGACTAAAAAAATTTGGGATTATATAAAAGAGCACAAATTACAAGATGAAAAAAATAAACGGTTAATTGTTCCCGATGAAAAACTTGCCAAAATATTTGATTCTAAAGAGCCTATAGACATGATGAAAATGGCGGGTCACATTAATAAGCATTTACATAAAAAGGAAGCCCATGTTTACAGGGATTGTTAAAGGTAAGTTTCCAGTTACATTCTTAGAAAAATTCCCCCATCTTATAAGTTATGGAGTTGAGCTACCTTCAACTCTCTTACATAATTTGGAGATCGGGGCTAGTATTTCAATAGATGGTGTCTGCCAAACTGTAACTGCCATCAAAGATAATGTCGTCTATTTTGACGCTATTAAAGAGACATTAGAGCGAACTAATTTTTTTCAATTAAAATTGTCTGACTACGTCAACGTAGAACGCTCCTTAACTGTGGGTTCAGAACTTGGAGGGCATCTTCTATCAGGACATATCTATACTACTGCAAAAATTTTAAATATAGATGAAACTAACGGCTATGATCTTCTATTAGAAATTGACCCTCAATTAATTAAGTATGTCATCGAAAAAGGGTATATTGCTTTAAATGGTATAAGCTTAACAATTGGTAAGGTTTATAATAATTCTTTTTTTATTCATTTAATCCCCGAAACATTAAAAATCACTAATATTAAAGATAAAAAAATTGGTGATCTTTTAAATGTTGAATTTGATTCTCAAACTCAAATAATTATACATACGATCGAACAAATTTTGCCCTTCTATTTAAACAAACTAAGATAAATTAACTAATATTAAAAATAATTATGTAAAATAATATTTTTAATATTAGTCATGTTATAATGGTTAATAAGATCCAAAATTTTGTCTGGAAACTTAAGTTTTGAGGTTTTCGGGTATGTCGGAAAACATTAATTTATTATCGCATGGTCTGCTGCGACCAAAAAAATCGCCTAGAGCGAAAAGTTCAGTTACCTATATAAAGACTGACAATGGTCCTCCTGTCTCTTTACTAAAGGTTGCGGGTACTTATTATGATAAAGGCTTCTCATATGGATTTCACTTTTCAGAAGCTATAAAACATAATTTACAAGCAACTTTTCGTTTCGCTTCTAGAATTGGTATTGGGAGAGTGCAGCAAAAAGTTGATAAAGAAGTTTTTCAAGAAAAAATCTTTTCTTTATTTAAGCACGTACCCTTTCATTATTTGGAGCAAATGCAAGGTATAATTGATGGGTGTAAAGAAAAGGGAAACCCTTTAGATAACAATTTGGACTTATTAATAGCTGTTTCGTTTTTTGAAATGAACGAGTTAATGTGTTGCTCCATGTTTGGAATAACACCTCCTGCCAGCACAGATCATACCTTTCATTTAGCCAATTCTGAATATCCTTACCGCTTAGGTCATGACGAATACCCGGTTTTAATTATCCATGAACCTCACAATGAACATGGGGAAAAAGTGGATCATACTTTTTTAAATTTAGGTTATGCTGCTTTAACAGGTAGCATTACAGGTATCAATGAAAAAGGGCTTGCTTTTTCTCAAATTCGAGCGACCTTTTTGGAGGGGGGATTTAATCCAGAAGGGATTCCTTACCCCTATTTAATAGAAGAGGGTTTAAGAATCTGTAATGATGTAAGTGAGGCTAATGAGCTTATAAAAGATAAACCAAAAACATCCCCTAAATTCTACGTTGTATCGGATCCAAATCGATCGAAAAAATCTGTTCAACTATGGTTTACAGCACCTGAATATTTTCTATCCTACAAAGAAAACGAAATGCCAGCCACTTCTATGATAAAAGAAAAACTTTTTGCATTTTACGAACCTGTTCCGAATGCTGTGTATTGGTTAGATATGCTAGCTCCTAAAATTGCCGCAGGATCTGAAAAGGCTTATTACCTTATTAAAAATGCATGGGGACATATTAACCACCAAAAAGCTTTAGAAATAACTAAGGAACTTGGCAGTCGGTATCTTGTATTATCGGCTTTATATGATTTAGATAAACTTACTATTGATTTCTCCTTTTCTTATAAAAGAGTACCAGCTCATTTAAGAACTTATATTCATTTAGAATTAAAAGAATTATTTAATATATAAAGGATTTAAGATAGTAATTATGATAAATAGGTATTAATATGCCATTATATGTAGATTCCGAAATTCCATTAATTATATTAATCCGTCATGGCGAATGTGTCCATTTGCATAATAGATTATTTGGTCAATTTGACGTAGCTTTAAGCGAACAAGGCAAAGAACAAATACGTCACATTTCTACTTTCTTGTCTTCCATTTTAGATTATTTACTCAATAATCATAGTGGTATAAGTACTTGCTTAAGCTCAGATTTACTTCGTTGTAAACAAAGTGCTGAGATTATAAAAGATGTGATTCAAGAAAATTTACATATAGATCTAAATTTTAACTATACCTCTTCTTTAAGGGAATTTCACATAGGCAATTGGGAAAATAAAAGTATCTTTGAGATTAAAGATGAAGTAATTCAATATATAAAAAATTATAATGCGAATCAATGGCATGCCCGTCCCCCTGGACTATCCGCTGAATCAGATTACATGGTTTTAAAAAGAGTTTATCCTATTTTAAAGCAGCTAAAAACTCTAAACCAAGAGCTCAAAGTAGAAAAAGCTCTTACTAAACTAGAAAACAAACTAAACATCGAAGATAAGCTAAGGTTTTATACTAATTTAAAAATTAGATTTAATATTCATATATTAGTTGTTCACGAAGGTTCTATACGTATGATTTTAAATTCATTGGATATCCCAAGCTGGACACCAGACGTTGAAAAAGAATTTATCTATGACGAACACCAAACCTTTATTAAACGAGGCGATTTATTGATCATAAAGCCAACGTATAAACAATCAAAAAAACAAGAATGGGAAATTGCTTATCACTATAGACATGACCCCATTACAGACATTCGCCTAGCTATATAATCAATAGTATAATGTTTTCAAATTAGTTATTGTTAAAAATGAATTCAGTTATTCATTTAATTAGATTATAATACTTTTTTCTTAATTATAATCTGTATGAATACTTTATCTATTAAACGTAAAATCCCTTCTAATCCTTTAGAATTACCTGTTAAAAAAAGAAAAATTGGTGAGCCTTATACAAAAATTGCAGTTGAAAAAATAGAAGATTTACAAAAGTTGATCTGCACAACAATTAAAGAATCTTATCAAAAGCCGAAAATCACTGTCTTTTCACCTTTAAATCAAAACTTACCCATTGAGTTACATCGACACATTTTTAGTTACCTCGATGAGTTAGCTGATTTATCTTCATTACTAATTGTTTCAAAATCAATTTATTTATTTATAAAACAAAATTATTATTATTTATTTAATTCAAATGGAATAACAACATACAATAAAGATATTATTGTTCAATTTGATGAAATCATTCCATTTAACAAGTTTAATCATTTAATAAATGAAATAATTATTGGAAAAAGTAATCTTAATAAAATTGCACTTATATCCAACAAAATTAATTATTTAATCACTTCTTTATATTTAGAAAAAAATTTTAATATCATTTATTTGCAAAATGTTGATGGACAATTTGTAAGTTTTGTTACAGAAAAAAAAATTATCCTAATCGATGTAAAAACAGAAACTGTGATTACAACATTCTCCCTTTCAAAAAATCCTATTCGATATCAACAAAATAAAGAAAAAAGTTTTGCTATTTTAACATATGCAGATTGCTTTGTAATTCTCGATATTAGAAAAAAGCCTTCTATATATTCAGTTACAAGGGGTGAAATAACAGATTTTTTTATTTTCCAAAAAGAAATCTATGCTTTTTATACTAAAGAAAAAACGATCTTTTTGTGTAAAGGAGAGTTAAATCAAAATCAATTCATTCAAAAAGAAAAAGTTTTTAATTATAACAAAAATTTTGATAGATATTTTATAAAAGATCAAAGATTTTTATTTATTGCTTCCAAAAAACAGGTTACAATTTTTGATATTTTAAAACAGCAGACCTCAGTTTGTCCTTTTAACCAAGACTTTGGTCAAACTTATGAATTTGGAATTATTAATAATTTGGTTTTAGCTATATTTACCCAATCAAAAAACATTTTTTTTAATCTACTAACCAATACCTCAAGCTACGAGGACAAGCCTGTAAAGACTCAAATTAAAAACCTGACGCACGATAAAAATGTAGTTATTAGTGTAACCACACAAATGGCCCAAATTTGGACTACAAACCAAATCAATGGTCAGTTTTTTCCCCTCTGTAAAATAATATCTTATACTAACGAAAAAGGGTTTCGAAATAATCTGATTCATTCTTGTGGTAACGGTATGCTTGTTAGATGTTCTTTAAATGAAAAACAAAAAATCTCACGTATTCATTTTAAGGGATTAAAGTAATTTATAAAGCTGACTCTTCTATTTTTTTAAGTCTTGCCAGATCAATATAAATATTAAAATACCTTTTCACATATTCACTTGAGATAAATGTTTTAAATTTATCTTTTAGGATAATCTCAACTTCCCGAATATGTTCCATATAATTATCCTCTATTTTTACAAAAGACTTTTGAAATATTACTTCTAATACAAACCGAATGTAACAATCGATTTCATTTGGTAAATGAAATTTATGATGAGAATAATCAAAATCAATTAAAGTATGTGTTATTTGATCAAAGGCTAAATATTCTAAGTCATCATTTAAACCTGTTTTAAAAATATTGCAGGTTTCTATAAACGAAGCGTTTAAATAACGAATAGTTAAAGAATTAGATGAAATCATCGCTGCATGGTACATATCATGTATAGAGGCATCTGCACCTTTGCAAATTATATCATCGGCAAATTCAATTTTAACATAGTCTGGTAACTCTAAGCACAAATCACGAGTATTAGTTATTTGATTAATAGCTAAATCTCTAAAAGAAGAAAGAGCAATGACTGGTCTTAAGTGAACGGCATCTTTTCCAAATTGACAATTTAAGTATGTTTGAAATAACCCAACCGGAGGTATTACTTTTAGATCTTTTTTGATTCCATTGGAAAATAATAGATAATTATTTCTAGCTAAGGCTTGTGGCATTCCATCTTCAAATAATAGACTTTTATGTATATATAGACCTTGTTCAGTAGTTGGCAAAAGCTTAGCCTCTGATAAAAATGCATTTAGAGTAGTTTGAGACATTTGTAAAAACTCAAAACCCAATTTTACGTTTATTATATCAATAGCTAGTGAATTAATTTTTCCTTCAATAAATAGAGGGATAAATGAAAAGGTTGAATCACTTTTTTTCTCATGGTGTTCTGCGATTAACATCAAAAGAGTAGCTAATTGTGAGAGTCCAATCAGATTACTTTTAAAAGCAGCTATAGCAAAAAGAGAGCTACTAGATGAAGAGAAGAGGAGATTGTTAACGTTATGAGCATTAAATTTGTTTATTAGAAATTGGATTTCTAATAAGTTTTTTTGTGCAATTAAATTTATTTGCTGGTCGATCTCCTCTTTGTTTGGTATACGTCTTATTAGTTCTTTATAATCAGCTTCGTTTTGAGACCAGCGAGGGCTTGGACAAACAATTTGCATAAAATCCTTTAAATTTTTCTAATTTTATTAAAAAAACTTTAAGGTTTTATAAATTTATTTCTTCAAATTAAACTAAATCTTCCAATTCTTCTATCCGATCCTCTGTCATTATATACGAAAATTCGGCTTGAATATCTTCATTTAAAATAATTTTTTTTATTTCTTTTTCCATTTCTCGCACAAACCTTCCATCTCTCATTTGGCCATAATCTGAATTTACAGTTGAATATATTCTTAAAACTTCATGAATAAACCTTACATAATTTTCTATATCAGAAAAACCAGGTTTTGCATTGGTATATTCAAAATCTACGAGAGCCGCAATGATTTGATTAAAAGCTGTTAATTGCATTCCCTTAAATTTGTTTTCAAGTTGCTTTAATCTATCTACTAAGAGGACATTGAGTTTCCTTATTTCTACAGGTCCTGCAGATACGGCTGCTGCATGAAACATATCGTGCACGGTTACATCAGATCCCTCCATTAAATACCCATCCGCAACAGGAGGTGTTTCTTTCCCAATTAAATCTAAGCCTAGATCTCTTATTTTTCCAATGGCTTTGGTTTCAATGTCTCTAAAACTTGATAAAGCAATGACAGGGCTTAATTGGACAGCATTCTCACCATACTGGGTATTAAGGTAGGTTTGAAACAAACCAACGGTTGGTATAACTTTTTCAGATGGTTTTGCACCAATTGATAAAGGTTGAAAGAGTAATCTTTGAAAATCATTTTTTATAGATTCTTTAGGATGATGCGCACTTTTATGGATGTAAATGCCCTGTTCAGAAAGTGGTAAATCCTTCATTTTTTCAAACAAAAGTTTCACTTTCTCATCCGTCATATTGTATATTTCATTTCCACTTTTCAATTCTACTAATCGCATGGCTTCGGGATTTATAGAATCATCTATGAAAAGAGGGACGAAGGTAAATTCTGAATCTTCTTTTTTTACTCTATTTTCGGCTAGAATCATAAGAAGGGTAGCAATTTGCGTATCGGCAATGAGATTAGCTTTATAAGCTGCCAAAGCTAAAAGAGGCGTTTCTGGGCTTGAAAAGATGGGGTGCGAAAAATCGTGAGCATTAAATTGATCTATTAAAAGTTTTATTTCTTCCAAATTTTCTTTGGTTATAATTTCAACTTTTTCTTCGATTTCACTAACATTTTCTAATCTTTTTATCATCTCTTTATATTGAAGATTGTGAGTGTTCCAATCGGTGGGAGGTGTCGGAGGAGGAGGTGCTGAAAAATTATTTACCATAAATTTCTCATTTTAAATTACAAATCTCTACTAGTATTATAATTTAATTTAAAAAATAAACTTTGTTAATTTTCCATTAAGGGTAAAAACTTTATAAAAAATAACTATTGTGTCAACTAACCTAATAAAAATTCTCTCTATATACAAAAATAGTGTTTGTTGATTGACATTTTAAGGGCCTGAAAAGGAAAAGCGAAATGTTGAAGATTTAAGGATTTGCGACAAAGATCAATTCTAAAGAGATAATTTAAGGAGCAAGGCATTAAATAACGACATTACAAATCTTATGCAAAAGCTTAAAATGGAAAGAGGCAAAGAGGTTTGAGTGATTGAGTTTTTTGACAATGAGAAGCGGAAAACGAAAAAGGAATAGGGCAAGATTTGTGACGAAGATCAACCCTAAAGGGGTTGATTGAGGAGCAAAGCTTGAGATTATGGCTTTTGCAGTTCGCTTATCATGGCAAAAAACGAATGAGCTCAAACCAAAAAAAAAAAAGCCTGGCGGCGACCTACTCTCCCACACTCTTGTGTGCAGTACCATTGGCGATGAAGAGCTTGACTTCTGAGTTCGGGATGGGATCAGGTATTTCCTCTTCTCTAGTGCCACCAGGCAAAATCGACAAATGATTGCTAACTTGTATATTCACTAGCGTAAATCGGCGCTTAAAAAATGTTTCTTCAAACACTGCGCTCTTTTTTACAGCTTGTATTTGTTTAACTTGTTTCATCCTTTATAAAAAAGGGTGGTCAAGCCTTTCGACCTATTAGTATTGGTTAGCTCAATGCATTACTACACTTACACATCCAACCTATCTACCACGTGGTCTACATGGTGTCTAATCGGGATACCTTATCTTGAGGGAGGCTTGGCGTTTAGATGCTTTCAACGCTTATCCTTTCCGAACATAGCTACCCGGCGATGCTCTTGGCAGAACAACCGGAACACCATTGGTTCGTCCACTTCGGTCCTCTCGTACTAGAAGCAGCTCCTCTCAAGTATCCTACGCCCACAACAGATAGGGACCAAACTGTCTCACGACGTTTTGAACCCAACTCGCGTACCGCTTTAATTGGCGAACAGCCAAACCCTTGGGACCTTCTTCAGCCCCAGGATGCGATGAGTCGACATCGAGGTGCCAAACCGCCACGTCGATATGAACTCTTGGTGGCGATAAGCCTGTTATCCCCGGAGTACCTTTTATCCGTTGAGCGACGGCGATTCCACATTCCACCGCCGGATCACTAAGCCCTACTTTCGTATCTGCTCGACTTGTTGGTCTCGCAGTCAACTTACCTTATACCTTTACGCTCTTCTCGTGATTGCCAACCACGATGAGGTAAGCTTTGGACTCCTCCGTTACTTTTTAGGAGGATACCGCCCCAGCAAAACTGCCCGTCTGGCAATGTCCATCTCCCAGCTTCATGGGATGATGTTAGATTCCCGACTTGTCAAGACTGGTATTTCAACGGCGACTCCATTCCACCTGACGATGGAACTTCGAAGTCTCCCAGTTATCCTACACATGACAAGTCAAGAGCCAATACCAGAGTACAGTAAAGGTTCACGGGGTCTTTCCGTCTTGTTGCGGGTAAACGGCATCTTCACCGCTACTACAATTTCACCGAGTCTCTCGTTGAGACAGTGCCCAGATCGTTATACCATTCGTGCAGGTCGGAACTTACCCGACAAGGAATTTCGCTACCTTAGGACCGTTATAGTTACGGCCGCCATTCACCAGGGCTTAAATTCAAAGCTTCGCATTGCTGCTAACTTCTCCTTTTGACCTTTTGGCATTGGGCAGGCATCACACCATATACTTCGACTTATTCGTCTTTGCATAGTGCTGTGTTTTTGTTAAACAGTCGCCTGGGCCATTTCTCTGCGGCCACATTTTGCTCATCACGCTAAGTGAATCACAAATTATGGCTCCCCTTCTCCCGAAGTTACGGGGATAATTTGCCGAGTTCCTTAACGAGAGTTCTCTCGCGCGCCTTAGAATCTTCTTCTTACCCACCTGTGTCGGTTTTGGTACGGTCACCATCAACTACTAGAGTTTATTTCTTGAAAGCCTTGCGCTACACCATCGGTTCATCCGAGGACTCCCCTTGATCGCTATCTGGCATTCTGTTAGTGGATTTACCTGCTAACCTGCCTCGTAGCTCTACGGACACTTCCAATCGTCCGCGTGCTTAACGTACTTTGTCAACCCATCGTTAAATCGTTTTAGGTGGCGCAGGAATATTTAACCTGCTTGCCATCGCCTACGCGTTTCCGCCTCGGCTTAGGGACCGGCTAACCCAGGGAAGACGAGCTTTACCCTGGAAACCTTAGGTTTTCGGCGAGAAGGATTTTCACCTTCTTTATCGTTTACTCATGCCATGCATTCTCACTAGTATGTGCTCCAGCACTCCTTACGGTATACCTTCTACGCGCATACTACGCTCTCCTACCGCGCATTCCATTGAATGCACCCGCGATTTCGGCTCTATGTTTTAGTCCCGGATATTATCGGCGCAGAGTCTCTCGATTGGTGAGCTGTTACGCACTCTTTAAATGATGGCTGCCTCTAAGCCAACATCCCAACTGTTTTTGAAACTCCACTTCCTTACTCACTTAACATAGAATTAGGGGCCTTAATCGGCGATCTGGGCTGTTCCCCTTTTGACTATGAAGCTTATCCCCCACAGTCTATCTCCCGAATTTCCGTGCAGTATTCGGAGTTTGGTTTCCTTTGGTAGGCCGGTAGGCCCCCGCGTGAATCCAGTGCTCTACCCCTGCACTTTATTATTCGAGGCTAACCCGAAAGTTATTTCGGAGAGAACAAGATATCTCCAAGTTTGATTGGCCTTTCACCCCTATCCACAGCTCATCCAAAACTTTTTCAACAGTTACTAGTTCGGTCCTCCACAAGGTGTTACCCTTGCTTCAACCTGGCCATGGATAGATCACTTGGTTTCGTGTCTACGCCATACGACTAAAGTTCGCGCTTTTAACACTCGCTTTCGCTTCGGCTCCAGAACGTATGTCCCTTAACCTCGCCATATAGCGTAACTCGCTGGCTCATCATGCAAAAGGCACGCCGTCAGCCATTTCCTTAAAAAGGACATAGGCCTCCGACCGTTTGTAAGCTGCTGGTTTCAGGTTCTATTTCACTCCCCTAACAGGGGTTCTTTTCGCCTTTCCCTCACGGTACTGGTTCACTATCGGTCATCAACTAGTATTTAGCCTTGGGAGGTGGTCCTCCCGGATTCAAACCGGGTTTCACGTGTCCGGCTCTACTCAGGTGTCTTTCCTGTCATTATCTCTTTTCGTCTACGGGGCTATCACCCTGTTTCGCTCTACTTTCCAGACGATTCGACTAAGAGTTCATGATCTTTTGAAAGATCCTACAACCCTAATACATATAGTATTAGTTTGGGCTCTTCCCATTTCGCTCGCCGCTACTTTGGGAATCTCTACATTGATTTCTTTTCCTCCGCCTACTAAGATGTTTCAGTTCAGCGGGTCTTGCCTCCTAAACCTATGTATTCAGTTTAGGATAATGGATGTTTAATCCATTGGGTTCCCCCATTCGGATATCTCCGGGTCAAAGCTTTTTTCCAGCTCACCGAAGCTTTTCGCAGGTAATCGCGTCCTTCATCGCCTGTTGATGCCAAGGCATCCACCAGCAGCCCTTAATAGCTTGACCAAAAATTTTTTTGTCAAACTGTAATATAATGAGCGTCTAATATTTTTTTCGCCATGTAGTTATTATTTCAAACTACTTATGAGTATTTGAAGATTAATTCTTAAGCGTCGATTTACATCAGTGAATTTGAATTCTTAAAAGCTGTTTGGCTTTTAAGGAAAGATGCTTATTACACATTCTTTACTACTGACGCATAGTCTTTATTTCTAAAAACACTGTATCGTGTTTTTGATTTCTGTTTGACAGAATAAGGAAGACAATGTACCAAATGAAGCTTGCCCAACCTAAGATCTGACATTTAAGTCAGTCTTTTGTCCTTAAAGGAGGTGATCCAGCCCCACCTTCCGGTAGGGCTACCTTGTTACGACTTCATCCCAGTCATCAGCCTCACCTTAGACGTTTCTCTCCTTACGGTTAAGTAAACGGCTTCGGGTAAAACCAACTCCCATGATGTGACGGGCGGTGTGTACAAGACCCGGGAACGTATTCACGGCGTTGTTGCTGACACGCCATTACTAGCAATTCCATCTTCATGTAGTCGAGTTGCAGACTACAATCTGAACTGGGATCGACTTTACGGATTTGCTCTACCTTGCGGATTAGCAGCCTTCTGTATCGACCATTGTAGCACGTGTGTAGCCCCAGACATAAGGGCCATGCGGACTTGACGTCATCCTCACCTTCCTCCTGGTTAACCCAGGCAGTCTCATTAGAGTTCCCATCCGAAATGTTGGCAACTAATGATAAGGGTTGCGCTCGTTGCTGGACTTAACCAAACACCTCACGGCACGAGCTGACGACAGCCATGCAGCACCTGTGCAAAGGCTCCGAAGAGAGGCATCATCTCTGATGCTGTCCTTTGCATGTCAAGCCTGGGTAAGGTTCTTCGCGTTGCATCGAATTAAACCACATGCTCCACTGCTTGTGCGGGTCCCCGTCAATTCTTTTGAGTTTCACCCTTGCGAGCGTACTCCCCAGGCGGTATACTTATCGCGTTAGCTACGGCACAGTCGGGGTTGAGTCCAACTACACCAAGTATACATCGTTTACGGCAAGGACTACCAGGGTATCTAATCCTGTTTGCTCCCCTTGCTTTCGCGCCTCAGCGTCAGGTATAAGCTAGAAAACCGCCTTCGCCACTGGTGTTCTTCCACATATCTACGCATTTCACCGCTACTTGTGGAATTCCATTTTCTCCGCCTACCCTCTAGACAAGAAGTTTCCTATGCAGCTCCGAGGTTGAGCCCCGGAATTTCACATACGACTTTCTTGACCGCCTACGCGCCCTTTACGCCCAATAAATCCGATTAATGCTTGCACCCTCCGTATTACCGCAGCTGCTGGCACGGAGTTAGCCGGTGCTTCTTTACCTGATACCCTCAAACTCTCTGATTGTTAGTCAAATTGTCTTGTTCCCAGGCGAAAGTACTTTACGACCCTAAGGCCTTCATCATACACACGGCGTCGCATCGTCAGGCTTTCGCCCATTGCGAATGATTCTCGACTGCAGCCTCCCGTAGGAGTCTGGGCAGTTCTCAGTCCCAGTGTTGGCGGTCAATCTCTCAATCCGCCTAGACGTCTTAGCCTTGGTGCGCCATTACCACACCAACTAGCTGATATCCCATAGGCCTCTCTTTAACCGCGAGGTCTTACGATCCCCCACTTTTATAAAAGGTGATGCCACTTTTCACTTCATTTGGTATTAGCGATCGTTTCCAATCGTTATTCCAAAGTTAAAGGCAAGTTACCTATGTATTACTAACCCTTCCGCCACTAAGCATTGCTGCTTCGTTCGACTTGCATGCCTCATCCACGCCGTCAGCATTCAATCTGAACCAAGATCAAATTCTCAATATAAAAAATTATTGAAAACTTGGTGATTTATATACTAATCTACGATTTATTACTCTTTGAACGAGTTATTATCGCACAAGCTTCATTTGCTTGTACATTGTCTATCTTACTCTGTCAAAACATCTTCGATACTCTTCGGTATCTTATTTCTTACGTCTACTCAATTTTCATTTTTCGTTCGCAAGAAGTGATAAATATATATGAAAGCGTACATTTAAGAACAGCAAAATTCTCAAGTTTTTTTATTTCCCTCTATAAACCCATAATAATTAGTGGATTAGGATGCGATTTTTTTTCTATCTCTCACTTCTTTTTTTTCAATTTTTGCTATTTTTTTTTAGATATTCTAAATCAAAAACCAAAAGCTTAGGCTTTAAAAATTTTTACTTTTAAGTTTTGCCCAAAAATTAATGCAGGAAAGTTTATCTATTTAAAAAAAACACCTCTCATTCTGTACAATCATTTAACAACTAATAATTATAAAGTGAGTAGCAATGTTCCAATTAATTAAGTGCCACAATGAGAAATCAATAACTTTTTTTGAAAAATCTAAAACTTTTTTAAACCAAAGTTTATGGAGTGTAATTACGACTATATGCACTTTAGTTTTTAAATTTATTCTGCCTTTATGGTTATTTTATCCATCACTTGCGTTTGGAGTAAGTACCTTAGCAACAAGGCTTGTAGTAAAAATTATACAGTGTTATAATCCTTCAGCTTGCGAATCTATGAAATGGAATACCTTAAGATTTGTGCAGAAATCACCCTATACATTTATTACTTTCTTTATATTACCTGTCGCACTTTCTATTATATCGCCTTCCATTGGGATACCCGTGGCAATTATAATAGGGTCTCTTCGGGGTATTTTAGATGAAATAGAAGCCAAGAAAAATATATTAACAAATAATCCCCATCAGTTTTCTATAGTAAGTAGATTAACTGTTGGGTAATTTTAACAAGAGAATAAATCGTGTTTTCTTCCATTTTTGCATTGGCTCTTAAATTCTTTTTAGTGACCAATCCAATCGGTAATTGTCCAGCAATGCTTGCTTTAGTTAAAGATTATGATTTTGCAAGTCAAAGAAAAATATTAGCAAGAGAAGCTTTTTTTGCTTTATTAATTGCTTTATTTTTTCAATTCTTTGGGGAAGCTTTTTTAAGTTTAATTAATATTAAAGATTATGCTGTGAGTCTTTGTGGAGGCATTTTATTATTTTTAGTAGCATTGAGTATGATTTTTTCTAAGCCTGAAAGTGATACAGTGAATGTTCCCAAGCAAGAGCCTTATATTGTTCCAATTGCTACACCTATTTTATCTGGACCTGGTTTAATGTCTATCATTATGCTTAATGCTAGATTAGAACCTAATAACCTAAAAGTCACAGGCGCTATACTCATAGCCTGGATCGGGGTTATCGCTGTCGTTGCATCAGCTCCATACCTTTTAAAATTTTTTGGTAAACGAGGCTTAATTGCTTTAGAACAGCTTATGGGAATGATTTTGGCGTTAATGTCCATGAGTATGATTGTTACTGGCATTAGCTTATTCGTTCAAACATTGTAAATATATATAGGTTTTTTTCATGGATGTTTCCATTTTTTCAATTTCAATTATATTATTTTTAATAATGGACCCTATCGGAAATGTAGGTTCTTATCTAACTTTAATGCAGGGGATCGAACCTAAGCGTACAAAACTCGTTCTTTTAAGAGAAATGGTTATTGCTTTAGCGTTTATGATCTTTTTTTCTTATTTAAGTGAAGCTTTATTCGATATTTTGCAAGTTTCTGAAGTTACAGTAAGCTTATCTTCTGGTTTAATTCTTTTCTTAACGGCCATTAAAATTTTATTTCCAACAACGGACGGATTAAGAGCTAATCTACCAAAAGGTGAACCGTTTGTAATTCCATTAGCTGTTCCTTTAATTGCAGGTCCTTCTCTTTTAGCTACCATTTTGCTATTTTCCCATTTAGAGCAAAATCAAACTTCGATGTTAATAGCTATCTTTTTTGCTTGGATATCTTCTTTGTTCGTTTTATATTTTGCTCCTTTTCTAAATCGATATTTAGGAAAAAGTGGCTTAATGGCTTGTGAACGTTTAATGGGTATGATATTAGTTATGTTAGCTATTCAACGTTTTATGGAAGGTGTATATCAATTTATTCACACAAGTGGAGTGATTGCCAGTGCCCCTTAAGAATGTTCTTTTACATGTGGCTTATGATGGAACGAACTATCTTGGTTGGCAACTAACCAAAGAGGGTCCTAGCATAGAAGGTTGCTTAAAAAATGTTATCGAACAAATACTACAACATTCCGTTCAACTACAAGCTGCTAGTCGAACGGATGCGGGTGTTCATGCTAAAAACCAAACAGTCAATTTCTTTGTAGAGAAAGAATTTTGTGCTAAGCGACTTTTCATCAGCTTAAATCAGTTACTCCCAAAAGATATCAGAGTTTTAGAATTAAAAGATGTACCTTTAGATTTTCACCCCACACTACATTGTAAAGGTAAAACTTATACCTATCAAATTTGTTGTGGAAAAGTGCAACTTCCTTGCCATCGTCACTATTCTTGGCATGTGATAGAGATATTGGATGTTCCTTTAATGAAAGCTGCTTTACCTTCATTTATAGGTAGTCACGACTTTTCAGCCTTTTGTAATATGCGTAAAAACCTTAACTATGAACATTATATTCGTAATGTAGAATCTTTTGAATTAACAGAATTTGAGGATAATCGATTAGTTTTCAGAATTTCAGGAAATAATTTCTTATATAAAATGGTTCGCAATTTGGTAGGAACTGTTGTTGATATTGGAAGAAATCGTTTAAAAATTGAAGATATTCCCGACATAATAAACCAAAAAAGTAGAATAAAAGCTGGTATAACAGCACCAGCTCATGGCTTATGTCTTGAATTTATTCATTATTAATCAAAAATCTTATTCAGCGATCGATCTTGTAGCTTCTTTTTTATTTGCCATTTTTTCCATATACATTATTGAAAAAAAACTTAAACCAACGATTATAAAAGCTATTAATGTGTGAAGTTGGAAAAAACTTGGCATGATAGGTTCAATGAGGGAAAGTTGTGGGCCTTTACTTAGCTTTAGTAAATTAATTTCGTAAAATGATTCCCAAAAAGGCCAAAGCGCACGTGATGCCCCTATCATAAATCCAATCATTAGTGCCAAGGTAATTTGAGGATATTTTTTAAAGAGCCAAGTAATCACTCTTGAAAAGGTTAATCCTCCAAATACAACACCTAAAAACATGCTATTTAATATAAAAAATGCTGAAACGTTGAAATGAAAAAAAGATAAGCCTTTAATAAAATCAGCTAAAGCTTCAAGGATAATTCCGTAAACGCCAAATACCTGTAGTAGATAACTTCCTGAAATGCCTGGTAATAGCATAGCACTAATCGCAATAATGCCGCAGATAAAAATCCAAAAATCTAAATAGACAAAGGATGATTGCTCCAAAATTTCTTTTGCTGAAAACCATTTTTCACTATTCGCCAGCCTTACCATTACATTTGGAGGCAAATCACCTCTTGCGATAAGAGCTGAAATAGTTGATTTCGGAACATTTTGGACTGTTTTTGTTTGGTAATTATAATTTTTTACAATTTCATCTTTCAAATTTAAATCGATGGCTACTTCATACCTTGGCTCAGTGTCAAACTGTATTAAGTTTTTATCGGTCAAAACATATCCACATAAAATACCAATAATTAGAGAAGAAAAGACACCTTTTTGTGCCCAATCTACATCTTTCATACATAACACAATGGATGCTGCTATAAAGCCAAAGAAAGCCGCATATAAGTAAACTTGATAAATTTGATGATTTAATAGAAACTGAAATAAGTTTGCAAAAACGATAAAGGCAATACACATTCCACAAGCAATGGCACTTAAAAACTTCCATTCTACAGTCTCTGACAACTCCTTAAATCGTCCCCTACATAAATGTCCAATTGCTTTGAAGTTCAAAGTTTTAATACTAAAAAGTAGGCGTTGATAAAAGCCCATTATAAAGGCAATTGTTCCACCTGAGATTCCAGGAATTAAATCAGCCGTGCCCATGCACACTCCACAAATAACTTGTTTCCACCATTTATTTGTGAATGTGTTCTTATTTTCCATTAAATTACCTCAAAAAGCTTTGCTACATACCATGCAACTAATAAAATACTTAAAAAAGCACCTAACCATAATGCATTGGGAAACCATTTAACCCCAGAACCTGGATTTCCTCTAATTTCTAATGTTCCTATTCCATAGGAAAATTCTTGAGATTCAGGACGATTAAAAATTTCAGGGTGCTCTCTGACTATTTTATCTCCATCTATTCCTAAAAAATGAGCGTATTGGCGCAAAAAACCTTGCGCATAAACAGGTGAAATTAATTTATTAACTTCTCCATCTTCTAGGGCTTGTAAATAGCTCATTCTAATTGATGTAGCATTTTCAGCTTCTTTTAAGGAAATATTCATTTCTTTACGACGTTGCTTGAAGAGATCACCGACATCTTTCAACTCTTCTTTCATAAAACCTCGATCATTGACAAGTAAAAATAAAAGCTAGAATATATCTACCTTTTTAAGCCACTAACTTAATACTTCATTCTTTTAGATAGTTTTTTATGGAACTTTGATTGGCAAAACCATAAAATGAGCACAAATATACAAAGTTTTAAGTTAATACAAGCTTTTTAATATTATCATGCATAATAAACAAACATAAAATAAATTAGTAGGTAATCTTGCAAGCATATGAGTGAAAATCCAAAGCCTCTCGTTTTTGTTACAAACCTAGATAAAAGTTTAGAAACTAGATTAAAAAAAGATTTGCAAGATCTTGGATTTGTTTTAACTACCCCCCCTCACACCTACTTCTCCGCAAAAAAAACAGGTTGTTCATGCACATTTTATTTGTCAGGTAAATTTACCGTTCAGGGTAAAGATATGGCAAATTTTATTGAATTCTATTTAGAACCACAAATTTTACAAAAATTAGTCTTTACCTACAGTGATTTAGATCTGGATAGAACTGCTAGAATTGGCATAGATGAATCTGGCAAAGGTGATTTTTTTGGTCCTCTATGCGTTGCAGGAGTATTTGCTTTTGATGAACAAATTACTGAATTAAAAAAAATAGGTGTAAAAGATTCTAAGGGGTTAAATGATCAAGCCATAGCTAAAATTGCTCAAAAAATCAAAAAAAATTGCCTTCATCATATTGTGAAGATTAATCCTTACAAATATAACGAGCTCTATTTACAGTTTAAAAACCTAAATTATTTGCTTGGCTGGGGACATGCTACAGTTATTGAACAATTGATTGGTAAATCTCATTGCCACAAAGTCATCATTGATCAATTTGCTAATGAGTATGTGGTCATTAATGCTCTTAAACGTAAAAATCTTGAAGTTGAATTAACCCAAAGACATAAAGGGGAAGAAGATATAGTAGTCGCAGCAGCTTCGATTTTGGCAAGGGATACTTTTGTCAATGGATTATTAGAGTTAGAAGAAAAATATGGAATTAAATTACCTAAAGGTGCTTCAGCGTTAACCAAAACGGCAGCCTTAAACTTTATAAAAAAATTTGGTAAGGAAGAACTTCACCATGTATGTAAAGTTCATTTTAAAACCTATTTAGAAGTAACAACATGAAAACTTATCGATTAAGTTTAATAATACTAGTTATTTTTTTTGCTACAGGTTTTATTTTCATGAGTTATTCTGGTAAAAATGAAAACTACTCAATTAAAAGTATTCAAGGCTCAGCTTTAGTCTACAACGGAATTCCCTTTACATTAAATTTGAAACAGCAAAGTTACTTGCTAGATGCCTTAAATGGGGCAAAAATCCTTTCTGCTGCAAATCAAAGCACTCATTTACCCTATCAAGAAGTAATTTTTTTTTCCTATGATGGTGAAAGCCAAAAGTTAAAAGCTATTGGCTATTTAAATGATCAAATCATCTTCCAAAAAGATACAGTTTTTCTTCAAGAACAATCGGCTGGGAAATTGTTATCTATATTACAAACAGCCTTTGAACCAAATTAATTTGTTAAACTCTTAAAACTCTATGTTAGTTCAATTACAGATACAAAATTTCATTTTAATTGAAAAAGCTACAGTTAATCTTGAAAAAGGTTTTAATGTAATCTCTGGTGAAACCGGTTCTGGAAAATCGGCGATACTTTCAGCCATACAATTTATTTGTGGTTCTAAAAGTGATCTAAAACTCATACGTCATGGTGAAAATAAAGGCTCAGTACATGCTTTATTTGACATTTCTAATAAAAAAGAAATCCAAGAGCTATTGAAGGAACATGATATTGAATTTTATGAAGATGAATTTTTAATTTTACAAAGAGAAATAGCAAATAATGGCAAAACAAGAGCTTGGATTAATCACCATCCAGTAACAGTTAGTGTCTTAAAAAATATTGGAAGTAAACTTATTTTGCTATGCAGTCAGCATGCTAACTATATTTTAAAAGATTTCTCTTATCACCAAGAAATTGTGGATTTATTTGCTGATAATAAACCTATTTTAAATGATTTGAAAAAGCTTTGGGATCAACACATTGAATTACAAAGAAAAATAAAGCAATTAATTGAGAAAGAGTCTCAAAAGATAAGGGATCTCGATATATATTCTATGGAACTAGAAGAAATTCGTTCAGCCAATCTCATAAGAGGAGAAGAGGACGAATTATTCGAGGAATATACTTCACTTGTAAATATAGAAGAAAAAAAACAATTAGGCTCTGAAATTACACACATTTTAGAAAATGGTATAATCCTTCAATTAAAAAGGGTCAAATCAGCTTTAGAGAAATTAGCAACGCTTGAAAAAAGTCTTAAAGAAGATAAAGATAGCTTTAATCTAGCCTTTATTGAAATGCAAGAAGTCTTTTATGCTTTACAACGTTTTGTACCAAGTATTGAAAACAACCCTTTAAGAATGGAAGAAATTGATAAAAGACTTAAGCTTATAACAAAAATGAAAAAAAAATATGGGAATAGTTATGATGCCATTTTTTCTTACGCAAAGAATTTAGAAATAAATATCCATTCACTAGAACATTTTGATGAAGAATTACAAGAAAAGCAAAAATTGTTATTGGATTTACAGACTACTATCGAAGAACATTGTCAAAGGCTAACTCAAAAAAGGGAGAAAGCTGCTGCTAAGCTAACAGAAAAAATAACCTTAGCTTTACAACAATTAAATATGAAAGGATCAAGGTTTGAAGTTTTGTTAAAACAAAAACCAAGAGATCAATTGGGAGATGAACAAATAGAGTTTTATCTAGCACCCAATGTTGGAGAAAAAAAAGTTTTATTAAATGAATGTGCAAGCGGTGGAGAACTCGCAAGGATTATGCTTTCGATTCAATCTTTATTATCTGACAAAGAGCATGTTTGTACAGCTATTTATGACGAAATAGATTCAAACATTGGTGGTGAAACAGCATCCATTATTGGATCTATCTTAAAAAATATGGGTCAAAAGCAACAAATCATTTGTATCACTCATTTTCCACAAGTAGCAAAACAAGCTGACTTTCACTTTCAAATAGCCAAAGAAGTTCATAATGGCAGAACAACTAGTCAAATTAAAATTCTAGAATCAGAGCAAAGGCAAGAAGAACTACTCAGAATGATGGGTGGACTTGTTAATGCCATTTAAAAAAAACAAAAGAACATAATTTACAATCTGAATGACTTCCTAATTGACAAGTAGAGCTAATTTAGGCATAACTGTCTTTTTTTTGGCTCGGATGATGAGGAATACTGTGAAATATCTAACTAAACGTTTATTAGCCTTTTTTTTATTAGTAACGTCTACTTTTTCTTATGCAGAAATCGAAAGTGACTTTACTTATGAATCTTTTTTTGATCAAGCGATAGCTGAAATCGAATCTGGAAATCCTTTTAAATTTGAATTTGAATATGATTATGTTGGTCGTTCAAAAATAAAGAAAAAAGAATTTAAGGGACAACATGTTACCTTTTCTGAGGGTGATGTGTCATTAGATGCTGTGTTTTGGTATAACCCTGAGCATCAAGAAGGGTTAACTGCTGGCTTTGGCTATACTCATAATAATATCGATTGGCATCGCAACCCCTACTTTGATAGGAATAATTTTAACGCCTATGTTTTTAGAATTGGCGCTTTCACCAAAAGAGCAACTGACTGGTTTTGGATTGCCTTTGGTCAAATGAATTTAGATGCTGACCATACAAATTGGAATCAGTACGCAAACTATGATTTATTGTTATGGGGAAGGTATAACTTTATTCCAGATGTTGGCTTGCACGTTGGCTTTGTTGCTATGACTGGAATGAAAATTGATAGAATCTGGCCTGTCTTAGGTTTTGATTGGAAAATTGATAAGCATTGGATGTTAAAGATGGTTTTTCCATTAGACATGGCTTTAATTTACGAATTTAACAAATGTTGGTGTGCCGAAGTGGCCTTTAGAGCCTTTATGTCCCGTTATCGCTTAGGAAAACATGAATTATTAAGTAAAGGCCTTGTGCAATATCGCAATTATGGTGCTGAATTTGGAGTTACATATCACCACAATAATTCCATTAAGGCAAATGTTCACGTAGGTTATGCAGCTGGCGATGAATTAAAAATTTCTAATCGACATAAAACAATTACTCGCATTATTGATTTTGGAGGCGCTCCCTACGCTGGCGCGGCTTTTGAATTTGAGTTTTAAGTTACTAACTACTACCTTTGCTATTCCAATAGCAAAGGTAGTTTCTTAAAAATTACCAATAGATTTTTGTTCCATCTCTAAAAAAACCGCCTGTCGGTCCTTCATTATCAAGGGTTGCAGCCCAAATAATTCCTGTAACGCCTTCTTCTATTGTTCTGCTAGCGTTACTTCCCCCCATATCAGTCCTAACCCATCCTGGACATACGGAATTAATTAAAATATTTTTATTTTTATACTTAGAAGCAAAGTATGTTGTTACAGCATTAAGAGCCGTCTTAGAAATACTGTAAGCGGGCGCTGTACCTGTCGCTTTATACAGTTGTCCAAGTCCACTTGATACGTTAACTATTCTACCATAATTATTCGTCTCCATTAATGGAGCAAATATCTCGATTAGCTTGAAAGGTGCGTAGACATTACACTCCATAGTTTTTGCAAACTTATCCCAACTTAGAGAATGATCTTCTTCTTTATTATCTAAGAATATCGCAGCATTATTAATTAAGACATCTAAACGCCCAAATTTTGAACTCACATATTTAAAAGCATTAGTGATATCATTCTCATTTAAAACATCTAAAAGTATGAATTCTACAGAATGTCCTTTTTCTACTAATTCCTCTACTTGCCGTCTTCCACTTTCTTGACGCGACCCCAAAAGTACATGATAGCCGTGCTTTGCTAATTCTTCACAAATGCCAAATCCAATCCCTCTATTGCCGCCTGTCACTAAAGCTATGCGTCGGTTTTGATTCATAGAAGACCTTTTTTATATAAATTGATGATTCCGCCATGTATCAACATTTCAATCTGACGTTCTGTTAAAGCATGTTCCACTTCAAAAAAGAAATTTTTTGTTGTATTATTAACAATTAGTAAATGACCACTTTTAATTGTTTCTACAACATTATCTATAGCTAACTCGTCCATTTGATCAATTCTTGCAAAGTCATTCCGATCAACAAATGTTAGAGGAAGAATGCCAAAATTAATGAGGTTTTGCCAATGTATTCTTGCAAAACTTTTAGCAATAACAACTTTTACCCCGAGATATCTCGGAACAATTGCTGCGTGTTCACGACTTGACCCTTGTCCATAATTTAACCCTCCTACAATTATTTGTCCGGTAGCCTGGTGATTTAAAGCTCTTTGATAAAACGTTTCATCTACCTGATAAAAGGCAAATTTTGCAATTTCAGGAATATTACTTCTAAAGGGAAGTACTTTCGTTCCGGCTGGCAAGATCTCATCGGTTGAAATGTTGTTTCCCACTTTTAAAATGACAGGACCTTGAATAAACTCTGATAAAGAACTAAATTGAGGAATAGGTTGAATATTTGGTCCCTTTTGTAAAACAACATTACTATTATCTTCCGGTGGTTTTATTACCATTTCAGTTAAAATAGTTGGATGCTCTAACTCATCTATTCTTGTGTAAGGTATTCCAAGAGTTCTTGGATCTGTAATTACCCCTGTTAAGGCTGATGCAGTCGCGACTTCTGGACTACATAAGAAGACTGCATCCTCTTTTGTGCCAGATCTTCCAGGAAAATTTCTTGGTACTGTTCTTAAACTATTCTTCTTTGTCGCTGGAGCTTGCCCCATTCCAATACAACCATTACATCCGGCTTGGTGGATTCTAGCTCCCGATTCTACTAAATCAGCTAAATAACCTGTTTTAGTTAAATCGTCTAATATTTGCCGCGAGGTAGGATTGATATCAAAAGAAACTCGTGGATGTATTTGCCTATTTTTTACCATATAAGCCGCAATTGCAAAATCTCTAAAACCCGGATTTGCTGATGATCCAACCATCGATTGATAAATTTCTTGCCCTACTACGTCTTTTACAGGAACAACATTATCAGGACTGCTTGGAAGGGCAATTAAAGGCTCTAACGTCGATAAATCAATTTCTTCATATTCATCGTAAGTTGCCCCTTCATCTGGCTTTAATTCAATCCAATCGTTTTCTCTTCCTTGTGATTTTAAAAATCTTTTAGTCATTTCATCGGATGGAAATACAGACGTTGTAGCCCCAAGCTCAGCTCCCATATTTGCGATAACATGTCGATCCATAGCTGACAAGTCTTTTAAACCATCTCCATAATATTCTATAATCCAACCCACACCCCCTTTTACGGTATGTCTTCTTAACATCTCGAGTATTACATCTTTAGCACTAACCCAATCAGCTAATTTTCCGATTAATTTAACCCCTAAAACTTTTGGCATTTTAAAATAAAAAGGTAGGCCTACCATAGATAAACCAACTTCTAAACCACCAGCTCCTATAGCTAACATCCCTAAAGATCCAGCAGCTGGGGTATGACTATCTGAGCCTAATAGAGTTTTTCCAGGAATTCCAAATCTTTCCATATGAACTGGATGGCTAACTCCATTACCTGCTCGACTATACCAGATCCCAAACTTTTCACAGGCTGATTGTAAGAAAATGTGATCGTCAGCGTTTTTAAAATCGGTTTGCAATAAATTATGATCGACGTATTGAACGGAAATTTCAGTTTTTACTTTGTCTACATCCATCGCTTCTAATTCTAACATGACCATCGTGCCAGTTGCATCTTGCGTTAACGTTTGATCAATTTTAATCCCTATCTCTTCTCCTGGTTTCATGGTGCCTGAAACTAAATGTTGCTCAATTAATTTTTGCGTGACATTTTTTCCCATAAAACCTCAAATTCTGAATAACATTAAAAATGATTTTTAAATCTTAAATGGATTTAATTTCACTGTTATCAAAAATTTGAATTTTTCACTAGAGTTGGTTGGTAAGAAAAGAATTATTTTTTCTTCTTTAGGGATGTTTGACTTAAACCAATGAAATCATAGATTTTTAAAGAATGATCATAAGTATCTAAGCCAGATAAAAGATTGCCGGCACCATATGAAAAGCCAAATTTGTTATAATGAAATTTTTCAAAAGCTTCTACATCTTCTTCTAACTCAAACCTTTGAAGCAATGTATTGTGCTGTAAATCAAAAATATGCATAAAGAATTTAATGACTAAATCATTTTCCTCTTTAGTATGCACATAGAGGATATCGCCCTTGACAATCGGTTGCAAATTAGTCACAGTATCCTTTAGTTCAAAACTTTTTAGCTCAACTAACTGTTTTTCATCTGTAAAGTCAAATAATTTCAAGGTTTTGGTTTCTTTAGAGTAACCAAAAAAGAGGTTGCCTTGCATAAAATAATTGGAGAATTCAGGTAATAAAAGCTTCTCCCTTAAATCTAACGTTTTATTGACAAACTCTTGTTCTGCGATAATTTTTAGCAAAAAGTGTTGGTTGCTTTCTTTATATATACAGTATTTTTCAGAAATAAACTTCACGGCATCGTTTTTTATAGGATAACTATAGACCGATTTTTTTTCTCCTTGTTTGATTATGATCAACTCTTCCTTTGCACCAAAAATGGCAGTTACACTTTTTAAAGTTAGGTCAGGGATAATTTTTACTAAGGTTCCGATTCCGGAAGAAAAAAAGAAATATCGGGAGACTTCTTTTGGTTTATGAATTAACACATACTGATTTTCATTTAAAATAAATGAAAAAAAATAATGTTTTTTAAAACAAAACAAAAACTTTTGATTTATAGAATTCTTCGGTAATTTAAAATCCCATACTCTTTTTTTAGAAATGGGATTATAAAAACTAATTTGGTTTTTATAATAATAAATTACATGATCATAACATAGGTCATACTTATATTCACTTATTGTACAATGATAAGAGGGTTCTAAACGGTTATTAGTTATATTATTTATAACACGGCTTTGTACAATAAATTCTTCCCATTTCTTTAAGCTTAAATTAGGTTGAACTATAAAAGAGAGCTTTTTTGAAAGAAAAAGGGTTAACTGCCTATCAATAAAGTCTTGCTCAAATTTTGATACAAGTCTAAGTTTTGCTAATTGTCTAAACTCATTTTGTTCTATAATTTTTTTATAAATAACCCTTTTAATATCCGATGGCAATGAAGGACTAATAGGATTTAGATTCATAAATTATCAACTTACATAAAGGTGATTAGAATTAAATAAAAGCATCTATTTTTTTTTAGTTTTTGCTAAGGATTTGGCAAGTTTTTTCAATCCACTCTTTGTCAAATCTTCAGATGATCTTAAAACATCCACATCAGCTTGAGATAATTTATATTTTTTAATTAACTTTATCATGTACTTCTCAGATTCCTTTTTAATAAAATCATATTTTTCAACAAGTTTTGAAAAATTATAACTCTTCAAGGAGTATTTGCTATTTTGCCCGATCTCCATCAAATACTCCCCTGCCTCAAAAGCAAAGCCATTATACGTGCAATCTGCTTTTATAAGTTTATTTGGATGAGACGCAAAAACATTTTCTGCATCGGAAAAATCATTATGCATTGGAACGGAGGCAATTAACTCTCCTTGTTCTAAATCAAAAACATTCATGTAAGCTTCTGCAAAAGGTTGTGCTGCTTGTTTAGTGTAAGCGTAGAGTAGGGAACCTTTCAATGAAAATTGTATTTGGCTATAATTACCTTCAAAAGATAACTTTTTTAAAAGAGTTAACCCATTTTCATCAATTTGATATATACCTATGGCTTTCTTATCCTCTGAATAATTATATAATAAGTCATCGCCAATAGTAATAAAATTAGCAGAGGGTAAAACTATTCCATCTTCAAAATCAATCGCCTTTGTGTCAGCCGAAGGAATGATATTTTTAACTAAATACTTATCCTTTCTTTTAAAAACGCAATATTTACTTGTGATTAATAGAACATCATTCTCATCGATTAAAGTTGAAAAAATAGAATCTTGTTCGCCTTTCGTAACTATTGTCATCTTTTTATCTGTTTGAAAAATAGCTGTAAGGGTTTTAAAACCATCCGTTGGATACACATGGCTTAATACTCCCAAATTAAAGGGATAATCAAATATTATTGATTTAGACTTATCAAGGCTACATTGTCCTTTAATATAAAGTTTGTTTAAATCCTCATAACTCACAAAATGATAGGAGTTATATTTAGTCAGTAATTGATAGTCTCTACTGTTTTCAGGTAAAGTGACGAGTACTTTTTTAGTTCCAAGATTTGGATTTTTATTCAATAACCTATTTCCCTCAAAATAATTAAAGGTATATCCCTCTATTTCCATAGGATATTTTTTTATTGAATCATGTGTATGACAATTAAAAAAGAATTTATATTTGCGACCTATGGAACTAATCTCTTTTAAAGATCGAATCAAAGAGGTTTGATCAAAAAGGATTGCTAAATTGCTTAAAGTATAATCTTTAAATTGATGGGAAGCTACAAATGTAAAAAAATACTCCCTTGCACAAAAATCAACTATCTCTTTTTCTTGCTTAGAAACTAAACGTAAGGCTGCCACATCTTCGATTCGATTTGCTTTAACGATGTTAACATTGATCATTACTTTTATTTCATTGGGAAATGTGCTATAACTATTAGGATTAATTTCCATTTACAAGCCTTATGATTTATTTTTATTAATTTTTAACAATTTATTAACAATTTTAATGTTATAACGAAATAATTCCATCAAGTTATCAAATCTATTTTTATTAGCATTACTAGGTAAATTTACCTTTTTTAGAGTTAACTGTTTATTACTTTTATTTTTCTTTTCTTTAATCTTTTTTATTTCATCGAATTTTTCAACAATGAGAGAAAAATCAAAAGTTACGACAGAAGCGTCAGATGGGTTATAGTCTGAGCTAATCTTTAAATAGCCTGCTTCAAAAGCAAAGAGGTGATCGGTACAGCTCCATTGGATCTTTTTTTGAGGATTTAACGTAAAAACGTTTCGATTTAAGTCATCATATGAAAGATCAAGCCTCACAAGTTCATCACTTGTTTCAACATTAAACATTGTCATATAAGCATTAAAGATCTTCTCCTCTTTACTTTCCTTTTTTTCTATAGAAGATTCTTTAGTGTAAACAAAGAGTAAGGATTTTTTAATTGTTAGTTCTAACTCTTCTATCTTCTTTTCTGATTGAAATGTTACAGATTGTAGAAGTTTTACATCGTCAATTCGATAAATTTGTACTGATTTATTAGTTTTACTAGCAGCTAATAAAAGATTATTTTCAATTGTAAAAACATCTTGTGCCTCAATTTCAATAGATTTCTCTAAAGTAAAGTTATGTAAAAATACTTTGTTTTCCTCAGTATTTTTGTAGATACAATAGTTGCCATTAGTAGATAAAACTTCACAATTTGCATCTAAAGTTAATTTATTAATTTGTGAAAATGCATTTATACTTTTTTTACAACTCAAATAAGTGTTTATTCTTACAAGAATGTTTTCACTTTGAAAAACTATTTGTATACTGTCATTTATTTGTATAATTGATTTTACTTCTCCATATTTTTCCGGGAAAGTAAACAATTGCGTTTTATTTTTTTTGGAATAATATCTTTTTACAATTAATTCATCTTGAAATTTATAACTGATATAATAACTATCATTACTTCTTGTTATAAATCTTGCTTCAGTGCAGTGTTTGGGTAATGCATCAGATTTAGAATTATGATTGTTTTTGGAATGCGATGAAACAATAAATTGATTTTCATATATGTAACAAGCTTCATGACCGCTTAAAACAAATTCATTACTAACATAACCTTCATGCCATGTTTTTGTAATTTTAAAATTAGGACCTAAGGCCTTATTTTGTATTTGTGTTATTTTAGTAATGATCTGATTTTGGGATTGTACTACATTGTATTGGCTAATTATTTCATTTTCTAAAAGATTGAGATGAGTAACTTGTTTTGTCACTAGATATTGTCGCAAACTATGGTCTATTAACTCTTTGGTAACTGTAGAAGCTGCTCTAAACCCTTTCAAAGCTTTAAAATCAGAACCTGCCAATTGATCTGCAACCACTTGACCAATAAAGGGATAGGTTGTAAATAAATGTCCTAAAGTTGTATTCATTTCTATCCTTTATTTTTTTCTTGAAGGTTTTGGTTGTTTTATATTTTGCTTCAGCGGTTGAAGGCTTTTTCTTTTACTATACTCTTGATCCAAGTGAAACTTAGAAACAGAGAAAGGGTATGGGAAATTATAAATCCCATCAAAATTAGTTTTTTCTCCCCCTTCATGAACAAAAGAGAACCAATCTGCCGTCCATTTTGGTTGTTGGGTATAAGGTACGTTGAAAGTATCTAAAGAATAGGTTTTACTAAGATCAGTAACCGTATTGTATACGGTTATAGAATACTCATATAGGCGGGTTTTTTGGTTAAGATCTTTAGATAACACATAAAGGTAAGAGCCTTGAAGAGCTACAGATTTTTCATCTAAAGAGACTGGATGATTTTTAATGGCAACTGTTTTACTAATTGAGTTATCGTTTAAATTAATTAATTGAATGGTTTCCTTATCCCACCCAATTAAAACATCTTCTTCAATTTTTAAGGGGGTAACGTCTTGAGGTAAAGAAAAAGAAGTTTTATTTTCAATTGAAATTAAAACGTATTTTTCTGGTTCTTTTAAAACTAAGTGAGAAAAATTTTGTAAGACAATTTGTTGGTGAGATTCTATTTTTAAATTCCAAATGACAGTTTGAATAGGAGAATTAACGCTACTTTGAATACTTTCTTTAGAATTTTTTATTTTTTTCTTCGATTTTTCCTTTGCATTACTATTTTTAGAAGATAATCTTCTATTTTCTAAAGTGAGTTCTTGAAAGCCTTCAATTTTAGTAAGGGTAAAACTATTTGTTTTAAGTGCTAGAACTGTTAATTGTTTATTTTGAAAACTAAAACCTTTTATTTCACACTTAGTATCGATATAGGAGAAGCGAAAACCACTTTGAAAGTTGTTTTTTTCATCGATACTAATTACATCTATGTTGATTTTATCCTTTTGTTGATCGATCCAAAAAGATACAAAATCTTTCACTTTAAAACAGGTCGTATTCTCGTTGTCCAACTTAATTATTTGACTATGCCCTTTCTCAAGGTCAGCTTGCCTTACATGTACAAAGGAATCTTTATCAAAGGTAACGATAAATTGATGATCTAAACAAAAATTTAAAGCCAATTTAGGGTGTAATCGCTTAAAACCCGTGATTCTCGTTGCTTTTTCAGGAAGTAGAGTGAAAATTCGTTGTTGCTTGATTAAGCCTCTAATATGTGTTTCACTATAAGGATGAATTGATGAAAAAAAGGAAAATTCTCTGTTATAGTAACTTTTAAAAAACACATTTTTTAAAGCATAGACTCGTTTTGATGTTTTTGCAAAGGATGCAAGACTTGAAAAATCAAAAAAATTACTATTATATACTATGATTTCTTGCGGTAGTATTTCTAACATTACCAATCCTTAAACAGAAAATTTCATATAGTATAACATAATAATTATTTTAATTTCAAAACTGTTTTATAAATTAATACTAATTACCTCATAATATTTCTTTTTATCGGTTATTAACTATGAATATTACTAATTATCCGGATCATTCTTTTTTACTTAAGTATATTGTAAGAAAAACCCTTCCTAAAACAGTTCATGTAGATTTAACTAAAACTATTATTGAGTCACTTTCTACTGAGGATCAAAAAGATCTATTGAAGACTTGTTTACACGCGAAAAATATTAAAAAGGTGAAAAATAAGGTAAAGGCTACTCTCCCCTTTTTTTCAGGGAATGTGGTAAGGGAAGCTTTTAAAGAACTTTTTATCTTAAATTACTGTGTAAAAAAAGATTATGATGGCTTAAACTTTTTAAAGGATTTTTTTTCTACAAAAGAGGTGGAAAAACTTATTCATCAGATTGATACTGATTTTAAAACCACATACGCTTACGCCAAGACACTAATAGACATTTTAGAACCAAAATCTAATGTATATAAAGGTTCTCATAATCAACCCCCCCCATTTTTTACAGCTCTTAAAAATATTATCTATAAATTTCTATCTACTTTTACCTTATTAAATTTAGGAAGGCCTCCTAAAACTTTTTTCGAGCAAAAATATATGTGTGAACTTTTTCAATATTTTTTTGCTATACCCTCTGTTGTCTTTGGGGCCTTGATGTTTTTTTTACCAGCTATGCACGCCTTAATTATTACAGGTGGAGTATTAGCAGTTTTGATTATTATTGCTATTATCGCTTCGGCTCTTAAAAAAAATGTAGAAATACCTGGGTTTACTAACTATTCTCGTTTATTCAAAGAAGGCAAAATTGAAGAACAAATTGGACGTGAAAAAGAAATTGAAGAAATAGGAAATTTATTAAGTTACAATAGCAAACATTACAATATAGCTCCGACTATAACTGGGGAGCCAGGAGTTGGTAAAAATACATTAGTAAAGCAACTTGTAGCCATGATAGAAAATAAAGATGAACGAGTTCGTCATCTTTGGAACAAGCAAGTGTTTGTTGCCAATGCCGAGGAATTTAAAGAAAGTTCGCCAAATTTTAATCCATTATCTCCCTTAGATTTAGCTTTACAAGCAACCCAAGGAAGAGAAAATAAAGTCATTTGGGTTTTAGATGAAATTCACGAAGCTTTTAGCACTAAAGAAGGTATGGGGAAGAAATTGAAAGACCTAATCGATACCAAGCCCGATAGCCTTCCCTATGTGATCACCATTACAACTCCTAATAAATATGAGGAAATTTTTAAAGCTGACTCATCATTAGACGGAAGAAGATTTGAAGAAAAAAAACTCAATGACACTGATCCGGTGACGACAATTGCTATCTTAAAAAATCAATGCTTAGAAAATAAAATTGGATACGAAGAAAAAGGATTAGAAAAGCTTTATGAACTTTCCAACAAAGTCTCTCAGCTACAACCAAGAACGGCCGTTGGTCTGTTAGCAAAAATTGAATCACATATTTGCAAGAAAAGTTTTGGAGAAGAAGAATCTTTAAGAAAACAACAACTCATGCAAGAAAAACAAAAACTTATAGATACAAACCGAGTTAATTATTCCAATCCTTTATTTTTCTCATCAACAGATGGTAGCAAGCTTGCAAAGAGGATTGAAGAGTTAAATCATCAAATAAATTTAGCTGAACAAGAAAGGATGAAAAAAAGTCATTATTCTTCTCATTATTTCACATTATTTGAAAAAGTCAAAAAACTACAAGAAACAACCCTTAGCCTAGCAAAAAAAATTGTTTCTCGAAAAAATAGCAAAAAAGAAGAAGTGCAATTTCTTCTATCTCAATACTTTTTGTTACCTGCCTTAAATGAAACCCTCAATTTACTTCAATGGAATTTAGGGCTTAAAATCACTCCAGCTATTGTAGAGGAGATTTTTCAAAAACACTATCCCAATTAATATAAGTAAAGTTTTGATAATTTAAAAAAAATTCTTATTATCTTTGAATAAAAGATCGGTATCGCATGAATGCTGTGGGGTTTTATTCAAAGATAACTTTTGCAAATGAATCAAAAGGGGATAGTGCTTCTAAATTAAATGAAAAAATAAAACGTTTAAGTATTGCTTTTATCGCTTACTTAAAAATAAGTTTTCTCACAATTTCTAAAAAATTGTGGCATATGATTTATTATTATGGTCACATTGCCATAACACGTCTCATAACTTTTATTTTTTTTAGACAATACCTCCTCTTCCCAACGTTTAACCTTCCAAAACATAGATCCTGTACCACTTTTGAAAACTTTAAAAATAGTTTTGCTACTATTACATTAACTAAAGAAGTTAAGTTTGCAAAAGAAAATGATCCCGATTTTTGGATTCATGGCTTGTGTTTTGGACAAACATTATGTTTTGCCAACTTTTATTTAAAAAACAAATGCAACCTTCCCACTCTTACACAAAAATTTAAAAATGGGGTAGAACCAAAAGCTTGTAAAGCGCAGTTTATTTATCGTTCCATTATAATAAAAAAACGAGCCGTACTATCTTCCGTTGAATTTGAAACGTATATTGTAGATTTAATTTCTAAAAACCTTTTTAAAAACATAAACATAGAATTTTCATCAGAGATTTATAATAATTTTGCTATTCATAAAGAATCGTATTTTAATACGCTTCCAAATGGTTGTTACATTCTTTCTTTTGACGCCGTTTACCGTCTCACAAATACAGAAACCGGTCATTTACTTTTTTTTGATAAAAGGGATAAAGATTTCTATCTTTTTGATTCTAATTTTGGTTTTTTCTTTGCAAATTCCTTGTTTGTAGTGAAATTTTATTCTGCCGTAATAAAATTTACGCAAATAAACTTAATTAAAATAAAAAATTGACAGCAAACTGCTATTTACTTATTAGTTAGCCTTAATTTAGCTGAAAGTGTTTTTTGGCATCATGAAACAAATTATTATTAGCCTCTTACTTTTTTTCCCTTTAACAGTTCAAAGTCTAAATTTAGAACAAGCAACTGAAAGAGCGCTTTTGTGGTCACCTGTTATTAAAAATATAGAAACAGATTTGCAAAAAATTCGCTTAGATCGAAAGTTAGTTGGTAAAATGCCCAATCCAGCTTTTGATGCTTCCTTTGCTCCAGTAACTGATCGATGTTGTGCTACGACTAATTATTATGGGGTAAGGCAAATTTTTGAAACCGCTCATAAAACGCGCAAACGTGTAGAAATCACCTATGCTAGTGAAAATGTGCTCCACACCTCTTTATCTCAGGCTCAAATAGATCTTATAGCTCAAGTATATCATACATTTATCGATTGCTACATGGCCCAAGAAATATACGCATTAAAAAAAGAACTATTTGTATCTAGTGAAGAAAATTATAAAAGGCAAAAAGAATTAGCAGAAAATGGAAGATTTACACTTTTTGAAGATTGTCAAAACCACAAAGAATTTTCTTTGGCTCAAGTTGAATTAAATAAAAGCCGTGCTGTCTTTGAAACGAAAAAAAGAGAATTAGCCATCTTATGGGGAGGTACATTAGATTTTAACCAATTAGAATTAGATGATGAACCATTAGAAGAAATTAATTACGCACAATTAGAAAGTTACGTCGATTCTTATCCAGAAGTAATAAAAAAAGAATACCAAATTAAAACCCTACAAAAAACTTTAAAGTTAGAAAAAGCTAATGCTGTTCCTAATGTAGAAATTTTTGCTGGAGTAAACACATGCTCTTCTTTTCATCGATCCAATTTAGAAATGGGTTTTACTGTTCCTTTACCTATTTATCAACAAAATCAAACAATGATTGGCAAAGTTAAGCTGGAAATTCAAGATGCTATTTATGAATTGCAGGCTTTAAAGGCAAAAATTAAATCTGAACTTGAAAGTGCGCATATCCTTTATTATCAAATTCACCTTCCTTCTGTAGAAATTATGAAACGAACTTATCTTGTTGCAAAACATGCTTTAGAGGAAATGGAGGTTATGAAAGATTCCCTCTGCTTCGAAGAATGTGTTAAAGCAAAAAAACATTTCTATGACATCTCCATACAATTTTTTCATGCTAAATCTGAAGCACTTCATGCCAAAGTTAATTTATTAAAATTGCTAAACCGTTGCGAGGGCGACGAATGAAAAAATATACATTGTCAATTACTTTGCTAATAGGTTTTGTATTAGGCTTTTCTACCGGGATTTTATGGAATCCTAAGCATTCTCATGAACATTTACATACACACGATCATGACAGCGAAGAATCTACAGTAGACTACATTACAATCAGTCCCGATGATTTAGAAAAAGAAGGGGTTCATTTAAAAAATGTAACCAATGGAAAAATACAATCTTATTTAACGGTTTACACAAAGATTTTGACAGATCCTCGATCAATTTATCAGCTATCTCCTAAAATAACTGGTGTGATCCAAAAAATTTATAAGCAAAACGGTGATACTATTGAAAAGGATGAACCCATATTTTTACTTTCAAGCTCAGATGTAGCTGAAAAATCTATTCAATATCATCATTTACAGTCTCAACTTGAGGCTCTTGAAGAACAGCTGAATAAAGAATCGAAGCTTTATGAAAAAAAACTTATTACTCAAAAAGATTTAAACGATACAAAAACAAAATATTTAACTATTCATACCGAATGGGAGAAGGCTAAAGAATATTTAAGCTATTATGACGTCGATTTGAATAATCTTGGCAGAGCTATGCATGGAGAATATTTGTTTAGATCCCCCTTTAGTGGGAAAATTGCTTTAAATAATTATCAAGTGGGGCAATACATTAATTCTGATAGTCCAGCAGTCATTGTGGCAGATCTTAGTAAACTCAAAGTTGAAATTCCTGTATATGCCAAAAATAAAAATAAATTCATTCCCAATACAACTTTTTCTTTTACAGATTTAGAAGGTGACAAAGGAGAAGGTGAAGTCTATGGGCAAAGTCCTTTAATCAATGAAAATAATCAAATTATATTTTATGCATCTATTCCAAATGATGAAAAAAAATGGCATCCAGGGGAGTATATTAAAATTGTTTTACCAACAGTTAGTCAAGAGGCAAACTTTATTGTTCCAAAGACTGCAATACAAGAGATTGATGGGAGCGCTTCGATATTTAAAAAAGTAAACGATCTATTAAAAATACAACCTGTAAAACTTGGCATTGAGGATGAAGACAATATTGAAATTGTAGATGGATTATCTGAAAATGACACTATAGCTTATGGCAATACATTCTTTCTCAAAGCAGAATTTAAAAAGCACGAAGCGGAGCATGAACATTAATGATAGAAAAAGTCATTCGTTGGTCTGTTTATAATCGCTTTGTTGTAATCTTTTTTTCCCTCATTAGTGTATTTGTGGGCCTATATTTTCTCATTCACCTTCCAATTGACGCTGTGCCCGATATTACAAATAATCAGGTACAGATTAACTCTTACATTTCAGGACTTTCCCCGACAGAAATAGAAACACAAATTACAGTTCCAATTGAAAATGCCTTAAAAGGAATGATTGGCTTAGAAAATACACGCTCAATTTCAAAAAATGAGTTTTCTCAAATTACTGCTATATTTACTGATAATACTGATATTTATTTTGCGAGACAACAGATCCAAGAAAGGCTCAACGAAATTAAGCATTATTTGCCTCATGACGCAGAATTTTTTTTAGGTCCTATTGCAACAGGACTTGGAGAAATTGCGATGTGGACGGTGGATTTAAAAAAGACTGAAAATAATTCTACCTTATGGAATGCAGAAAACCATCGAATTGTCCCTCCTATTTTAAACGATGACTTAGAAAAACTAACCTACTTAAGAACGGTACAAGATTGGATTATTAAACCTCAGTTAAAAAACCTTCCCGACGTCGCCGATATTGATACAATTGGCGGTTATGAAAAGCAAATTCACATCACCCCAAGCCTTGATAAACTCATTAGTCATAATATTTCTTTTCAGGATATTTTAGATTCTGTTGCAAATAATCATGTTAATATCGGAGCTGGATTTATAGAAACTAAAGGAGAAAATTTAATTGTTCTTTCAAACCAAAAAGCCCAAGGAATAGATGAGATTGGTGACATTTTAATACGAAATCAAACCTTTGCTCTACCTTTAAAAGAATTGGCTACAATATCACTTGGAAAAGAAAGAAGAACAGGCACTGCTACCAAAGATGGACATGAAGTTGTTATAGGAACTGCTATGATGAGAATTGGAGCTAATAGCCGTGAAGTTTCTAACAGTGTAGAAAAAAAATTAGCTGAGATAAAAGAAACGCTTCCTCAAGATGTAGAAGTACAATTGATCCTCAATCGCGCTAACTTAGTCAACGCTACTTTAGAAACTGTTTTTTACAATTTACTAGAGGGGGCTCTTCTTGTTGTAATTGTGCTTTTTGCCATGCTTGGAAGTTTCAAAATTGCCTGTATCGTTGCCTGCGTCATTCCCCTTTCATTTTTATTAACAGGGATTGGCATGCATTATTTTCACATCAGCGGCAATTTAATGAGTTTGGGTGCTATCGATTTTGGTTTAATTGTGGATGGATCAATCATTATTGCTGAAAATTTTTCCAGAAGAATTGCATTAAGGGCTAAAAAGGAAATAAGTCAACTTGTCAATCATGATCGATTTGAAGAATTAATCGCATCAGCTAATGAAATGATTAAACCAACTCTTTATGGACAAGCGATATTAATCATTGTTTACTTGCCCCTTCTTACCTTAAAAGGAATTGAGGGTAAAATGTTTATCCCAATGGCGGCTACTGCATCTTTTGCTCTCATTGGGGCTTTAGTCTTATCAGTCACTTTTGTACCTGCCATGCTAAGCTTAATTGCTGTTACTGGCAAAGAAAAAACAAGCTCCTTCCTTCTTAAAATTCAAAACATTTACAGCAATATCCTTCAAAAAATCTTTCCTCATTCTATTTTTATTATAACTTTAGCAAGCTTAATTATTGTATTCGCTACTTCGCTATTCTTTCATTTAGGTCAAGAATTTGTACCACAGCTTGATGAACAAGATATTGCATTACATGCTATTCGCATACCTGGAACCTCTCTTACCCAATCTACAAAAATGCAAACAAAAGTTGAGGCTGCCTTGTTACAAATACCAGAGGTTTCCCATGTATTTTCAAAAACTGGAACGGCTGAAATGGCTACAGATCCAATGCCTCCTAATGTTTCTGATACTTTTGTTATGTTAAAACCAAAGACTAAGTGGCCAAATCCTCTAAAACTTAAAGACAACTTGATTAAAGAAATGGAACATCTCTTAAGTGAGGTTCCTGGCAATAATTATGAATTTACACAACCAATTGAAATGAGATTTAACGAATTGATTTCAGGTGTTAAAAGTGATGTTGCTATTAAAATCTTTGGACATGATTTTGACACTCTGGACAATTTAGCACATAAAATTGCCTCTTTAATGAGAAAAATTCCAGGAGCTGCTGATGTAAAAACCTCACAAATTGAAGGTTTACCTTTAATTAAAGCTGAATTATTAAAAGATAAAGTTAAGCAATATTCCTTAGACCCTTTACCTATTTTACAAGTTTTAAAAATAGCTATTGGTGGGCAAACTGCTGGACAGCTTATAGAAAATGATCAACCCATCGATGTTATCGTAAATTTGCCTGAAAATTTAAGAGATAACCCTTCCCAATGGTCTTCTATACCAATCATTCAAAAAGGGCATGTTATTCCATTAAGTGAGTTAATCCAAAATCAAAAAAAAATTGGGGTAAACGAGATCAATCGAGAAAATGGTAAACGATTTGCTATTGTCGAAAGCAATGTTCGGGGAAATGACCTAGGAAGTTATATTGATACATCGCAAAAAGCAATCAAGTTTCATGTAAATCTGCCAACTGGTTATTGGATCGAATGGGGTGGGGAATATGAAAATTTAGTAAAAGCTAGAAAACACATGCTAATCGTAATCCCACTATGTTTGATCTTAATTTTTATCCTCCTTTATAGCGCTTTTTTATCATTAAAAAAAGTTTTTATAATTTTAACTGGCATTCCGTTTGCCTTGTTAGGTGGTATTATAGCTTTGTGGCTGCGAGACATCCCCTTTTCGATATCTGCAGCGGTTGGTTTTATTGCCTTATCTGGTATAGCTGTATTAAATGGTTTGGTGATGGTTAATTGTATCCAGCAATATTTAGCTAAAGAAGTTAATTTAACGCTCGCTGTTATTCATGGCTCAGTGGAACGATTAAGACCTGTATTAATGACTGCTTTAGTTGCCTCGCTTGGCTTTACACCAATGGCCTTTGCAAACGGTGTTGGCTCTGAAATACAAATTCCTTTGGCAACAGTTGTCATTGGAGGCATTATCAGTTCCACTTTACTAACTCTTGTGATTGTCCCCCTTTTATGCAAAGAAATTTTACAAGAAAAAAAGACCCCTTCTACAATACCCTCTTTTTTTTAAAAAAAGTTTGTAGCAATTTTCAAAATGGCTAATAATAGATTATTCGATATTCAAACTAACTAAATGGGAAACTTATGCAGAAAGACTTTGAGCATTTAACTAATCTTTCACGTGAAATAAAAGTTCTAAAAGGCATTTCTCATTTACTGGATTGGGATCAAGAGACCTATATGCCAGAAGGCGCGTCTGCTATTCGTGCAGAACAATTTGAAGTCTTATCAGGAATTATTCACGCAAAATCGACTTCTTCAGAATTTAAAAATGCACTTGAAAAATTGATTGATATCGAAACTGGAACTTTAAAATCAGATCAATTTGATCCTAAGCAAAAAGCCTCTTTAAGAGAGTGGAGAAAAGATTTTAGACAAGAAACTTGCCTTCCAGAACAATTCATTAAAGATTTTGCTAAATTAACTTCGCAATCGATTGTTATATGGAGAGAGGCTAGAAAGCAAAATGGATTTCACCATTTTGCTCCTTACTTAGAAAAAATCATAGAAATGTGTCGAAAAAAAGCCGATCTTATTGGTTACAAGGAACATCCATACGATGCTCTATTAGATTTATATGAACCGGGAATTACTACTAAAGAAGTAGAAAAGCTTTTTTCCGAGTTGGAAACAGAAATTACACCTTTAGTAAAAACTGTGTCGAATCTTTCTATCGATGATAGTTTTTTACACGGAAAATTTAGTGAAGAAAAACAGATTGCTTTTAGCAAAATGTTATTAAAGAAAATGGATTATGATGAAAAGTATGGTCGACTTGATTTTTCAACTCACCCTTTTTCAAGTGCCTCTCATCCAACCGATAGTAGAATAACTACTCGTATCCATCCTTCCATGCTGATGAGTAATATTTATACCGTTATGCATGAAGCGGGTCATGGTTTATACGAAATGGGCTTACCGACTGAAGAATATGGCACACCAATAGGTGAAGCCTTATCATTAGGTATGCATGAAAGTCAATCTCGTTTTTGGGAGACTCGTATTGGCAGATCCAAAGCTTTTTGGCAATTTTATTATCCCTTATTACAAAAAGAGTTTCCTTCTTTATCTTCTGTGCCATTAGAACAATTCTATGTCGCTATCAATAAAGTTACCCCTTCCTTTATTCGCGTTGAAGCTGATGAAGTTACTTACAGTTTACACGTCATATTACGCTTTCAAATCGAAAAAGCTTTAATTGGTGGATCTTTGAAAGTACGTGATATTCCTGAAGTTTGGAATGAAAAAATGAAACAGTTTTTAAATATTGAACCAAAAAATTACGCTGAAGGATGTTTACAAGACGTTCATTGGTCAATGGGAGGTTTTGGTTATTTTCCAAGTTACACTTTAGGAAATATTTACGCCGCTCAAATTTTTGAAGCTTTTGAAAAACAATTTCCCTCTTGGGAAGAAAAAATCCAAAGTGGTGATTTAAGCTTTATTAAAAAATGGTTAAATGAATCTATTCACCAATATGGAAGAATGTACTCTAGCAAAGAAATCCTTCAAAAAATAACTGGTCATGAGATAACTACAAAGCCTTATCTTAATTATCTAAAAGGCAAGTTTAAAAACATTGAAGAGTTATCAACTATTTATACAGAGGCCAAATAGGATTTGGTTATAAATAATATCATGAAAAACATCATGATATTATTTATTAGAAAAAGTTAATTTTTTATTACAAAATCTTTTCAAATAATAAAAAAAATTTTAGGTTAACAAAAAAGCTAAAGGTTTTTTATGTTTGAAAAATTTAAATTTTATTTTCTTTTTTCTTGTTTGCTATGCACAAGTTGTAGTCTTATGCAAAATATAGAAAGAAGCACAAATGCAATCGTTGAAAATAGAGAAGCAGTTGAACAAAGTACACAATCCATTACAGATAACTATGAAACAGTAGAACTTGCAAGTCAGGTTATCAGGCAAAATGCTGAAGTTGTTAAACAAAGCTCTGAAACTATCGCTCAAAATAGTGAAACGGTAAGTTTTAGTAGCCGTATCATACAAGAAAATGCAAATCAAATTGACATTAGCTCAAAAGGAATTTTTTCCAATCAAGAGGCTATTGAAAAAGCTACACAAAGTATTTATGAAAATGCTCTTGCTATAGAAAGAAGCACAAAATCCATTTTAGAAAATCAACAAGCTGTTGCCATGAGTAGTCAAGCTATTCGTGGAAATACGCAAGTGTTAGAACAAACAACTGGTATGATCCATAATTTATCAGGAGATTTTCCCAAAGATAAGCTTTTTAATATTGGATTAATTGCTCTTGCGGTTCTATGGCTTCCCTTTATTTTTATCGCTATATTGCTAATTATTTTAATAGTGAGAATAAAGCGTTAATTCATAAAAGACTTAACGAATAGTATGACCCCCAAGCTTTTGAGGGTCATACCTTCACACTTGAGTTCAAAATTTTCTTTTCAAAATAATAATAAAAACTAACTAGTATGTTTATCTTGTTAAAACAAGATAATGTTACAATAACTGTCGCTTGCGATATGAAAAAAATAAATAAGAGCTAATCTTTTTGTAAGACAAGTATTAATTTATTGCGTTAAAATTGCTTTTTCGGCTATAAAGGTACTTCTTTTACGGAAGAGTGGCAGAGTGGCCGATTGCGCCTGTCTTGAAAACAGGAGGCCTGCAAGGGTCCGTGGGTTCGAATCCTACCTCTTCCGAAATTTGGTATGATCTGACACTGCATTAAGCTTATTAAAAAGTTCAAGTAGTGTTATGATCGCCTTTTTATCCTTCATTTCTTAGTTCAAAAACAAAAAATTTAATATTTGCCGTTTTTCGTCTACTTTCGAACTTTTATAAACTCCTTGACTCGCTTAACTAATCAAACACAGTTTCTTTAGCAATATCCCTTTTTGTCTTATCTACATCTATATGCAGTATTGCCCATTGGCTTACCTTAAAAAATATTGTTAAAATAACTGCTATAGCAATTGATGCGAATTCTTTTAGATTTCGATCTTCTTTAGAAGATACGCATAAATTGGTTGCTCTTCCATCTTTGCTTGTGCATTCTACAGTCGGAGCTCTTGACTTAACAATTGCATCAAGACAGAGAATTTGTTATGGGTGGACGAATTGGGATTTCAATTTACTGCAAATTCTTCCAACCTATTCGAACTACATTACACAAGAGCCAGCACAGCGGCTTATTATATTTCATGAGTTATTGATCGGAGAGAATTTTGCGCCGTTTTCGGGGAATGGTTGCATTTTTCATAGGAAAATCGGGAATAGTCTGCATCTTACTAGAAACCTAAAGACATTTATCGCTATTTTTACATCTTGAAAAATTGAAATAAATTGATTATTTTTTAGAAATTCTGCTTTGATTTCTTAGAAAGCTTAATGTAAGTTTTTTATGAACCTTAGTTTTAAACTTATGGGATATTTAGGACGCTACATACAATCTATTCTTCTACAATTTTAAGATACGGCGCAAAAGCAAATCTTCTACTTCGCTTTTGCCCTGTAAGTTCTTCCAAAATACCTAATCCTAAAAATAATTTCGCTTGTTCGGAAGCTGCTTGAAATGAGATATCTAATTTGTCAGCCATATCATTTATTGTGATAAGAGGCGAAGCAAAAAGATTATCAAGTAACTGAATGCTGCGAAGAGATGCTTTTTTCTCTTTTAAAATTTTCTGTTTTAACCTTTCTTGAAGCAATAAGATTTGTTTAATCTTTTCTATAGCATGATCAGTAGACCAAAGCATTCCTTTTAAAAAAAATTCTACCCATTGCTCAAAGTTACCACTTGTTCGTATCATCATCAAACGATCAAAGTATTCTTGCCTATTTTGCTTAAAGAATAAACTTATGTATATCAAAGGTTTATGCAAAAGACCTTTCCAGTGAATAAATAAGTCTACCAATAATCGACCAATGCGTCCATTTCCATCTAAAAATGGATGGATGGTTTCAAATTGGTAATGAATCAACGCGCATTTTATCAAAAGAGGAAGTGTATCCTCTATTTTAATAAATTTTTCTAATTGACCTATCATTTCTGGCACTTGCACATGGGGGGGAGGAATAAAAATGGCATTTTTTAAAGATTGTCCAATCCAATTTTGAGATTTTCGAAATTCTCCAGGAGTTTTCTCATGCCCTCGCACCGAATTTAAAAGAATTTCATGACATTCCTTAATGATCCTTATACATAAAGAGAGTTTATCTAGACTAGTGATTCCATGATGAAGAGCTTTTATATAATTCACGACTTCCTCAACATCATCAAGATTATCTACTTCTGACCAAGTTTCATAAGTTAAAATATCTGTCATTGTCGCTTGTGTGCCTTCAATTTGTGAGCTTAATAAAGCTTCCTTTCTTATCGCCATCATGATAAATAAATTAGGATTGGGAAGAGAAAATCCAATACCATTTAACTCTGCGAGTTTTTGCTCTGTTAAGACTAATAATTTCTTCAAGCTATCCCCTATCACTAAAGCTGGTTGTGGTGGTAGATTTTGAGGAATAAACGCTCTATAGCCTGTGGATTGAGTTTGATAGTGGCCTGCTCTTTCATTCATTCTTTCTTGCCTTTTTCTTTAGACTATTTCTGTCTACTTGAATAATACAATAAGTTTATCTTTTTATTCAAGTGAACTTGATTAACAATCCTAAATTTTCCATTTAATTCCAGCCAGTTGAATAGTACAAATGTTAGTACATAATTTAGAAAAGATTGAATAGTGTGATACATACCTTAAAAGGCAATAGCTCTTTTAAAAAGAATGCCATATTTTTTCCAAGAAAAATTCGAAAACCGTCGCTACCTTCCGTCCTTTTTTATCCCTTTACCTTAAAAAGTCCACCCTGCATTAAGGGCAAATAAATAAGTATCTCTATTTTGTTTCCCAAAGTTTTTTTCGTAAACCGTGTATCCTAAACCACATTGTAAGATAAACTTTTCTGAGGATATCCATATTGAAGGAGTTATAATGATCGAATTTCCTCCTGAATTTTGATCCAACTTGCCACGAATTTTGTTTTTTAAAGCATAAGTCCCATCAAATTCTACCATCCATGTAAATAGCCATTTATTGATATTTGTAATATTTCTACCAAATCCAAATTGATATAAAAATTGATTACCAAAGCGTGTTCGATGGTGAGAGGTTGGGAAAATAGCTCCTGGAGAAACAAAAAATAGCCAATCTATCATTGTTCTTGAAAAGGTTTCCCCAATAAAAAAACTAGTCGCTCCATAACCAGTGGGTGGATTTTTCTTACTGGATCCAACTGGAAGGGTTATATTGCCTACAAGGGTTGCTTGATCAAAGAAAGTTAATTCTACGTTATCATAAAACGCATATTCAAATTGAACGCTCAAATCCTCAACTCCGCTCGATTTAAATTTTCTATCTTTAAATTGAGGTGTAAATGGTTGACTTATGAATATCGATAATTGGTCTGTAATGCCATATAAGATACTTGGAACAATATTTGTAAATCTATGATCTCTTCCATGAAGATCTGTCGTTAGCAAAAAGCCTTGTGTTACCCCTTTTTCTACAATATTTTGACCAAAAGAAATCATGGGGTTAGGTTGCTGAGAAGGAGCTACTGCCAAATTTCCAAGCTTTAAAGGCTTATTTTCATCTTCGATTAAATCAGACTTTGCATTTAGAGTGAAAAAAAAGAATAGCATCAGCATTATGAAAAATTTAAAAACTATCATGTGATAAAGCAGGTTTAAATTATTTTTTTATTTTGCATTGATGACAAAAAAGTATCCACATTTTTTAAAAATTAAAATAAGATTTAAAAACCAAAACGTATTTTCATGATTTAGTAATAATTTTTAGAAGTAAATTAAGTATAAAAATGGATCAAGCTAAAGGAATTTCTTTTACACCCTATATCTCTAATCTCTTTACAAATACTGTTTATAGCAAATCTCAAATCACTGAATTAATAGATCGTTACTCCAAATATTTTTTTTATCAATTATCTTCAGAGAAATGTAGTTTTACAGCAGAGTTATACAACACCTTAGCTCCCCTCATTAATAGCTTTGAATTTAAAGTGACAGTTATTTCCAAAGAAATGGCTTTTGATGAAAACGATTTTATCCATTTCCCTTTACTGTTTCATAAAATAGAAGCTATTTTGAATCCAAAAGATCAAAAGCCTAGTACTTTAAGTAAAATTAAAATAATTGGAAAATACAGTATTGGTGCCTTAGCCCCATTTATTGGATACCCTTCTCTTGGCATTTATCTTTTAGCATCCGATGGCTATAAAGTATTATCAAGTCATTTACCTGACAAAATAACGATAGAAATTGAAAAAAAAACTTCAGTTATTAGCCATTTATTTAATTTTTTTACTTCAAATAAAATTTTAGCTGCTTCTTCAGCTTTGACCGACTTTCCTTTTGCAATTAACCCGCTATATCGTAAATTAGATCAAAAAGTTGCTAGCTTCTTTCAGAATGAGATATTCCTCTTAAGCAAAATCGACCAAAAACCAAAAAGACACAACAACTTCTCAATTGAAAAAATCGAAGATATTTTACGATCTGATATAGATAAATTCAGAATTAATATTTCTCATTGCTCTACCTCCATTTTAAAAATGTTTAATTTCGAAATGAAAGCAAATTTTAAATTGTTGAGAGACTTATTTAGAAATTATGATTGGGCTTTATTTACAGAAAATCTTTTAGAGAAGTTAAAAACGAATAAAAAATTCAACACTTATATTAAAAAGTTTTCTAATGCTAAAAATTCGACTGCCCATGATTTCAATGTTGAATTAGCAAATGCAGCAGAAGTTCACAAAAAAACCGTTAATCAATTTATTTTAGCCTATTTTACAACAGAATTTTTTCAATTTGTATCTATCCTTCTAGATGCAAAAAAAATTGATGGACCGACTGCAGATATTGACATAGCTAAGCAATATATGAGTATCATAATACCCTACCTAGAAAAATTGGCCCAACAAAAATCACCCAAAGTTCCTTCCTTACTCATGAAAATTGGATTAGAAAGCTTCTTAACCAATACTCATGATACAAAAATGTTTGCTCTTCATTTGCTAGAAGAGATTCTCTTAGAAAAGAGTGACTTATTTTTTAATCAAAAAACTGTTTACGAAATCAAATTCTTCATACAGCTCCAAAAAAAAAGGGAACAAATTTACAGGCATATATACGAAAAATTTATAGAAGCCAGCTTAAACGTTAAGAACAAAGCAAAAATCCCCCCTTTTGAAAAAAAAGTGATAGAATCTAATGTTCTTAGTTTATGCCATTCACCTTTGATAAGAGATGTTTTTGAAATTTTTTTTAAAATAGGCTTTTACCCTTTAGATGAATCTGAAAGAAACCTGATTGGATTGAATGAAATTCTTATTCGAAGCAATCCAACTTATCCTTTTAGCAAAAGCATTAAACACTCTTATCACCTTTACGAGAAATCTTTAAGAGAAGTCTTTTTAGATCTAACCGAAATTGAATTTAGTGCTTATATGAGAAAGTGGATACTAAATAACCCTGAATTTATGGATGATAGACAAATACGTTTAAGGCAAGCTAAATCTGAAGTTAAAGTAAAACTTAAAAAAGAACCTAATAAAAGGATAAAAGAAGAACTTTTAAAACAACTGAATCAGATAAAAAATGATCTTTATAAACATTCTTTTTTGCAAAACCGTTTACTAGATACATTAGTTCAAAATAACTGTATGCCTTGGCCTAATAATGATTCTCTAAAACCAATGCACAGGCTATTTTTAGTACTACAAGGAATATTAGAGTTTGATGATAAGCCGATAGAACTTTCCCCTTCTATCAAGAAATACTACGAACAAATTACTTTGATGGAAGATTATAAAGGCCCAAAAAAATCCAATAACGAGTTTTCTCAAGAATTAAAAATAGAAGAACATCCTTTGAATGAAGATGGATGGGTTGAAGTATAGTTTTTTCACACATTCTTGCTTAAATAGCAAGAATGTGGAAGACATAAAATCAATGATGATGATGTTTATTATGATGTTTTTCTTGTAATGATTCTACATTATCACTTCTTTCATGTGCCAAGTTAACGACTATAGCAGCAACTATACCACCGAGCAAGTTAGCCAGGATAAATAGCCAAATTTTTGACCAACTAGTCACTGTCATTATGGCTAAGCCAAAAGCGACTGCTGGATTAAATGCTCCTCCAGAAATAGCTCCTACGGCGTACGCACCTGCTAATACAGTAAATCCAATAGCAAAACCAAAATAGGAATTGCCATGTGTTTCTCTGGTTGTTGCCACATTTAATACAACATAGCAAAGAGCAAAAGTAAAAAGGAATTCAGCTATCAAAACTTTGGTTGTATCCAAGTTTACAGGCGTTTGAACTGCAAAATCTTTAAAGTAATGAGCAAGGTAACCAGCTATTAAGCCAGCAACAATTTGTACAATCCAATATATTCCAAGATCTAAACTGCTAAGCTTTCCTCTTAAAAATGCAGCTAGAGAAACAGCTGGATTATAATGACCACCTGAAATATGTCCACCAGCATAAACCATCGTTGCTAATATTGATCCAATCGCGATTGGAGCAACTAATGGTAGGCTGTTAGGGCTTAAAACGGTCATTCCAATTGTGAATACTAAGAAAAAAGTACCTATGAATTCATAGATATATTTCATGTTTACTCTCCGGTTAAGTACTAAACATATTATTTTAGATTTGAAACTTTGTTATTATGACAAGAATTTATAACAAGTCCAAACTTTAAACTTTATTCGCAATCTGATCATTTGCTAGTAAAATTGCAAACATTTTTTTTATAATAAGATTTAAAAACCTTTAACTTTTTGTTTTTTATTTGCTATATTTACCCAACTTTTAATGGAAGAGTGGCAGAGTGGCCGATTGCATCTGTTTCGAAAACAGAAGTTGGGCAACCAACCGGGGGTTCAAATCCCTCCTCTTCCGATTTTCAAATGAGTAGATTATGATAAAAAGAAATGATGTTTTTACGAGATTATCTTCCAACTATTTATTTCCACAAATTCAAGCGTGTAAAGACGAATTTCTCAAAAGTAATCCGGGTGTTAAATTAATTAATTTAGGTATAGGTGATACAACTGTACCTTTAAGTAATGAGTTAACAGATAAAATAAAAGAATATGTTGAGGGGTTAAATCAAAATCAATTTTATAGTGGGTATGGACCAGAGCAAGGAATAGTGGCACTTAGAGAAAAGATAGCAAATACTTTTTATAATAACTTGATTAATCCTGAAGAAATTTTTATCTCTGATGGCGCTAAATGCGACATTGGACGTTTACAAATTTTGCTAGGTCCTCATTGTGTTATTGGTGTACAAGATCCAACTTATCCTGTTTATGTTGATGGAAGTATCTTGCAAGGTGTACGGGAAATTAAATATATTCCTTGTATTCCTGAAAACAATTTTTTTCCACCTATTAAAGATTTGCCAAATGTTGATGTGTTATACCTTTGTTCTCCTAATAATCCAACAGGTACAGCTTTAACAAGGCAGCAATTACAAGATATTGTTAATTGGGCAATTCAAACCAAAACATTATTAGTTTACGATGCTGCATACGCGAGTTTCATTCAAGACCCACAAACCCCTAAATCTATTTATGAAATAGATGGTAGTAAGCTCGTTGCTATAGAAATAAATTCATTTTCTAAAATGGCAGGTTTTACAGGAATTCGTCTAGGATGGTCTGTTGTACCAAAACATTTAGTGTATGATAATGGCTTATGTCTTTGGCAAGATTGGAAAAGGACAGTGTGTACAATTTTTAATGGAGCTTCAAATATCGCACAAGCTGCCGGCTTAGCCTTATTAGAAGAAAACATTTTTCAATGTATGAATAAAACAATTAGCTATTATCTTGAAAACACAAATATCCTTAAGTCTGCAATCCTCAATACAGAAATAGAAGTTTATGGAGGGAGGGATGCACCCTATTTATGGATACGTAATAAAAGAATTTCTTCATGGAATTATTTTCATTATTTCTTAAATGAATATCATTTGATCACAACTCCCGGGATCGGATTTGGATCATCCGGAGAAAACTTCTTAAGGTTAAGTGCATTTGGAAAAAGAGAGGATGTAGTAGAAGCTGCTAAAAAACTATCATTTCAAGCCCAATTAGCCTAATTTATCGATATATATATTGTTTAAATTTTTTAAGTAATAAATCCCTCTTAATGTCTTTAATTTTTAAAAGATAATTTAAATTAATAATTAAATTATCTATCATTATTGTTTTTAATTTCACGGAAAACCCTTATGTCTCAAATATCGAATTCAACATGGAAAAGCCAGACAGGTTACATTTGGGCTTTAATAGGCTCGGCTGTCGGTTTCGCTAATGTATTAAGCTTTAGCGCTCAAGTTTATAAAAATGGAGGTGGGGCTTTTTTAATCCCATACTTTTTCGCTCTTTTTTTATTAGGGATTCCAATGTTGATTTTAGAAGGTAAAATAGGCTATAAGTGGAAATTACCTTTAATTACTACCTTCATAAAAACAGGTATTCCTCGTTTAAAAATGATTGGCTGGCTATCCGTCATAGCTTGTATAACAATCGGAGCTTTTTACATCGTCTTAACAGGTTATGCAGTATCTTACACCTTTTTTGCAGCGACAAAGTCAATCCCAGAAGATACGCAATATTTTTTTTTACATGACTTTTTACACTTAACTCCATCAATTTCAGAATTTGGGACAATCTCCTTTCCAATACTTTTTTCAACAATTGTCGTCTGTTTGAGTACATGGTACGTCTTAACAAGACGCGTCCAAGATGGGATTGAAAAAATCTGCTCTTTTTTTATGCCTATAATGGTTTTGATTATTCTAATATTTGCCATAGTATCTTGCTTGTTACCCGGGGGAATTAATGCATTTTATTACTATTTGAAACCAGATTTTGAAAAGCTATATCAACCTCAACTTTGGAGAGATATATTTGGGCAGTTATTTTTTAGCCTGTCTTTGGGACTTGGAATCATTATAGGATACTCTAGACATACCCAAAAAAACACAAATATAGTTAAGGCTATGTGTTTAGTGGCCTTTGGTGATTTTTTTGTTTCTTTTATTTCTGGAATTGCCATTTTCGGTTGTTTATCCCATATCAGTTATGTTCAAAATATTCCCTTTAGCGAAATAATAAAAAGTGATTCCACATTTGAAATAGGCTTCATTTTGTTTCCTAAAATTTTAAAATCATTTGGTTTTTTTGAACCAATAATTGGCACGATCTTCTTCTTTTGTATTTTTATTGCTGGCATTACAGGAGTCTTTTCCATTGTAGAGTGTATAGTTGGAAACGTAGAAGAAGAGTTTAGAATAGACAGAAAAAAAGCCGTTGGAATTACTCTTATAATTTTAATGAGTTTTTCATTATTTTTTTGCATGGGAAATGGCTCACACATTATTGATGCCTTAGCTCCGATGGTTTTAGGAACTAATATGTTAATTGGAGCGTTAGGATTAATTTTGAGTTTTGCTTATTCAAAAACTTTACAAGTTTTTGACGAATCAATTCCAACTCTTTTGCAAATTTGTATCAAATTTATAATACCGATTATTTTACTCGTTATATTAATTAGTAATCTTTTTTCAGAAATAACCCATTTAAATTTTGCCACAAATTTACGCTTTGCATGGTTATTAATGGCATTAATTATCGGAAACATCTGTGTCACATTAACAGAGAAAAAACGGCTATCTCATAAACTCTATAGTAATTGATTGAAATCTTTGCTAAATTATGCTCTATACAAAGACAAAGAGGTTATATGGAAAAATTTGTGAAAGTTACAGATGAATGCACGATAGCTGGCCAACCCTCTATGCAAGATTTATCTGAATTAGAAACTAAAGGCTATAAAACTGTTATTAATTTCCGTGAAAATGGGGAAGGAAATCAACCGATTTCTCCACAAGAGGAAGAAAGAATCGTCAAAGATTTGGGTATGGAATATATCCATTTTCCTATGAATTTAAAAACACTCACAATGGATGATATCATACGATTTGATAAAATCTATTCTGGTTTAAAACAACCTGTCTTTGCCCATTGTCAAAGAGGAGTTAGAGCCGCTGTTTTGTTACTGATAAATTACGCTGAAAAAGCAAACATGAATGGGGAAGAAATTCTAAACTATGCCGATAAACTTGGTATTCATTTAAAAAACACAGATGCTGGGGATGTTATCCGCAAATTTGTTGCTAAAGGTGACAAATAGTTACGTTAAGAGAGATGTTTAAAAAAACATCTCTCTTTAACCTTATTTATTTAAAGTGTGTTGCAATAAAGTCTTAACGGTTTCATGCGTCGGCTCAGTAGGATTTGATGAACTTAATCCTTTAAAATAATTCACTATTGTCGTTCCAACATCACGTAAAAAATCAAAAAGTTGACTTACCCAACTAACTAAAGTGGCGAATGCTTCAGGAAAATACAAATAAATGATATAAAAAAGAATTCCAAATAAAATGAAATTCACTATAAATCGCATATAGCCTCCTCAGCTATTGTCAGGTTCACACCCGTCTTCCAGAGATCAATGAGATTATAAACAATATTAGAAAGAGAATAAATAAAATTTTTGCGATATCTGCAGCTACACCTGCGACTCCAAAGAAACCTAGGAATCCAGCAATCAGGGCTACAATTAAAAATATTAATGCCCAATGTAACATAAGACCCCCCTTCAAATTAGGACGATTTCATGAGTTAGGACTAGTATTTCTTAATCTTAGAATATGATACTTTTAGACTTGCGTCAACAATTATTTTAAATAATTTTTTTTACAAATCGTTTTAATGAGAGTATTAGAATAAGTTGATCTAACTATTGACCCTATTAATTAATTACTTTACATTCCAAAATGAAAACAATTCATTTTAAAGGAGGCGTTTATGAAAAAATTATTTATCTGTTTATCACTATTAGGGTTAACTCTTGTTTCTTGTGAAAATCATTCTAAGTCAAGAGAAAATCCACAAACAGTACAACAAGATAGACAAGTTGTGGGTCAAGTAAGAGAGATTATTATCCAAGATCCTTCTTTATCTCCTACAGCTAAGAATGTTGAAATAATCGCAGAGGAAGGCGTGGTAACTTTAAGAGGACAAGTGAATGATTCGCAAGAAGCTAAAGTTATCGAAGAAAAAGTAAAAAGAATCCCTGGGGTTAGCAAAGTTAAAAATGAACTACAATCAAGAAATAAGTAATTTTATGACACGTCCAATCATTTTATGGCTATTAGGTGTACCTATTACTTTGATCGTTATTTTAAAATTAATAGGAATTATCTAATTAATTCAATGGCATATAGCTTTCAAAGCTATATGCCATATCTTTAAAGAGGTCTTCATGAAATATAAAAACTTAGCATTAGTTTTTTTTAATAGAAAAGAAATTGCTTCAAATATCATGAAGAAACTAAGAGATATTGACTCTCATGCCATTTTAATTCACGCCAAAAATAACAAAGAATACGACATCATATCCAATAGTTTAGGTTCTTGGCAAACCTGGATGATTTCTATCATTAGCTTATTGTTTGTTAGTGATTTAGCTATTTTATTTACAGCCTTAAAAAAAGAATTTCTTCATGAAACATTTATTGTTTTATGTGTAACTTTAGGATTTGTTATTTTTTTGGCATTTTTATTTCAACGGTTTTATCTAAGAAAAAAAATAGACAACTCTGCTTTAGAATATTGTAAGCAACTAATTTTACCCGGCGAAACTTTAGTTATTATAGAAAATGACCCTCAAAAAAACAAAAAAATTAATCAATTAATCCAAGACTTAAGATTTAAAGGAATAACAAGTTATCTTGTTACTCACTCGATTGACATTCCACAAACCTCAAATGTTGATCATTTACCAAAAAAACCGTTAACACAAGATTATTTAGCAGAAGAGGCTTTTCATTTAGGCCAAAAAATGAGTAGCGCGGTTCATAACAAAGATAATATCTTTTATCAAAATTTAGGAAAAAAAATCAATCAGACTGAAACTCATTTACGTGATATTTATTCCTTTTTAAATCAAACATTAGACTTAGAACACAATATTCTTTTATCAACTGAGTGGCTCTTGGACAATGCTTATGCAATAAAAGGGCACATGAAGGATATCAGTCGAAATCTTCCATCAAATTTTTATCAAAAATTACCATTACTTAAAGATGGTAATTATATTAATTTGCCAAGAGTTTATGGAATGGCATCTCAACTTGTGTTATTGACAGATGGTTATGTAGACAAAGATAATATTAATGCTTTTATTGAATCATTTCAAAAAAATACCCCCTTAACAATTGGAGAGCTTTGGTCTTTTCCTTTAATTTTACGCTTAAGCTTAATTGAATCTATTGAACACTTAGCAGACCTTATTATTCAAAGGCTTAAAGATTCTCAACAAGCCGACTTCTGGGGTGATCGATTGCTTAATGCAACAAGAAAATCTCCTGACAAATTATATTTTTTTATGAACCTTTTAACTGAGAGTCATCCGCAACCATCGACATATTTTGCAAGTCAATTAGTCGATCATTTGTATGACGATGAAGGGGCTTTACTACTTGTAAAGAATTGGTTCGAAAAAAAAATTGGTTACGATCTTTCGAATATTTTACAAACAGAGCAAAATGACCAAACTGTAGAACAAACGTCTATTGCAAATTGCATTACTAGTTTACATAGATTAAAACAATTAGACTGGCGAGAGGTTTTTGAAAAATTAAATGTTGTTAATAACATTTTAGGAGAAGATTTTGCAAATGTTTATGCTAAAATGGATTTTAGCACTAAAGATTTATATCGCCATCATGTTGAAAAACTGTCTAAAGCTTCATCTTATTCAGAATTTGAAATAGCAAGGCAAGCTGTTTTACTAAGTCAACAAGGCACTACACCTTTAACACAGCACGTTGGTTACTATATCATCGATCGTGGAATAAAATTGTTAAAGAATGCGATTGATCAAAAGCAAACTTATATTTCAATTTTTAAAAATTTTTTAGAGAAATATACACAATTTTTTTACATTGGAAGTATAGCTACTTTATCCATAATGATAAATCTTGGTCTAATCTATTTCATAGCAGGGCTTAATTATACAAACTGGCAATTCTGGCTGTTTTTTCTTGTAGCAATTATTCCATCAAGTGAGATTGCTCTTCAAACAATCCACTACATTTTGTCTCATTCGTTAAAACCTGTCATTTTACCCAAAATGAATTACGAAAAAGAAATTCCCACAGATTGTCAGACACTTGTTGTAATTCCAGTTCTTTTATCAACATACGAAACGATAAAAAGAGATGTATTAAACCTTGAAATTCGTTTTTTATCAAACCCTCTGCCAAATATTTATTATTCGTTATTTGCAGATGACCCCGATTCTTCCAAAAAACATACAACAGAAGATACAGAAAAATTAAATTACGCTTCCTCTCTCATAGAGGAATTGAATAGCAAATATGACAACGTTTTTTACTTATTTTATCGAGAAAGAAAGTGGAATTCTGGACAAAATTGTTGGATGGCCTGGGAGAGAAAAAGAGGCAAATTAGAAGAGCTTAACAAAATCCTTTTGTCAAATAATGAAGAAAATTTCAAAAAATATATTAAAGTTGGGGAAATAAAAAATTTATTTCGAATTAAGTATGTGCTCACTTTAGATTCGGATACGCAACTTCCTTTGGGAAAAGCAAGAAATTTAATAGAAACTATTTCCCATCCCTTAAATAAACCTTATGTTTCACCAGAAGGCAATTTAGAAAGAGGGTATACTATTATCCAGCCAAGAGTTAGTACTAGTTTCCCAAGTGGTAATGAAAGTTTTTTTTCTACCATTTATTCAGATCCATCGGGCACGGACCCATATACAAAAGCTGTTTCTGACATTTATCAAGATCTATTTCATGAGGGGGTCTACCATGGAAAAGGAATTTACGAAGTAAAATCATTTAATGAAATTTTAGATAATCGTTTTCCTGAAAATCTTATTTTAAGTCATGATTTATTAGAAGGTGCATATGTTGGAACCGGCTTTGCAAGTGATATAGAATTACACGACTCTTTCCCAAACACATTTCATGAATTTTCTGCTAGAAATCAACGGTGGGTTAGAGGTGATTGGCAAATTACGCAATGGCTTTTTTCAAAAGTTCCATCATTTAATGGCTTGAAACAAAATACTTTGTCTTTAATAAATAGATGGAAAATATTTGATAATTTACGTCGCTCTTTTCTCGGCCTTAGTTTAATTTTGCTAATTCTTTGCGGTGCATTTTTTAACATTAGTTATTCTTTTGCCCTTTTCGCCGGCTTTGTCATTGTTCTTCCAATTTTTTTTCAAATTACCGATATATTGAGAATTCCCCTTATTAATTGGCCTGGAGTTTGGGAAGACTTAAAAAAATGTTTATACAAAACTGTTTTTAATGTTTCTTTATTACCCTACATGGCTTGGATAAACACAAGCGCAATTGTGCAAGCATTATATCGTAGAACTATTTCTAAAAAAAATTTACTAGATTGGAATGCTTCCCTTTATAGCACTTCCCTATCCAAACCAAGTCTTGAAAATTTTATACTAAGCTTGATAACGCTTTTATCTATTACTTTATTAGGCATACTTTTTTATAGTATTGGCCTTTCAACCCTAGTATACTTACCGTTTTTTATACTTTGGATCATTTCACCAATTATTGCTCATCTACTAAACAAAAAGAGAAGTCTATCCAAAGTAACTGGATTATCAGAAGCGGATCAAATGTTTTTACTTAAGGTAGCTAGAAAAACATGGCGCTTTTTTGACGAATTTGTAGGTCCTCAAAATCATTGGCTCCCTCCAGATAATTTTCAAGAAGATTTGCGCATCGAAGTTGCAAAAAGAACATCAACCACAAATATAGGGATGTATTTTACATCCATTTTATCTTGTTATGAACTGGGCTTTATCTCTTCTATTAATGCAATTGAACGAATCGATAAGACTATTCGAACTATTGAAAAATTAGAGCATTATGAAGGTCATCCTTTAAATTGGTATGATACAGAAACTCTTCAACCTTTAAGTCCTAAATATGTCTCCACTGTTGATAGCGGAAATATGCTCGGATCTTTATGGATGGTTGAACAAGCCCTAAATGATTATTTTTTACGACCTTTAGTAGACTCAAGATGTATTGAACGTTTAAAACCAACTTTAAGGCTACTTAAAGATGAAATAAAAAGACATCATCATCAAGAAAATAATCTAGTCTATGTATTAATAGATGAGATCCAGAATAAACTTGAAACGAATAATTCTAATGATATTTTAGCTTTATATAGCAAAATTGAAGAAGTTTACACACTAGCCACTCAATTTAAAGACACATTGAAAGATTTACAGCCTTCAATCGATCAAGCTATATATTATTGGGCAAGACAAGTTGAACAACAAGTCAATGATTGGCGTATCATTTTTGAACATTACCTCCCTTGGTGTGCCCATTTTAAAAAAACTATTTTTTTAGAAGTGTTAGCTAATAATGAAAACTTACAAAAGATTTTGATCCATTTAAAACACACCCCTTCCATAGTACAGTTAGCAGATAATGCCTATTCGGGGATGAATTATTTTTTTGAAAAGTTTCCTTCACTTCAAATCGAACAATTAAACAAATGGTACTCTGAGTTACAAAATCTATATAAAGTTTCTTGTGAGCGTTGTGCTCATAAATCTTTATTTATTCATGAATTAAAAGATCGTATAGAAAAACTTTCGAATCAAATGAACATGAGTTTTTTATTTAATTCTGAAAGAAAACTTTTTTCTATAGGTTATCATGTAAGTGACCATCGCATGGATACATCCTTTTACGATTTACTTGCAAGCGAAGCTAGACTTGCCTCATTTTTAGCGATAGCCAAAAGGGAAGCGCCGGTTACACATTGGTGGTCACTTGGTCGCCCCTTTGGAAGATTTGATGGCCTGACTATTTTGCAATCATGGGGTGGCACTATGTTTGAATACTTAATGCCTGTCATTTATACAAAACAATTTGAAAATTCATTATTAGATATAGCTTGTAAAGATGCAGTTTTTTGTCAAATAACTTACGCTAAAAAACGAAATATTCCTTGGGGTATTTCTGAATCTGCTTATAGTGGATTAGACATCCATAAAATTTATCAATATCGCGCTTTTGGTGTTCCAGGACTCGGATTAAAAAGAGGATTGGAAAATGATTTAGTGGTAACCCCATATTCTTCAGCTCTAGCCTTAATGATAGATCCAATAGCGGCAACAAACAACTTAAGGCTTTTAAGTTCAACAGAAGCCATGTTTGGAGAGTATGGCTTTTTTGAAGCTATTGATTATTCTAGAGAAAAAACATCTAAAGGACGAAAAGGTGTCTTGATTGGAACTTACATGGCACACCATCAGGGTATGTCAATTAGCGCTATAGCAAACACTTTAAATGACAATTGTTTACAAAAACTTTTTCACCTCCATCCTAAGATTAAATCTGTAGAATCCTTGCTATACGAAAGACCTTCAAGACCAACTTTAGGCAAAGAAGGACGTCTAATACAACCTCAGCTTCCCAAATTATCTTCCATTGCTAAAACTTCATTAGTAAGTTTGATCGATACGCCCAATACTACTTATCCATTAACACATCTATTATCTAATGGTCACTATAATGTCATGATCACAAATTCTGGTGGTGGTTATAGTCGTTTTGAAAATAAGGATATTACCGTATGGAGAGCAGATATCACTCGCGATTCTTGGGGGTCATTTTTTTATATAAATGACAAAGATTTACAAACATTTTATTCTCCAACCTTTCATCCATTTGATATTTTACCAAAAAATTACACTGTTAATTTTTCTTCACATAAGGCTGAATTTAAACGTTTTGATAATGGTGTTGAAACTATATCAGAAATCTATGTTTCTCCAGAAGATAATGTAGAAATTCGTACGTTAACTTTTGCTAACCATACTCAAAAAAATCGTCCCTTTGAAATACTAAGTTTTCAAGAATTAGCCATGGCTCCTCATTTAGCAGATTTATCCCACCCTGTATTCAACAAAATGTTCATTGAAACTGAATCCATTGAACCATTACACGCTCTTATAGCTTTTAGAAGACCTAGATCTGCTAAAGAAGAACCTTTATTTTGCTTTCATTTAATTTCTTGTGAACATTCAATAGAGCAGCCATTTTCATTTGAAACAAGTCGAGAAAAATTTATCGGTAGAGGCAATACTTTAGGCAATCCGGATGCACTTAACAATCAACTTACGAATAGTGTTGGTTTTGTTTTAGATCCAATTTTTAGTATTAAGTACAAATTTATAATTGAATCTAAGAAAAAATATAAACTTTCTTTTGTTACAGGCGTTGCAAAAAGTAAATCTGAAGCTTTAAATCTAATAAAAAAATATAAAGAATTTTCGTTAGTAAAACGAGCTGAGGAAATGGCTTGGACCCATGAAGAAATCATTTTACGTCACCTTCACATTCGTCATGAACAAGCACATCTTTTTCAACAATTAGCCAGCAGAGTTATTTTTCCAAGTGGTCAACTAGCTGCAAGCCCTGAAAAAATTCGTCAAAATACTTTAGGGCAGTCAGGTTTGTGGGCTCATGGTATTTCAGGTGACATTCCCATTGTTTTGGCGACAATTAGCAATACCTATGACATAGAAATTATTCAGCAGATTTTAATTGCTCACACCTACTGGCATCTGCATGGATTAAAAGTTGACCTTGTCATATTAAACGAAGAGCATTCAAGCTATGAGCAAACCTTAAATGATATGTTAAATAGAATTGTTCAACCCTATATTCAATATATCGGTTTGAATAAGACTGGTGGTATTTTTATAAGATTTTTGGATCAAATGGCAGAAGATCATGTCACTTTACTTTACACATGCGCTTCTTTAATTATAAATACATCGCGAGGAGATATTAGACAACACTTAGCCATACCAATTCCTGGGGCTAGTTTACCACAACCTGTAATCTATAATGCGAAGATAAAAGAAGAGCCATCTCCCCCATTACCCTTTTTAGAATTAAAATGTTTTAATTCAATAGGTGGATTTTCACAAGATGGAAAAGAATATATTATTTATTTGTCAGGAAATCTTGTAACACCAGCTCCTTGGATTAATGTTGTCGCTAATCCTCAATTTGGTTTTTTAGCATCAGAAAGAGGCCTTGTGAATACATGGTTTGGCAATAGCCAAAGTAATCGTTTGACACCTTGGTCTAATGATCCTTTGATAGATCCAATTACGGATGTTATCTATTTAAGAGACGAAGAAACAGGTGTATTTTGGACTATTACATCAGGAACAATCAGAGAAAAAGATGCATACCGTATCAGGCATGGGCAAGGTTATACAATCTATGAACACATAAGTCATGCCATTGAGCAAGAGATGAAAGTTTTTGTGCCATTAAAGGATGATACATCAACATCACCTCCAGTAAGAATTCAAATCATTCGTCTAAAAAATCATTCAAATCGTAAAAGAAAACTATCCCTTTTTGCTTACAATGATCTTGTTTTAGGCACAAATAAAGAACAAACGCAAAAATTTATTGTAACCAATTGGAATGTTGATAAAAAAGCCCTTTTAGCCACAAACTCATATCATCCCGATTATCCTAAACGAATTGCTTTTTTACATATAGATTCAAATGTATCCTCTTACACAACAAATAGGACGGAGTTCATTGGTAGAAATGGAAGTCTTCACGCACCCTCTGCCCTTAAAAGAATTCGATTGGGAGGAACTATTGGAGCTAATTTAGATTCATGTTTTGCCATTCAATCTGTCATTGAGATAAACCCAAGTGATGAAGTTGAAATTGTAGTCTTATTAGGTGAGGGAACAGATCTAAATGATGTAAAACAGTTAATAGATCAATATGGGTCGAAACGAAAAGCTAAAGAAGCTTTTATCAATGCAACAAATTGGTGGTATAGCTTTTTAACTACTATACAAGTAGAAACACCAAGTTTTGAAACGAATATATTTATCAATCGATGGATGATGTATCAAAACCTTTCTTGTAGAATTTGGGGAAGAACAGCCTTTTATCAATCGGGTGGTGCTTTTGGATTTAGAGATCAATTACAAGATGTGAGCGCTTTAATTTTACATGATCCAGAACTTACAAAAAGACAAATCTTATTATCAGCCTCGAGACAATTTATTGAAGGTGATGTGCAACATTGGTGGCATCCCCCTTCTGGTAATGGAGTGAGAACTAGAATAACAGATGATTTGCTTTGGCTACCCTTAGTTACAGCTCTTTACATTCGAGTGACTGGTGATTACTCAATCTTAAATATCGAGATTCCATTTATCGAAGGAAGGGTTTTAGAGCCTTCAGAACATGAAATTTATTTACCCCCTACTCTTTCAAAAGAAAAGAGTAGTCTATTGGATCATTGCAAAAGAGCAATCGATCTATCTTTACGTTTTGGAAAACATGGAATGCCACTAATTGGTGGTGGGGATTGGAACGATGGAATGAATACTGTAGGATTAGAGGGTAAAGGTGAAAGCGTATGGTTAGGGTGGTTTTTGGCTACTGTTTTAAATGAAATGCTTCCGATCTTTGAAAAATATGGGGAAAAAGGGATTTACAAACATTACAAATCTACAATGGAACAAATTATTGCTTCTTTAGAAGAGAATTGTTGGGATGGAAATTGGTATGTGAGAGCATTTTTTGACAATGGTCAGCCCATTGGATCCTCAAAAAATAGTGAAGATAAAATTGATTCTTTACCTCAATCTTGGTCCATTTTATCAAATCTAGGCAATAAGGAAAGGTCTAAAATTGCCATGAATGCTGTAGAGGAGTTCTTAGTTAAATATAATGAACGTTTAATTTTGCTATTCACCCCCCCTTTTGATAAATCAGAACCAAATCCTGGCTATATAATGGGCTATCCCCCAGGTGTTAGGGAAAATGGGGGGCAATACACCCATGCTGCCGGATGGGTAGCTGCGGCTTATGCCAGAATGGGTAATTCTGAAAAATCTTTAGAAATTTTAAACTTATTAAACCCAATTCTTAGAACATTGTCTAAAGAACAAATCAATTTATATAAAATTGAACCTTACGTACTACCAGGAGACATCTATTCTTTAAACAATGCTGTTGGTCGAGGAGGTTGGAGCTGGTATACAGGGTCTGCAGGTGTAATTTATCGTGCTTGGATTGAAGAAATTTTTGGTTTAAAGTTCGAAGAGGGTAAATTAAAACTTTCTCCACAAATACCTCTTAGTTGGAATCATGTAAAATTGACCCTCAAACATAAAAAAGCTACTTATCACATTCATTATCAAAGGGAAGAAAATAGCCCATTTACAATTTTTATAAATGACAAAAAATTAGATACTGATTTAATCCTTCTAGAGGATAACAATAATTCGTATACGATTGTTGTTAAATTTGGTTAACAAATGTATGCATTTGCTATAGCTTTTTATAAATTTTTTCTTTATTAGTAATTTTTAAAATATTTTTGTTTTAATAAAGGAAATTAAAAAGCAAATGAAATTACATAACAAATCTTTTCTGATCTTATTTCTCTTTACACTTTTATTTATGGGAAATTGTGAAGCTCTATTTTATCCTCAAATGCAGGCAATTCCAAGTGTTACTAACTTTACAGGTAGAATTCAAGCGAATCGTTTTGCAAATTTCTACGTTGATGAATATGTTCTACATTGGAATTACACACCACCAGTTGATGCTGACTTGAGAAGAAGTTATTTTGAATTAAGAGTAGCCTCTTCAGCAAATCCTAATCAACGAGCTCTTTTAGGAAGAACTTCTATTAGAAATAGAAGTTTTGAAGCTCCTTTTAATTCAGCTTTTATTCGTCCAGGACAATACTCAATCTTAACTATCACACCATTTATAGTGTTCAATAACACAGCCTCTCCAATTGCTGGTCCCTCCTCTCAAACAATTGTAAACAGGCCTTAGTATGAAAAAATTCTTTTTTCTAATTTTGCTAACCTTTTTTGCCATTAATCCTTTGAGAGCTATGGATTGCTCTTTCAAAAAACACAATCCTTTTAATGCTCAATCTATACCAGCTATTCGAGGCTTTAATGCTGTATTAGTAGAAAATGTGTTTCCTGATTATAAAGCTCCGATCTTTAGACTTCGTTGGAATTCATATTTCATTCCTCGTCCTTATAATTCTGAGCAGAGTTATTTTGAAATAAGTGTGGCGACAACTTCTCAACCAAATAATTTCATATTTGTTAAAAATGTTAAATCCAATATGACTAGATTGCTAATACCCTTAGATTCTATACGCAATGTTATAAGAAGAGGTGATAGAGCGATTTTTGCTATAACCCCAGTTCTTGTATTAGGAAATACATCAATTAGAGGACCTACTAGCACGACTTTAGCTATTCAATTTTAAATTTCGTTAACTTGTGAGGATTATGAACTTTATAAATTTTTTTTTCTCAATTTTACTTTTCTTTCCTGCATTACAAGCACAGGAAATTAACCGCTTAGAAGAATTACTCGAAAATGTTCCAAATCTTGTGGACTATAGTTATTCCACTAACCCTTACACCAATACAATGGATGCATTAGTTGTAACGGAAGAAAAAGATACAACTAAAGTTTATTTATACTCCTGGGATGGTTATGATTTGAAACATGAATTAATTGAGGATACAAACGAAAAAAAAGAGATAGAGAATATTCAGTTTGACTATTTGAATAATGAAACTCTACAAGTAACTTACGATAAACAAGACTTAATTAAAAACACCCCCATGCAAGCAGTACCAAGAGTCACAGGCTTTGCAGCTACGATTGTTACTAATAGATTTATAGATAATCGAGAAGAAGTCTATGATTTGCGATGGGATCGTTATGTTTTTACAGGGCCGCAGCTAATATCTACTGCAAGCTTTTTTGAAATTAGATTGACTTCTCCTGGAAGCCAACAAGTTATTGTTGGAAATGTTCCTTTAAGGGAGACAAGATTTTCTACGCCTGTATTTAAATATAATAATATTGTACCAAGAGGCGCTACAGCTATTTTTTTTATCACACCATTTATAATATCTGGCTCAACTACTCTTCAAGGAGTCGCTTCAACGGCTGCTGTAAGAAGAATTTAAAAAAGTATCATTTTTGATTCAAGAATAGCATAGATTTTTAGTTTACTTGATCTATGCTATTCATCACTTTTGGCAAACTTCTTTTAATAACTGATTGAAAACAATTATTATTTGCATAAGTTAGACAAGTCAAATTGCCATTAAGAATGGCAAAATAGATCTTAATAAATAGTAAATTCTAAAAATCTAGATTCAATGTTGCTATTTTTAATCACATTTCTTTTATCTGCAGCTAAGCCAACTTCTTTGGATAAATCTAACGATCCTGTAAAAATAAAGGCTTTACCCGGTTTTTCCATTTTTCTTTTAAAAAAATCACCTAAGGCTCTATAGAGAGGCTTTAAAGAATCCACTTCATCTAAACGAATACCATGAGGTGGGTTTGTAATGACAAAATTTGGGTTAAAAGGTAATTCAACGTTGGCAAAATTTCCTTGTAAGATTTCCACTTCTTTTAAAAAACCAGCCGCTCTAAGATTTGTTTTGGCAATTCTAACAGCATTCTTATTCTGGTCTATTCCCAAAAAATGTCCTGGAGGCAATGAAATTCGTTTGCTATCTTCTGCAACTTTAATTTTTGCCCAAGCGCTTGATGAAAAGAACGGTAAATGATAAAAACCCCAATTCGTTCGGTAAAAACCAGCTGGGATTTTAGAAGCTATCATTAAAGCTTCAATGAGAAATGTTCCCGATCCACAACAGGGATCGCATAAAATTTCTGTTCCTTGGTATTTAGCCATTCTTAAGAGAGCGGCCGCTAAAGATTCTTGTATCGGAGCGGCAACCGTTTCAATCCTGTACCCTCTTTTAAATAAGGGTGTACCTGAAGTATCAAAACTCAACACAGCTTGGTTATTATAGATAAATAAGTTTAGCTGAATGGTTGGATTTTCAGTGTTAACACTTGGACGAAAACCAAATTTTTGCCGCAATTGATCACAAATAGCATCTTTAGTTACTTGTGCAGCATATAAGCTATTCTTAAATAAAGGATTGGAGACATTAGCATCGATTGCTAAAGTGTAGTTTGGCTTTGTAAAATATTTGTCCCATTGTATCTGTAAGACTTCATTATAAAGATCTTCAGTTCTACGAATTTTAAATTTTCGTAAAGGAAAAAGAACTCTTCCAGCAATCCTCGAACAATAATTAATCCGGTATATATCTTCTATTTTTTTTGTAAAGATATAGACTCCACGAAAGCTTGAGGTTAAATCGTCATATCCAAGTTCTCTAAGTTCTTCCATCAAAACGTCTTCAAGACCTGATGAACATGTAGCAAATAGTTGTATTTTATCGCTCATATAACCTTAAATTAATTATGCAAGAATTCGATGACATCGCCATCTTTAACAATATATTCTTTGCCTTCCATGCGAGCCTTTCCAGCTTCTTTAGCTAAAGTTCGACTACCATATTTTTTCATATCTTCAAAAGCAACAACGTCGGCTCGAATAAAACCTCGTTCTAAATCAGAGTGAATTTTTCCAGCGGCTTCTGGTGCTTTAGTGCCTTTATTAATAGTCCAAGCTCTGGTTTCCATTTCACCTGTAGTTAAATAGGTGATAAGATCAAGCATGTGAAAAGAAGCCTTTATTAGCCTTTGTAAGCCAGATTCTTCCAGACCTAAACTTTCCAGATATTCTTGTCTTTCCGTTTGATCAAGTTGAGCAATTTCTTCTTCAATTTTCCCACAAATAGTAACTACACTATTTCCTTCAGCATGAGCGTATTCTCTTACCTTTTGCACATAAGCATTTTCCATTTGAGGCAAATCATTTTCTGACACGTTAGCTACGTAAAGAACTTTTTTGGCTGTTAAGAAGGGATAAATTTTTAACAATTCTTTTTCTTCTGCTGTAAATTCTAGCGTTCGAACAGGTTTATTATTATCTAAATGGATTTTAATTCGATTTAAAGCATCTACCAATGGCTGAAATTCTTTTTTTAGCTTCGCTTGCTTTTCAACTCGAGGCAAAACATTTTCTACCATCTGTAAATCAGCTAAAGCTAGTTCTAAGTTAATGACTTCAATATCTTGTATTGGATCTACTTGTCCAGCAACATGAACAATATCTGAAGAATCAAAGCAGCGTACCACGTGAACGATCGCATCGGTTTCTCTAATATTTGCTAAAAATTTGTTACCAAGACCTTCTCCTTTAGAAGCACCGGCAACTAAACCTGCAATATCGACAAATTCCATGGTTGCATAAATAATTTTTTGACTTTTAGATAGATCACTCAAAAATTGCAAGCGAGGATCAATCACTTCTACAACTCCAACATTTGGATCAATCGTACAAAATGGATAATTAGATGCTGGGGCTTGATTCGATGTTAATGCGTTAAAAAGAGTGGATTTTCCAACGTTTGGCAATCCTACAATGCCGCAAGATAAATGACGTGCCATAATACCTCAAAAAAAAGAGGTATAATAGTATAAAAAAACTTTTATTAAAAGGTAAAAACTAATTATATAGATGAGGTGTCAATATATTTTTTATAATTATGGTAACTTCTAGTTTAACATTTACAGTTTGACTCATTTAAAGCTTGTTAATGGGGAAAGGTTTATTGACCATTTTTTTTCACTTAAAACCAAAAGAGTTAATTTTTGAAGTTTATGAAACAGGGCGCAATCGTTATATAGAAGTGCAAGCTTAAATTTTTTTTAAGTTTTGACTTTAACTAGCCCATATTCTAATAGATACTATTTGACCCCCTTAAAAACTATTAGTTAAAATTACTTTATGAGTTATAATATTTATGACGGCGTTAATAACTCAACTTTAGTTCAATGGGCAATAGTTTATTACTACCCCTTTGTACATAAATTGAGTTAATAATTTCCTCTTAACCTTATTTAGGTTATTACAATTGCTCTTTTTTGAGGAAAATTTATGGCTGAAAAAACAGAAAAGGCGACGCCGAAAAAGTTAAGAGATGCCCGAAAAAAAGGGCAAGTTGCAAAATCACAAGACTTACCATCCGCTTTTACATTCATCTTTTCGATCTGGGCAGCTTTAGCATTAAGTGGTTGGCTTTATCAGCAAATAGGTGATTTTACAACAGCTACTTTTAAGTTTATATCGGCCGGTAACTGGGACGTTGCAATCCCCCAACTTTTTAATCAGTCCCTTTATGTCATTTTAACTACTAGTTTGCCGATTTTAGGGATCGTCTCCTTTATTGGCGTGTTGGTCACTTTTTTATCGGTTGGTCCCGTTTTTGCTCCAGAAGTCTTTAAGTTCGATATAAAAAAATTTAATCCAATTCAGAACTTAAAACAAAAATTTAAAATGAAGACTTTAGTGGAGCTTTTAAAATCATTGTTCAAAGTGGGAATAGCCGCCTATCTAATATATGGGGTCATTTATAATAGCCTACCTGTCTTAATAAAGGCCGCCTCTTTACCAATGATTCAAGCTTTGCTCGTATTTAATACGTTTTTATTAGAGGCTGTTATAAAAGTAGGTATTTTATTCATAGCAGTGGCAGCCTTTGACTTTTTCTATCAAAGAAAAACTTTTAATAAAGAAATGATGATGGAAAAGTTTGAGGTAAAGCAGGAGTATAAAAACACCGAAGGTAACCCCGAAATTAAAGGGAAAAGGCGTCAAGTAGCTCAAGAGATTGCTTATTCAGATGGACCCACTTCTGGCGTTAGAAGAGCGTCTGCTGTAGTTACCAACCCCACTCACTTAGCCATTGCTTTAGCTTACGAAAGAGAGGTAGATGCAGCACCCTATATCTGCGCAATGGGTAAAGAAATGATAGCGGAACAAATTGTAAAATTAGCAGAAAAACACGAAATCCCAATCATTCGCAATATTCCCCTTGCCCATAATTTATTTGAAAATGGGGAATTAAACGAATATGTACCTGAGGATACTTATGAAGCAATTGCAGAAATACTTAGATGGATTGCAAATCTTGATAAGCAACAATCAGGTGAGGTAAATATTGAAACTTAAGGAAAGATTGAAGAAATGGACTTTTTAAAACGAATTCTCGATGGAATAACGGGAAGGCTTGGAGGAGAAAGATCTGTCCAGGCCATATCTCGTAGTAGCGACATTGTATTGGCTCTGGTTATTATTGGTATTTTGGCTATGATCATTATACCTGTAAATCCTCATGTAATTGACTTTTTAATCGCGATAAATTTAACCATTTCTGTCGCTTTATTAATGGTTGGATTATATATCCCAAGTGCCACTCAGTTAACTATATTTCCTTCCTTATTACTGATAACAACCCTATATCGTTTAGGGGTAAACATTGCCTCAACAAGGCAAATTTTATTACATGCCAATGCAGGTGACATTATCTTTGGATTTGGTAACTTCGTGGTCGGTGGTAACTTTGTGGTCGGTGGTGTAATATTCTTAATCATTACTTTAGTTCAGTTCATTGTTATTACTAAGGGTGCTGAAAGGGTGGCTGAAGTTGCAGCTAGATTTACGTTGGATGCTATGCCTGGTAAGCAAATGAGTATCGATGCTGACATGAGAGCAGGCATACTAGATGCCAATCAAGCACGTGAAAGACGCTTAGCTTTACAAAAAGAAAGCCAATTGTATGGTGCCATGGATGGTGCTATGAAATTCGTTAAAGGTGATGCCATCGCAAGTATTGTTATCACTTTAATTAACGTTATTGGCGGTATGATCATTGGGATGACAATGAATGGGTTGTCTGCCGCCGACGCAGCAACTACCTACGCTATTTTGTCTATAGGTGATGGTCTTGTGTCCCAAATCCCAGCTTTGTTAATTGCTATTACTGCAGGTATTGTAACAACGCGTGTTTCAAGTGATGCAACCGATTCAAACCTTGGAACGGAAATTTCTGGCCAATTGCTTAAACAGCCTAAGGCTTTGATTATTTCGGCTGGGTTTTTAATGTTTTTAGGTATTGTTCCTGGATTTCCAAAAGCCCCTTTTATGATTATCTCCGCCTGCCTTGGACTTTTAGGATATGCCTTATTAAATGCTGAAAAGAAGAAAAGATCCGCATCTTCGGGAGTTACATCTGCTCTGGAAACGTCAACGGTGGATACATCTGTTCGGGGCCATAAAGCCGTAACTGGTGGCGGAGTTGATAATTACGCCTTGACTCTTCCTGTTGTTTTAGAATGTGGTAAGGGTTTAAGTGTAGAAATTCAAAAAGCTCAAAAAGGGCAGCAAAGCTTTATCGATCAAATGATCCCAAAAATGAGACAAGCTCTCTATGCTGATTTAGGTGTGCGTTTCCCTGGAGTTCACGTCAGAACCGACTCCCCTATTTTAGATGACGATGAGTATTCCATTCATTTAAATGAGGTTCCAATTGTTCGAGGAAAAGTCTTAAGAGGGTATGTTTTAACGAATGAAAACGAAGAAAATTTACGCCGTTATAACCTTCCCTATACTTCCTACAAAAACTCTTTAGGTTTACCTTCTCTTTGGGTAGAAGCTAAATATAAAGACATTTTGGATAAAGCTGGCATTCGCTATTGGACCCCATTAGAAGTGATGATTTTACACTTATCCTATTTCTTTAGACATTATGCCAATGAATTTGTGGGAATTCAAGAAGTCAAATCGATGCTGGAATTCATTGAAAAGTCTTTTCCCGATCTTGTCAAAGAAGTTACACGCCTTATACCCCTACAGAAAATGACTGATATTTTCAAACGCCTAATACAAGAACAAGTCTCTGTTCGTGATTTAAGAACAATATTAGAAGCTTTAAGTGAATGGGCTCAAACCGAAAAAGATACGGTATTATTAACAGAGTATGTACGCTCCTCTTTAAAACGCTACATTAGCTATAAATATTCTCAAGGACAATCTGTTTTATCAGTTTACATATTAGACCCTGAAATTGAAGATATGGTAAGAGGCGCTATTAAACAAACATCTGCCGGTTCTTACCTTGCATTAGATCCAGATTCTGTACAGCTCATTTTACAAGGTGTTAGGAATACGGTTTCTCCACCCCCACCTGGAGGGCAACCACCTGTTATTTTAACCGCGATCGACGTTAGAAGATTCGTTAGAAAATTAATTGAGATGGAATTTACTGATGTTTCAGTAGTTTCTTATCAAGAAATAGTCCCAGAAATCCGTATTCAACCTTTAGGAAGAATACAGTTATAAACTAATTGGTTTAGGTGCAGTATGGCTCAAGTCAGTAAAACAACTAATGAAAAATTTCAAGAAGTTAGTCTGCAAAAAATTATTACTGATGATCAAGCTGTAGAAATTTTTCCAATCGATGATTCTTTGTTTGATCTAGAAGAATACGATTCTGAATTGCAAGAACATAAAAGATTATTAAATCAGCGTTCAGAATCAAAAGAAAAAGTAATTATTCGTATTCCGTCAAATCCAGATGAAGAGGCAGATCATCAAAGCGCTAGCAAATTTTGTCAGGAAAATAGAGAGCATGAAGTCAGTGAATTGATGCGACTTCGTCGAGCCATAACTGGTAAAAGAACACAAGAGATTTTAGACATTGTCTTAAGGTTATATCCCGATGCACACTTAGCCTCTGAAGCTTTTGATTTTTTATTAACTTTAAAGTTACCGGATCAATTAAAAGTAGATGTTCTAGAAGCCAAAAACATTTATGAAATTCGTTATAAAAGAGAAATAGAAGAAGGTCATAAATTAGCCCATGCAGCAGCGATTGCTGCAGCTCACCTTGATGAAAAATCAGGTAAAGAAATCGACCCTAAGCATTTTAGAGATTTAAGAGAATTATATCATGAAGTGGTGCACGGACAATATGATTTCCCTGTTTTATTTGGTAAACTAACCAAATTTTATTCCTTCAATGAGCTACATAAAATCATCAAATATATGTATCGAGAATTAGGAAGAGAAATCAACAAATTAAAAGGTGATAAAACCGAAGAGCGTCCTCTATTGATAAACATGGCAAAACAAATTCGCAACCTTCAAGCTTTAATTGGTGTTTTTAGAACATTTGAAAAAGTACAAAAACATTTAAATCGCTTAGGAGTAGATTAGTGTATGGCTATTCAATTTGAAAAAATGGCCAAACTTTTTGTTGAATTAGCGACAGATAACTATTTTAGCGCTGACAAAGTTTTAAAATTAATAGATAAACTTGGGGTGCAAAGTTTTACTGCTAAATCACTTGTCGTACAAGCATTATACCAAGCGGTCTATGATGTATCCCCAAATCAATTTTTCCGAACTTTAGAAAGTAAAACAGCTCTTTTACAGGCAATTAGAGAAGCTGCCGATGTTATTGAAGAGCAATTAGCTATTGAAGAAGAAGAACATATTGAAAAAGAACTATTAACTTATGATGAAGACATTTTAGAAGATAGTATAGAAGAGTAAACTTATGGCAATTAAAGCATTTTCTAATATTCTCAATGATTTAGCCCCATTGCTCGGGATTCCTGAATTAACGCTAGATGAAAAGAATGCTTGTGTAATTGAATTTAATAAAGAGATAAAAATTCAGTTAGAGATTTTAAAAGATCATTCTGGATTATTAATTGCTACCAAAATTGGAACTGTCCCACCGGGTAAATTTCGAGAGAATTTATTTAAAGAAGCGTTGAAAGTCAATAATATTCCCCCTCCCCGCAAAGGCGTCTTCGCCTTTAGCAAAAAAAATGATCTATTAATTCTATACGACAAAGTGTTTTTGAAAAATCTTCAAATTGATCAACTCGCTAAAAAAATTATCAAGATGCAAGAAACTGCAAAGGTTTGGAAGGATGCCTTAGAAAAAGGAGAAGTTCCGGTCGTCGCAGGTATAGAAATTCCAAAATCTAGTGGCATGTTTGGACTTAGGTAATTTATCTAGATAATTAATTATCAAAGGTTTATTTATAAAATAAAACCCTTATGGTAAATTCATGAAAGCACTTGTATTTCATAGTCCCAAAAAGGTCGAAGTTTCCAACGTAAAAGATCCAATACTTATTAATCCAGATGACATTATTGTAAAAGTAACTTCTTCTGCAATATGTGGAACAGATCTGCACATTTATAACGGATTATTACCCCAAAAACGAGATCTTATTTTAGGTCACGAATTTATGGGAATAATTGAAGAGGTTGGAAAAGAGGTAAAACATTTAAAAAAAGGGGATCGTGTCGTAATCCCAGCAATTATCGCTTGCGGTAGTTGTTATTTTTGCCAACACGATTTACACCCTCAATGTGAAAACAGTAATGACCACTATGGTCCTGATGGTCGTCCACCGAATAGTTTAGGAGGCGCCGTTTTTGCTTATACAGATCTTTATGGCGGCTATGATGGAGGGCAAGCTGAATATGTAAGAGTTCCCTTTGCAAATGTAAGTCCAAGAAAAGTAGCGGATCATATTTCTGATGAAGAAATTTTATTTTTAACCGATATATTCCCAACGGGTTGGAATGCTGTTGATAGGGCTCAGTTAAAAGGAGGCGAAACAGTTGTCGTTTTTGGGTGTGGACCAGTTGGAATCATGTGTCAAAAATCAGCGTGGTTACAAGGGGCTGGAAGGGTCATCGGTGTTGACATTTTAGATTATCGTTTGCAGATGGCTAAAAAGAGTGCAAACGTAGAAGTTATAGATGCTAGTCAACACAATCCGATTGAAATAATTAGAGATATGACTCAAGGAAGAGGAGCTGATGTTTGCATCGACGCTGTTGGCATGGAAGGACATAGAACCATTTTGGAAAAAGCCTCTAATTTAGTTCACATGCAAGCTGGTACCATCGACGTTTTAAATTCCTGTATCTATGCCGTTAAAAGAGGAGGAGTGGTTTCCATTATCGGTGTGTATGCTTCCGATTATTCCAGTTTTCCTTTAGGCCAAATCTTTGACAAAGGGCTATCTATTCATAGTGGGCCTGTAACTCTACAGCATTATTTGGATCCTTTATTAAAGATGATTAATGAAAAAAAAGTTATTTTAGATGACATAATCACACATACACTACCGCTTGATCAAGCAGCCCATGCTTACGAAATTTTCTGTAACAAACAAGATAATTGTTTAAAAGTTGTTCTTAAGCCTTAAAAAGTGCACAAAATGGAACAAGATTTTTTCTCAGCTTACTTAGAAACAAAAATACCCGCTTGGAAAAAAATTGGGGTAAAACATCATCACGGCTTTGTTATCCCTCTTTTCTCTCTCCATAGTAGAAGTAGTTGTGGTATTGGAGATTATATTGATCTAATTCCAATGATTCATTGGACAAAAAGTTTAAAATTTGATGTTATCCAACTCTTACCTTTGAATGATACAGGATCTGACCCGAGCCCTTATTCTTCTATTTCAGCTTTCGCTTTAAATCCCCTCTATTTAAATTTAGATCATTTGCCATATTTAGAAGATAGAGAGTTATTACAATTAATCGAAACTTTGAAAATACTTGATAAGACCAAAAGAATTCAATATCCAGAAGTTTACAAACTTAAGGATAATTTTTTACGTCGCTATTATCAGCTCTATAAAAACAGAGTCGTTACAACTTTTGACTTCGAGAAATTTTTAAAAGAAAATACTTGGTTAGAAGGTTATGCTCTTTTTAAAGCTATAAAAATTGCTTATGAGTGGTCTTCTTGGGAACATTGGCCAGAAGCGATACGAAACATAAAACCTACTACTTATAATGAACTTCTTCATGAATTTAGAACGGAAGTTGATTATCATATCTTTTTACAATTCCTATGTTTTCACCAAATGTTTTATGTAAAAAAAATTGCTGAAGAAGTTGGCGTTTACCTCATGGGAGATATTCCCATTTTACTAAATCGAGAAAGTGCCGATGTTTGGCTAAATCCATCCGTTTTTATCACTCATTTATCTGCTGGGGCTCCTCCAGATTACTTTTCTCAAAATGGTCAAAATTGGGGCTTTCCCCTTTATCATTGGGAAAATTTAGAAAAAACTAACTATTATTGGTGGAAAGAAAGGCTGGCCTTAGCCCAAAAGCTTTACGATATTTATCGATTAGATCACATCGTAGGTTTTTTTCGTATTTGGGCTTGTGGTGTTGGCGAAGATCCCATAAATGGCAAATTTATTCCTGAAAATAAAGAAGTTTGGATATCTCATGGAGAAAAAATATTAGAAGTTTTTGTCGATAGTTCCTCTATGTTACCGATCGGAGAAGATTTAGGGGTGATTCCTCTAGGAGTTAGAGAAACATTGAAAAAGTTTGGCATCTGCGGAACAAAGGTTATTAGATGGGAAAGGAATTTTGAAACAGATCAAAAATACAAAAACTTTAAACATTACGACCCCGAAAGTTTAACAACCGTATCGACGCATGATTGTGAATCTATTAAACAGTGGTGGGAAATAGAGCCAACAGAAGCTCAAGAATATTGTGCTTTAAAGGGTTGGGAATATAATCGTTCTTTAAATCAAGAACAATTATGGGAAATTTTAAGAGATAGTCACCAAACTTCAAGTTTATTTCATATTAATTTGCTATCTGAATATTTAGCTTTAATTCCCGGGATGACATCAAATGATTTCAAAGAGGAGAGAATTAATATCCCAGGTACCATTTCAGAAAATAATTGGTCTTACCGATTTATTCCAACAGTGGAAGAGATTATCAAAAATAAAACTCTTTTCACTATGATAAAGTCCATGTTAGAATAAACTATTAATCCAAATTTTGTTTTTTCAATAGTAAATGAGAAAGATTTAGCGCAAATTTTTTTAGATTATATTTTTAAGCACTTTATAATTCGACTAAATAACAATAGTTAAAGAATGATCAAATATATTTTTTTTCTTTTTTTTCCCTTACAACTCTTTAGTATGGATTATACCCCTGAAAAAATCAGAACATTATATTACAGCCTTTCCCCTACATCAATTTCAGAACACTTAGCTTTTTATTCTGTATTTCCTGACACTCAGGAAGGAAAAAATGCATTACAAGATGCCCTTCGTTTGTTAGTTGGAAAAGATAGCAAATTATCTCACAACATAAATCCTAAATTATTTGATCAATCTGTTATCGATATCATAGTTAATTTAGTTAACCAACAGCCCAATCAAAAAAAGATTCATTTTGCTCAAGAACAATTACAATTTATAGAAGAACTATGCCAACACTTACCTAACCGAAAATTAAAAGGGCACTACGCAGTTTCAGAAGAGGAAGTTTTGCAATTACCAAGCGAAGAGGTCGATTTAGCAAGAGGCTTATTCCTTTCACAATTTTCCCATGAAGCAGACGTTCTACAAAAAGTAAAAAATTACGAAGCAACAATTGACTTAATGGCTTTACAAATCATTGCTAAGCTACCAAAAAAAGCAACCGATAAGCAAAAAATTACAGCTATTAACAATTTTATTTTTGACGAAATGGGATTTCGTTTTCCCCCTCATTCTGTACATGCTAAAAATATAGATACTTACACTTTTCTTCCCACTGTATTAGATAGCAGAAAAGGGGTATGCCTTGGTGTTTCTATTCTTTATTTATGTATAGCACAAAGACTTAGTTTGCCTTTGGAAATGATCACTCCACCAGGTCACATCTATGTTAGATATAGAAATCGGGATAATTCTATAATTAATATCGAAACAACAGCGCGCGGTATACATTTAGATTGCGAAGAATATTTATCTGTTGACACACGTTCCTTACAACAAAGAAATATAAAAGAAGTAATCGGACTTGCTCACTTCAACCAAGCTTCTGTTTTTTGGAAAGAAAACTCCTATCATAAAGCTTTAGAAAGTTACCAAAAAGCTGAAGCTTATTTGCCTCATGATTTACTTTTAAGAGAATTAATGGCCTACACCTACCTTTTTTTAAATTTAGATGTGAAAGCAAAAATACTCTTAGAGCAAGTGAAAGATTATACTCCCCCTCATGCTGTTTATAAAGAAACAATTGCTGAAGATTTTTTGAATGGCAAAGTAAATGCTGACGGAATCAAACTTGTTTTTGAAAGTATAGATGAAACTAGAGAATCCCTTTTAGAAAAAAAAGGAAAACTTGAAAAACTCGTAAAGCGATTTCCAAAATTTAAAGCTGGAGTTTTTCACTTAGCCTCTTTATGGTTACAGCTCAATCGAGAAGGTGAAGCCCTCGATATCTTAAAAAAATACCACGATCTTGACCCTAAAGATCCAACCGCAGAATATTACTTGAGTGTTTTATACATGCAACGTTTAAATTATAAAAAAGCATGGGAACATTTAAAAAATAGTGAAAGAATAGCAGCCTCTAAAAACCATTATCCTAAAGTTTTAAAAGAATTGCGTAGGGAATTGCAAATGATTTTTCCCGATTAATTTTAAAAGGAATACACTTATGACAAATATATACACAAGAACTGGTGATAAAGGGGAAACCTCACTTTTTTCAGGAGAACGTGTTCTAAAAAATAATCACTTTATTGAAGCCTTAGGTGCCGTAGACGAATGTAATTCATCTTTAGGAGTTGCCATTTCACATTTGCAAGCAAATGAAAAAGATCTAAAAGATCAGCTCACCTCAATTCAGCATGCTCTATTTGATGTTGGCGCATCTCTTGCTACCCCCCTTACTTCTTCCTCATTAAAAAAAATAGAAAAAACCCGTTTTGATGAAGAGTCTATTACAGAGTTAGAAAAGTGGATTGACGCAATGGAAGATAAGTTGGTACCGTTAAAAACCTTTATATTACCAAGTGGTCATCCATCTGGAGCCATGTTACATTTTTCACGTGCTCTTTGCAGAAGAGCTGAACGAATGATTATTCCTTTAATACAAAATAAACAAATTCCCAATTCTGTATTAGTTTATTTAAATCGACTATCAGATTATTTATTTGTAGCTGCCAGGTTTGCAAATTTTTCTCATCAAGTAGAAGAAACTCATTGGCTTCCCCATAAAGTAAGAGAGCATTAAAAAACTTACGACTGCGATCTTCTAAAAAGAAGATCGCGAATATAACTCTTAAAGATTATTTGATCTTACAGGTTCATTTGGATTTGAAGAATTGAGCTTATTATTTGCTTCATTATACTTATTTTCTAAGTAATCCTTAGATTTGTTATATGTTTCTTCTGTTTTTTCTTTAGCATCATTGTAAAGAGCTTGTGTCTCTTTTTTTGATTTTTCAAATAAATCTTTGGCGGAGTCTTTAGAATCTTTATAAATTTCTTGAGCTTTCTCTTTAGTTTTATTATAGGATTCTTCAGTTTTTCTTTTAGCATCATTATAGATGTTTTTAGAATCGTCTTTAGCTTTATCAAGCCATTCTTGAGTAGAAGCCTTCGAATTATTATAAACTTCGTTTGCTCTATCTTTTGAACGATTTAATGTTTCTTCAGCTTTTACTTTAGAATTTTCATAAACAGCTTTTGATTCAGCTTTTGATTTTTCATACAAATCTTGCGTTGTACGTTTTGAATCCAGATAAACATCCTTAGCTTTATCTTTGGAATGATCAAACCAATCTTTAGTTTCTCTTTTAGACTCTTGCAAGTTTCTATCAGTTTGCTCGATTGTTTGATCTAGCTTTTGACCCGGAGTTTGTTTATTAGTATCGTTAGAACAGCTTGTGACTAACCCTAAACAAGTAAGAATACTTAACACTGTTAAAGATATTTTACATTTTTTCATAACAACCTCTTGAGTTTTCGTTTTAAACGTTAAGTGTAACTAATTATAGTAACTAGAAACTTAATGTTTGAAGTGTTTTTAAAAAAGCTATTGTTCATGATACAACATAAAGAAATAAAATAGAAGTAGTTAAAAATTAAGATCTACAATAATAAATTTAAAAATAGATTTAAAAAGTTAAAAAAAAGATAAATCAAAAATTTAAATTTATCTTAAGTTTCTTTTTTTAAAGATTTAGCAGAGTGAACAGCCTGCTTGCCTGATTTTTTACTTTTAACAACAACTTTATCTTCATCAGAAGCTTTTACAGTTCGTTTTTTATTGTTACCAACTGAAACACTTTGTGTTCCTTTTACTTTTTTTACAACTTTACCACTTGTTTTACCTTGCGGTGTATTCCATGAAACATCATCACCCTTGGATAGTTTTGACATAGTGCCCCCTTTTTTATTCTTATTACATTAGAATAAAAAAAGAGGCAAGGCTGCAGATTTTTTAATTTTTTTCTAGTTCATTTAGTACATTGTTTAGCCAATCAATCGATTGGTTGTTATTTTCTTGGTCAAGGCGAGTTAAGATGATATTTTTTAAAAGTTCTTTACCTAATATAGTATACTCATTTTTACGGGAAGTAAATATTGTTAAAAACTTTTCCATGATCCTTTTAAATTCTTCCAAACTCAACAAGTTGAAAGGATTTGGCACTATGTTCATTAAATCTTCAATGGTTACAACAGCATTTGTTATAAAACTCTCAAGCCGAATTATCGTTTCACGATCCTTTTTTTGAATGAGTAAATCATAAGAATTTACTAACGACTCTAAAAATTGGATGACAATGTTTTTAGATTCTTTCGTCTTTAAAGCATGAATCACTATATTCTTAACTCCAGCAAAAATTTTAACCGAATTTACACCTGATGACCAATCGTAATAACTTGGCAATTGTTTAGCGATTTGAGCAAAACAAAGTTCTAAAAAATCTTCAACTGTTCTTTTATTATCTTTATTTAGCTGAGCTCTATTTTCAATTTCTCTTTTACAATAAGTAGATCTTATAATGTATCTTCTTAAATTTTCATAGGCCACAAGGCAACTTAAGATATAACTTGCTTTATCATCTAAAGAAGGTATTTTATCTATCTCTTTAAAAACAAAACCGAAAATTTTAACATATTCTAAAGCACTGGAAGCTCCAATAATATGTTCAAAACAGGGTGAACTATTAAGTATTTTTTTTATAAAATCAATTTGATTTGCATTTTTAAGATTATTCAAAAAATAAATAATAAGTTTATCTAATAAATAATGATAATTAGAGTGAAAACTCCATTTTGTAACAAAACTTGTGAAAATTAGAGGATTTCTAGCAATAAGCTCTTTTGAAAAATGCTTGGAGATAACTTCAAAAAGCATACAAGAGAAGAAAAAGATCTCATTTTCTTTATCTTTAGGAAGTTTTCCAATAAGACATAATTCTAAGAAAGAATAGTAATATTTAAAAAAATGATTTAAAGAGGTAATGCTAAGAATATCGACTAGTGTTTTAAGAGAGGGTTTTTCGTTATCGTTATTTTCCAAATAGGCAAAAACTTGTGATAAAGAATTTTTAAAAAGATCAAATTCATTCTTGTCTTTGACAAAGGCGTATTTACACTTTTTCAAAAGAAGGGCGATTTTTTCTATTGATTTATCAAAAGTATAGTTGGTTAACAAAAAGTAGGTGTAATAAGCCAAAGTATCAGCAATCGAAATAGGATCATTAACACTAATCAATAGCTCCATTTGATTACTAATAGATTCGACAAAGTCGGGATCGCTATTTTTTGTAACTTCACGATCAAAAAGTAAAATTACATCGATTTTTGATTTTAAAGGAATGATCCCGTTATCTGCATAAAAATTAATAATTTTTGTTAATTTCTCAAATGTATCAATATAAGCTAAAGGTAAATAACTATATAAATTTTGTAAAAGTTGCCATTGAGTTTTTGGCAATTCTTTGGGCTTTATGTTTGCATCAATAATTTTTAGCAAAAATTTTATTACAATTTTTAATAAAACATTGTTTGCGTTAGCGATATCATCAATAGTTTTCTTTAGAGTTTGTAATTGAGTTTGTTTTTGTATATCCTTCAGAGCTTCATCTTTTAAATTATCAAATTCAGTCTTTAACTCTACGCTTTGATTATAGGCTTTTATAGTTATCGGTATCATTTTAAAAAGTAAGTCTACACCCTTTGGATCGACCAACTCACAAAGAGCTAGAAAATCACTTTCTTTGGTCATATCAAGCATTTGATAATTATCTAAAACAAGATCAAACAATTTTTTAGCTGTTTCTTTAAATCTTAATTTATCATCATTTGCTTCTAAATAAATGCAAAAATACTCCAATGCATTAGTGTAATCTTTACTATCCATGTAATAATGAACAATTATTCTTTCAATAAGAGTTGTCGTAGACATTATGAATTTAGAATTATATTGCTCATAACCCAATAACTCATCTCGAACATCTACTAATTTCACAATAACATCATCACTAAAAATTGCTTTATTCACACATTTTTGGTTAATAGTCGTAAAAATTTTTAACAATAACATTTGCCAGTTTTCTTCCCCTAAATGAGCTTGGCATAAAAAATGTTCAATTATTTCTTCATTAAAATCTTTAATATTTATTAGTGACTTTAATAACAATTCCCAAAAAACAATCAATTTATGTAACTCAGTTTCAGGAAAAAATTTATTAAAGTAAATAAACTGTAAATAATAGAATAATTTTTTAAATGTTTTTTCATTAACATTATTTACATATTTTTCAAAAATAGCTATTACATTTTCGACTGTTATGGATGAAGTAATTGCGCTATTTATCCGATCAATTATTTCGATATTGTTATCATTTTCTTTTTTTAGTAGATAATTGAGCAATGATAGAAGCAAAGCAAATTTTTTCTTGTAAACTTCTAAATCTTCTTCTATGTCAGGTACATTCACGCTAAAGGGATTAATTTCCGTCAATTCCTTAAAATTTTTTAAGGGAACTAATAAAGTGTTATTGAATTGTTCGTTTGATAAAACAAATTTTTCCCCTTTTTTTATCCTTCTGAATAATTCATATTGATTCGGTGAAATAATAAGAGGGCGATCTTTGTCATAGGGTATTTGGCTTGTTTTAATCATAACCAAATCATCTTCGGCTTTATAGTTGTTATCTTGTTCAATTTCGCAATTAAAAAAATCGCTATGATTATACACAACTTTATAGCTTACTAATTTTGCACTTAAAGGAAAGGCTAAAATCCAATCAACTAACGGAGTTACTATTTGGTAATTAATTTTTTTAAAGGTTACGATGTGTTCTATAATATCTTCTAAAAGAAGCAAAGTTTGAAAGTCATCTTTATTAACATTAGTGAGTAAAGATAATACGATGGGTGCGTGGACGTTATTGTCGTAAAGTTTATGTTTCAGCACAGCTTTTAAATAGCTGCGAATCAAATTTACTAATTGACTTTGAGTAAATAAATTTTTACTTTTTTGGACGTTTTTTAAAAAAGAAACGCAAAGATTGCTCAACTCTTTATCAAACTCTTCTTCTTTAATAACCTCTAGAAAAGCTTTTTCTATTAATACGTTAGAAACGACTTGAAAACTAATTCCTTTTAGATATGCTTGATTGAATAGTTTTAAATTTTTTTCATGTAAAGAAAGGCCAGAAAATTTTTCAAAAAATTTTGGTAAAATTCTTTCAATAAGGTTTTTAAAACCTTTATCTTGAGAGGGTTCAATGTGCAAACTTACAATATATTTATCTAAATAATTAGAGAAGCTCTCCCAAAGATCTTGTGAAAAGGCAAAAATCTCTGTTTCAAATTCGGTCATATAAAATTGAAATGCAACCTTATAATGAGGGCTTGTACTATCGATTTGATTTAAAATATCCAAAAACTCTTTTGCTAAAGTTTCTTTTCCAATACCTGCCGCTACATAATCTTCCTTTTTAAAAAGACTAAGAATTGTTTCTAGCTGATGCTTCTCGATTGGATGTTTTATAAATTCTTGCAAAAGTTTTATTCGTAAATTGATAAATTCTTGATTGAATTCTTTTGGTATAAGTTCGATTAATTCCTTAGTCGCAAGTTCTAATGCTCCCTTATCAATAAGTTGTGATACATGTCTTCTTTTTAGATGGGCAAGTTCATTTATATTGATGTTATTTTTAACTACATTAATTATTTGAGAATCCTTTAATAGTTCAGGATAGAAACTAAGGATTTTTTCATTAATTTCATTTATAAAGGTTTGGTAATAGGTAGCTGGAATGATTGTTAAAAAAGTTTTAAAAACTTCTATTTGTTCACTATGGCAAAAATGATCTAACAATGACTTGTATAAAACTTTACCTTTGTCAAAATCGGACGCTAACGAAGGAGCGAGTTTTAAAATTTGTAAGGATAATTCCCAATTTTCTTTTAAACAACTGGAAGCTAAGTGGATCCAAAATTCTGTTTTTCTCTCTATTTTGACTTGATCGAGTAGTTTAAATGCGTTAATTTTTTCTAACAGATTTAAACGTTTTGTTTTCTCAAAAAGAGCTTGTCCAAGCTGTGCTAAAGAAACATTTAGGCTTTTATCTTGTTTTGCATCGCAGTGTTCTAGCATAACTGTATATAATTTTTCAGCGTCTTCATAGAAAGCTACTTTATTCGTTACAATAGCTAATTGAATCTTATGAATGATAGTTTGCAAAGAAGAATTGGTAAGATTATTTTGCTTGATTAGTTTTTCTATTAATTGGAAGGCTTGTGGCAAATCTTTTTTTAATAAAACATTTATAAATTTTTCTTTTTCACTATCAGTGAAATTCTCAATGTGCTTTTCAAAAAAAGTTAATCCATGAGATGGGGCTAAAGCATAAATAACTTTTGTCCAATCTATAAAAGAAAAATTATCAAAGGCTCTAAATTTTTCAATTTCAACGATTATTTTTTCATTTTCTTGTATTTGGCACTGGGTATGAAGAATATTTTGTAAAAGATTAATTAACGCGTTTTTTTGGTTTTCATGGAATTTACCAATATAGGACGGCATATAGTATAAAAGTTCAGCTAAAGCGTTTTGGCTTTTGGTTTCTATATACAAGGTGCAAAGAGCTAAAAAGCCTAATTTTTTTAAAAAGTTTGAAGGTTGGTTAAGTAAGTGACGGGCAGAAGTAAGGGAATATTTTCCGGCAATTTTTTGTTTACTACTTTCCAGGATTAGTTCTTCTTCAGTAATTTTTAAGCTGTTTATAAGGTGGTCTAAATCCCCAAAAGTTGTATCACTAAAGGTAGCTTCACATAAACTAAAAGTTCTTGGAATAATTACCGTCCAATTACCAGGAAGACATAGGAGCCAGCTTGGTTTATACCCATCTTCTAGATAAATAGAGCTTTCTTGACTTATTAAAGTAGCTATATAGGCATAAGTTTCAAAAAGAAAATAAGCTTGAGAAAAGGTGATGGTGTTATTAAAAAATAAGCGGGTAAAAGCTGAAATATCTTTTGGAGTGTTAATAAAAGGGAAAAGATATTGCTTAGCTTCAGTTCTAAATTTTTTTAATTCACTACTTTCCCATTCACTAAAAAGACTTTGTAAAAAAAGAGCTTGTTTGCGACTAAAATTCTCAGGCAAAGATTTATCATAATGATCGATGGAGCTAGCAACGGAAAATCCCTTTATAGCCATCTCTTTTTTGGCAGTATCGAATAAAATCGTTTCTATATTTTTCCCATCAACGATTTGAACCGGATAGCACCCATATATTTTAGTAATTAATGCCCGTACATATCCATAACCGTTAATAATTTTAGCATCATCTGATCGTATAGCGCCCAAATAGTTATCGAGAATAGCTTGATACCCCTTTTCCCTTTCCAAGTTATCGCAAACAACTTCATAACCACAAGGAACGCTATCTTCATTAAAACAAATTTGCAATTTAAAATATTTCATAGAAAATAGATGGCTAACTTGCTGTTTACTTTCTAAGACAGTATCAATCGGCATGGAAAAATCTTTAAAATGTAAATCGAAACTTGCGCTTAAGAATAGGGAATGTTGATCTGATTTATTAGGAAGAATAGTCAAATTGAGTGGATTTGCGTTAAAGGTAAGAGATTGTAATTTTTTTAATATCGCTTGAAATCCTAAAAAAAGATTTTGTAAATGCTGGATGTCAAGTCCTTCTACTTGAAACTTAATATCTATATCATTAAACGGAATGGGCTCAGCATTAGGTAAGAATTGCTCATCTAATTTGTTTTCATGCCACAAGTTCTTCAATTGCGTTTCCATCCATTGCCAAAGACAAAATGTGGCGCAACTACCAGCTATCACTATTTTAAGAGGTGCGCTAATATTATTTTTATAAGCGTAGTCTAGGTAATAAGCGTTAAAGAGCTTTAAAACATTTATAAATTGTAAGTTTTTTTGTTTACCATTCGATGCTAGTTTAGAATAAAAGACTTTATGTACGACTTCTGGGATTGCTACAAGTTTAACTGGATCAAATCTTGGTAATAAAACGTCAGTTTTTAAAGACCAATCATCTGCTGAGATTATCCCTTTATCTACTAGGTATAGAATAATGTCATCTCTTGATTTTGAAGAATTGCTCTCCTCATTTTCAAAACTTTGAAAGTCTAAGAATTGTGGTTGTAAATTATAGTTAATTACTTGAGAAGAATAATTACTAATATTAGTTAAATTGGGATCCATAATAAAAACATAAATTAAAAATAAAAAAGTATTATATATTAATTTTTATTTTTAATAAACAAAGTTAACTATTTTTTAAATTTTACAATTATATTTACTATTACAAGCTTCTTGACACTTGTCTTTTGGAAATGTATTTTAAATACAGGGTTTACAAATCTGTCATGGAGATGCACTATGAACCAAAATTTTACAGAAGCTGTAACTTCCGCCTTACAGTCTGCTTTAGCCGATGCCACTAAGCGAAAAAATACAGAACTAACCGAAAACCACCTTTTATACGCCTTTTTGTCCGATCCCGAAGGGTATTTTGACTCCATTTTACGAAATTTAAATACAGATCCCGATTCTTTAAAAAAAGATGTGGATAGAGCTTTAAATAAACTGGCCACATATAGTGGAAATGCTCAATCTCCTACTACATCTAGAGATTTATCCGCTCGGATCATCGAAGCTCAAAATATTGCAAAGGATTGGAAAGATATCTATACAAGCAGTGATCATTTTTTACTCTCTTATTGGAAAGGAGGAGGTGATCCATTTTTTTCATGGAAAAAAGCTACGAATATAGATATTAAACAGGTTGAAGAACAAATACGGAAAATTCGAGGAGGCCGACATATGGATTCTCCAGGCGCAGAAGCTAATCTACAAACACTTGAAAAATATTGTAAGAATTTAACCGGACTTGCTCGCGAAGGTAAACTAGATCCTGTTATCGGGCGCGATGAAGAGATTAGACGGACAATGCAGGTGTTAAGTCGTCGCACTAAAAATAATCCCATGTTAATTGGGGATCCAGGCGTTGGTAAAACAGCAATTGCTGAAGGATTAGCCCAAAGAATTGTACAACAAGACGTACCCGATTCTTTAAAAAACAAAGAACTTTTAGCGCTTGATATGGGGAGTTTAATTGCAGGCACTAAATATCGGGGAGAATTTGAGGAGCGTCTAAAAGGAATTTTACAAGAAGTTGAGCAAAACGAAGGACGCATTATCCTTTTCATTGACGAAGTTCATACACTGATCGGCGCTGGTGCTACAGAAGGCGCCATGGATGCGGCTAATTTGTTAAAACCAGCACTTGCTAGAGGGACTCTCCACTGTATTGGAGCTACAACTTTAAATGAATATCAAAAGCATATCGAAAAAGATGCGGCTTTAGAAAGACGCTTCCAACCCATTTTAGTGCAAGAACCAACAGTTGAAGATTCTATCGCCATTTTAAGGGGTTTAAGAGAAAGGTATGAAATTTTTCACGGGGTCCATATTACTGAGTCTGCTATTCACGCTGCCGTTATCCTTTCTAATCGTTACATTACTGAAAGACACTTACCAGATAAGGCCATAGATTTAATTGATGAGGCCGCAAGCTTAATCAAAATGCAACTTGGTAGTCGCCCAATTCCAATCGATACAAAAGAAAGGGAATTATCCAATCTCATCGTAGAGCAAGAAGCTCTAAAACGGGAAAACACTACCAGCTCAAAAGCAGAAGCTGAAAAATTAGAAGCTAAAATAGCCGAAATTAAAGAAGAATTAGCTACTTTAAAAAATCAATGGGAACATGAAAAAGAAGTTATTGAAGGTTTAAAAGAAAAGAAAAACCAATTAGAGCAGTATCGATTTCAAGAGGAAGAAGCGGAGCGAAAAGCCGATTATAATAAAGTGGCAGAACTTCGCTATAACACTATCCCAAAATTGCAAAAAGAAATAGAGGAGACCCAAAGTCGTTTAGACCACAAATCTAATCGGTTACTCCAAGAAGAGGTTGATGAACACCTGATTGCTCAAATTGTGTCAAAATGGACCGGCATACCTGTTCGGAAAATGTTAGAAGGGGAAGCGGAAAGATTATTACATTTAGAATCAGAACTTGAAAAAAGAGTTGTTGGGCAAGATTTTGCGGTAAAATCAATAAGTGAAGCTATTCGACGCTCCCGTTCTGGACTTAGCGACCCTTCAAGGCCGGTTGGTGCTTTCCTATTTTTAGGACCCACAGGTGTTGGAAAAACAGAACTTGCTAAAGCCTTAGCAGAGCAACTATTTAATCAAGAAGAAGCCTTGATTCGTTTTGACATGTCTGAATACATGGAAAAACATAGCGTGTCCCGTTTGATAGGATCGCCACCGGGTTATGTGGGTTATGATGAGGGTGGTCAATTAACTGAAGCTCTAAGGAGAAGACCCTACGCTGTTGTATTATTTGATGAGATTGAAAAAGCCAACCACGATGTATTTAATATACTTTTACAAATTTTTGATGATGGAAGAATTACCGACAGCAAAGGTAGAATTGTCAATTGTAAAAATGCTATTTTTATTATGACGTCCAATCTAGGCTCCGATTTACTCCTAGATAGAATACAACATTCTAAAGCTCGTTTATCGAAAGAGCAAATTTTAAATATACTAGATTCAGTCATAAAATCTCATTTTCGTCCTGAGTTCATCAATCGCTTAGATGACATTCTCCCCTTCTTACCTCTTCGAGAAGAAGATATGGAAAAAATTGTGGTCATTCAACTAGAGCGGCTAGAGAAGCGATTAAGAGAGCGTCATGTAGAATTAAAATGGACACCTAGTTTAGTCACACATTTAGCAGAAGATGGCTATGATCCCGTTTACGGCGCACGCCCGTTAAAAAGATTAATTCTTCAAGAAGTTGTAAATCTCTTATCGGACGCTATTTTAAAAGGAGAAATACCGGGCGATTGTGAAGTTACTTTAAATTATGAAAAGCATAAAGTAACATTCACCTGTAGTCCTAAACCTGAAAAATAATTTAAATTTTTAATATTTTTCTAAGTAATGACTCATTGTCTTTATCCCCTTTCATAGTGAAATATAAAAGTAAAAAACTATAACCTAAGGAAGGGCTAAAGACAGCGGTTGAAAAACCTAAAGTTAAAACAACTGTTTTACAAAATATAGTCCAATACTTATAAAAGGCTTCTTTTAATTGACTTGAGCGAAATAAGGTTATCACACAAAAGCCTGTTAAAATAGCTACAAGTATTCCAATGATACAAAAACTTAAAAAGCTTATGAAAGCACCTACAACTGAAATCATTCGAATAAAAATTGAAAATTTTCGTTTATATAAGCCTTCCACATGAGTATATGAATCATTATCTTGTTTATCTTGAAAAGGAATTTCTTCCCCATCGATGTATATATAATCTGGCTGTTTAATCTCTTGACTGGATTGATTATTCATCATTTTTTTCGTTTAATTTTATTATACCCGTTTAACGCTGCAATTCTATAACCTTCAGCGTAAGTAGGATAATTAAACACCTGATCGATAAAATAGTCAATCTTTGCATTAAAACTTGTGGCCACCTGGCCAATATGAATCACTTCAGTTGCTCCCCTTCCAATGACGTGCACACCTAGTATCTCCAACGTCTCCGCATGAAATAAAATTTTAAACATACCGACGTTGCTACCATCGATGTGGCTTCTTGCAATTTCGTAATAATAGGCTCTCCCCACCTCATAGCGAAAACCCAATTGCTTTAATTCATCTTCGGTATAGCCGCAACTAGAAATTTCAGGCACGGTATAAATGCCAATGGGATAATAGTTGGGGAATAAGGCTGTCTGTTCCCCAAAAGCATGGCGAGTAGCAAGTCTTCCCTGCTCCATACTGGTAGAGGCTAATGAAGGGCCCCCAATCACATCACCTACTGCATAAATGTGGGAAATATTTGTTTGAAATAAGGCGTTTACTGGGATATACCCTTTCTCATTGACCTCTATACCTGCATTTTCAATATGAAGGGCATCCACGTTAGCTGTACGGCCAAGCGCGTATAAAAGAACATCCGATTCTATTTGTGATCCATCTTTAAAAATGACTTTGGCTTTATTATCTATTCTTTCAATTCTCTCAGGCTCTTTTCTTCCCAAAAATTTTAAACCAAGATCAGTTAGGGCGGTTTGTAGGATAATGCCAATTTCACTATCAAGTAAGGG